>NZ_JBVYOI010000008.1:0-205875 GCF_056120345.1 Paenibacillus sp. sgz302114
GGCCGTGTCTCAGTCCCAGTGTGGCCGATCACCCTCTCAGGTCGGCTATGCATCGTCGCCTTGGTGAGCCGTTACCCCACCAACTAGCTAATGCACCGCAGGCCCATCTGTAAGTGACAGCTTGCGCCGTCTTTCCCAACTCAGCCATGCAGCTGAATTGTTTATCCGGTATTAGCATCCGTTTCCGAATGTTATCCCGATCTTACAGGCAGGTTGCCTACGTGTTACTCACCCGTCCGCCGCTAACCTTGTCCCGAAGGACAAGGTCCGCTCGACTTGCATGTATTAGGCACGCCGCCAGCGTTCGTCCTGAGCCAGGATCAAACTCTCCATAAAAGGCGAAATGGCAGAGCCATTCGCGCCAAATGAATTCGCTTGTTAGCTCATTCAAAAAACTAGCTTGTATATCATTGTTGAATCTGACGTGATCCATATGTTCAGTTTTCAAAGAACTTGTCCGTCACGTTTATCTCGGTGACAGTTTTACATCTTATCAGCTCTTGTCGACCATGTCAACACTTAATTTCACATTCTGTCGAATGTTGTTTGGTATTGGCGTGTGTCTTTCGAAGCGACAAGAAATAATTTAACACATCCACAAGCACGATGCAACTTGTAAAAAATGACAAAGGACTGCACCGACATCACAGCCAGTCACAGTCCTCTATATAATATCTATCTATTCGCCCAGCAATCGATGCAGCTCTACTTCGTCTTCAATAACCGTCACTCCGAGATCGCGCGCTTTGGTCAGCTTGCTGCCTGCGCTCTCGCCAGCAATAACAAAGTCGGTCTTCTTCGATACGCTTCCGCTAATCTTCGCTCCGACTGCCTCCAGCTTCTTCGCCGCCTCATCGCGCGTCATGCTTGAGAGCGTGCCCGTCAATACAACGGTCTTGCCGCTGAAGATACTGTCTGTACGAACTGGTGCTTGCTGCTCCGCCTCTGCCTTCACACCAAGTGCGAGCATCCGATCAATGCTGTCCGCCGCCACCGGGTCTCTGAAGTAGCTGTAGATACTCTCAGCTACGATGCCACCAACGTCAGGCAAGCCAACTAGCTCCTCGACAGTTGCCTCACGAATAGCGCTCAAGCTGCCATAATGATCAGCCAGCATCTTGGTTGTCGCTTTGCCCGTATTCGGGATACCAAGCGCAAACAGGAAGGCTGCCAGGTCGCGATCCTTAGACTTATCGAGAGCTTCAAGCAGCTTCTTCGCTTTCCGATCGCCGAAACGGTCCAGATCGATCAGTTGCTCATATTTTAGCGCATAGAGATCAGCTGGATCACGCACCTCGCACTCATCAAACAGCTGCTCCGCCGTCATAGCGCTGAACGATTCGATATCCATCGCGTCACGAGAGGAGAAGTGCGTTATGCGCCCAATCGTCTGCGGTTTGCAGCCGAGCTTGTTGTTGCAGAACAAGTGCGCGCCGCGAAGCTCAAGCGCAGTTCCACATGATGGGCATTCTGTCGGTGTCACGATCTCGCCGCCTGGCTCTTCATCCACTTTGCCCAGAATTTCCGGAATAACATCGTTGGAGCGGCGAATGAACACATGGGTGCCTAGAGCGAACTTCAGATTCTTCCGCTCGATATCGCCCATATTGTTGAGCGTACAGTTCTGTACCGTTACGCCGGCAAGATCGACTGCTTCGACTCGCGCTACCGGGGTGATTTTGCCGGTGCGGCCCACTTCCCAGGAAACCGATTCGAGAATCGTCGTCGTTTCTTCCGCCTCGAACTTAAACGCAACCGCCCAGCGCGGGAACTTATCCGTATAGCCTAGCGCTTCGCGCGTACGCATGTCGGTCAGCTTCACTACCGCGCCATCTATCAAGAAATCATGCTCGCTACGGCCGGCAGCAACGCGCTCAAGCTCCGCTTGCACTTCCTCAATAGTAGAACAATACGCGGCATAGGGATTCACTTTGAAGCGGTTATCTCGCAAGAACTGGAGCAGCTGCTCATGATTCTCGAAAGAAACTCCATCCGCATAGCCGACATTATAGAAGAACGCGTTTAGCTTCCGCTCTGCCGTAATTCGCGGATTCTGGTTGCGCAGCGCGCCTGCTGCCGCATTCCGGGCATTCTTAAGCGGCTCTGCTGCTGTCACATTGTAAGCTTCAAGAACGGACAGATTCATAATTCCTTCGCCCTGTACCTCAATCAGTCCATCTGTGAACGGAATAGTGAGCGGAATGGAACGAATCGTCTTGACCTGCGCCAAAATCCCTTCGCCAACGACGCCGTTGCCCCGTGTAGACGCCTGCACCAGATTACCTCCGTCATAGGTGAGGTTGAGCGTGAGGCCGTCGAACTTCAGCTCAATGACATAGCTTGGATCGGGCAATGGCGTAACGTCCGGATTCTTCGCATTATAATCGGCAACCGCTTTGATAACGCGAGCATTCCATGCCAGTAAATCTTCATTGTCCTGTGCCTTATCGAGACTCCACAGGCGAGCAAGATGACGGTGAGGCTCAAAGCCTTTCAAAATATCGCCGCCAACGCGCTGAGTCGGGGAATACGGCAAAATAAGCCCCGTCTCCTTCTCCAGCTGAACTAGCTCATCATAGAGCTCGTCCCACTGTATATCGCTGATTGTCGGTTTATCCAACGTGTAATAGTTATAATTATGCTCCGCAATGAGGTCCACAAGCTCGCGCATCCGCGCATTCTGTCCCGTTTCCTTGGCAGTGGCCATTGTCGCCCTCCCTCTCTCGCCTCTCGTCGCTTATACTTTCGTAATCGGAGCGAAGCTTGCAAGCAGCTTCTTCAGCCCGACCGGAGCTGGGAACGCAATTTGCAGCTCCTTATCATTGCCTGTACCGCGCACGGACACGATCGTGCCGGTGCCCCATTTGCCATGCGACACTTTATCGCCTGCCGCGAAATCCCCGCCACCGGCCGCACCGCTTGAACCAGCAGCAGCTCCGCCTCCGCCAGCCGCACGCGCGGCATCCATCGGCGTGCTGACGCGTACGCCGCTGCTGCTTGCTGCTGCGCCAGAACGCGGCGCTGCACCGCCACCGCCGCTACCGCTGCGGAAGCCAAAGCCGCTGCCCGAGCTAGAACCGCCGCTGCTACTGCTGCTACCGAAACGGCTGCCGGAGCCAAAGCCAATGCCGCCACCGCCGCTTGAACGCGCTCCGCGGCCGGCTTCCGTCTTCAACTCGTCCGGCACTTCGCGCAGGAAGCGTGACGGCATGTTCGCGCTTGTGCGCCCGAACAGCGTGCGCATCCGCGCGCATGTGAGGAAGAGCCGCTTCTCCGCACGCGTAATCCCAACATAAGCGAGACGACGCTCTTCCTCCAGCTCATCGTTATCATTGAGCGCTCGGCTGTGCGGGAATATGCCTTCCTCCATTCCGATGATAAAGACGATCGGAAACTCGAGGCCCTTCGCGCTGTGCATCGTCATGAGGACGACCGCGTCCTTCACTTCGTTCTCAGACTCTTCCTTATCCATGGAGTCGATATCAGCGATTAGCGCGAGGTCGGTCAGGAAGGAAACCAGCGACTTGTCCTCATTGCGATTCTCAAACTCCTGCGTAACAGATAGGAACTCGTCGATGTTCTCGAGGCGAGCTTTCGATTCCAGCGTATTCTCGCGGTGCAGCTCCTCGCGGTAGCCGCTCAGCTCGAGTATCTTCTCGGTCAACTCCGTTACGGACAAGTACTCCACCATGCGCGTCAAGTTATCAATCATATCGCGGAATTCGGTCAGCGCCGTACGAGCGCGGCCTGTCACATCGAGCCAGTCTATCTGCTCAAGCAGGGCAAAGACGGAGATGCCGCGCAATCCCGCTTCATCCGCGAGCTTCGCAACCGTCGTGTCACCGATGCCGCGTTTAGGCACGTTAACAATCCGCTGGAAGCATATGTCATCGTCAGGGTTCGAGATCAGGCGCAGGTAAGCGAGAATGTCCTTAATCTCTTTGCGGTCGTAGAACTTTACGCCGCCGACGATTTGGTACGGAATATCAGACTTGATTAGCGTTTCCTCGATAACACGAGACTGGGCATTCGTCCGGTACAGAATTGCATGATCGCCGAACTTGCGCCCTTTGTTCACCTGCTGGCGAATCTCGCCTGTGACGAAATAGCCTTCGTCATGCTCTGTATCCGCCTGATAGATCGTTATCGCGTCACCTTCGCCTTGATCAGTCCACAGCTTCTTATCCTTGCGGCTGCTATTCAGCTTAATGACAGCATTAGCGGCGTTAAGGATATTCGACGTCGAGCGGTAGTTCTGCTCGAGCAGTATCGTCTTCGCTTCCGGATAGTCTTCCTCGAAGTTTAGAATATTGGTGATATCCGCGCCGCGCCAGCGGTAGATTGACTGATCGCTGTCACCGACGACGCAGATATTGTGATGCTTGCTGGCAAGCATATTGCAAAGCATATATTGCGCTCTGTTCGTATCTTGATACTCATCGACGTGAATATAACGGAACTTGTTCTGATAGAACGCCAACACATCAGGCTCTTCCTTGAACAGCTCGATCGTCTTCATGATGAGATCGTCAAAGTCGAGCGAGTTGTTGTTCTTCAGCCGCTTCTGGTACGCAGTGTACACTTTAGCAACGATACCGTCGAAGTAATCGCCAATCTTCAGCTCGAATTGCTCCGGCGTAATGAGCTCGTTCTTCGCGCCACCAAGCGCCGCCTGCACACTCTTGGGCTCGAACTTTTTCGTATCAATATTAAGATCCTTCATACAGTTGCGGATTACCGACAGCTGATCTGCCGAATCCAGAATGGAGAAATTGTTCGAAAAGCCGATTCGGCTAACATCTCTGCGCAGAATCCGCACACACATCGAGTGGAACGTCGAGACCCAAATATCTTGTCCGGAATTGCCGACAAGCGCGCTCACCCGCTGCTGCATCTCTCGTGCTGCTTTATTCGTAAAGGTAATCGCCAGGATACTCCATGGCGCTACACGCTTCTTCTGGATTAAGTAAGCAATACGGTGCGTCAACACGCGTGTCTTGCCGCTTCCCGCTCCTGCCATAATGAGCAGCGGACCATCTGTCGCTTGAACGGCCGCGCGCTGCGGAGGGTTCAGCTTCTGAACAGCCTGGTCGATGCTAAATTCATTCAACATAAGGTAAATAAGCTCCTTTGTTCGCATTTGTTCGCCTGTCTCTAAGTCTAGACAACCGACCGGGCAGTGTCAATTACATTCCGGCCGGTTAAGCGAAATAAAAACGGCCTCCTGTGAGCGAACTGCACGATTGATGCGATTCGCTGACGAAGCCGTTCTTCTGATTTATTTTTGCTGGACACTACGAACTGCCTCTACAGTTGAGAGCGCCGCTTCCAAATCGTCATAAATAATATTGCCTACGATGACCGTGTGGGCCGCATCCGCCGCCGCTCGAGCTTTGTCCGCGTTGTCGATGCCACCGCCGTAAAATACTCTTGCCCCAGTGACCAAGCTTCTCGCTCGCTTCACAAGCTCCATGTCGCCGAACTTCCCGCTGTATTCCATATAAATTACAGGCAGACGCATGAGCCGATCCGCCATATAAATATGCGCGGTCACGCCTTCTGCATCAAGTGACGACGTTGCGCTGGTCAGCTTGGCCGCTTCCGCGTCCGCATTCAAGATGAGATAGCCTTCTGCCGAAGTATTTTCCCACGGAATGAACGCCCCGAACTTTCGCAAAGCTTGAATTTGCCGGCCAGCCATCCATTCTGCCTTATCGGTGTTCAGGACGAGCGGTATAAAATAATGATCGAAGCCCGGTACGGCCGCCTCTTCATTCGATACTTCCAGTGCGCACGGCACTTCATACCGGCGAATACGCGACATTAAGTCCACCGTGTTATCGAACGTGATGCCGCTCGAACCGCCTACAATAATCGCATCCGTGCCAGACATGCAGATCGCATCGAGCCGCTCGTCGCTAATCTCGCGGTCCGGGTCAAGCTTGAACAGATGCCGCCACTCCTTAAATATTGCCGATTGCAATTCCATAATGCCCTCCGCCTTCTAAATCTATCCTTCGCACCCGGACTATTGCCCAAGCGCTTCGATCCGCTGCATGACGGCAAACTCGTTCGGATATATCATCATATATTCCGTCAAGCCAACCATGCGAAACAGTTTCTCGTAGTGCGGGGTAATCCCCCAGGCGAAAGTATGCACCCCCGCTTTGCTGCCCATGCGGGCAAGCCGAATCAATACGGCCATTCCACCGCTGTTTATGTAATCGACCTTCGTCAGGTCAAGCGTCAGGAAACGGATGCTCTTACCAAGCTCCATCTCTCCTTCGAAACCGCTAAGCAGCTTCGCTTCCGCCGATTTGCTCAAATCCCCTTCCAGCTTCAGCGCGAGGCCTCCGGGGAACTTATGTAATGCTATCGAAAACGGCTGGTCCGCCATATTCAATCTCCTTTCTGCGCAGCCTGCTCTTCTTCGGAATCTTGATGTGATTTTCTCATGAAATAAAGCTCCGTATAGAAGCCCCGCTCATCCCGTCCGGTCGTCCAGTAATCCGCAAGCGTATCGATCATGACAAGCCCCCACCCGCGAGGGTCCTCGGATTCCAGCTTCTTGCGCATCTCATCCTCATCCCGCGATAATTTCGGGTAAAAGCCGCCGCCTTCATCGTACACCCGGCACACCATGAGCATGCCGCCAATTTGTGCGATTACAGTTACATACGCATTTGGCTGCATTTTGTTGCCATGTTCAATGGCATTAATCATCGCTTCGCACACGGCGCTTTGCACATCTTCATATATATCGGAATTCGGCCATCTTTCCTTTATCCAATCGCCCACCTTGAGCGCCACGAGCCTCTCGTCGCCGAGCTTGCTGCGAATGGCCCATTCTCGGGACATAAACGGGTTATCAAAGGAAGCTGCGGACGCCAGTGAACTGCGGTACTCGCCGGCCAGCTCCAGCACAACGACCGTCCGGTCATCCATGCCAGAGCCGCATTCGCGATCCATTCGGACAAGCCAATTGTCCACGATATCCGTTAAGTCCTCCTCAGGCTTCCATGTCGCAAGCTCCGCCTCTAATCCGTCGAAGCTGTACATGTGTCCTTCTTCATTAATGGCCTCAATTAATCCATCCGTGTACAGAAGGAAGCGGTCGCGATTGTTCAGTTGGAAACAGATCTCCTCGTATGCAGCGTCCGGGGCTATACCGATTGGAAGCGAGCTGCATGCCACTGCTTGAACGCGGCCATCTTGCGTAATGATATAAGGCGATAAGTGCCCCGCGCTCGCATATTGCACTTCATTTGTCGTTAGATCAATAACACCAACGCCGATAGAGACGGAGCCCTCTTCCCCCATCGCTTCGCACAGCTGCCTGTTCATTCGCGCGAGCACTTCGGATGGACTGCCGTTACGGCGAATTTCCGATCGGAAAATAAGGAGCTGAGCAGACATAATAAGCGCTGCAGGCAGCCCTTTGCCAGAGACATCGCCAATCATGACGGCAAAACGGTTTGGACTGAGCGAAACGACGTCGAAGAAATCGCCGCCAACCTCACGGTACGACTGGCAACGCGCTGTAATTCTGTAAGCGCCAATGGTTAGATCCCCCGGAGGGAGCAGCTTCTGCTGTACATTGTAAGCCATCTTCAGTTCGCGTTCCAGCGATTCGTATTCGCGGCTGATGCGGTTCTGCAGCTCGTTGTATGCAACGGCTAGCTCACCTGCTTCATCATGCAAAATGGCAGGCACCACGCCTCCAGGCAAGCCTTGTCCAGCCACTAGCCCGCGAATGTCGCGGATAAGGCCGCGCAGCTCTTGTCTGAACTGCATCGTCACGTAGCTGAATAAAGCGACACTCATTATAAAATAAAACGCAGCGATTAAGCCGAGCTTGTATGGGTCGATTGTTTCTTGGGGCCTCGCTGTCATGAACACCAGCTGCAGCAAGCTGAAGATTGTCACCAGCATCGTACACGCGAAGGTCAGAATGATCGGCTGGGCGATTGAGGTTCGCCCGTCAAACCGATCCGGCAGCGGCTGCAAGCGCATGACTGGCCTGAATATGCGCCTCGTTGTAGTAAAGAGCACAATCGCCAGCGAGATGAACAAGCTTTGTTCCCCTGCCATTTGACCAAGCAGTTGCAACCATATGCCTCCGCCTTGAAGTTCTCCTGCATGGTACAAGCCGGAGTACATTACGCCGATGACAGCTATGCTGATGAGCAGCTCGTATGGCATCCGGTACAGCCGGTGAAGCGACTTATTCGTCAATCCGGTGCAGCCCATCTTACATTGCTGATCGAGCTCCTTCATGACTGGCTTCATCCGCCAAGCCGAGTATCCCGCCATCACGATTGCCAGCAGTACGGCGAAAGCCAGATTGCCCAGCTGCGGAATACGAAGACCGGCAGAAGTCGATGGATCTACCAACATTGTTTCCGCCTGCAAAATAATTAGTCCGCCTAGCAGCACAATGCCATAGACGAACAGCAGCCTTCTTAGCAGCATATAGCCGCTGTAGCGCGGCTTGCCGACAGTTGCCCCTTGGTGAACCTGGTGAACTTGGTCCTTGCCCGTCATATCCATAGCAGTTTCCTGACGTCCTCTAGCGGCTCGCTGCCCAGCTCTTCCTTGCAAATCCGCTCCAGCCGCCGGTACCAGCCGATCGCTTCGATTCTCCGTTCCCCGCGTAAGCAGTGAATAATCATTGCCTCGTACGCTTCTTCCTGATCAGGACGAAGCGCGATCCAATCCGCGAGGCACTGCTCTACCCGTGCCTCGTCAAGCAGCTCGCCATAATAAGCGGCAAGCCGCTTAATCATATTCGTCTGCCGGTCCAGCAGCTGCTCCCGCACGCGCTCAAGCCATTCTGCGTGAGGAAGCTCCGTGCCAAGCAGTCCATAGAGCACTCTAGCCTTCTCGTATAATCGGCTAGCTTCTTCACGGTCATCCATCCACAGCTGATCGCCGATTCTGGCCAGCGTATTGTAATCCTCCACATCATTCGCTTCAAGAGCGTACTCGGCCATGCCGATAATGCCCCGCTTCGCAAAGACGATGTCCTCCGGCATGCCCTGCTCCTTCAGCGATGAGCGTAAATCATGAAGCGTCACATACAGCTGATTGGAGCGCTTGGATAGATCGCCTTCGCCGAAAACTCGATCAATGACTTGCTCACGGTTTGCGCGGTAGTTGGGTTGTAGGAGCAGATAGACGAACAGTTCTCCCGCCTTGCGACGCTTCCAGCTTGGCTCGAATACATTGCCATCCATCGCTGTAAAGTTAATACCGTTAAACAGCCGCACACGCCACTTTGCCGTTTCCTCTCGCGCTTCGATAGCAATGTGGTTATCGATGAGTTCCTCGGTCACTGTCGGCGCTGCTACTTCTGCTAAACCAGCCGCTGCGAGAGAGGCTGCCAGCTGCACTGTCAGCTGTTCAATAGAAGGCGTGGACATGAGCTTGCGCATGTGGTCCATCTGTCCGAATGCTTGCTCCGCCTGTACTAGCTGGCGATCCTGCAGCATCTGCCTGATCCTCGCACCTGCCGCATAGATGCAGCATTCGAGGTCAGCCGCTAGCGCTGGCGGCAGCTCCGGCGGCGAATCCAACAGAATAGCTTGACTCAAGTAGGCGTAGCGAGCCGGCAGCTTGCTGCACAAGGACTCGCTCAGCTCAGCTGCGGTCAGCACGCGGGCGACAGCCGCGCCATGCGAATTATCAGATGCGTGGCGCGTGAGCCAGCTCATCCATAGCTGCCAATCCGCTTGCTCGCTTGCTGATCCGTCGAACAGCTTCCGTTCCAGCAGCACAAAGCCCACCCAGTCCTGCTTGCCCTCGTCGCGAAACCGCTCAGCCGATGCCTGGAACAAGCGATTCGCTTCAGCAGCGTACTCCGCTGTAACCCGTTCAATCGAAGCCGCGGCGCGGGCCAGCGCCCACGGCACAAAGCCGCTGCACTGCTCTGGCGTGCGGTGCCACTCCTCGGCAAGCTGAGCCATGAACAGCCCCGCTTCTTGCCGGTCGCCGACTTGCATGTACAGCAGGCCGAGCATCGCCATCATCGTCAGCATCGCTGACTCATCCGCTTGCGCAGCGAAGCCTCGCAGCGCCGTTTCCAGCATCTGCTTCGTCTCGATCAAGCGGCCATTCAATAAGCCCTCCTCGCATTCTGCGCGAAGCAGCAGCGGAGATTTCATTCGTATATCGGCCGGAATGGCCTGCAAAAGCTGTGTGGCGGGCATGTTTCCATCCAGTATCGCCTGCTCCGCCTTAAGCACCTCAATAAGCCAATTATCCTGCTTCACAATCGTTGTTCCATCGTTTTTTTGATTCATTGGTCATTCCTCACCATGCTTCTTTGTTAAGCTGCCAAGCGATTTCAGGCAGCCTCACGTCCAAAATAATGCTTTAGGGTATAGACATTATATGACGTTAACCTTTACTACCTATTCGCCTTCAATCTCCTAAATCCCTCCCTGTTGCTAGAAATTGCCGCGCCTGCCGGGTTGCAAAAAAGAGGAGCCGAATAATCGGCCCCTCTAGTTCTGTCCATTATTTAACCAGTTGGCCTCGTGTGACACCAAGCTGATTGATGGCTTTCAAGCTGCGCCATACTTGCGTTCCGCCAATACGCCCTGCGAGCGCATCGCTGTATAAATCAATAACTTCGTTCACTTTATCAGCGGTCTCTTCCAGGAATTCAATCCGGAACGACGCTATGCCCAGCTCGCCGAACTGCTTCATGTACTCCGCGCCAGACTGCTCGATCGCATTGTACACCGTATTGCGGCAGCCTTCGTCGACGCGAACCGGATGCGACATGCCGATCCGATCCTGCAGCGAGACATTATGCTCTTCACACGGACGTCCGCAGTTCGTGAAGTCCGTGCCTTCGCTAAGGAAGGTGCAATAGACACAATGCTCCGTGTGGAACATCGGCAAATGCTGATGGATGACGACTTCCATCCTCGACGTTTCGCTGCGGCGCAACAGGTCGAACATTTGCTGCACATTTAAATCATATGAAGGGGTGACGAGGCTGCAGCCTGCATCCAGGAACAGATTCGCCGCCTTATGGTTCGCAATGTTCAGCGAGAAATCGCCGATCAGCTCCGGGAATGTCTCATTCGGCTTCGCAGCTCTTGCGCGCAAGTAGTAATAGAGCGCGCCTGTGTTGCGAACGAGCACCGCATCCGGCTTCAGCTTCAGGATGTTCGCATGGTAGCCGTTCTCATTCGGCATATGAATCCGCGGCGTTACAAGGCCGATTGACTTGCCAGCACTCCGCGCCAGCTCCATCGCAGCCGGCAGCTGCTTAATAAATTCAAAGTCGGCGTATACCATGTCAACTTTATCGGACTTCACAGCGGCCTCCAGCTGAGGAAGGCTACGGCAGAGCACTGTCAGCTTCGCCTTTGCTGCATTCGACGGCTGCTGCGGCCTGATCTCGCTACCGCGAGCGTCGTCATTGATATCGACTTCGTGTTTAATATATACCGGAGGCTTCGGACGCTCGCCAGCCAATGCTTCTACCGCTTCGCGGCGCATCCGGTTCAATTCGCGCATCGGCACGATTAGATCTCCGTTCAGCTCCACGTCAAGCGACTCCAGCTGATAGACAGTGCCGCCAAGACGACCGAGCTGCTCTTCCAGAATAGCGCTATCCATTGGGCGCTTTTGAGCCTGTTCGAGCTCCAGCTCGGAGCTGATCTCTACCGTATTGCCCTTCTCCACATCCGTCCATACGGTATGAAGCGGCTGTCCGAGCTCTCCTGTCACTTTCACATGCAGCGGGAAGACTCGGTACGGCTTCTCTGTCTCGAACGAAGCGCGCAAGCGCCGATCTAGAGCAGGATCACTTGTTTTCCATACGCGGTCGCCGACATGCACACGGCGCAGATCTACGTCATTTCGCCCTGGAACAAGCTCAATGACAAGCCCTTCTTGCGCTTCGCCTTCCAGCTTCGTGCCTTGGCGGCGGATGTCGTAGATGCGGCCGCCCTCTTCCTTCTTCGTCGGGTCGCCAGCGTCGAACACAATACCGTCGCCGCGCTTCACCGGCACTTCGATCCGGCAAACAACCGCATCGCGCAGAATCTTCTCGACACGGCCCAGGTAAACGCCGCGGCTCTTCGGGAAAGTCCCTTCCACGAGCATCTTGTTGTTCGTGCCATCAAGGAAACCGTGTGTAAATCCACGCGAGAAGCTTTGCTGCAGCTCGCGCATCTCTTCCTTCGACGGAGCAGAACGGTCGCCATCGAAATATTTATCAATCGCGCGGCGGTACTTGCTAACTACATTCGCGACATATTCCGGGCTCTTTAGTCGTCCCTCAATCTTGAAGGACGTGACGCCCGCTTCGATCAGCTCAGGCACAAGCTCCACAGCAGCAAGGTCCTTCGGCGATAGCAGGTATGTCACATCGCCCATCGGCTTCTGCTCGCCATCGACCATCAAGTCATACGGGAGACGGCATGCTTGCGCGCATTCGCCGCGGTTGGCGGAACGACCGCCCCACATTTCGCTCGTCAGACACTGGCCTGAGTAAGAGACGCACAGTGCGCCATGCACGAACACTTCCATCGGCAGCTTCGCCTGCTCGCCGATCGTTTTAATTTGTTTGAGATTGTTTTCGCGTCCAAGCACGACCCGTTCGATATCAAAGGGCTTCGTAAACTCAACCGCCTCTGGCGACGTAATCGTCATCTGCGTCGAGCCGTGAATCGGAAAGTCCGGAGACATCTCACGAATGAGCTTCACGAGCCCAAGATCTTGAACGATAACCGCGTCAACTCCTGCGTCGATACAAGCTTCTATCAGTGCTTTGGCTTCGCCGAGTTCTTCCTCGAATACAAGGATATTAAACGTGAGGAACCCTTTAACGCCGTAGCTATGAAGAAAAGCCATAATCTCCGGCAGCTCGTCCGTATGAAAGTTATTCGCTCTTGCTCTAGCATTGAATTTCTCCACACCAAAAAAAACAGCATCGGCCCCATTGGCCACTGCCGCCCGCATACACTCCCAATCACCAGCAGGTGCCAGCAACTCGACATCTTGTCGTTTCATCATACCCATCTTCAATTAACGCCATCCTTATCCTCGTTCACTTATTTCCCTACAGTGTACCATTGCAGACGACCAAACGAAAGCCGCGCCACAGCACAAACGCCGCTTCTTCCCGAAATATTTCCGGGTTGAAGCGGCGCAGCGCCTTGTGAATCACTAGCTTGTGAATGTGAAGGATCCAATAACTTTCTCTACCGCAGCGCGATTGCTGTCCGTAAAGTTGGCTTGATTGAATCCATAGCTGATCAAATACAACTTACCGTTCTTCTCGAAAATATAGTATACCAAAGTCGTAGGAACCTTGTCTTCCGGGTATTCAACGACCATCTTCGTAGCTATTATTCCGCTGCCCACTGTTGCAGTCGTGTTCTCTTTAATAACGGCTCCGAGCTTCTTCATATCGTCGCTATTATTGATGTAGTTTCTGAAATCGTTGACGAATTCATTCGCACTCTCATCCTCGACAATTCCGATGCTAAATTGGCCATAAGGTAGGCTATAAGTGACCGAGTCTTCTTCGAAGTCCTTCTCCACACCGGTCCATGATTCCGGAAGCACGATGGAGTAACCGTAAGTATTGCTGGACTTCGTTACTGTTTGGTCCGCCAGCGCTTCAGCGTCATCCAACTCGCTAAAGTTCTTCTCTACATAGTCGGTATCGACATCAAGCGTGCTCACAATGTTATTAAATAACGTTTCACCAGTAGCAGTATTGTCTTCTAAATAATAAAAATCCACTTCATACTTTTGCGCGCCGACAGAGAAAAACACATTGTATTCCTTATTCCACTCTTCTTTGTCAGACGAGTACTCATAACTTAGCACTTGAGCTACACCGTCGGCCAGTGTCAGTGTCGATTCCGCGACGTTACGGAGATACCCTGATGCATAGGCGTTCTCGGCCTTCTGGCGTGCACGGTGCATCCAATCCGTCGCATTATCCTTATCATTAAGCGAGCTGATTTCAAAGCTCATGAGTCCATTCTCATTAACAAAGATCGGGAATTGAATATCCTTTATACGAACCCAGTCAACAGGCAGCTCCACAGACAAGCCGTAATCCTTATCCGTCGCTGTATAGTAACCGTTATGCACTTTCGTAATATCCTTCAATGTCAAATCATTCTTGGCAAAAGAAAGCTTGAAGCTGCTGAGTATGTCATCGTACACGGCCAATTTATCACGCGAGTCCGATTTAATGCCTGCCATAATGACATAGATCCGATCGCCGACTTGAATCGCACGATTATCATAGAACCAACCGTCACGATCTTTACTGACGATTTTCTCAAAGCTCAGATCACCCATAGTAACTGTTTTCTTCTCCATGATAAACTCGTTCTCATCGAAATAGCTCATCATATGCTCGCGGAGTTCTTCACGCGTTCAATACTAAGTCCGAAGGATACTTCATCGACCAGTTGTAATAACTGTCGCCGACCTGTGTTTTGCCTGCATCGGAATTAATGCCGCCTGTGTTATTGCCAGTCGAAGTACCTGGTGCTGCCGCCATGAGTCCTTTAATCGTAATATCATTGCCATTCAGTGCAAGTGTTGCACCGAACGCCGATACGATAACACGCAACGGCACCATCGTTACACTGTTCACAATCTTAGGCTCAGCCGTAAGGGTGATTGGCGAACCGTCGACCTTTACCGTCTTGCTGCCAATTGTAAGCACAACTGTCGTTTTGTTGTACGTCAGCGTGATGATTTTGTTATTCTCCAGCTTCAGCCCTGCACCGAATGCTTTCGTAATGACGCTTAGCGGCACCATCGTTGTGCCGTTCTGTTTGTACGGCTTCTGAATCGTCGACGTCGTACCGTTCACTGTCAGCGTTGGACTGCCAATAGCCAATTTGATTTCGACCGACTTCACTTCAACCGCCATATCGGAGGCTCCTGCAACTGCAGGCATAAGTGCAAATATCATACAAACCGTAATGAGTAGAGCTAACAGCTTGTTCTTCATGATGATTTCTCTCTCCTCGAACTCTTCTTAGTTTGCTTCAGACAATGTCAGTTTCTTCGTAACGAGGTCGCCCTCAGACTGCACCATCACTTCAATTTGCTGGCCAGGCAGGTAGGCCTTCAGCAACTCGTTAACTTCAACAATCGAAGATACTTGTTGGCCGCCAATGGAGTAAATTTGGTCGCCTACATGCAAATTCGCTTGCTTCGCGCCAGAACCCCAAACCGACTTCACTTCAAGCGGCTCTGTAGTAGGCAATCCAACGAGTGCTGACCAGCTCTCTTCCAGCTCCACGCCAAGCGACGGCCGCTTCACTTTGCCATACTTGAAAAATTGATTCACTACATAACGGACGGTGTCCGCGGGAATGGAAAAGCCTAAGCTCTCAACGCCGTCGCTGACAAATTTCATCGAATTTATTCCAATGACCTCGCCTTTCAAACTAACAAGGCGGCCGCCGCTGTTGCCTGGGTTAATCGCCGCGTCTGTTTGAAGCAGCTTGTAGTAGGAGGAGATCGAACGGTTCATGCCGCTCAAGATGCCCGTCGTCGCTGTGTTGCGAAGCCAGAATGAGACTGGCGTGCCAATTGCAACGGCCGTCTCGCCTACTTCCAGCTGTAGCGGCACAGGTGCGAATGCAGCCGGCTTCAAATTGGTTGCGTTAATCTTCACAAGCGCAAGGTCGCTTGTTTCGTCAATGTTGACACGTTTGCCCTCGTACTGCTTCCCATCCGAAGTGACGACAACGATATGATTCATGTCTTTCACGACGTGGGCATTCGTTACGATCCAACCGTCTGCCTTCCAGATCACACCTGTCCCGTGCGCCAGTGCAAACCGGTTGTCCCCATACTCAGACGGCTTACCGATAATGCCGACTACTGAAGGGGATATTTTCTTCACAACGTCCGGAACTTCAGACTTAGGCGTATAATTGTAGCTTTGTGTCTTGGCATCGTACACTCCCGAGCCGCCGAGCGTCTTGGTAAGCGAGCTTGCCTTGACGTAAACCTCTCCGTTAATTACCCTTGCATCGAGCTTTGCATCGCCCGAACTTCCGGCCGCTAAAGCGGTCCCTGTCATGAAGAGCGCACCGGCTATGATGACTAGCACTAGACGTAAACCCTTTTGCCTCACACTGCTCCTCTTCACTGCTCCTCCATTCAATAATAGATATTTACAATATTTTGCTAGACTAATAGGTCCAATCTACTATAACTGGGTAAATGTGACATATCAATCTGTTATCGTTAAAAAACTAGATTTGTCCACTTCATATGCTTTTTTGGCATTGGCCTTATTGAATCTTAACCTTGCTATTTGCTCATGTTATAATAGGTAAGGCTACGCGCAATACATATCCCATTTAGGAGGTAACTATACACGTATGAAACTCGGTGTATTCTCTGTACTCTTCGCCCAGAAATCATTTGAAGACGCACTCGACTACATTGCATCCAAAGGTTTGGACGCAATCGAGATCGGCACAGGCGCCTACCCTGGCAACGCACATTGCGATCCAGCGGTACTGCTTGCTGACGAGAGCAAGCTAAAAGCATTCAAGGATGCAGTTGACGCTCGCGGCTTAACAATCAGCGCGCTTAGCTGCCATGGAAACCCGCTCCACCCGCAAAAAGCAATTGCTAGCGAGCATGACGCTGTCCTACGTAAAACGATTGAGCTTGCTTCCAAGCTCGGCGTATCTGTAGTAAATACATTCTCCGGCTGCCCAGGCGACCATGAGGATGCGAAATATCCGAACTGGCCGGTTGCTCCATGGCCGAACGATTTCCAAGACATTCTGAAATGGCAGTGGGAAGAGAAAGTTATTCCGTACTGGAGCGAAATCGCGAAGCTTGCAACTGAAAGCAACGTGAAGATCGGTCTTGAATTGCACGGCGGCTTCTCCGTACACAGCCCGGCAACATTGCTTCGCTTGCGTGAAGCTTGCGGCGATGCAATCGGCGCTAACCTTGATCCAAGCCACATGTGGTGGCAAGGTATTGACCCTGTACAAGCGATCCATATTCTTGGCCGCGCAGGCGCAATCCACCACTTCCATGCGAAGGATACAACAATTGATCCAGTCAACGTGAATAAGCACGGCGTAACAGATATGCAGTCTTATGCACTGATGCTTGATCGCGCTTGGCAGTTCCGTACTGTCGGCTACGGTCACGACATGAAGATTTGGGCTGACATCATCAGCGCGCTTCGCCTTGTTGGCTACGACTACGTCGTAAGCATTGAGCACGAAGACGGTCTGATGTCTGTAGACGAAGGCTTCACGAAAGCTGTTCAAAACCTGCAATCCATCCTCATCAAAGAGCCGCTCGGCGAGATGTGGTGGGTATAATACCCGAATATGCAATAAGCGAAAACCTCCAACCCTTATGGGTCGGAGGTTTTTGTATGTCTTGCTGTTATGAAGCGGGAACGAACCGCTCGAACAGATGCTCAAGAATTGTGATCGTCTGTTCGGCTGTCAGCTGACCGCGGGGGTCGAATTTACTTTGGCCTACGCCACTCAGCAGCCCGAGCTCTACCGCCTTGTACACGTTCGGCTTCGCCCAAGCCGCTATTCCGGCATCGTCTGCAAACGCCGTTACATGCTCCTGTGCTGCACGATTGCTCTCCTTCCCGACCGCTGATGGCACAAGCTCCTGCAGCTTGTTAACTAACCGAATCAGCAGCGAGGCCGCCTCTTGTCTGGATATCGTCCGCCATGGAGAAAAAGTCGTGGCGGATGTACCCGAGATTAGCCCGTTCTTCAGCGCTTTGCCGATATTATCATCCACGATGTCCGTAAACGGAGTCGTCATCCCCATGAGCGGCTGACCATAGATATTCTCCACGAGCGCGACTGCCGCATCTGCGAATGCAATTCGGCTCATCGCCTGCTGGTAATCGTGATCAAGCATCGAAGTGACGATCCCGTTCTCCTTTGCGGCACGATACGTACCCTCTGCCCATTTGCTTACGCGAGCAGCAGAATTCGGTGCTTCAACATGAATATTCACGCTTTGCGGTATTTGAAAATAATTATTGAGCGTAATTTCGGCGTCACCTGTCTTTAACGCTTTTAGATGACCGGCACGATCCACCGACACAATCTCCGGGTGATCCGATCCAAATGCAGCGCCAGAGCTCGCGAGCGCTACGCTGCCCTGATAGGTCTTCAGCTGCAGCTGCTCGCCAACAGTTAACTGCATGAAGCTGTTTCGTAACTTAATCGGCTGAACAAGTGGAAAGAACGTTGTATCGAACGATAACGATGTTTCAGAGCCGCTTTTATTGTAGAGCCCCTCAATCTTGACGTGGAACTGCTCATTCTCAGGAAACGAAATAATCCCCTCAGGTCGGAAAATGATACTGAACGGAATTCCGTAACCGCTTGTTTCGACATTGATGTAGCGACCCTCCGTGTCCGTTTTCGTTGGATCAAAGCTCCAGCTCTTCTGATCGCTTGTACGCGTTAAGGTTACGCGAATATCCGATGTGCGCTCCCGATCATACTTATCCGGATTCAGTGAAACGGACCATGCATCCTGCGGCGCAAACAACTCAGACGGGAAGTAGCCAGCGGAAGGCCAGCTTACATAGCTATAGCTCACTTCACTGACAGGCCGTTCTCGGTTGAATGCATATAAGGAAGCGTACGGATAGGCGTATCCATATTTCGATGTCGTCTGAACAAACCCGAACATGGTCTTCTTCATGGTTGGATTAATGATCCAGCGGCGGTGTCCGACCCTTGAGATATTCGAAGGATCGCTATCCGCCATATAGCCAAGCACATTGCTGTACAGCGTTGGGTCGCCGGCATACAGATTGCTGCTGCTCGTACCTGCATAACCTAGCTGGTATTGCTCTTCATCCATGCCTTCAGGCTTGTTCGGCGTATGAGACAACTGTAGATTGAGCGCATTAATGAGCGCACCTGTCTGCTCTTGCAATTCCTTGCTCATATCGAGCGTCACATCATCCGGCAGTCCTGCCGCATACCTGACGAAGTTCAACGCTTTCAACCCATCCTCCATGTAAGCCTGCTTCAGCTTCCCTGCCTTGAACGGAGCGGTCAAACTAGGCTGCTCTTCATAGATATCCTTACCGTCCATATAGTTGAACGTGAAACCCATCGGCTTGTATTGCTGCCATTTGCTCATGATCTCTTCTTTAGACCGATTGACAGTAATGGCTTCTACGGATTGCGGATTACTCTCTGCACTTACCGATGAAACAGTAGCCGATAATAAGCCTAATAAAATGGTTGCTGTTACGACTGTTCTTCTCTTCCCCATGATTTCTACATCACTCCTTCACGCGTTTTACATCATATATCGAAAAAAAATGCCAGAATCTTGAGATCTCAAGATTCTGGCATATCCGTTCAGTCATTATTATTGGAAATTACTGCAACCAAACTTTGAAAATCATCACGTAGTTCGCAAACGCGAATACAAGAAGCGAAACAGTTGTAAATCCGATTGCGAATACATTCTTCTTCGGGCGAGCCATGATTAAACGAACCCAACCGATGAAAATTACAATTGTAAACAGCAGCATCATAATATCCATTGGATCAAACTTTGTAAGGGTATTGGCTGCTTGTTCAGCAAGAAACATGGGTGTTGACCTCCTTATTTTCGCACGTAGCCTATATTAGTTATGTTAGCCTCATCACGGTCCCGATGCAAGTCACAATCGAGAATCGTAACAAGTTTGTCACCATTTGGAGAAAGGACTCTTATATAACCAGACCCTTCATTAATTATAATAAATCCTTATAATTGCATGGATACAACTCATTGTCGCTAGGACTGAAGTGTGGTACGATTCTGTGTAGTATTCATACGAAAATCGTCGGATTTTCGTAAATCAACTCGATATTCTGAGCATAACATCCTTAGGAGGAACGAGCAATGCCCTATGAAGCCGTATGGATGAATGACCCAACCAAACTAAATAAATTCGAATTTATTAAAATGGAAAAAGACGGACTCGATGTCATTCGCACCATTATCGACAAGTATTCGAAGGAAGGCTATGCCTCCATTCCCGAGGATGACATGAACCGGTTCAAGTGGGCTGGCGTCTACGAACAGAAGCCTAAAGACGGCTACTTCATGATGCGGATCCGAATCAATACCGGTATCATTACTTCTGCGCAAGCGCGTGCAATCGCTTCAATCGGCCGCGATTACGGTCGTGATCTCATCGACGTTACAACACGTCAAGCGATTCAGTATCACTGGCTGAAAGTCGAAGACCTGCCGGACATCTTTAACCGCCTTGAAGCGGTTGGCTTGTATTCCTATGAAGCTTGCGGCGACTGCCCGCGTACCATTGTAGGCAATCCGCTTGCCGGCATTGATCGCGATGAGCTGATGGATACTCGCGAGATCGTTGAGCAAGTGAATGATTTCTACCTGATGAACCGTGATTTCTCCAATTTGCCTCGCAAATATAAAATGTCCATTTCTGCAAACATCTATAACAATGCGAATGCCGAGATTAATGACCTTGCGTTCGTTCCTGCAACGAAAGTGATTGACGGCGAAGAAGTGATCGGCTTCCACGCTTATGTTGGTGGCGGCTTGTCTGCAAAGCCTCACATGGCGAAAGAGCTCGACATGTTCGTTCGTCCAGAAGAGGTACTGAAGGTCTCCATCGGCGTTACAACGATCTTCCGTGACTACGGCTACCGTGAGAAGCGTCACCAAGCGCGCCTCAAGTTCCTTGTCGCTGACTGGGGTCCAGAGAAGTTCCTCGAGAAGCTGAAGGAAATTATCGGGGACATGCCTTCTGCAGGCGAGAACAAAGTCGTTGGCTGGAATGCCGTTTACTACGATGGCGTTTACCCGCAGAACGAAGCGGGCTTAAACTTTATCGGATTGAACGTGCCTGTTGGCCGTACAAACTCGGATGAGCTTGAGCAGCTTGCTGATGCAGCGGATCAGTTCGGCGATGGTAAGATCCGCACGACGATGTCGCAAAACATCATACTGAGCGGCATTCCTGATGATAAAGTTGAAGAAGCGCTTGCTCTTCCTGTATTGAAGCGCCTCTCTCCTAAAGCAAGACCGTTCATGAGCCGTACGGTTTCCTGCACAGGCAACGAGTTCTGCAACCTTGCCGTTGTTGAAACGAAGGAACGCGCTCGCCGCGTTGCCGACTTCCTGGACGACCATATCGAGCTGGATGAGCGGATCCGTATCCACTTCATCGGCTGCCCGAACGCTTGCGGCCAGAAGCACATTGCCGATATCGGTCTGCAAGGCGCCTTGGTTAAGACGCCTGAGGGCATGGTTGACGCCTTCGATATCGCAGTTGGCGGCATCCTCGGTCCTGGCGCGAAGTTCAACGAATCGCTTAAAGGCCGTGTCAAAGGCGATGACCTTGGCTACGTGCTCGTGAAGCTGATCAACTTCTACAAAGAGGGCCGTGAGCCTGGCGAAACGTTCCATAACTATGTGAACCGTGTTGGCGTGCCGGCGTTCCAAGAACGTTTGACTGAAATTTTAGCTAGCTAATAATGAAGGGGCTGAACATCCTCATGGATGGTTCAGCCCCTTTTTTTGTTTGGTGATTACTTATAGATGCTCTGAATGCTGATTGTTGTCCCCTTGCTGCTCTTTGTTATCCAGTACCATATTGTATCCATCCGGATAATGGATCGTAATCGGCTCTGCTTTATTCGAAGCCTGTGCCGACGGGATGTTGGAAGCGAAACAGGCTAGCGCTATTACTGCTGCTGTACATAGCGATTGAAATTGTCGTTTCATCGAATGGTTCCGCCCTTCTATTTGGCTTGTCACTGCTGCTTGACGGTCTCTCTACACAAAAGGTTTATGTTCAGCAATGAAAAAAGCCCTTCGGACATCGAAGACATAAGTCTTCGATGTCCAGAAGGGCTATATTGTTAGTTCTCGATGCCAGCAGCCGCGACGCTTTCGACTTCGCGCTGCTTCGCAATAGTGCGTTCACGGTCACGCTCGAGGACCGGCTTCAAGTAGCGGCCAGTGTAGGAGCCGTCAACTTTAACGACAGACTCAGGCGTGCCTGTTGCCACTATCATCCCGCCACCGTTACCGCCTTCCGGCCCAAGATCGAGCAGATAGTCGGCTGTCTTGATGACATCGAGGTTATGCTCGATAACTAGCACTGACTCGCCGGAGTCGACTAGTCGGTGCAGCACGACGAGCAGACGGTCGATATCATCGACGTGGAGACCGGTTGTCGGCTCGTCGAGGATGTAGAGCATCTTGCCAGTGCTGCGGCGGTATAGCTCTGCCGCCAGCTTCACGCGCTGCGCTTCGCCTCCTGACAACGTCGTTGCCGGTTGGCCGAGGTTCATGTAGCCAAGACCAACATCAAGCAGCGTCTGCAGCTTGCGGTGGATGCGCGGCACGTTGCGGAAGAACTCGCAGGCGTTCTCGATCGTCATCTCGAGCAGCTCCGCGATGCTCTTGCCTTTATATTTCACATCCAGCGTCTCGCGGTTATAGCGTTTGCCTTTGCAAATCTCGCACGGCACGTAGACGTCTGGCAAGAAGTGCATTTCAATCTTAATAATGCCGTCGCCGCGGCACGACTCACAGCGTCCGCCCTTCACGTTGAAGCTGAAGCGACCCTTCTTATAGCCGCGCACCTTCGCTTCGTTCGTCGATGCGTATAGATCACGGATATCATCAAATACGCCGGTATACGTCGCTGGGTTCGAGCGCGGGGTACGCCCGATCGGCGATTGGTCGATATCAATGACCTTCTCGATATGCTCGAGTCCGCGAATCTCCTTGTGCTCACCTGGGCGAACCTTTGCTTTGTTCAAGTCGCGGGCAAGCGTCTTGTACAAAATCTCGTTCACGAGCGTAGACTTGCCGGAGCCAGAAACGCCAGTTACCGCTGTAAATACGCCAAGCGGAATCTTCGCGTTCACACCGCGCAGATTATTCTCCTTCGCACCGCGAACCTCCAGCCACTTGTCGCTCGTCTCACGGCGCTTCAGCGGCACCGGAATAAACTTGCGACCGCTGAGATAAGCGCCTGTGAGCGATTGCTCGTCCGCCATTACCTCTGCCGGTGTCCCCATGGAGACTACTTGACCGCCGTGAACGCCGGCGCCTGGTCCGATATCAATAATGAAGTCGGATGCGAGCATCGTGTCTTCATCATGCTCGACGACAATTAGCGTATTGCCTAGATCGCGCATATGCTCAAGTGTCTGAATGAGCTTATCGTTATCGCGCTGATGCAAGCCGATGCTCGGTTCATCTAGAATGTACAGAACGCCCATCAGGCTCGAGCCGATCTGAGTCGCTAGACGAATTCGCTGCGCTTCACCGCCGGAGAGCGTGCCTGCTGCACGGTTCAACGACAAGTATTCCAAGCCGACGTTGACCAGGAAGCCAAGACGGCTGTTGATTTCTTTCAATATGAGATGAGCGATTAAGCGCTCCTTCTCCGTCAGGTTCAGCCCATTGAAGAAACGCTCTGCTTCACCGATGGAGAGGGCCGTCACATGCGAGATATTCTGGCTGCCGATTGTGACAGCAAGGCTTTCTTTACGCAAACGATGGCCTTTACAGCCGCCGCAAGGCTTCGCGCTCATGTACTGTTCAATATGATCGCGGATGCCGTCGGAGCCCGTTTCCCGGTAACGGCGCTCCAGGTTGTTCACGATACCTTCGAAAGGCACATGTGCTTCCTTGGAATGGCCGAAGTCGTTCTCGTAACGGAAGCGGACTCGCTCGCCGCCCGTTCCATAGAGCAGCTTCTTCATATGCTCAGACGATAGCTCGCTAACCGGCACATTACGGGGAATTCCATAATGGAGGCATACCGACTCGAGAAACTGAGGATAGTAGTTCGATGTGCTGCCCGCCCACGCTTCAAAAGCGCCTTCTTCAATCGACTTCGAGCCGTCTGGAACGAGAAGATCAGGGTCAACGATCATCTTCGCGCCTAGGCCGTCACAATCCGGGCAAGCGCCGTAAGGACTGTTAAACGAGAACATCCGCGGTGCCAGCTCATCAATACTGAAGCCGCACACCGGACATGCCAGGTTGGAGCTGAACAGCAGCTCCTCCTTCTCCATCACATCGACGATGACTTGGCCGCCTGACAGCTTCGTCGCAGTCTCCAGGGAGTCCGCAAGACGGCTGTGGATGTCGCTCTTCACGACGATCCGGTCAACGACAACCTCGACGTTATGCTTCTTATTCTTCTCAAGCTCAATCTTCTCGCTAAGCTCGCGCAGCTCGCCGTTCACGCGGACACGCACAAAGCCCTGCTTCTGCACATCAGCCAGCAGCTTCGTATGCTCGCCCTTGCGGCCTGACACGATAGGAGCGAGAATTTGCAGCTTCGTCCGCTCTGGATATTCCATAATCCGATCCACCATCTGTTGAACCGTCTGGGATGTAATCGCTATGCCGTGTTCCGGGCAGTGCGGCGTACCGACACGCGCGAACAACAGCCGCAAATAGTCATAAATCTCCGTTACCGTACCGACGGTAGAACGCGGGTTACGGCTCGTTGTCTTCTGGTCGATGGAAATCGCCGGCGACAGGCCTTCAATGGAATCGACATCAGGCTTCTCCATCTGTCCGAGAAACTGACGCGCATAGGCGGAGAGTGACTCGACGTACCGGCGCTGCCCCTCTGCATAGATCGTGTCAAAAGCGAGCGACGACTTGCCCGAGCCGCTAAGCCCTGTCAGAACGACGAACTTATCACGCGGAATCGTCACATCGATGTTCTTTAAATTATGGGCTCGCGCCCCTTTAATGACGATTGAATCATTGGCCATTTATTTAATCCTCCTAAAGGAAACCTCAAGTGAATGAAATCTATCAATAATCGCTACATCCCGAGCTCCGCCTTCAGCTCAAGCAGCGCATCGCGCAGCTCCGCGGCTCGTTCGAACTGCAAGCCCTTCGCAGCTTCCTTCATCTCCGCTTCCAAGCGCTGCACCAGCGACTGGCGTTCTTTCTTCGACATCTTCTCGACGCCTACGCCTGTGAGATAGTCGCTCTTCTGCTCGGCAACCTTCGTCGCCTCGATGACGTCATGCACTTTCTTGCGAATCGTCTGCGGTGTAATGCCATGCTCTTCATTATAGGCGATTTGAATGGTTCGGCGGCGCTCGGTCTCGCCGATCGCTTTCTCCATTGAATCAGTGATCCTATCCGCATACATAATAACGCGGCCTTCGGAGTTACGCGCTGCACGGCCCATCGTTTGGATAAGCGACCGTTCGGAGCGAAGGAACCCTTCCTTATCCGCATCGAGAATCGCCACAAGCGAAACTTCCGGCAAGTCGAGACCCTCCCGCAGCAAATTAATGCCGACAAGGACATGGAAAACGCCCATACGCAGGTCACGCAATATCGCAAGGCGCTCCAGTGTCTTAATGTCCGAGTGCAAGTAGCGGACCTTAATCCCGACATCCTTCAAATAATCAGTAAGATCCTCTGACATCTTCTTCGTCAGCGTCGTCACCAGCACGCGCTCATCCTTAGCGATCCGATCTCGGATCTCGACTAGCAAATCATCGATCTGCCCTTTCGTCTTGCGTACCTCGATAGTCGGATCAACCAAGCCGGTCGGACGAATAATCTGCTCGACCATCGTCGGGCAGTGCTCCAGCTCGTAGGGTCCCGGCGTTGCCGATACATAGACGACCTGCTTCACTTTGTCTTCGAACTCCTCGAAGCGAAGCGGCCGATTGTCCATCGCGGACGGCAGACGGAAGCCGTGATCCACGAGCACTTCCTTGCGCGCACGGTCACCGTTATACATCGCCCGAATCTGCGGAATCGTAACATGCGACTCATCGATGATGATCAGAAGATCATCAGGGAAATAGTCCATCAGCGTATATGGCGTCGCGCCACGCTCACGGAATGTCAGCGGCCCCGAGTAGTTCTCAATGCCGCTGCAGAAGCCCATCTCCGCCATCATTTCCAGATCGTACCTCGTCCGTTGTTCCAAACGCTGCGCCTCAAGCAGCTTGCCCTGTTCATGGAGCTCTGCAAGGCGCTCTTCCAGCTCTGCTTCAATGTGCTTAAGCGCTACCTTCATCGTATCTTCATGCGTAACGAAGTGAGATGCCGGGAAAATTGCGACATGATCGCGTTCTCCGATGACCTCGCCGGTCAGCACATCGATCTCCGTAATCCGTTCAATCTCGTCGCCGAACAGCTCGACACGCATCGCGCGCTCGTTATTCGCAACCGGGAAAATCTCGATAATATCGCCGCGCACGCGGAAAGTCCCTCGAATGAAATTAATATCATTGCGCTGGTACTGAATATCGACAAGCTTATGAAGAATTTCGTCCCGCGACTTCTCCATCCCTACCCGCAAGCTCAGCACGAGCTTTCCATACTCCATCGGAGAACCGAGGCCGTAAATGCAGGATACGCTCGCTACGATAATGACGTCCCGACGCTCGAACAAGGAGCTCGTCGCCGAGTGGCGCAGCTTATCAATCTCATCGTTGATGCTCGAATCTTTCTCGATAAATGTATCTGAGGACGGGATGTAGGCTTCCGGCTGATAATAATCATAATAGCTGACGAAATAAGAAACCGCGTTGTCCGGGAAAAATTCCTTGAACTCGCTGCATAGCTGCGCGGCAAGCGTCTTGTTATGCGCAATGACGAGCGTCGGCCGGTTCAGCTTCTCAATGGTATTCGCAATCGTATAGGTCTTCCCTGTTCCGGTTGCGCCAAGCAGCGTCTGATGCCGGACACCAGCCTCGATGCCCTCAAGAAGCTGCCGAATCGCCTTAGGCTGATCGCCCTGCGGCCGGTACTCCGACTTCAGCTCGAAGAGCTTGCTCCCGCTTTGATGCTCATTCATCTCTTCCTACACCCCAATCCTACGTTTTCTATGAATAAGTTCTATTAAATGTATGCCCAATATACGCGTAAAAAATAGATTACCCTGCAAATTTCACCTTACCTTAGCGCATAAGAATATGTGTTCCCATAATGTATTTATTATACCGATTCAGCGCACCCGATGCAATGAAAGGTTACAGCTCCTTGTCTGGAATTAAACAAAAAAACACCCCAGCGCCGCTAGACATGCAGCGGTCCTCTGGGATGTTCCATCCATCAACATCATACATTTATAACGGTGTCGTTGTAGTCGTCGACACGCCCGTCTGCCGTGATTTCGAAGCACGCTTCTGACGAAGCAGATCGAAGAGCGAGGCCGGCGCCGCGATCGCGTACACATCCGCCTTATCATCCGGCGATAGCACGACGCCAAGCTGATGGTGTTCGCCTGCATACCGCGCCCGCTGAATGAATTTGATTTGCCCCTCGTGATTCAGCACCTCAAGCTTGCAGAAAGCGGAATTGACGTGCAGCGCCGCGTAAAGCTCTTCTTTCGTGCGAATTTTAACGCCATTTACTTTATGCAGAATTTCACCTGTCTGTATTCCCATCGCCTCGGCCGGCGTGCCTGGAATAACCGCCAGCACCCGCAAGCCTTGATCCGTATGCACATAATACGGCGAGCTTTGTTCCTCCGTAAAATAGCTGATCGCAACGAGCGCCTCATGCAGCAGCAACGCGCCGAGCGCAGCTGCCAAGGTGAGCGGCGGCCAGAATGAAGCGAGCACGGCGGTAATGCCAACGCCTAGTCCGTAAATCAGCAGCCCCTTCGAGGCGCTGCGCGCTTTCGCCGCAGGCAGCAGGCTGCGCGTTAATTCACTGAAACCGATCATCATCGGGAAGCCGATCATCGTAAGACCACTGCTCCAGTTGGCACTGCCGTCTAACAGCATCGTCCACGGCAGCGACATATCCGTGCCGCTGCCCGCCGCAGCTGGTACCAGCATCAGCATCGGTACCGGCCAATAGCCTTGCAGCGTGTAGCCGCCGACAATTTTGCCACGCTTACCTTCCAAGAATAGCGGGCTCGCGAAGCGATCCCCCTGCCAGCGTACGAGCAGCGCCTCCGCCACATGCATGAGCGCGACGAGCACCAGCAGGCCTGGAATATCGAGTCCTGCCATGGAAGCCGCCACAGTACCAAGCCAGTCCGACCGGTCAGCCAGCGGCGTCCAGCCGATAATCCACTGCAGCACCCCAAGCACGCCTACACTGTACGCGAAGCATAAATATCGCACACGCACAAGAACGAGCACCGCCGCCGTCCCCCACATCCACAATACCGCTTCTCCTGTTATCGTTACACCGAGAAACAGTCCTGCAAGGGACATAACGACTCCGACCGCGAGACCTGCCAGCATCGTTCGGGCCAGTTGATTCGGCCAAGCTCGCAAACGGACATGGAACAGCTTTCGTTCCAGCCTCGTTTGACGCATATATTGAAGCATGATGAGCAGCACAGCTACATAATAGAATGGGGAAAGCAAAAGTCCGGCCGCCGCCGACCCTGCCAGTCGAAGTAATTGTAATGCTGCTTCCAACGCTTATCACTCCCTTAACATGAAAAAAGAAGGTTGCATCCAACTATCGGAGCTAACCTTCTTTCTATTCGACGCCTAACCCGCAATCTCCTGCAAACCCTTTAATTGGCTATACCGAGCTTCTGCTCCAAGACGCTAACCGCCTTTTGCAGCTGCGTATCGCTTGCTTCATCGCGAACCTTCTGAACGAGCAGCTCTTCCAGCTTCTCCGCCGTCGCCTTATCGGTAAATCCGGTCACAGGCAGACCTGCTTTCTGCTGGAAAGCTTGCACGCTCTGCTGAGTAACTTTGCTGTAATAGCCATCTTTACGATCCACCTTGTACCCAAGACCCGAGAGCATAATTTGCAGGCTCTTCGTATTCTCGTCGATCGTATCCGGCGCAAGCGTCTTCGTCTTATCCAGACGTGCGACCGTGTAATAATCCGGCGGAAGCACTTCAACGTCTGGCTTCAGCCCTTTCTCATGCACCCAATTGCCTAGCGGTGTCAGCCACTTCGCAATCGTCATCTTCACCAAGCTGCCGTCTGTCAGCACCTTGTCATAGCTCACTTGAACCGTCCCTTTGCCGAAGGACGTCTCGCCGACAAGCACCGCATGCGCCTCTTCCTTCAGCGCGCCTGCGAGCACCTCCGATGCGCTTGCGCTCCCTTTGTTCATCAGCACCGCAACCGGATAGCTCTTGCCTGTCCCGCTCGAGAGCGTCTTCTCACGATGGCCGGTCTTATCTTCGACCTGCACGATTGGCTCGCCTTTCGGCACGAACGGCTGCGCAACCGATACGACGACCGGCAATACACCGCCGGGATTGCCGCGCACGTCGATGATGAGCCCCTTCAAATGCTGCTTCTCGAGCTTGGCCAATTCTTCCGCGAAGCGATCGCCCGTATTGAGCGAGAATTGGCGAATCTCAATGATGCCGATGCCATCGCTACGCAGATGCGCATAGACCGTCTCGTAGTCGATATCATCCCGCACAATCGTCAGCTGCAGCGGCTGTGCATGCCCTGCCCGTTCGATGACGAGCTTGACCTTCGAACCCTTCGGCCCGCGGATCTTCGTTACCGCATCGTTCAACGATAAGCCGTTCAGCGATACTCCGTTCACCGAGCGCAGCACATCGTTTGGCAGCACGCCTGCTTTCTCCGCCGGGGAGCCTTTAATCGCGGATTCTACCGTGATTTTGCCGTCCTTCAGCTGCACGCCCGCTCCAATTCCAGTGAACGATCCTTCAATCGACTCCGAGAAATGCTGCGCAACTTCTTTCTTCATATAAACCGAATAGGGATCTCCGAGCGCCTCCATCATCCCGTTCACAGCACCGTCGAGCACCTTTGTCCGATCCACTTGGCGAAAATATTTGTTCTCAATTAATCCGAGCACCGTGTTAAATTTCTGGAGCTCCTTCGCGGATAATCCACTGTTACTCATGGACGATTCCGATGACGCCGCACCAGCTGTACGGCTGCTCTCGATTGTGAAGAATTGGTCGGCAACCGTCAACGTTACTAGTGTTGAAGCCGCCATCGTGAGCACTATAAACGCCGCCACTGTCCGTCCTTTGAACTGCACATGAACACTCCTTTCTGCCACTGTAGCATGCTCATTATATGAGCGGAACATCTTCCCTAGTATACGACAAGCCGTACCCAATTATTTGCATCAGGTACGGCGTTGTCTATTCGAATGGAGCCGCTGCCCGCGCAGACATGCTCCCCTCCGCTATTTATCTCAAATAAGGCGCTGGATTGACAGCTTCTTCATTCTTGCGCACTTCGAAATGCAAATGATTGCCCGTTGAATTGCCCGTGCTTCCAACCTCTGCAATTTTCTGGCCTCGCTTAACCGACTGGCCTTTCTCGACCGAAATGCCGCCATTTCGAATATGTCCGTAGATCGTCCATAGGCCGCCGCCGTGATCAATGATTACGCAGTTGCCGTACTCGCCCATCCACTGTGCAACGAGAACGATACCCGACTCCGCCGCATAGATCGACGTGCCTTTTGGCGCTGCCATATCCATACCGGTATGCAGCTTCCGTTTGCCCGAGATCGGATGAATCCGGTAACCGAACGGCGAGGATAGATGATAGCTCACATGAAGAGGCATGCCCAGCTTTCCGCCTGTGTAATAGACTTTGATTTTGCGCTTCTGCGACTCAAGATCCGATACTTTCTTTGCCAGCTTAATGAGCATCTCTTCCTGGTCGTCGCTAATTTCTTCGAGTTCCTCGGCCTGCTCGCTATACTTCTGCACCATGACTTCCTTCTCATTCTCTTTGTCCTTCAAGAGGTCATGATAGTCAGCCAGCTTGCCGTACATCTGTTTCACATCGCCAAGAGACTTCTCGATTTCTTTCTTCTTGGCAGCGATTGTCGCTTTATCCTTCTTGTGATTCTCCAGTATGTCCTGATCCTGGCTAAGAATCGATTTCAGCGAATCCATCCGATCGATGAAATCGCCAAAGCTTGTCGCACTGAGCAGTACGTCCAAGTAAGAAACGACACCGTTCGTGTACATAAGACGAATGCGCGACTTGAGCAGCTTGTCCCGCGTGTTCAATCTCTTCTCAGCCGCCTCTAAATCCGTCCCGGCCTGCTGCAGATTCGATTCCGTCGTCTCAATCTGAGTCTGCACACTCGTAAGCTGCGTGCTCACATCATTAATTTGCTTCAAAACCTCATCGACCGACTTCGCCGTCTTCGCCTTCATCGAAAGCACATATTCTTTGTCCTTGGCCGCTTGATTGCGATTATGGGTAGCAGCGCCCATTTCTTTACGAACCTGTGCAAGTTCTCGGTTGATCTTATCGATCTGCGAGGCAGCTTCGCCTTGATAAGGCTGGAAGATAAAGCCGGCGAATACGATGACAACTAGGAAAATAAGCCCCTTCCTCACGCTTGCATTCACGCTCACAGTCACCTACACTTTCAAAAATTTGCGCACAGACAATGTGCTGCCCCAAATGCCGATCAATGTACCTAAGCCAAGAATAAGCAAGGATACGTAAAAGCCAGCTTCCTTCAGCGTCACGAGCTTAATCATCATAAGCCCAAGCTCAAACTGGGACACTTCCACGAGGCGGGAATAGCCAAATAACAGAATCGCAATGGTTAACAAGGAACCGATTAATCCAATCAGAGCACCTTCGATAAAGAACGGCCAACGAATGAAATTGTTCGTCGCGCCTACTAGCTTCATAATGCCGATCTCACGGCGTCTTGCGAGAATTGTCATCTTGATCGTATTCGAAATCAGGAACATCGCTGTGAGCCCCAGTCCCGCTACGATAACTAGACCGATATTGCGGACGGCATTCGTAATCTTAAACAGCGTTTCGACGGTGCCTTTGCCGTACTTGACGCTCGTTATCGGCTTGGTTTCGTCCGCTTTGCTGATCGCATCGATCTGCTTTGCCGCGAAAGCAATCTTCTGCGGCTCGAACACTTCAACCGTGAAAGAGTCCGGCAGCGGGTTGTTCGTCGCATCATAGCCTTCCAGCAGCTCGGCGCCGTCAGCACCGATGCTCTTCCGAAGCAGTTCAAGTCCTTGATCCTTCGAGACGAACTCGACGCTCTTCACTTCCGGAATGTTGCCGATCGCATTTTTAAGCTCGCTAATCTTCGCTTGATCGGTGTTCAGCTGCAGGTATACGCGAATTTCAACCTGGCTCTCAATTTGGTTCGCCAAGTTGTTGACGTTCATAGCAAGCAATAGAAATACCCCTAAAATAAAGAGGGAGATGACGATTGAACTGACAGAAGCGAACGTCATCCATCCGTTACGCACCACATTTTTGAGCCCTTCCCGCAAGTGGCGGATCACGGTACTAACTTTCATACCCGTACTCTCCTCTCAGTTCATCGCGCACAATCATTCCGTTCTCAATGGCGATGACACGTTTGCGGAGCGTATTGACGATCTCTTTGTTATGCGTGGCCATGATGATGGTGGTGCCGCGGAAATTAATTTCTTCGAGCAAATTCATAATGCCCCATGAGGTCTCGGGGTCGAGGTTCCCCGTAGGCTCGTCCGCTACAATGACTGCCGGGTTGTTCACAATTGCCCGTGCAATCGCGACCCGCTGCTGCTCGCCGCCGGACAGCTGCTGAGGCAGGCTGGCATGCTTGCCGCGCAAGCCAACAAGCTCGAGCACCTCCATCGTCCGCTTCTTAATGATGCGGCGCGGTGCTTCGATAACTTCCATTGCGAACGCAATATTCTCGTACACAGTCAGCTTAGGAAGAAGTCTGTAATCTTGGAAAATAACGCCGATGTTGCGTCGTACATATGGGATCTTACGTGGCTTCAGCTTGCCGATATTAAAACCGTTAACGGAAATTTGACCTTTAGTCGGAATTTCTTCACGGTAGATGAGTTTCATGAATGTCGATTTCCCGGCCCCGGAAGGCCCGACCAAATATACAAATTCGTTGCGGTCTATACGAACGGATACGCCGCGAAGCGCGTGAGTGCCATCAACGTACGTCTTCCAAATGTCTTGCAGTTCAATCACAATATCACATCCTGTAGGTAGTCAGCTTATTACTATTCGACATGTTTTCGGCAAATCCTCTACCAAAGTACCGTTTTCTGCATTTTTCATATTTCTCATGGTGCAAATTTGCGACGAGACATCCGAAAAGAGGTCATATTTTTCGACAATGGTTCGGCAGTGGACAATTCATAGGCAAAATTTCATTCCCGGCGCATATACATGTAGGAATCCTTGTCCGAGGTGATTAGCGTTATGAAATTAACACGGCTGCATTTGGTCTGGACCGCTATTGCGGTGTGCTTGCTTTTGCTCTCTATCGGCTCAGGCTTTGTATGGACCTATACTTCGCAGAAGACGATTCCGAAGCAGGTGAGCATTGTGCTTGCGAAGGACGGCACAGGACTTTCGAAGCATCAGACGCTGCTGAAGAGCGACTTCGCTCTCGTTGCTGGCGGAATGAAGGAAACGGAGGCGCTGCAGCTGCTTGCCTCCCGGAAGCAGGCGCTGGAACAGCTTGCGGTGACGATTAACGGCGGGGGCGTAATGAAGGATGGCAGCGGCAAGACGAAGGCGGAAAAAAAGCGGACATGGACGTTAGCCGAACTGGGGATTTCGGTGAGTATAGCGGATGCTCAGAGTGCCATTGAGAAGCTGAAGCAAGGCAGCATGTGGGAGCGCGCACGCTACCGGTGGCATTTTCCGAGGGAGCTCTCGATTCGAGTGGCTTTCGATCGGTCGAAGTTTGTGCAGCGGGTACTGAGCCAGTGGGGTTATCTCAATACGGGCGAGCCGGTCAACGCAAAGCGGACGATTACGACTCAGGACGAGGTCGTCTATTGGCCGCATAAAGATGTGTACAGACTGGATACGGATAAAATGTCCTTGGCTGCGGTTGCAGCAGTTGAGCAGGCGCTGCGCGATAATTGGAGCACTAACGGCGGGACGGCTCCAATGAAGCCGATGACTTGGCCGCTCGCTCTAAAGACGGTGCACCCCGATGTGACGATCGACCGGCTGAAAGGCGAAGGTGTCGACCGGTTGCTTGTCGCCTTCACGACAGAGTTTGCGACCAGCGGCGCGGGACGTGCTTATAATGTGACGATGACAGCGCGTACGCTAAACGACTGGGATTTGGCGCCTGGTGAGGTCTTCGATTACAGCACCGTAATTAAGCAGACGAACAAGCAGTATAAATACCGCCAGGCGCCGGTCATTCTGAACGGCGCATTCGTGCCTGGCATTGGCGGCGGCATCTGCCAGGTGTCGAGCACGCTCTATAATGCAGCGCTGCTGGCAGGGCTCGATATGGTTGAGCGCCGCAACCATTCGCTGCCGGTCGCCTACCTGCCCTTGGGGCGTGATGCGACTTACGCGGATGATGCGATAAACTTCCGTTTCAAGAACACGACCGGCAAACATCTGCTCATCCGCACCGTGGTGGAAGGGCGCAAGCTGACGGTGAAGCTGTTCGGCACGATGCCGCAGGGCGTGTCCTACTCGCTGGAGTCAGCGACGATCGGCACCGTTGTGCCGCCGGTGAAGGAAATTGCTAAGGTGGGACTTGTACGCGGTGAGCGTCAACTCTTGACCGAAGGCAAGCCCGGCTATGTCGTCGAGACGTACCGCATCAAGAAGGCCGGCGGCAATCAAGTGTCCCGCACGCGAATCTCGCGGGATGTGTACAAGGCGCAGCCGGTCGTCTATGCAGTGTCGCCAGAGCAAGCGAAGCTGCATGGCGGCGGGGCCGACAAGGAGAAGCCGCTGCTGGAGGATGGGGTTGGGCAGTAGGACCAAAAAAAGCCCGTTCGCGCCCCACTGCTGATCATCGATCAGCGGTGAGACTCGAACGGGCTTTCACTTATTAGAGGCTGCGCTCCACGTATTCCGTGACCCATGCCGCTGTCGCAGCAAGCTCCACTTCAGCGCGAGCAATTGCTTCCGTCACTTGCGGCTTCGCAGTGCCGCCGTAGACGTTGCGGGCGTTAACGACCTGCTCCGGCTGCAGAACGGCATAGATGCGATCGTCAAACAGCGTAGAGAACTGTTTGAACTCGTCCAGCGTCAGATCGAGCAAATATTTGTCCTGCTGGATGCAGTACAATACGGTCTTGCCAATGACTTCGTGCGCTTGGCGGAAAGGCAAGCCTTTGTTCACGAGGAAGTCTGCAATGTCTGTCGCATTGGAGAAATCCTGGTTGACCGCTTGGCGCATCCGCTCCTTGTTTACCTTCATTGTCGCTACCATCGGCGCGAACAATTGAAGCGCGCCTTGCAGCGTCTTCACGGTATCGAACATACCTTCTTTGTCTTCTTGCATGTCCTTGTTGTACGCAAGCGGCAGCGACTTCAGTACCGTCAAGAGGCCGACAAGATTGCCGTAGACACGACCTGTCTTACCGCGAACAAGCTCCGGAACGTCCGGGTTCTTCTTCTGCGGCATAATGCTGCTGCCTGTGCAGAACGCATCATCGAGCTCGACGAAGTGGAACTCTGTGCTCGACCACATGATGAACTCTTCGCTGAGGCGCGACAGATGCATCATGATGATCGACGCGTGCGACAGGAACTCCAAGATGAAGTCGCGGTCGCTGACGGCATCAAGGCTGTTCTCGTACACGCGGTCAAACTTCAGCTGGCTCGCTACAAAATGGCGGTCAATCGGGAACGTCGTTCCCGCAAGCGCGCCTGCGCCAAGCGGCAGCGTGTTCACGCGCTTATAGCTATCTTGCAGACGCTCGATATCGCGGCCGAACATGGACACATACGCCATCATATGGTGCGCGAACAGAATCGGCTGCGCACGCTGCAGATGCGTATAGCCCGGCAGGATCGTGTCGACATTGGCTTTCGCCTGCTCCACGAGCGCTGCTTGCAGCTTCTGCAGCAAGTCGACGAACTCGACGACGCGCTTGCGCAGGTACAAGTGCATATCGGTTGCAACCTGATCGTTCCGGCTGCGGCCGGTATGAAGCTTGCCGCCGACCGAACCGATATCGTCGATCAGCGTCTTCTCGATGTTCATATGAATATCTTCATCGGAGATGGAGAATTCAATATCGTCGCGCTTGATGCGCTGAAGGACGCGGTGCAGGCCATCCTTGATCTTCTCCACATCATCAAGCGGCAGAATGCCCTGCTTGCCGAGCATCGTGACATGCGCCAAGCTGCCTTGAATATCTTCTTCAGCAAGCTCTTTATCAAACATAATCGATGCCGTATATTCTTCTACCAGTTGGTCGGTTTTCTTCGTGAACCGGCCGCCCCACAATTTACTCACAGTAGGTGCACTCCTTTATTTTTCGCAAGAGGTCGCTCTGTAGTCGCTCTCTTATTGCTTCTTGCTTTGCTCCACACCGGAGGATACCTTCAGACGCAGCGCGTTGAGGCGGATAAAGCCGGTTGCATCGCCTTGATCGTACGCTTTGGACGGATCTGCTTCCATCGTCGCGATATCTGGGTTGTACAGGCTGACTGGGCTCTTCACCCCAGCGCCGATGACATTACCTTTGTACAGCTTCAGACGAACGACGCCTGTTACGTTCTTCTGGCTTTCCAGCACCAACGCTTGCAGAGCAAGACGCTCAGGCGCGAACCAGAAGCCGTTGTATACGAGCGATGCGTATTTGGAAATGAGCGAATCACGCAGATGCATGACGTCGCGGTCCATCGTGAGCGATTCCATCTTGCGGTGCGCGGTGAACAGAATTGTACCGCCTGGCGTCTCGTATACGCCACGGCTCTTCATGCCGACGAAACGGTTCTCGACCATATCGACGCGGCCGATACCGTGCTTGCCGCCAAGCTCGTTCAGCTTCTCCATCACTTCGAGCGGGCTAAGCGCTTTGCCGTTAACTGCCGTACAGTTACCGCCCTCGAACGTCAGCTCTACATATTCGGATTGATCCGGCGCATCCTCAGGGGATACGGACAGAACGAACATGCCTTTGTTCTCATCGCTGCTCGGATCGAACCACGGATCTTCCAGCATGCCGCTCTCAAAGCTAATGTGCAGCAGGTTACGATCCATCGAGTATGGCTTCGCAGCCGATGCTTGCACTGGAATGTTATGCTTCTCCGCGTACGCGATCATCTCTGCACGTCCCGGGAATTGCTCGCGGAACTCTTCGAGCCGCCATGGCGCAATAACCGCGATGTCCGGCGCAAGTGCTGCAGCCGTCAGCTCGAAGCGCACTTGGTCGTTGCCTTTGCCAGTTGCGCCATGCGCAATTGCAGTAGCGCCTTCCGCGCGAGCGATATCAACCATCCGCTTCGCAATCAGTGGACGCGCAATCGACGTGCCGAGCAGGTACTGCCCTTCATACAGCGCGCCGGATTGGAACATCGGATAAATAAAGTCCTGTGCAAACTCATCGCGCAGGTCATCGATATATACTTTGGAAGCGCCTGTCGCCAGTGCTTTCTCTTCCAGGCCGTCAAGCTCATCCTTCTGTCCGATATCTGCCGTGAATGCGATGATCTCCGCATCATACGTTTCTTTCAGCCATTTCAAAATAACGGACGTGTCCAGACCGCCCGAGTATGCAAGTACGATTTTTTCCTTCGCCATGAGTTCGTTAACGCTCCTTATTTATAATTTCAGTTATTTAACGCCATTACATGATGGCAGCCATAATCGCTTTCTGTGCGTGCAGACGGTTTTCCGCCTGATCGAATATAATCGAATGCTTACCGTCGATAACGCCTTCGCTCACTTCTTCACCGCGATGCGCAGGCAGACAGTGCATGAACAAGTAATCGCTCTTCGCATAACGCGCAAGCTCTTCATTCACCTGGAAGTTTGCAAAAGCAAGCTCACGCTCCTTTTGCTCCGCTTCGAAGCCCATGCTCGCCCATACGTCCGTGTAAACAACATCCGCATCCGCAATCGCTTCCTTCGGATCACGGCAAACGACGATGCGCGAGCCCGTCTCCGCTGCATTCTCCTTCGACAAGCGAATGATCTCATCGTCCGGCTCGTAGCCTTCCGGCGTTGCCACCGAGATGTGCATGCCAAGCTTGGCAGCGCCCATCATCAAGGAGTGGACCATATTGTTGCCGTCGCCGATGTACGCAACTTTCAACCCTTCAAGGCGGCCCTTATGCTCAAGTACCGTTTGGTAGTCGCAGAGCGCCTGACAAGGGTGAGACAGATCTGTAAGGCCGTTAATGACCGGAATCGTTGCAGCACGCGCTAGCTCAATGACTGTGCGGTGTGCAAATGTACGAATCATAATCCCGTCCACATAGCGCGACATGACCTGCGCCGTGTCGGAGATCGGCTCGCCGCGGCCGATTTGCAGATCATTGCGGCTCAGGAACAGCGCATGTCCGCCGAGCTGGTACATGCCCACCTCGAACGAAACACGAGTACGCGTCGATGATTTCTCAAAAATCATGCCGAGCGTCTTGCCCTTCAGCGGGTGATATACTTCGCCAGCCTTCTGCTTGCGCTTCAGATCAATCGCAAGATCGATCAGATAGCGCACCTCAGCAGGCGAATAGTCCGCGAGCCCAATAAAGTCGCGGCCTTTTAGGCTAAGCGCCATTTCTTCCGTTAACAGATTCGTCATAAGTTTGTTCTCCCTTTCTTCTACAGCTATCTATACCGGAGCCGTTTGGTCCGCAAAAATCGAAGCCAGAATGCTCACCCCAAGATCTGCTTCCTCGCGCGAGATGAGCAAGCTAGGCAGCAGACGCACCACATCCGGGCCAGCCGTTACAACGAGCAAGCCGCGCTTCTGGCCTTCCGCAATAATGTTACCAACCGGGCCGTTGCATACGATACCGATCATAAGTCCTTTGCCGCGAATCTCTTGCACGAATGGGTTGCCGGCAAGCTTCTCGCGCAGCTGGCTCATGAGATATTCGCCCGTCTCAGCAGCGCGTTCTGCCGCTTTTTCTTCGAGCAGCGTTTCAATCGTCGCTTTCACGACAGCTGTAGCAATCGGGGTTCCGCCAAACGTCGAGCCGTGGCTGCCTGCATTGAACGCTTCGGCCAGCTCGCCTTTTGCAAGCATTGCGCCGACCGGGAAGCCGCTTCCTAGTCCTTTTGCCAGCGTAAAGATATCCGGCTCAATGCCGTAATGCTCAAAACCAAACAGTTTGCCCGTACGGCCCATCCCTGTTTGAATTTCATCAATAATGAGAAGCACGCCGCGCTCCCTGCATACCTTCGCCAAATGCTGCACGAATGCAGGCTCTACAGGGATCACGCCGCCTTCGGCTTGAATCATCTCGATCATGATCGCCGCCGTCTTGTCAGTAATCGCCGCTTCGAGTGCCTCGTAGTCATGCAGAGGAATGTAGCGGAAGCCTTCCGGCAGTGGACCGAAGCCTTCTTTTACCTTCTCCTGGCCTGTTGCCGTCAGCGTTGCGAGCGTACGTCCATGGAACGATTGGGCGAACGTGATGATCTCGTTGCGACCGTTCCCCTTCACTTTCTGATGGTAACGGCGGGCCAGCTTAATTGCCGCTTCATTCGCCTCCGCGCCGGTGCTGCAGAAGAACACCGCGTCTGCATGGCTGTTATCGGTCAGCAGCTTCGCCGCCGCCTCCTGATTCGGAATGTGGAACAGGTTGGATACATGCCACAGCTCATCAAGCTGCTTCACGAGCGCTTCCTTCACTTGCTTCGGCGCGTGGCCAAGGTTCGTAACGGCAAGGCCGCACATAAAGTCCAAATATTTGTTTCCTTGATCATCCCACAACCAACTGCCTTCGCCCTTCACGAGCGCAATCGGGTATCTTGCATACGTTGGAAAAAGAGAGCTGCTTGCTGTTTCTGCCACTTTGTTCATATCGCTCATCATTCGTTCACCCCGCTAAATAGTAATGGTATTAAGCTTGCACAATACGCGTGCCGATGCCGCCTTCGAGAACTGCTTTGCTCAGTACGCCAGGCACATCGCCATTCACGATAACAACTTCCTTCACCTGTCCGTGGATGCAGGCAATCGCTGCGCGCACCTTCGGAATCATGCCGCCGTAGATTTCACCGCTTGCAATCATCGCTTCGATCTCTGCTACAGTAACCGTCGGCAGCACTTGCTTCTGTCCGTTCATAATGCCCGGCACGTCGGTGACGACAATCATCCGCTCCACACCAAGGTGAGATGCGACAGCGCCTGCCGCCGTATCCGCGTTAATGTTGTACCTCTGGCCTGCCGCGTCAATACCGATCGGTGCAATGACCGGAATGTAGCCCATGCCCATCACGCCTTCGATAATCTCCGCGTTCACATCCGTCACATCGCCGACGAAACCGATCTCATCTGCGTTCGCAACCGGCTGTGCCTTAATGAGCTCACCGTCCACACCGGACAGTCCAAGCGACTTCGCGCCGCTTTGCTGGATGCGTCTAACGATCTCCTTATTGATTCGCCCTGCGAGCACCATCTCGACAACATCAAGCACTTCATCACTCGTCTTGCGCAGCCCATTCACGAACTCGCTGGCAATGCCGAGCTTGCTGAGTGTCTCGGAGATCGCCGGACCGCCGCCATGGACGATAACCGCCTTCACTCCGCGCTCCTGCAGGTCGCGCAAATCCTCGAAGAAAGAGGCCGGCAGCGCCGCTAAGGTGCTGCCTCCGCATTTCATTACAAACCGCTGTTCCATCGTTCGTCCGTTCTCCTTCTATCCGAAAGCGGCGTTAGTCTGCCGCTGTCTCTTATGTGCGGTATGCCGCGTTGATGCGGACATAGTCATACGTCAGGTCGCAGCCCCACGCCGTAGCGGAGCCCTCGCCCATATGCAAATCCACATAAATGACGACCGTGTCGCCTTTCAAATACGCCAGTGCAGCCTCTTCGTCAAAAGCGACCGGACGCGACTGTGTCAGCGTCACGATGTCACCCAGCGCAATATCGACTGTCTCTGGGTTGACGGCCACGCCTGCGCGTCCGACCGCCGCAATGATTCGGCCCCAGTTCGCGTCTGCGCCGAATACGGCGGACTTCACGAGCGAAGAGCCGATAACCGTCTTCGCAATCGCCTGTGCGGATGCATCCGACTCTGCGCCGCGCACTTGTACTTCCACAAGCTTCGTCGCGCCTTCGCCGTCGCGCGCGATTGCTTTCGCCAACACTTCGCATACATAGCGAAGGCCTTCCGCGAATGCTGCGTAATCCGGATGAGCAGCATGCAATTCGGAGTTGCCCGCGAATCCGCTCGCCATCGCGACGAGCATGTCGTTCGTGCTTGTATCGCCATCAACGGTAATCATGTTGAACGTGAGGTCCGTCACTTGACGGAGAAGCGTGTGCAGCGCTTCGCTTCCGATCGCCGCATCCGTCGTTACGAAGCCGAGCATCGTCGCCATGTTTGGATGAATCATGCCGCTTCCTTTGGAAGCGCCGGCGATATGTACCGTCTTGCCGTCGATTACAACGGAGACGCACACTTCTTTCTTCACGAGGTCCGTCGTCAGAATCGCTTGGCAGAAATCATCCGCCGCTTCATACGAGGAGCCGAGCCGCGCCGGCAATTCCGCGATGCCTCCGAGCACGCGGTCCATCTTGAGCAGCTCGCCGATGACGCCTGTCGACGCGACTGCAACCTGCTCCGCCGGCACGCCGATCGCTTCCGCGAACGCGCTGCGCATCTCATACGCGTCAGCTTCGCCCTGCTTGCCTGTGCAAGCATTCGCGTTGCCGCTGTTCACGATCACTGCGCGCAGCTTGCCGCTCGCGCCGATGCTCTCGCGCGTCACATGAATCGGTGCCGCTTGGAATACATTCGTCGTGTACACGCCTGCTGCTGCCGCGGGCACTTCACACACGATAGCGCCAAGATCATGGCGCGTCGTCTTCTTCAAGCCGCAGTGCAAGCCCGCTGCTTTAAAGCCTTGTGGTGTCGTGACGGAGCCATCCGGTACGACCGTATAAGTTGCTGCAATGTTCCCCTGTCCCATCGTTCAATCGCGTCTCCTTATTAGTAAAAGTGTGGCGGGAAGCGCACCTACGGACGGCATGGGTCTTCACTCGCTGTTGTATCTGGATTTCTTTGATTTTATAGACATTGAATTGGATGAAATCCAGCTACAAAGGCGCAAATGATATGCGTAGCTGTGGCAACGCCTATCATTTCGCCTAGGCGTCCGCTAACGCTGTTCCGACTCCATACCGTCCTCCGGCACTCTTCGCATCACTTGTTATGGATATACCGGCACGAACTTCAAGCCTTCCGTCTCGTCCCAGCCCATCATTAGATTCAAGTTCTGGATCGCTTGCCCAGCAGCGCCCTTCACGAGGTTATCAATAACCGAGATAATCGTGATCCGCCCTGTGCGCTCATCGACGGCAAATCCGATATCGCAGTAGTTGGAGCCGTAAACTTCCTTCGTCGCCGGCCATGTGCCATTGCTGCGAATGCGGACGAACGGACGACCCTCATAATAATTGCGGTATAGCGAAATGAAATCTTCGAGCTTATGATCGCCCGTAACGGTTGCATACATCGTGCTCATAATGCCGCGCGTCATCGGTACAAGATGCGTCGTGAACGTTGTGACAACCTTCTTGCCAGCTACGTCCGTCAGCACCTGCTCGATTTCCGGAATATGCTGATGCTTGTTGATTTTGTAAGCTTTAAAGTTTTCATTCAGCTCGGAGTAATGCGTGCCGAGGCTCGCGCCGCGGCCTGCGCCGGATACACCGGACTTCGAATCGATTATAATCGTTGCCGGATCTATGTATCCTTCCTTCACCGCCGGAATCAGTCCGAGCAGCGTCGCTGTCGGGAAGCAGCCAGGATTGGATATGAGATCCACGCCGCGTACGGCATCCCCGTACACTTCCGCAAGACCATACACCGCTTGATCCAAGTATTGCTGCTCTGCAGCCTCTTTCTTGTACCAAGTCTCGTACTCCGCGCGAGATTTCAGCCGGTGATCGCCAGAAATATCAATAACCTTCAGGCCTGCCGCGAGCAGGGAAGGCGTTAGCTTTGTTGCAATGCCTGCTGGTGTAGCTATAAATACGACATCCGCTTTGCTCTTGATCAAAGCCGGGTCGACATCATCAAGTAGATCTGTGCGAATTTCTGTCAGATGCGGAAACCCTTCCGCAATCGGCGCTCCCGCGCTGGAAGATGAAATAACCGAGGTCACTTCCACCTTCGGATGGCTGGCTAGTAGCCTTATGAGCTCAACGCCGCCGTATCCGGTTGACCCGATAATTGCTGCCTTTACTGATGTACTCATACCTGTTCTCTCCCATCCTTTATTTCCTAACTATCCATTTTACACGAACAGGAGGATAGAGGAAATAGATAACACTTTGTATTATTATACATACGTATTCATATAAATACAACGCAAAATTTGTGGATTTTTCGAACGTTTTTAAGGCAATTTGAACCCTTCTCCAAGCACCTCTGCCGTCTCGCTAATAATGACAAAAGCATACGGATCCGCTGACCGCACGAGGCTCTTCAGCTTCGATACTTCGTTCTGTCCAACGACTACCATCAGTACGGTTCGCGCTTCTCCTGTATACCCGCCATGGCCGTCGAGCTTCGTGAGGCCCCGGTCCAAATCATGCAGCACGACGTTCGTAATTTCCACAGGCTTGTCCGATATAATGAACGCCACCCTCGAAGTCGCAAGTCCTGTCTGGACAAAATCAATCGTCTTGCTCGTCACGAACAAGCCGACCAGCGCATAGAGAGCATTCTCCGGCGCAATTAGGATACCCGCTGCTGCGATAACCGCCCCGTCGAAGCATGCTACAGCTAAGCCGAGCCGTATGCCCGTGAACCGATGCAGCAGCTGCGCCGCTAGATCAAGGCCGCCTGTCGACGCCTTGCCGCGGAATACGAGGCCAAGTCCAGCGCCTACGCCAATACCGCCATAAATAGAAGCGAGCATCGCATTATCGGTTGGAGCATGCCAGTGCGAAGTGAACAGGACAAGCAGCGGCAACAGGAATGAGCCGAGCGCTGTCTTCAGTGCAAACTTCTTCCCAAGCAGCCAAAGGCCTAGCAGGAATAGCGGTATATTCAGCGCCCATTGCGTATACGCCGGTGTAATGCCCCATTCGTGCTGAACGAGAATAGAGATGCCGGATACGCCGCCGGACGCGATGCCAAGCGGTACTAGAAATAAGTTAAAGCTGATCGCAATAAGAAATGAACCAATGAGCAGCAGCGCTACACTGATTGCGTTCTCTGCCTTCGCCCCCATCGGCTTTCTCGTGCGGCTATTTGGCTTATGCTTCGCAAATGAATGCTGTTCTTGATGTTTTTTCATTGTGTGATCCGTCCTCTGTGTATGTATGTCATTTCCTTTATAATGATCGCAAAAAAGAGTTCCAACACATTCAGTGTAGGAACTCTTTCCCTAGGCTATGCAAGCAGCCTTAACTTCATTGTTCTTCATGGCGAATTTTACTGCGCAGATAGCCGTCGATAAACATATCGATATCGCCATCCATCACTGCGCCGACATTGCCTGTTTCCACCGATGTGCGATGGTCCTTGACCATGCTGTACGGATGGAAGACATAGGAGCGGATCTGGCTGCCCCATGCAATGTCCGATTGTTCGCCGCGGATCTCTGCCAGATGCTTCTGCTGCTCTTCGATCTTGCGTTCGTAGAGCTTGGAACGGAGCATCTGCATCGCTCGCTCGCGGTTCTGAATCTGAGAGCGCTGCGTTTGGCACGATACCACGATTCCCGATGGGACATGCGTGATTCGAATCGCCGATTCCGTCTTATTGATATGCTGACCGCCCGCGCCGCTGGCCCGGTACGTGTCCACCTTCAAATCCTCGGAACGAATGTCAATCTCGATGTCGTCGTCGATCTCCGGCATAATGTCGCATGATACGAAGGACGTATGGCGACGGCCAGAAGCGTCGAAGGGCGAGATGCGCACCAAGCGGTGCACGCCTTTCTCGGCTTTCAAATAGCCATATGCGTTATGGCCTTTAATCGACAAGGATACGCTCTTAATGCCCGCCTCATCGCCTGCCAAGTAGTCGAGCAGCTCGACCTTGAAGCCGTGCTTCTCTGCCCAGCGGGTATACATCCGGTACAGCATTTGGCCCCAGTCTTGCGACTCGGTGCCGCCAGCGCCTGGATGAAGCTCCAGAATGGCGTTGAGCTTGTCATATGGCTCGCTCAGCAGCAGCTGCAGCTCGAATTCGCTCACCTTGCCCATAAGCTCGGATACGCTCTTCTTCAACTCCGCAGCCAGCTCCTCATCGTCGTCCTCATCTTCCGCCAATTCCAGCATCGTTTGCAAATCCTCTTGCTCGCTTTGCATCCGCGTATACTGGTCGACGACGGATTTCACGGCATTTAGCTCTGCAATGGTGCTTTGCGCCCGCTCGTTGTTATCCCAGAAGTCCGGCGCGCTCATGCGCTCCTCGAAGTTCGCGATCATCTCTTGCTTAATATCTAAGTCAAAGAGACCCCCTGAGTTCTTGGAGACGCTTCGCCATTTCACGCAGGTCTTGTTTGACCTCTGTATCTATCATGACTGTCGCTCACCTCAAAATAAGTTCGTTGCCCTACCTTATGCAGATAGCGGTCCTATTGTCCGTGACACTGCTTATATTTCTTACCGCTACCGCAAGGGCATGGATCGTTCCGGCGAACGCGCTCTTCTTTAACAACTGGACGCTTCTGTGCCATTTCACTGCTGCCACCGGATTCGGTTTGGCCTTTGGCAACCTCTTGACGCTCCAGGTTGTTCTCGACATGCGCCTTCATGATATATTTCGTGATTTCCTCTTGAATATGCTCAATCATTTCCTTGAACATTTCGAAGCCTTCGAATTGATATTCGCGAAGCGGATCCGTACCGCCGTATGCACGAAGGTGAATACCTTGGCGAAGCTGATCCATCGCATCAATATGATCCATCCACTTGCTGTCTACGGCACGCAGCACGACAACCTTCTCGAATTCACGCATTGTCTCTGCACCGATATCTTCTTCACGCTGATCGTATAGCGCAACGACCTTCTCGAACAGGAACTCGATGATCTCGTTAGGCTCTTTGCCCCATAGATCATCCTTCGTGATCATATCTTCATGCAGGAAGTTCCCTTCCGCGTAGTCGACGATTTCTTGAAGCTCCCAGTTCTCTGGAACGTCATCCGTCGGACAGTGTGCTTCAACGATCTTCGTAATGACCGGCTTAATCATCTCAAGTACGATCTCGCGAATGTTCTCAGAGAACAATACTTCGCGGCGCTGCTTGTAGATAATTTCACGCTGTTGGTTCATAACGTCATCATATTGAAGAACGATCTTCCGTTGGTCGAAGTTGTTGCCCTCAACCCGCTTCTGAGCGGATTCAATGGCACGGGAGATGAGACGGCTCTCAATCGGCTGGTCTTCCTCGAAGCCCAGACGCTCCATCATGCCCATAATGTTCTCAGATCCGAAACGGCGCATCAGTTCGTCTTCAAGCGATAGATAGAACTGCGATGAACCCGGGTCGCCTTGGCGTCCCGCACGACCACGCAGCTGGTTATCGATCCGACGGCTCTCATGACGCTCCGTACCGATAATGTGCAAACCGCCTAATCCGCTAACCGATTCGCCGAGCAAAATATCTGTACCACGGCCAGCCATGTTCGTCGCAATCGTAACTGCGTTTGCTTGACCCGCACGCGAGATGATTTCCGCTTCCTCTGCATGGTACTTCGCGTTGAGGACCTTGTGCTGGACGCCTTTCTTCTTCAGGAGCTCAGAGAGCTTCTCGGAGTTCTCGATGGAAACCGTACCGACAAGCACCGGTTGATTGTTCTTATGGCGCTTGACGATTTCCTCAACAACTGCCTTGAACTTACCGTTCTCCGTCTTATAGACAACATCCGCGATATCTTCACGAACGTTCTTCTTGTTCGTCGGTACTGTAATAACTTCAAGACCGTAGATCTTCTTGAACTCTTCTTCCTCTGTCTTCGCTGTACCTGTCATACCAGACAGCTTGCGGTACATCCGGAAGTAGTTCTGGAAGGTGATTGTCGCGAGCGTCATGCTCTCGTTCTGCACCTTGATCTGTTCTTTTGCTTCAATAGCTTGGTGAAGTCCATCGCTGTAGCGGCGTCCAGCCATCAGACGGCCTGTGAACTCGTCAACGATAACTACTTCTTCGTCCTGTACAACGTAGTCCACATCGCGCTTCATAATAATATGCGCTTTGAGTGCTTGTTGAATGTGATGATTGAGCGTTACATTCACGTGATCGAACAAGTTCTCGATGCTGAATGCTTTCTCCGCCTTCTCCACGCCAGCTTCAGTCATCGTTACTGTGCGAAGTTTAATATCAACGGTGTAATCCTCTTCTTCTTTCATACGCTGTACGAAACGATCCGCAGCAAAATACAGCTCCGTCGATTTCGCAGCTTGACCGGAAATAATAAGCGGTGTACGCGCCTCATCGACGAGAATGGAGTCAACTTCATCAATAATGGCATAATAAAGCGGTCGCTGTACCATCTGTTCCTTATACAGCACCATGTTGTCACGCAGATAATCGAAACCGAATTCATTGTTCGTTCCGTAAGTGATATCGCAAGCATATGCCTCTTGCTTCTGTTCATGCGAAAGACCGTGCAGGTTACAACCTACAGTCAAGCCGAGAAACCTATATAGCTGGCCCATTTGCTCGCTGTCACGAGTCGCCAGATAGTCATTGACAGTAACAACGTGAACGCCTTTACCTTGAAGTGCGTTCAAATAAGTCGCAAGGGTTGCAACTAACGTTTTACCTTCACCCGTTTTCATTTCAGCGATTTGGCCTTCATGCAGCACCATACCGCCAACCAATTGAACGTCATAATGACGCTTGTCCAGCACCCGCTTGGATGCCTCTCTACAAACAGCGAACGCTTCAGGGAGCAGGGAGTCAATATCTTCTCCTTGTTCAAGACGAGCTTTAAATTCAGCTGTCTTATCTCGAAGCCCTTCGTCCGATAATTGTGAGATTTGCGGCTCCAGCCCATTTATTTCCTCAACAGTTCGCATAAGACGCTTAATCTCTCGTTCGTTGGCGTCTCCGAATAATTTTTTAACAAGTCCGAGCATGGTCTTCCCCTTTCGTGTGTAACGCCTGTTTGCATAAATTGTATCAGTTTGCGGCAGTTCTCGCAATGTTGGCCCCCTTAGGGAGAAGCTGGGTTAGTCAAATTTGCCAAATTGCGCGAATGCTTACCGATATAAAGAAAAAGACCCCAGTTGCCCAGGGTCTGTGACTTGTCCTAATCCGCTGCAATCAATCCGTATTTGCCGTCACTGCGTTTGTAGACGACATTCACTTCCTTCGTCTCGGAATTGGCGAACATGAAGAAGGAATGTCCAACCATATTCATCTGAAGAATGGCTTCCTCAACATCCATCGGCTTCAATAAGAAGCGCTTCGTCCTTACAAGCTCGTATTCCTCTTCCTCATCAAGTACGCGAACTGCTGCGCCGTCGTCCTTGAACAACGTGCGTATACCGCTTTCCCTGCGGAATTTATTGTTTAATTTCGTTTTATGTTTCCGAATTTGCCGGTCGAGTTTGTCCACAACCAAATCAATCGAAGCGTACATATCCTCGCTCTTCTCCTCGGCTCTAAGTATAACGCTCGCTAGCGGGATCATCACTTCTATTACATGCTTGCCTTTCGTGACGGACATTGTAACATTTGTTTCGGAGGTAATCGGCTCTTCAAAATACTTTTCCAGGCGGTTAAGTTTCTTCTCAGCATAATCGCGCAAGGCGTCAGTCACCAAGATGTGTTGACCTCGAATGTTGTATCTCATGTGGCATTCCTCCTTTTACATGTTCTTATTATAACACTCTATTAACCCAATCTCAAAGATATTTTCAGTTTATTTTGAATATTTAATTATTTTGGTAGAATCGGCGAATGCTAGATAAAATGAGAGAAGCTGTTGTGGCTTGAAACAACAAAAAGCCCCGGTTGCCCGGGGCTGTTGCTGTTCACATTCGGTTAAGCGAAAACCAATTATAATGTGGCCGCTTAACAGCGGGATGATTACAGTTTAGTTACGTTTGCTGCTTGAGGACCACGTGCGCCTTCGACGATATCGAACTCAACGGATTGGCCTTCTTCAAGTGTTTTGAAGCCTTCGGATTGGATTGCGGAGAAGTGAACAAATACGTCGCCGCCTTGCTCAGTCTCGATGAAACCATAACCCTTCTCAGCGTTGAACCATTTAACTTTACCTTGCATTCAGAACATTCCCTTCATCTTCAAATAGCTGTAGGATCACTAGGCGTGGCCTACAAATCGAATATACCATCGCATTCACAATATTGTCAATAGTTGTTTTGTAAGCGAATACATTTTAACTCTTCCATATGTTCTGCAATCTTCTCTACTGACTATTCCCACTGTAATGCTGACCCGCTTCTAATTAAAATAAGCCTATTATTTGCTCATCCCAGCAAAATAATAGGCTTATTCTGAATTATGCCGATAATTGTTTTGTTTTAAGGAGAAGGTCGCATAGCTCTCTCACGCAGCCCTGGCCTCCACCAAGCTCGCAAACGTATGATACTCTTGTACGTACATCTGGATGTGCATCCTTCGGTGATGCCGATACTGCGGCTTCAAGTAAGCAATCCAAATCGTTGACATCATCGCCGATATATGCTGTTGATCGGAAGGAGAATTGCGGGTTATCCCGGAAAAATGAATCCAAAAATGCTTTCTTATCTTTAACACCCATAAACAGATAATCGACTTTCAATTTCAAGCCTCTTGCCCGAACGACCTCGATGTCCTCTGCGGTTAGAAGCATTACTTTCATTCCGGTTTGCTTTACCAGTTCAATACCTTTGCCATCACGTGTATTAAACTTCTTCAGCTCCTGTCCATCTGTTGAATAGTACATACCAGCATCGGTTAGTACACCATCAACATCCGAGATCAGAAGATTTATGTTATCCATTCCCGACTCTTCATCCGATAACTTTTTCTTGAGCTGCAGCAACTTCAATTGTTCGCCAATGATCCAGTCCGTTGGCTCATCCAGCTCAAAGTAGGATTCCTCAGCCATCTCGTATACCGTGATATCCCCTGAAATTCTGCACTGAGAAGTAAGCAGATTTTCCCGACTGGTCATATAAAATGCGCCATTCTCCACCAAGTAACCATCCCAATCCTGCCTGCGAGGCCGCTGATTCGGATCATAGTTAACAGGCGCAGCATGCCCCGACTCCTCTGACCATATAAACCGCTTCTGTCGGACGACAGAAACCAGACTATCTGCTTGCGACTGAGCGAGTTTATGCAGTGCGCCTTGCAAATCCTTCGATTCCAGCAACGGAGATGTCGCTTGCACAAGGATGATGCGCTCTGCGTTCGTATTCTCGGCAAACTCTAGCAAAGCGATCTCCGTCGATGCCGTATCATGGGCGCTTTCAGCACTCCGACCAATTACAACGACCTTCGAGAAACCGAAGCTTTCTACGGCTTCTCGAATCTGGCTATCATCAGTTGCAACGTATACACAGTCAATTTCTTCGCATTCAGCGGCAGCCGCCACGGTCCAATAGACTAACGGCTTCCCACAAAACGGCTTAATATTTTTGAGCGGAATACTTTTACTACCGCCTCTTACAGGAATAAAGGCTACCGTTCCTAGTGGTTTCTCCATTTTAATTTGTCCCTTTGTTCGATTTCAATCTCCAGTAAATCTTGTTCTTTATAAGTAAGCGATTTTTGAACCGCACGCAAGTCTCTTGCTAATCTACGCAAGCCGTCTGGCTCCAAGCTAGCTGCGTGGTCCGTACCTTTCCAGGTTCTATTCAATGTATAATGTCTCTCAATGGTTGTCGCACCAAGCGTATACGCAGCAATATCTACTGAAATTCCATTGTGATGACCAGAGAATCCAATTTCTTTCACAATGCTTCCATAGGACTCACGGAGTCTAGAAATCTCTCTTAAACAAATATCTTCAAATGGGACAGGATAACCGGAAGTACAGCTGTAGAGCACAACGTCCTTCGCCCGCTTATTCTTAACGAAGAAGTCTATAATATCTCTCTCTTCCTGCTTTGTCGTCATCCCCAGAGAGAGGTGAATCTCTCCTTCATACTCGCTGCATAGATAACCCAGCATATCGAAATGCAAGTTCAATGCGGATGGGATCTTAATGAATTGCGGCTTCAATGCAGCAATTTCTTGCGCTGAAGTTAAATCCCAAACAGAGGTGCTGTACGCAAGCTCGTACTGCTCGCACCAAGCCTTTAATTGCTTATGCTGATCGACATCAAACTCCAAAAATTCACGGTGCTGCCCGTAAGTGGAACCATATGATTGATGTGGATTAGGATGTGGAGCATTGTATTGTTCTGCCGTTAGCAGCTCTTTATTGTTTCTCTTTTGAAACTTAACCGCATCCACTTTACAGAAGACAGCAGCGGTCATAATTAATTCCTTCGCGATCTCCATATCACCTTTATGATTACATCCGATCTCTGCAATTACTCTAGGTCGCATAAAAATTCTCCTTTAAGATAGTGTACTAGCAAGGTGATTTATCGTGTTATACATGCAAATAGCGTATCGCACATACCCGCGCTTGCCAGTTGCTTCTCATAAGCGCTATGTAACTCAGGGGCATTCATAAAATCCCAAACCTGATGTCCGCCTGGCTTATTCTCCGACAGCCAGTGCAGATGGTTGGACAATGGATACCGCTGTACTTGTTTAATGTAATGAACTTTATACCCGGCAAGCTCAGCCACTTTACTCAAGGTTTCCGGTGTAAATAAGAATAAATGGCAGCTCCAGTATGTGAAATCGGCGAACGGTTTCGAATCAAATAGCGTAAGTAAAGCATCGTTCGCACTTGGCACTTCGATAATCAGCTTCCCATTGGCTGAAAGAGACTCTTTCAATCGTTTAAGCATTGCCACTGGATCAGGCAGATGCTCCAATACATGAAACAGTGTGATCAAATCGTATTCGCCCGTTATTTCTTCCACTGATCTAAACGTTTGAATTTGATCGACTTCATTCAATGCCTGCCGAATGGTGCTATCCAACTCGACCCCGCTAACGGACTGGCTAATCTCCTGCGCAAGTTTCAGGAATCCTCCCCCACCGCAGCCGAAGTCCAGCACTCGCTTATTCAAGATCGATTCTTTAAGCGCTTGGTATCTTCTTAAATCATCATTGGATGAATTAATTCTATATTTCCTTAAATCGACGGATCCCCCTAGCATAGAAGAATCTTCATAGAATTGATCGTTAATATGATTAAAGGAAGATAAAAAAACGAGTCCGCAGCTTTGACATTCCATGACTTTAATATCCGCACTGTCACGAACTCTGTCATGTCGTTGAACAATCTGTTCCTTATGGCATAAGTAACATGCTGTATTCAGTGAAATCGCTCCTCCTTAAGGGCCTATGAACCGAGTATAGCACTAGACCTTGCGGTCATTAACGGGAAGTATTTGGCAACGGGCCGCGATGCTAGCCATTAAGCTTTATACTTCTCATACACGTTCAGCACCGCTGCTATAACGCTCTCTACATCTTCTCTTGTCATCTTCGGAAAAAGAGGTAACGAAATCGTCGTATTATAGTAACTTTCGGCATTGGAGCAATATGTTTCCGAATAACCATGCTTCTGATAATACGGCTGTTTATAGACGGGTATATAGTGGACATTAACCCCGATATTCGCTGCTCGGAGCGCTTCGAAGAGCTCTTTGCGACCCACTTTAAATTGGTTTAAGTGAAAGCGAAGCACGTAGAGATGCCAGCTCGAGCTTGCAGCTTCGTGCTGCTTCGGAATGATTAGTCCCTCCATCTCACCAAAAGCCACCTGATATTGCTCGGCAATTTCTCTTCTTCTTGCAACGAACTGATCAAGCTTATCCATCTGCGATACACCTAGAGCCGCCTGGATATCCGTCATCCGGTAATTAAACCCTAGCTCTTGCATTTCGTAATACCATGGACCATCATTCTTCTCTAGCATAGCAGCATCACGAGTCATGCCATGATTACGGAACAAGAGAAGACGTTTATACAGCTTCTCATTATCGGTTACAATCATGCCGCCTTCGCCGGTCGTAATATGCTTGACCGGATGAAAGCTAAACATGGTCATATCGCCGAAGCTGCCTACTTTACGCCCCTGATAGGAGGCCCCGAGCGAATGTGCGGCATCATGAATGATGGTTAAGCCGTGATCTCTTGCTATCATTTCGATACGATCCATCTCGGCTGGCTGCCCCGTGAAGTCAACCGCAATAATGGCTTTTGTCCGATCTGTCAGTTTTGCTTCAATTTGAGCCGGATCAAGATTGTAGGTCTGCGAGTCAATGTCAGCAAATACCGGCTTCCCTCCCATATATAACACACAGTTGCTGCTAGCTAAGAAGGTAACTGGTGTTGTAATGACTTCATCCATAGGTTTAATATCGGCAGCAAAGCACGCTCCGTGAAGTGCAGCTGTGCCGTTACAGAATGCAACCGCATATTTGACTCCTACATAATCGGCAACCTTTCGCTCGAATCGCTCGATCTGTGGGCCCTGTGTAATGAAATCGCTCTTTAGCACATTTATGACTGCTTCTATATCATCATCTTCCAGCCACTGTTTGCCATACGGCAATAATGTTTCCCGGGTTGGTAAGCTTTCACTCATTGTAAGATCCACCTTTCATCCATTACCTTCAGGCCGCTTCAACGACTATTACGCCGAATTCACTTAAGCATTGTATAGCAGGCGCAGCCACTTCATGAAGCGGCTGCGCCTGTTTGATCCCTTTAAATTAAGTTTGTCGTACGAATCCATTCCTCGGTCAACTGAATGCCCTCTTCGAGCGAAACAGTTGGGGTCCAATCCAGCAAGCGATTGGCTTTATCTGAATTGCAAAGCAGCTTCTGAATTTCGCTCTGCGGGTGGATATGCTCCACATGAACGATTCGCGACTCGTCACCTACAATGGTTTTTGCCAAGTCGTTTATCGTAATATCACGGCCTAAACCCGCGTTCACGATTTCACCGTCTACACGATCCGTATATCCGCTTTGCACCACGAAACGGGCACAATCGGATACGTAAAGCAGATCTCTCGTCTGCGTACCTTCACCATAGATCGCTAACGGACGGCCTGCCAATTTATTTTTAATAAAGATTGCGACTACGCCGCCTTCGCCACCTGTTTTTTGAAACGGACCATACGTATTGAATGGACGAATGACAACCGCCGGCAATCCATAGGCGTGGTAATAAGAAAGCACCATATTCTCCGCGGCAATCTTAGCACCTGCATATGGAGAGGCAGGCTTAATCGGGTGCGCCTCCGTAATCCCGGAAGCATCGGTACAGCGGTCATAGACCATACATGTGCTCATAAACACGACTTTCGTACGATGCTTGCGGCATTGCTCCAATATATAAAACGTACCGATTGTGTCGTTATTAAAAGTTGTGCCTGGATCATCAATGGAATCCTGTACATTAATAGAAGCACCCAAGTGGTAGCAGATATCAAAACGATGTGCATCGAACAGCTCTTCCAGAAGCGACTCATTCAAGATGGTGCCTTCAATGAAGGATTTCAAGCCCGGATGATTCCGGAGCTCTTCAATATTCTCTTCTCGTCCATTCGATAGATCATCAAGTATCCATACCTGATGTCCATCCTCGAGCAACTGCTTCGCAACCCATCTGCCAATAAAGCCGGCCCCGCCGGTAAGTAGGATATTCAACTGCTACACCCCTAATGTAAGTATTTCGTAGTCATGCCATGAATGTCATTCGCCATGATTCATCATGACTGAAGCGGCCTGATTGCCAGAAATATCGGTTCGGCTCTCGGTTAGCCCGAAAGCTTGGCGACTCATGGCTAGAAGCTCTTCAGGCGAATGCCTGGCCTTATGTATCATATCGGCATAAAGGGCCGCAGATGTTTGTTCATGGCCCCCGGCAGCCCATATAGCCCCGGCTTGTTCTGCCGTTTCAACGCTGTCGATCTGATTATCCGCAACAACCGTCACGGCGGAAGGCAATCCAAGGTAGCAGCGTTCCCACATTGCGATTCCTCCCGCCCCTAGCGCGAAATCGGCCCCAACCAGGAGCTCGGCCATATTCTCCACTTGAACATGTAAAGTTACGTTCGGGATGCTGTCACACCGCCCGATGACTTCTTGTCTAAACAGATTTGCTTCGCCAATGACAACATCGATCTGCAATTCCCTCAGCCTGAGGTCATCGACAGCCTTCAGCGCCTTTACGGTTTCATTGGTAGGATCACTGCCTCCGAAGAATAGAAGCAATCTCTGCACCTTACCCGTTCTCTCCCGCATGGATCGCCGCATGGTATAGAACATAGGGCGAAGCAGCAAATACTTCGGTCCGAGCAGAAGTCTGCACTCCGGCTCCACCAGATTCTCATACCTCGTATACATATCGACATAAGCATTCTGATCAAGCAGCAAGTCGCAGCAGTGGGGGCGGTTAGCAAGATCGTCTAGAACCAGAACCCGCTTGACGTATGGCCTTACGGCCTCCTCCCAGCGACTGTCGATTCCATAATGGTCAACGACCAGCCAATCCGCATCCCGTTGTTTCAGAACATGGATCGTACGGTCTGCGTCATCTGCCCAAGATTGGGCTTGGAGAGCCCGCTCATCATCAATCCATTCTACCTCGTGGCCGCGCTGCAACAGATAAGCTCCAAGATGACCCTCCAAACGGCGGCAAATAAATAGAGAGCGGCAGTTGTAGCTGGCCTTGCTAAGCTCATCCGCAAGCGTCAGACAGCGCATCATATGACCTGTACCAATGGCAGAAGAAGCATCTACACGAAACACGATCTGTTTCACTGTTTTACACCACCGCTTTTTGCTCAATATGCGCGTTAAGCTTGGCAACTTCATGGTTCTGGTTCAGATAGGCTACCACTTCTCTCGAAGGTACCAGCTTATCACCCTCGAACGCGTTCGCAACTGCCTTGCACAATTCATAATCCTCTTCCGTATCCAATGTAATGCGCAGCTCAGGATAGCGAATCGCTCGTTCTGCCTCGTACTCGGTGCGAGTGAATTCTCCCGGGTATTCATAGGCATAGTAAGTAACATGCTCACGATGGCGAGACTCTAGACCAACTTCATGAATACGCAACAATGCTTCATAGGAGATAAGCTCAACAACCAACCCCCGCGGTAAGCTCCCCTTTACAACGACGAGATCCGAAGGCTGAGCAGCCATCTCAGCAATGACTCCATTTGCAAGATGGAAATCAACGAAAGGACAATCGGACGTCACCCGCATTACATAGGTCGGCATCGATGATGCGGCAGCTTCAACATATCGAGACAGTACATCGTCTTCTGATCCACGGTAACAAGCCACTTCATGCTCGTCACACCATCTCTCGATCACATCATCCTGCTCAAGTCTTGAAGTTGCGACAATGACTTCCACACTGCCTTCAACTTGTCTACAACGACTCACCACATAATCAAGCACGCAGCTATTCCCGAGCGGCATTAATACTTTACCTGGTAGACGGGAGGAGCCCATTCGGGCTTGTATAATAATTGCTATCTTCATGTACGGGCTTCCCCTAACGAAATAGTTTGTTCATCCAAACAAGCAATTAAAGAAGCAGCTCCCAATGAAGAGGCGTCCCTTGCTTCACGTCTTGTTTTACAGCTTTGCCTAGTATTAAATCGAAATATTTCGGAGCCATGCCGGCACCGGGACGAATCGCGCGCACGCATTCTTTACTCAGCACTTCCCCAGCTTTCATATCTTTCACGATATAAAGGGAACGTCTATGCTTCATCGAAGGCTTCTCAGCCTCGGTCGCACCATATTGAACTTTGCCCAAGCTCATCCACGCCTGCTCAGACTCCAAGGCCAGCAGCTTCATCTCCGCAGGTTCGAGTGAGAATGCGGAGTCAACGCCGCCTTCCGCGCGGGAGAGAGTGAAGTGCTTCTCAATGACACAACCGCCAAGCGCTACACTTGCGACACTGACCCCGATGCCAAGCGTATGATCAGAGATGCCCACGTGGCAATTGAATAGCTCGCTCAAATGAGGCATCGTCATTAGATTCGAGTTGGATGCAGATGCCGGGTACGTGCTTGTACATTTCAGCAGTACGATATTCTCGCAGCCCGCTTCACGAGCAGCTCTCACCGTCTCGTCCAGTTCCGCAATCGAAGCCATTCCTGTCGAGATAATAAGCGGTTTGCCTGTGCTCGCTGCCTTGCGAATGAGAGGAAGATCCGTATTCTCAAAGGATGCGATTTTGTAAGCTGGCACATCCAAGCTTTCCAGGAAATCAACAGCCGTTTCATCAAACGGCGTGCTGAATGGAATGATTCCGCGTTCTCTGCAGCGATTGAAGATCGGTTCATGCCACTCCCAGGGCGTATACGCTTCTTGATAGAGCTTATACAAGGAAGCGCCCTTCCATAGACTTGCAGAGTCGCTGATGAAGAAATCTCCCTCACTGATATCAAGCGTCATTGTGTCCGCCGTGTACGTCTGCAGCTTCAAGGCGTCAACGCCGGCGTCCGCTGCAGCATCGACAATGGCGAGCGCCCGCTCCAATGATTGATTGTGGTTGCCCGACATTTCCGCAATAACGAACGGTTTATGATTGCTGCCGATAAGCCGGCCGGCAATTTGGAATTGTTGTTTCATAGGTATGCTCCCTTATTTAAGAATTCGGTTCACGCGCTTACGTTTGCCTTATAGTCTCCAATCAAGAAGACTCTCTACCGCCGTCACATCGAGAGCTGGTATGCCAAGACGTTCAGCGACCTGCTTGCGCTCCAAGTATGCATCGTCAATAAAGATCGCTTTATGCGGTGTCATATGTTTATATTTCTCATCCGCCCGGTCCAACCAGATTACGGAATCAAAAATCGCATTTAATCTAAACTTCTCTAGTGTCTTATCTAACTGATAGGCATGCTTCGTAATGAGATGAATCTTCTTCCCTTGATTACGACACTGATAGAGAAAGGCAATCATCATGGGATTGATCTGATTATGAATGATAATCGTATCATCCAAATCGACGTAAACGACATCGTACTCGTAATGGCATCGATATCGGTTGGCTGCAAAATCAGGTTTTAGAGAAAGCACGATTGGGCTCTCTTTCACCTCAATAGCATGTCCCATACGATCAAATAGGCTTAAAGCGGCGAGATTAACGTTTTTGTTACGGTGGACTGCCATCTCAGGCGAAATGCCCAACCGTAAATCATCGAGGCTCCATATCCCCTCGCTATTCAGCTGAGCCGCGAACGACCAAGCACCTCGCGCGTGCAAGCGCTCATTAATGGCATTTGCAAGGTTTCCCATGCTATTTTGCACCACTTCGGGAATAACCAGCGCGATCTCGCTTTTGGCTGAACAGTCTAGGATGCCTACATACTTCAGCACACCCGCATGATCCGTAAAACAATGAATACGGTACTTGAAAGCGCTAGTCGGAACCGCTGCAGCCTCATTCTCTTGCAATGACATAGAATCTATTTCGCGAAACAACTCATCCGGATTGTCGGCTATCAACCACGCCCGATTATCAGGAGCTGCCACTACAGCATTGTGAATGCCCTCATACCTCGATAAGGTCCTCATCGCCTCTTGACTCGCGGGGAATATATGATCGATTTGATACTCGTCTACGAATCGCTCCAAATCACGAATAAATTGGGGTAATGTGACATCAAGCTCACCGATATAATTGGCATACACGAGAGCCCCCCTATCATCAGACTGCGCTCCCGCACCGAATAATTGAAACTGCCTCATTGGTCCGAGTGCCCGATTGATCTCTAACGCTTCATCGGTACCGCACGGAAACACCAGTACATTCTTCAAAGTCTCACCCTGCCTTACTCGGTTACAAATACAGCTTCATCATAACGAAGCATCTTCAATCCCGCTTGATAGGGCTGCAAGCCCACCGTCTCAGAAGGATAATGACCAGCAATAAAATGGGAGTAAGGAATACCAGATTGGATCGTCAGCGGAACGCCTCCGCCAAACCGCGGATTGACTTCGATAAAGAAAAACGTCCCTGTCGATGCTTCTTTAATGCCTTGAATGGTTAATGGCCCTATTAATTGCAGGTGACCGAGCAGCTCCGCAGTTAGACGTGTTAGCTCATCATCAGCGACTGTAACCGACTTCGCCACTTCGCCAGCCCGAACATCCAGCCTCTTCCTTGGAACGATAGACAAGATCTGTCCTTGCTCATTGACGAAAGCATCAATACTATATTCCTGCCCCTGCACAAATCGCTGTACGATCGGATCTTTTACTTTGTTATAACAGGATGCTGCATCCTGAGCATCGGTAATATAAACATCTTTACTCCCCATGCCCGTGCGCGGCTTTACTACCCATTTCGACTCACTGTCAACGCGAGAGAGATCTGGGTAAGTTGCTGGCGTAGCAATTCCGTTACTGGTTAAAAACCGAGCAAGCTCGTATTTATCCAGGCATCGTGCCAATGCAGCTTCATCCGATACCAGCACTTGAACTCCGATTTCCCGGAAGCTTTCTTTGCGCTGCGCCATGCCGATTAACTCTGGCTCATACAGCGGCACCAAGACGCTAACCTTCTCGCGAATACATAGCTCGCGTAATGCCTCGAAGTAACCTGGCTCCCGGAATAACGGTACTTTATATACATTTCGAACGAAGTGGCTCGCCGCGCTTTCAGATGGATCGGCATCCGCCCCGATCACATCCCAGCCATTCTCAATGAAGTGGCGGACCAGCTGAACCCTTCTCCCTATGGAAGTAAAAAGTATTGTACGCGTCACTTCCACACCTGCCAATCAATGGTTTGATTTAAATATTCAACAAACCGGTCTTCCGCATCCGTATCCAGATGATCCTGATCTCTAAAATCACCGACTCCGGCTAGCTCGGAATCAAAGCAATCCATGAGCTGAAACTCAAACTGCTCGCGAAGCTCTCCGATGATTTCATGAAATTGCGCTCGCAATGCCGGCGAGAAATGGCGCACATATTCCGGATGTTGCGGATGAACGACTAGAATCGGTTTGATTTTATGCGTAGTCAGCAGTTCTAAATAGCTGTGCAGTATCTTCGAATTTCTATCCGTTGAGCCCGCATAGTACTTCATAGACACTTTCTCAGCGACGTGTTTGGGCCCTTCAGCGGGTATAACCCGCTTCACGATGCCTCCTCGCTGAGCAGCGCTTAAATTGACCATCTGCTCATAGCTTGCTGGCCCCAACGGTGACTGGAATAATTCGGTTTGCTTCATGTAGTGGCCAACCTCTTCTAGAGCATGCTCTTTCAAGTCAGTCTGGACGACAGTGTCGTTATAATCCAATAACCGCGAGAACCTGCCGATGAGTCCAGGCCAGTTTATCATTCTACTCTTCATCGCATTGCTGTCCTGCGAACCTCTTGTCATCATAAACTCATAATTGAAGCTGTAGCTAGCTATTCCGATAATGGCGAACTTCGGCAACTGTTCTGCCCTTTGATGAATGACATACCGGGCGATGCAATAATCAAGCAGCAAATCCTGACTTGAGAAGGCTAAGTTTAATGCAGCATTCGGCAATAATTGTTCTCTTATGCCAACCGTATAAGAAAGCCCTGTAATGATTGTGTCTATGCAACCTCTTGTCCGTATTTGGCTAATGGCAGAGAAGCTCTTGTAGATATTCCAAGCACTAACGATCTTCATTCTGTCTACACCAAAAGCAATTAGCTGTTCAAATAATGTCCCTAGCGGCCTTTGGGAGACCACAATATAATCAATCTGAGGATCAAGCAGCTGCTCATCATCAGGTACCGTTGCATAGCCGACTACTTGGACACGGTGCAAGTCAAGGGCTGCCTCAATCTGCTCGCGATCATTCAGGTCCTCACCATACATAATGATCTTTATCATCTCATTACCTCTGATTTGGAGTATGAACGGCCGACTGGATAATAATCAAATCCCGCCTGTACAACGGTATGAGAACGATACACATTACGTCCATCAATTAAGACCGGGTGGCGGTTCATTTGTTGTGAAGCTTTGCTTAAATCGATATGAACAAATTCATCCCATTCTGTCAGCAGACAAACCGCATCACATTGCTTGATGGCCTCCATCGCACTCTGGCACCAAGCGATATTCGGATGTGTAATATGCTGACTGAAATTTTGCATGGCAATAGGGTCATATAAGTGTAAGCTCGCCCCCATCTCCAGAAGCCTATTTACGATTTGCAAGGAAGGCGCCTCTCTCACATCATCCGTTCCCGGCTTAAAGGAGAGCCCCCAAATAGCAATTCTTCTATCTTTCAGAGAACCAAGCGCATGTGAGAGTTTATCAATGACGCCCCACCGCTGCATTTGGTTCACTTCAACGACAGACTTTAGAAGCTTAAAATCATATTCAACGTTTCCAGCAATCTGAATTAGCGCATCGGTATCTTTAGGGAAACAGGAACCGCCATACCCAATACCTGCTTGAAGGAAGGACGGCCCTATCCGTTTATCGAGGCCCATCCCTTTGGCGACCTCATTCACATCAGCCCCCACCTTCTCACATATGTTGGCAATTTCATTAATAAATGAAATCTTGGTTGCCAAGAAGGCGTTGGATGCATACTTAATCATCTCTGCGCTCCGAATGTCCGTGACTATAATTTGTGTAGCGAGCGGCTTATGAAGCTCGGTCATAAGAGCAGCAGCATGCTCGTTCTCAGTTCCAATGATAATCCGATCCGGGTGAAACGTATCTTGAAGCGCCGTACCTTCACGAAGAAACTCAGGAAGCGATACGGTATAGAACGGCTGCTTCGTATGCTGAAGAATGACTTTCCTGATTCGTTCATTTGTTCCTACAGGTACCGTACTCTTGATAGCCACGATGGCATCTCGCTTCAAGCAAGGAGCGATCTCAATGGCTGCTTCTTCAATAAAACTTAAATTTGCCTCGCCGCTGGGCATCGAAGGCGTTCCTACCGCCAGTATAATAAAATCAGCTGCCTGTACGCCGGAAGAAAGATCAGTCGTAAAGTGCAGCCTTCCCGCTCTAATATTGCGCTCCACCACATCTGCAAGCCCTGGCTCGTAGATGGGAACGCCTCCCTCATTAAGCACTTGAATCTTCGAGGAGTCTTTGTCCACACAAGTAACGTGGTGACCAAGATCGGCGTAGCAAGTACCCGATACAAGTCCTACATAACCCGTTCCGATCACTGTAATATTCAGTTTGCTCATGTCCGAGTTAGTTCCTCCTCGTTGCCTTTAAGGCTTCTACGCCGAATATCCGTTTTCACGCATTCCCATACCCGGTACATCCAATCGAGATTTTTTAGTGCGATGATAATAAAGACCGCTTGCGCTAACCAGCCGCTTAATGCCGCTACTGAAATAATAAAGAAGATTGTAAAAATATCGACGCCAGGAATAATTCCTCGGGCAAGTACCCATTGCTTCCACCGGGCTCGATGCAGTCCATGTTTTCTGGCAAAAGGAAGCACAACATTATGGATGACCCACACATCAAACAACATGGTTGCTGGCAATGCTAGCTTCGCCCAGAGCGGTGACTCTACAGCGATAGGCAAACTAATGAACAACACCAACCGTACAATTTGATCACAGAATTGATCCAGTTTCGCGCCAAAAGGAGTACAGCGGTTCGTTAGGCGAGCCAAATTCCCATCTGCTCCATCAAAGAAGTGATGCAGCTGCAGCAATATAGCCCCAATCACCCATTGGTGCAGGAGGAACGAAATCCCGACGAATACGCCGAGCGCCCCTGTTATTACCGTTACCACGTTAGGACTCATTCCTAAATCATAAACAAGCTTCGTAAAGAACGGATCAATGAGATGTGCGTAGTACCTGTTTATCAAGTACTCATGCTGCCTTCTCTGCCTTACGACATATTTGCTTTTGAATCGCTTATAACGATTTATAAGTGCTGCGAGCATCGTACACTTCACTTCCCTAACAGTTCATTAACTCGCCTTAAGTCTTCCTCGAAGTCAATTTCCGTGCAGATAACGTCAGAGATATCAACAGGAACGACGTTCATTCCGCTCGGGATTGCCATTTCAATCGCCTTCTCAAAGTAGTCCATATCTCCGCACTGCTCTAGCATTTCGAGCAGCAGAGCGGCATCCTCCTGGCTTACTTTATTAATGCCAACAGCTTCTCCGACCGGATTGGTCACCAGTTTCGATACTTCCGCAATATAGCCGTTCTCTTGCATCGTATATTTTACCTCTTCTTCACCAACGACCGCCGTATTAACCGCCATGCAAGAGTGTTTCTCGCGAATGAGCCGATCCAGCACAACATGATCAAACACAACATCACCGTTGATCCATATGACATCATGACCTCTTGCTTTCTTCAGTCCGCGGAGCAAGCTCTTAGAGGTATTGGTCGTATCGAAGTAATCATTATAGACAAAGAGCAGCTCTGGAAATGCCTCCATAATCAACTCTTTCTTAAAGCCCACCACGACGGTAATATCATCGATGCTTACATATCGCAGTAATGCTTTTATTTGATTCTGCATGATGCTGCGTCCATTACTCAGCAATGTTAGTGCCTTGGGATGGGGTTTGCCTAAGCGGGAACCAATCCCTGCGGCTAGTATGATGACCTTCATACGATGTATGCCCCTCTCTATCGTCTGCCGAAACCTGCAAGATAATGTTCGTTCTCAAGGAATCCCATACTTTTAAGTGAATTGGAGATTTCCGTGTAGTAGCTATAACTTGCAATAAAGATCGCCAAATCTGAGAGATCTTCTTTTAATAGTGTTTCTGGCGAGCATACCGTCTTCTCGTGAAACGATTGCCCCCATTTGGTCGAATCGCTATCCACAAAGTAAGAAATGGAACGTCCGCGCTCTTTTAACAGAGCATGCACACGGTCTCCCCCGCTACCCGTTCCGTATACGACAATTGTTTTTTTATTCATCAATTGGAGCGCCGGCTCTTGATCCGGCGGGATATAGTTACTCCATGGAGTCTTTATTAAGTAGTCATAATAATCTTGCTTGTAGGGATGATCGTTAAGGTAATACCAAGGCTTTGTACTGGAATAGTGAACAATGGCAGGAGAATTAAATACCTCGCTCCACTGCTCCGGCGACCAGCCCAACTCCTCGTGATTTGCATATAGGAAGGATGTTAACTGATTCCATCTTGGATGGACCTCGGTCCAGTTATCGTTTAACACGGCGTTTAAGGCATCTTGATCATGAAAAACAATACGATGCGAGTTATATTTGAGGAATTCTATAGCACGCTCTTTCACACGACTCTCGACCCATTGTCGCAAATTAATGACCATAACACCGGAGTTGAACGTGCTGGTGCCATCCGGAATATTAAGCTGATCGTGACGAGTGAAGAACGGCTGTTTAACCGCAGCAACCGCTGTGCCAGACACATCTGTATTCCATAACTCTTCAATATCCGCTTTAATGATGATGTCACAGTCTAGAAAAATGCACTTTTCAAACCGAGCACTAAACAACTCTGGGATTGCAAGCTTGTAATAAGCTGCATGGCTCATTCGGTTACGTACGCCAAACCCGGAATAGAGCGCCGGATCCACGGTCAGAAACTCGATATTCGCCCCATACAATCCTGTAATCTCCAGCAATTTAGACCTATTATTATCGGAGAGACCCGCAGTAATGACATGTATTTGAACACGCTCGGACTGAACAGAATTCTCAAACAAAGACGTTAGCATAACCCCTAAGTGTTGAGCATAGTTGTCATCCGTAACTACAATAATCGGAATCATGTTAGATGTATCAAGCATAATAGCCTCGCCCTTATGTATCAATTTTTAGAAATTCACTTGCTGCTCTTCGAGCTTATCATATCTAAGAGCTAATGCAGGAATATGTGATGCCGTAAGAGAGAGGTACTTTTTACCACAGCTCTCGCCGTACGTAAGAAGCTCGTTCATCATTCGGCAGTGATTATCAAAATACGCTTTAAGCGAGGTATGCATTTCGAAATGCGAAGTATGAGCGTCATAAGCAACCTTTAGAAGCTCGTCATGCTCGACATTTTTACTATGCTCCCAGACCTTCTCTTCGAACTTGTCTGTTCCGTCACAACCCATAATATAAATCTCTTGAGCGACGGCCGATGCAATCGGAATGGCAAATCTAGTTACTACATTCCAAGTTTCTTTGACACTTAGCTTATCCGTTGCCGGGAAATGGTACAGATCGCTCGACATCGCAAGCCCAATGAATTTATGTTTCATTTGTGGGTAATGCACAGACATGAGCGGCACACAAATATCAGGAATGACTGTGTACACCTTGTCTTGCTGCATTAACGACATCGCATTCTGTCTGAATACTTCTCCGAATTTGCAATAGCTGAAGTTAAGCGCATCAGAGGTTGCTAGAATATCGGGTTCAATATGAGCAAGCAGTTCTTTGCTTTTTACCGCTCCATTGACGACGACCTTGAAGCAATCATCAAACTTATACTGATATACCGTTTGAAGCGATGGCCCCGTGCCGAACACACAAGCTTTTTTCTTATCCGCATTTCTCTTCAGCATGGAAGCAAAGTTGCTTTCCGACTGCTCAACATAACCTTTCTTATCCTGAGCCGACAATGTCCAATAGTAGAGCCTCCGATAAATATCCGCATCTCTTGTCACGAAATATTTAGGATCTACGCATGCCATCTTAAACTTGTACTCTCTTATGGCTTCATCAGCAAGATTCGCCTTATTCCATACCAGCAGCAAATCGCACTTCTTTAAGTTTGAGGCCAGCTCCGCTTTGCTACAATTCGCCGCTTCTGGCAGCAGTATTGTAAGGTCATTATAGTTCGGAAGATACCAGTGGACACGCGCCTGCAAATCTTCTAAAACAGCGGAGTCTTCTACCGGAGGATAGAAGCAAATATGTGTTACCGGCTTCGTAAGCAAAGGAAGAAAGCTTTCTTCCTCCGAAAGCGCAACCGGCACAGGGAAATGGACGGAGCTGCTCGTCATACCTATCGCATACAAATTCTCAGCAAGCACCATCGCCGTCCCATACGAAGCAATCAGATACGTATACTCGCCTCGTTGCGGCATCTGCCAAACTTCTTCCAGCGCATATACTGGCTTGCCTTTGAACTCAGTAATGGACGGCGAGGTATTCATGAAGAATGCAATTTGCTCTTGCATCGACAACGCTCTCAGTTCTTCATAGTACTGCTCCGCGATCTCTCCGGTACCATATATGACAATCGGACCGCTCAATTGCTTGACTGGCTCCGGTATTTGATATCTCATTGTATCCCCCACTCGCTATCGCTATAGCAGCTCCTCATTTATAAGCCACTTTCGCAATTTTTCCTTACCAATGACTTCATTTGAGCGATAGCCAATGTCATCGTCCCCATGCACGCTATTATACTTAGAGGCTTCATAGATCAGCTTCGAACCCGTATAAATAGGCGGAATGATGTACATATAATCTTTCTCCAGCATCTTATGTCGTTCATCAGTCGTCATCAGCTCTTCGTCCATCTTCTCGCCTCGACGCAATCCAATTTCCTCAACCCCTACCTCCCCCATCAATTGATGGCGGCTGGTCACTTCTTCTATAATAACTTCAACCAAATCCGACAGCTTAACGAGCGGCATCTTAAGAACAAAAACCTCTCCGCCCTTGGAGATTTCATTCGCTTCAAGCATGAGGCTGATTGCCTGGAGAGGCGTCATCATAAAACGGGTCATTTGCATATCCGTAACGCTAATCTTGCCTCGCTCCAAAATTTGAGTCTTGAATAACGGAATGACCGAGCCGCGTGAGCCCATCACGTTACCGAAGCGTACCGAAGCAAAAATCGTTGATTTCGACCCTTTCTGATAGCCTGCCGCAGAGATGAGTCGTTCAGCCGTTAACTTCGTCGCACCATACGTATTGGCCGGGGATACCGCTTTATCTGTACTCGTGAAAAGCACTTTCCCTACATTAGCTCGAAGTGCAGCCTGAATGATATTCTGAGTTCCAATCACATTCGTTTGTACCGCTTCGAAAGGATTATATTCACAAGCAGGTACATGCTTCATACCGGCCAAGTGGAAAACAATGTCTATCCCTTCCATTGCACGAGAAACTCGATCTGCATCTCTCACATCGCCTATCAGATAACGAAGAGATCCTGCATATTCGCTAAGTGACTGCTGCATCTCAAATTGTTTGTACTCGTCCCGGCTAAAGATCCGAATGACGGATGGATTATCGAGCAGAAGCTGTCTGACAAGGGCTTGTCCGATCGTACCTGTGCCACCTGTAATCAATATCTTCTTATTCGTATAGAAACCTTTCACATTCCTCGACTCCCTCTAGTTAACCTAGCTGCTCAGACAAGCTTCTGCTGCGACTTACCCGAATCCGTTCCTGTGCTTCATCCATGATTTCTTTCAGCTTCGGACTCTGTTCTTTAATCGCATTTACTAATGTACCGAGCACGTCGCCAAATAGCTCGGATTTGATCATGACATTGTTCTCATCGGCTAGCTCGGAACGCTTCCGGTCAAACTCCAGAATTTCATTCTTAACAGCTGTCATATAGATCGTGTTAAACGCAACGGTTTGGGTAATGACTGCCCAATCCTCCTCAATGTCGACCATGGCATTAAGACATTTCAGCGGCTTCGTCCGGCTTAATTCAGGCAGCTTATTGAGCGTTCTCTGGATTCGTTTCACTTTCTCATCAACCTGATTAAGCTCGTTTTGAAGCTTGGATATTTTATCCATGGACTCCAATATCCGTGAATCTTCAAGTAGACTCAAATGTAGATGAACAGCTTCCCTGAACACATCCGGCGCAAGCTTCCAATCCTTCAGCTGCAAACAAACCTCTTCCATTGGAAGCGACTCCGTATGCTTGATTCTGGCACCGAGCTTAGACGTATTAATAAAGCGAACGGATGGATATTTCTCTATCGTTTCCTCAATATCAATCAACGTTTGTTTCAATCCGTTAGTCGTCCGATTTCTAGTGCCATTAACATTCTCTACCGTTAACGTTGCAGCCTTTAACACTTTCGATTTATAGTTGTCACTTGCATGCTGAGCGCCGGTAGCGTAGACGCTGTCATCCGGATAAGATAAATCCTGGCCTGTAAAAATAATCTCCTTACAACCCAAATATAGCGCTGCTTGAACGGCTGTACCTGTTACCGACAAGTTGGAATCGAATACAGGATCCTCTATACCGGACACACCCATTACATATCTCGAAATAATATCATTGTTAAAATAAGCATGAATAAGATTGGTCGCCTGTTTATCTACGACACGGTAATCGATTTGTGGAATATATAAGAATGGAATGTGCGAAGTCTCTACGCTCTTAAACGCATGATGATTGCCGCTTCCTCCATCCATCGAAACAATTAAATGCGGCTCAATTCCATAATGGGTCAACGATTGAATACTGGAGCCTGCAGCAATAATGAGTGCACGCTGCTTGATTTGCTTTAAGTTTTCAATATCGTGCTCCAGGGACGGACCTGCGCCAACGATGACAGCAGGCAAATGCTCGAATTTGCCCTTCAACCCTTTAAGCGAAGGAGTTGTAATGTTGAATGCCGTATTGAACAGCTGGTTTCGTGTCCATTGGATTCCGAATCTGTTATAGATGCTTCTAGAAGAGGCGTATGTCAATATAGCCGCCTTAGCATCTTCGGCAAATTCCTTCTTCGCTTGCAGATCCATTCGATCGTAAACGGATAAGGAGACGATAGCTGTCTCACCTTTAATTTTTTTCAACATCCTGTAGAAGAATTGATCTCTCATCGCTTTTCCTGTGCCCACTACGATATCCTGGATATTCAGTCTGGTACACATCTTCTCCAAACTTATCTCATGCATCATCTTTAGAAAGATCTGTTCATTCGGCTCATAAATGTATAGCATCTGTTCGGGATAAATCTCGGCAAGTCGATTGACGTGATAACCAAATGCGAATCCGTACATCACGATATTTGATTTACCGCTGACAGTGTCAACAAGCGACTCGACCCATCGCTCAGCCTCAAAGAACGGATCATAGGTGCTGTACAGATAGACTGAATCTGCTGTGTCGCGATGCACAATCAGATTGGGAGCGCCATTAGTCGCATAAACCGACTCATAGTTCTGCTCGTCGATTTTGATGTTTTTGAGCTGTGTATACAGGTTTGCATATTCTCGTTCCAAGAATTGCATGTTCGCTGCAAAACGCTCTTCTTTCAAGCTCGTTTCTTCACCAAGATGTGTCGCAAGCTCTTTGAACAGATTGGTTAATTCATAGCGGATGCAGTCGCCAGCCGCAACGTAAAGCTCCTGATCCATATAGCTGTTGAGCTCTGCAAATGCGTTCTCGAAAGTAACGATAGTTCGCTCCATAATTGCAAGCATGACCATCTTCTGCTCATCAGTAGAAGCAGTGCTGACCACTGACTTTAACGTTCTATATAAATCATCCATCCCTTGAACAAGCTCTCCGAACAGCTGCCAAGTTTCATCGGTAATGGCTACATAAAAAAGCTCCGAGATGGAATCGCATGCTTGTATAAGACGAGGTAAAAATAGTTTAACCTCTTCAATAGTTTCCGTCGTTTGTATAGCTTGTCCCGACACGATGATTCCCCCTTAAATTCCTTATCTAATATATCGGAATTTTCGACAAAAACAATAAGAAAATACCGCTAGGAAAATAATCCTAGCGGTAATCATATACAAAATTCGACCTATTTTCACTTTATTTCTTCTTGTCTATGAAATAACTGCCGGCCGAATAGCTTTGTTCATAACCGTTCTTCTGCATTTTAGATTGATTTAGCCTCTGAATGCCCTCTCTCGCTTCCTCCTTGATATCAGTCATTCGCTCGCGAATAACCTTATCAAATGTACTGAGCTCTCCAATTAATCGCTTATCTTCAGCGCTAATTGCTTCCGAGGTGCGAAGCCCTTCAATAACCAGTTCTCTCATAGCCAGAAGCCGCTCAAACTGCTCTTGATTCGCATCGTGCAACTGTGCTACCAACTCGCTCGTAGCCTTGTACAGCTCCTGCAGCTGAACACTCATCCTTAGCGACCTATCGACGCAAGCTCTGTAGGGGCGCCTGTTTTGCCGGCTACCTGTTTCCAGGTATCACGCAAGCCTTCCAGATGAGCTAGCACTTCCTCAGCGTGTTTGGGCTCCTTCTTCATGTTCGCTTGAATCAATTGATGAAGCAAGTATTCATACACCTGAGCGAGGTTCTTTGAAATCGGATAATCGAAATTGAGCGAAGCAATAAGCTCATGGACGATAGATTGCGCCTTCTTAAGGTTCGTATTCGCGACATCGTATTTGCGGCTCTTAATGCCCTCAATACCCGCCTTCGTAAAGCGAATGGCTCCGTCATAGAGCATAAAGATAAGCGCAGCAGGAGAAGCGGTCTGTACCGAATTTCTCTGATATGCTTGATGCGGCGTATTCAACAATTTCAATCACTCCTTTAACTAAAGCTGGAAAGACTGGACGCTTGGGAATTGTACTTATTCATCGCCTCTTCCATAGCGGAAAACGTTTTATAGTACTGATTCTCAACATCTGCAAGGCGATCCGCCATACTACTCTCTCTATTTTGCATATCGGTAATTTGACTGCTAAGCATGGAGTTCGGCAGGAATGAGAACGTCGTATCCGTGCTCGTTGTCGAAGTACCCGCCTTCTCGCTTAGAGACTTCAGAGTATTCGAAAGGATCCTCGACATTTTAGCAAATATACCAACATTCTGGTTCGTTGGCTTGGAGTCATCCCCCGATTTGCTAAACATATTAACGACCTGTTCCGGATTCTCTTCAATCGCGCTGCGAAGCTTGTTCTCGTCAATAACGAGCTTACCTTTGTCGTACCAGCTGCCTGTCGTAATACCAATCGACTGAATGCTTGTCGTTCCCGAGTAGCTGGACGTTGAAGCTGTGCGCAGATCGCTCAGCATTCCGCTTAGGATGGTATCATTACGCAGCAAACCGCTGTGCGACTTCGCGTCCCAAAGCTCTTGCTGCTTATCTGTCATCCCTTCCCGCTGATCATCTGTGAGAGGGGTATAGCTCCGATAACGTTCCTGACCGATCTTACCATTCACGGTATCAACAATACTGTTGTAATCCGCAACGAATGATTTAATGGTATTAAGGATCTTGTCTGTATCCGTAGTAACAGAAACTGTCGTCGAGCCGCTAGTGCCGGACTCCGCCTTTACTGTAAAATCAATGCCATTCACAGCAAAGCGGTTGCTTGTTTGTTCATACGTAATGCCGTTAACTTGCGCAATCGCGTTCTTGCCTGCTGTTTTTGCTTCTGTAAACATCGCTGACATGCCGCCTGTAATGCTAACCGAACCATCGGGAGCATTGGATCCGTCAACCCCGATACCCTTGCCCACCTGCGAATTCGTAATCGACAGCTGGCCCGTGGCCTCGTTATACATCGCAGTTACCTTTGCATTCTTATTGTTGTTAATTTTCGACACTAGCGATTTAATAGTATCCGAGCTATCGAAATCGATCTGAGCACCATTTACCATCAGCGGGACCGATGAATCAAAACCTAAATCGATCAGCGTCTTTCCTGTCGTACTATCCGCCACACCATCACTGTCTGGGTCGAAAGTAAACACCGTTCGTGCCGCTTGAGCGACTTGCTGCACGTTGACATCCATTGATCCGCTCGCTGATGAGCTTGTAGCGTTAACAGTGAGCGCATTGGCGTTATCACTAACTTCGGCCCTCTTCGCGTTGATTGCGCTAGACAGATTGTAACTGGCGATTTTGTTATTCCGGAAGTCAACGATCTTCGTACTCATTTCACGATAATCTTCCTGCTGCCACTGCACAACCGTACGTTTCTGAACTAGCGTATCAAGTGAAGCTCGGCGGCCTTTCATCAGTTCCTTAACCATGCTGTCAATGTCCATGCCGGATGCTAAACCTGAAATCCTCATCTACCTTATCACCTCAGACTCTCTCGTCAATTAATATCCCATTTATCTCCATAAACTTCGCAACCAAGTCTAGTGTTTTCTCAGGCGGAATTTCACGAATCAATTCACCAGTGTCCTTATTCAGTACCTTCACAACGATTGTTTTCGTTTCTTTATGCATGGACATCTCAAACATCGTATCAGGTCCCTGAATGGATTTGAGCGCGCGCTCTATATTCTTAATTACTTGTTCATCACCGATCATTACTTTCTTACCGCTTAGCTCCGCTTTCTGCAAAGCAGATACGGATTTAATCTGCTCCACAGCAGCATCTGATCCCGTTGTCGTTGGTGCTGGTGTTGGCGTGCTGTTCATGGATAGCGATGAATTGCTAACTGATGAAATGCTTGTCAATTTCTCCACCCCGATTCAAAGATATTCATATCTCTTATATCGGATGTTCTTTCTTGCAATATTAGTTCTTAAACGAACAATACGTAAATTTGTTTAAATAAAAAGAAAAGAGACCTTAGATAAACTAAGGTCTCTTCGCTTATAGCAATAATTAACGAAGCAGGGACAGCACGCCTTGCGGCTGCGAGTTTGCTTGCGCCAGCATCGCTTGGGAAGCTTGAAGCAAGATGTTGTTCTTCGTGAGATTAACCATCTCTGAAGCCATATCTGTATCACGGATACGGGATTCAGAAGCTTGCAGGTTCTCAACAGTAGTACCAAGGTTGTTGGAAGTGTATTCCAGACGGTTTTGCTTAGCACCCAAGATAGCACGTTGAGTCGAAGTGTTTTTGATTGCTTTTTCGATATCAGCTGTTGTCGATGCGCTCGACAAACCGGAGAAGCCACCTGTATCGATCTTGTCGATTGCGATTGTGCCGGAAGCATCGTCAGTTGCGATTGTTACACCGGAAGTAATGTGAATTCCGTTGAACTTCGTGTTCGTCATGATGCTGTCGATTTGTTTACCAAGATCGTCAAGCTCGCTGTCGATGTTCGCTTTGTCGGAAGAACCGTAAGTTCCGTTCGACTTTTGAACGTTCAGCTCTTTCATACGAGTAAGCATGGAGCTAACTTCGTTCATCGCGCCCTCAGCTGTTTGTACGAAGGAGATACCGTCTTGAACGTTACGTTGAGCTTGCTCAAGACCGCGGATTTGACCGCGCATTTTTTCGGAAACCGCAAGACCTGCAGCGTCATCAGCAGCACGGTTGATACGAAGACCGGAAGATAGTTTCTCCATGGATTTGCCAGCCGCAACGTTGTTAAGGCCCATGTTACGGTGAGTGTTCAAAGCTGTAATGTTGTGATTAATACGCATGATATTTCCTCCTTGAAATGGTTGTTAGTTCCCACATCCGTGTGGTTTACCGGGTCTAGGTCGGCCGCCCTTCACCGGTCATACTCAGTTTATCGGCAGAGATTTGGAATACGTTTATAGCTGCTCATCATTTTTCATCATTTTTTTTAATTTATTTTTCAACTCCGACAGGCTTGCATGCGACGATGCAGCTTCCTGGTTAGACTGCTTTATCATAGAATGAAGCTCCTTACGCAGCACTTCGACTTCCCGAGGAGCTTTGATACCCAGCTTGATAGTGTCTGCACCGACCTCGAGTATCGTAATCTCGATGTCGTCCTGGATGATGATGGATTCGCCTTTTTTACGCGACAACACTAACATATGTCTGTTCTCCCTCCTACCTCGTACCTGCGGCGGCAAATAAAGGATGCTTTGCGGCGTACTTCGTTTGACCTAAAACGACTTGCTTTGCCTTACGTTTCTCGGCATGGAAGATAACCGGCGCAACTAGATTAATCGTGGCTGCATCGAGATCCCCAGACATATTAATAATGGAGCGAATGATGACGTGATCCGCATGCTCGATTTCAAGCTCTGAAGCTGCCGATTCGGGCAGCTCAAACTCGTACTCCGAATAGAACAGGAACGGATCTGCAATGATGAATACGAGCTCAGCCGTTCTGGTCGATTGTAAAAATGAGAATGGCTCGTCCTCTTCCGGCGATACAATAATAAATGAGCTTTCTTCCTCAAAGCCCGGCAATCCTTTCGTAAACGTGTAAACTTCCTCTTCCGTAATGGACAGCGCGCCAAATCGGCTTGTCTGGATTTCCATCCCACTTGTTCCTCCTAAATGAATACTTCCACTGCTTACTGTAAGAAAAAAGCTATAGAAAGAACCGAAGCCGGTCTATCTATAGCATCCAATGTTATGGTAAATCTATACACGCACGTCCATCTCGGCAACACTGAAGTTAACGGACGGATACTGCTTCATATAGACACTTACGTCACCGCGCTGATAGTTAATCTCAGGTTTATGCGTTTGCACTTGAATATCCACGCTTCCGACATTCACCTTCACATCTGGCCGGTTAATTTTAAATTCGATATCCACATTATGAGCCGTTGCAGCACCAAATACTTGAACCTGTGGAGGCCCTTGCGAAATTTCTCGAAAGGCCATATTCGGAAACGGATTCTGCTTGATCCGCAAATCGCCCATCTGATTGCCTTTCTCGACAATCTTAGCGATTCCTTGCTGAGCAATAGATGGCATCTGAGAATAAATCCGATTAATGAATGCCTCCGGCTTTCCCCCGTTAAATGCCGCCCACATCCGATCCTGATTGAGATGCAGCTCCGGCATTGGAGTTGGCGCGCTAATGGAGGTAGGTGTTGAATGTACTTCGATATCAGCAGGCTTCGATTGGATATCATATTGACCCATTCGAGACTCGATACCAATAAGCCCTTTTTGAGATTGTGCTTGAATATACGGCAGCTTCATCTACGCACACCTACTATCTCAGAAAATCAACAAGGGTTGGGGATATGACTTTCGCCCCGACAGAAAGGGAAGCCTGGTAGATATTCTCATTCACTTTGGAATCAATAAGCAGCTTGTCGAAGTCGGCATCCTCCGTCTTCGACTGCATATCCGTCAAGTTGATTTCGAGATCGTCAAGACGGTTCTGCATAAGCTCAACCCGATTCACTTTAGCGCCAACCTCTGAACGGGCATTCAGTATTTTGCTGATACTGGCCTCTAAGTTGTCCATTTGAGCAGATGCAGCAGCCTGATCCCCGCTAGCAAAATTACTAATAATGTTGTCAAGAACTGCGAATACATTATCCTTATCCCCAGGGTTGCCGAATACTTGATTGCCGGAAACATTCACAGGAAGGGTTACCCCCACGCCAACTGCATAAGTTATATCTCCGGAATCCGTTACGACTGCCTTGGCGTCAAAGCCAGGCGCACTCTTATCGTAAGGTAATTTATCAAACGTCTGGCCGTTGAATACATACTTACCGTTAACCTTACTGTTAGCTATATCAATGAGCTGCCCTTTCAACTCTGTCAGCTCGTTATTGATATTATCAAGCGCAACCTGCGGATTGGTTCCATTCGAGCCTTGAACGGTAAGCTCCTTAACACGCTGAAGGACATCGCCCGCTTGACCAAGCACTGTATCGTTAAAATCAAGCCAGGAATGCGCAGAATCTGCATTCTTCTGATACTGTTCGTTCGAAGCAAGCTCCGTGCGGTATCTTAGGGCATATGTAATGCCGACTGGATCGTCGGATGGTTTGTTAATTTTGCGGCCTGTCGTTAGTTGATCCTGCAAGCTGTCCATTTGAGTCAAATTCCGGTTCAAGTTACGCGACAGCTGCAAATGCATCATACTTGGCGTCACACGTAAAGACATGTCTGTCAGCTCCTATTCTTAGCGTCCGACTACGCCGGTGCCGTTAATCAATTTCTCAAGCAATTGGTCGAACGTCGTCATAAATCGAGCGGCAGCGCTATAGGCATGCTGATATTTAACAAGATCCGACATCTCTTCATCAAGCGATACGCCGCTGACGGACTGACGGCTGCTCTCGACCTGATCTGACTGGGCGACGGAGTTCTGATACTGACGCTGCGCCTCTTCCGATTGAACACCGAGTGCGCCAACCATCGAGCTGTAGAAGTCGCTAATCGTCGATTCCGGAATACCGTTGCCGGTTGCGGATTGGTCGAATGCGAACTTCACGTCGCCGAGCTGCGACATAAGCAGCGCTAGACTATTGTTCCCTTGAACGACTGTCGATGCTCCGCCGGTTGATGTTGTCCTCATTGAAGTTGCGATTTTATTCGTATCGCTAGCAATGACTGGATTCAATTGAATGTTCGCTGCCGTTATTCCTGTACCTGAACTAAAGGTGAAGAAATCGGTTGCGCCGGTTGCCGGGGAATCCATCGTGTAGCCCAGCTTGTGAAGGCCGTTGATCCCTTTGACCGTCATCTTCGTGTCCACCGTTAGTGGCGTTGTTGTGCCTGGGAGAACCGAGCCTGCTGGAACGGTAACTTCAAATTCGCCATTAGCCAGCGTATTCGCCAGTGTATCCAGCTGTTTCATATAATCGGCAACATAACCATCCCGTGAAGAAATCATGCCGAACACTTCACCATTCGTGAGCTGACCGCCTGCATAGGCCGATTCCAAGCCTTCACGTGTTAACGGTGTTGAAGTGCTGCCGCTGACTAGGTTAATATCGCCCATGGAGATATTGTAGCCTTCAGGTGATTTGGTTACTTGAACGTTTACAATTTGGGAGAGCTGATCTGTCAACAGATCTCGTTGATCTTGCAAGTCATTCGCATCATCGCCGAGCGATTCGATTCGGCGAATCTCTGTATTCAGGGAAGCGATTGTATCCATCAGCGTATTCGCCTGCGTTGCTTTCACTTCAATGCTGCTCGTCAGATCATCTCTCAGATCAGACAATTGCTTGCTTGTCTGGTTGAAGGAGTCCGTCAGTGCCAGCGATGTTTCACGAACGATTTTGCGGCCAGTTACATTCTCCGGGTCTTTGCTAAGATCCGACCAAGCCTGATAAAACTTATCCAATACGGAACGGATACCGGAGTCGGAGGGCTCGTTCACAATAGACTCAAGCTTGCTCAGCGTGTCCGATTGCACAGAATATGTTCCTACGTACTTACTCTGATTACGGAATTGGTCGTCCAAGAATGAAGTCCGTACCCGATTGATTGCCGTCGCCTCAACCCCAGTGCCCAACTGGCCTGCAGATGTGGAACGATTGATTCCATAGGCTTCCATCGGCTTGCTTGCCGTTAATGCAACCCGTTGGCGGGAGTAGCCCGATGTGTTGGCGTTGGAGATATTATGGCCAACGGTATTAATTGCTGTTTGCTGCGCAAACAAGCTGCGTTTAGCTGTTTCTATGGAATGAAAGGTTGATGTCATCGCGCTCTAAGTGCCTCCTTATCCCCTTGTATTGAATAAACCAGATCGCATATTGTTGCCGTAGCCAGGACTGTGAGGATGCTGATAAACGACATCACTGTTCGGATCGTCCACCATCAGGTCGATGGAGTAATCTATAAATTTAAGAGACTGCTCAATAAGCTGCTGATTCAGCTTGCTTGTCACCTGCAAATCATCCAGTAGGCCCGTTAAAGTTGTATGAAGGTCGGTCAATAGCTTCTTGTCTTGATGCGAAGTTACGGTCCGAATCATTTCGCTGATCTTGCCGCCCTTATAGCGAAGCAGTCCGAGGTTCGTAAAGTACTGGCCGCACAGTCTCATGCGCTGCTGCTCCAAATCCTCTGCGATCTTGACCAGCTTCCGTTCCTTCTGAATCGCAGCATTAAGCTGCTCCACTTGGTTATGGACAAGATACGGTGTTTTCTCTTTCGCGAGAGCAAGCAATTGACTGTAGACATCTGCCTGCTGCTCAAGCGTTGCGATAATTGTTTCTACATTCACGATGCTCACCTATCTTGTCGTTAGTTTTTCAAAAAAGGAAGCAGCTTCTCAGCGATCTTGCCGGATTCCACATGATAAGTGCCGGAGCTTACCGATTGCTTCAAGTTGTTAATCAGCTGGCTGCGGTCGGTGTTGCTCACGCGACTCACCGAAAGCATCTCTTGCGCCTCTGCTGAAATTTGCACCTCATCTGTCTTGCGCTTGCGGCTAGCCGTTCCTGCCTGCAGGTCGTTCTGCTTCTGATATGGATTTACCGCATTAATCCGATGCGTTTGATTGATCTTCATCATAATCCCTCCAAACAAATAAAAAAGCCGATAACTCTATCTAAGAGTATTATCGGCACATTACGTTAATATTTTATAGGAATTGCAAAGTAAACCGCAATCATTCGCCTCTGTCCAAATTCCGGTAGGCAGAAGCAGCGGATGTTGATGATTTCTCAGGTGTCTTGGAAGCAGTCGCAGCTGCATTCTGAGTTTGGCGATATTTGTTTACTTCCGTCAGCAACTTGGCTCTGCAGCTATCACACTTCGTATGCTCTCGGATCAATATGCCGCACATTTCGCAAGGGTACATCAAATTCGGAGCATTCACGAGCGATATACGGCCCTCACGAATGAACTTCGTAATCTGCTTGATGGAAACATCGGTTGCATCAGCGAGCTCGTTAATATCTGTACCTTTATTTTTACGAAGATAATCGGAGCAAAGCGTATACTCCTGATCAATTTCTTTTATACAATTCCCGCATACATCGCGAAAGTTTTTGGCAAATAGCTTCCCGCAGCGAGGACAATTACCGAGATCCATGTTTCACTGCTCCCTTCATTCATCCATTGGTGACTTCATATTAACTCATAAAGGGACAAATATCACCACCTTTTTCGACATCTTTTAGTAAGTTTAGGGCGTAATGCACTAAAAATGATTCTATTGTCCTATGAGCGCGCAAGCGTGAGAATGAACAGTTCCACGAAGTCAGCAGGCCGCTGCCGCCGAATCTCCTCTGCAAGTGCAGTTGCACAGGCATTCGCTGTACTTCCCGTTGTGTAAATGTCATCGACAATAAGGAGACGGATATGGGATTGATTTTGTCCTGCTAGCATGCTGGCGGTGAGTGCCGGATCTGCTGTAAAGAGATTATGCGTATCGCGTAAACGCGCGCCTCTAGTCTTGTAGCTCTGCTTACCGCTATGGCGTGTTCGCAGCATAACAGGATGAAGCGGAATCTGTACGCGCTCGGCGAGGTAGGCGCCAAGCCTCTCCGCCTGATTGAACTCGCGTTCCGCTAGACGCTCGCTGCTTACGGGGACCGGAATAAAAGCATCGATCGGATACATTTGGACCTCCCGGGGACGAAGCCCCTTCACGAGACCGTGATATGCAGCTGTCAGCATCTCGCCAAACAACGGAGCAAGCGCTTCATGCCCCCGATATTTATAAAGCGCGAGCCATTCCCGAATGCGAGTGTTGTATCTCACGGCAGAACGGTTGCAGAGAAAAGCGGCATCGCTGCGGCGAGGGCAATCCGGACAATATTCGGGACGGCCGCAAACCTGACACTCGATGCGGGTAATCCACGGGATTTGGCGAAAACAAGGCGTGCACAATGAAGTGAACTTCGGGTGACGCGCCCTGTTATCTGTGTTGCCGCAAATTAGACAAGCGCTGGATGTAGCTGTGAGCAGCTGAACCGACTGCCGCATCGCTGTAATGATCGTGCGGAGCTTGGCAGGGATGAGAATAGGGAGGACACCAGGCAGGGCAATCATCGCCTTTCTTTTGGGGTTAGTAGGTAGCCTTTGCGATGGGCGATTCGGTTCATCGCTTTAATCTGCCGGATCGCAGACTGCTGGGAGTGCGTTCGGGAGGAGTTGAAGAAGTAGACCTTGCCTGCCGGATCGTCGCTGGAGCGGCCAGCTCGACCGGCCATCTGGATAAGAGAAGCATCGTCGAACAGCTTGCCGCCCGCATCTAGAATAAACACATCACTCTTCGGTATCGTGACACCGCGCTCGAGAATCGTAGTCGTGACGAGCAGCCTTATCGTTCGTTCACGAAACCGAATGACCTTCTGCGCGCGATCCTCATCTTTGGATGAGGTGCCTTCAATGACAATGCCAGGAAAGCTGGCGCGGAGCTTCCGGACAAGCGGATCGACCTCACGAATCTGCTGAACGAAAAAGAATAGCTGAGCGCCGCGATTAAGCGATTGTTGAATGGCTTGAACAAGCCTCCGTGGGAAGCGGCGCTGGCTAAGAAGCTTATGCACAGGTGGGATGACATGCTGCTTAGGCACCGGCAGCGGATGCCGATGAAACCGTGCAGGCACGCGCGCATGAGCGATCCGACCTTCCTTTGCCGCGCGTCGAAGGTCGGCCGGCGGCGTTGCCGAGAGCAGCACATTCACCCCGCCAGGCTTGCATACCTTATCGGCGGCATATTGAAGCATCGGATCGTTATGATAGGGAAAAGCGTCGATTTCATCAATAATGACCAGATCAAACCCCTGTTGAAAACGGAACAGCTGATGTGTCGTTGCAATTGTAATGTCTCCCTGCTCCCAGCGTTGCTTGCTCCCGCCGTATAAAGTGACTACGCTCGCATTTGGGAACGCTTTGCGAATGCGAGGATCTAGCTCCAGCACAACGTCTCGACGAGGAGTTGCGATTAACGCCTTGCCCCCTCGCAGAAGCGCGGCTTGGATAAGCGGGAAGATCATCTCGGTCTTGCCTGCTCCGGTGACTGCCCAAAGCAGGAATCTGCGTGGGGCGCTAAGGGCGGCAGGCGGTGCCAGCCACTTAAATGACGATAGCAGGGATTTGCGCTGGGCGCTCCGGTGGCGTGTAGGAGGGGCAGCCATGTAACGCAGCGCTGCGGCTGCCGCCTCGGCCTGGGCGGGGCTTAGCGCCCAGGCTGCGCTTGGCGCGCAGGTGGCGCTTGACGCGTTAGCGGCGCTGCTCACCTGCGAGCTTGGCGTGCCAAGGATGAGCAGGCCGCACTCACGGCTGCGGCCCATAGTGAGGCACGCCTCGCAGTACGCACATGCGCGGCCGCATCCCGCGCATGCTGTGCGGCGCATGCGCGCCGTGCCGCTGCCGCAGCGCTGGCAGCGGAGCCGCAGGCGCGGCCTGGCGCCTAGCGCCGCGCGCCACCGCAGCAGCCGGGGCTGCGGCTGCGGGGCGACTGCGCCGCCTAGGCGCAGCAGGCCGAGCAGCGCGGCCAGCTGGAGCGCGGGAGCTGCCGCGCTCCACGGCTGCGGCGCTGCGCCGGCCGGCTCGGCCGCGCCTGCGGCCCCAAGCAGGGCGAGCGCTTCGCCGCTGAGCAGCGCTCGGCCCTGCAAAAGCGAAGCTGCGCGGCAAGCTCGCGCAGCAAGCTCCATCGCGTCCGCCGTACCTCCGGACGCGGCAGCCTGCACCGCATAGGCATCCTCCCGCTCCTGAACCGGCAAGCCTAAGCGGACATCGAATGCCCATGCTTCTCGAACGAGGCGCGTCAATTCCTCGCGCAGCCCCTGCTCATCCCGAGCTTTGCCGGACCACCGTTCCGCAACTTGAACGGCATGCCCTAGCGGTAGCGGCACCGACCATGCTATAACTGCTTGTACATTACCAGCTTCCCTAACCTTTTTCTCGGTATGGACTCCTCCGTGCCAATCTGCTGCAACGCCCCGCTGCAAAGCAGCTTGCACCGCTGCCTCCCTATACCCGCTTCGCAGCCAGTATGCATAATCCACCTCAGGCGACACGGACCAACTCGCCCACGATTCCTCCTCTGCCAATACCGCATACACAACAACCTTCATACCATCACCACCCCTTTCAATCTGATTTCGCCAATGTAGTGTACCTGTTACCCCTCTTGCTCAATTTCCAATCCTATTTCGCCAATGCAGTGTATCTGTTACCCCTCTTACTCAATTTCCAACCCAATTCCGCCAATGTAGCGTACCCGTTACCCCTCTTGCTCAATTTCCAACCCAATTCCGCCAATGTAGCGTACCCGTTACCCCTCTTACTCAATTTCCAATCCTATTTCGCCAATGCAGTGTATCTGTTACCCCTCTTACTCAGTTTCCAACCCAATTCCGCCAATGTAGCGTACCCGTTACCCCTCTTGCTCAATTTCCAACCCAATTTCGCCAATGTAGCGTACCTGTTACCCTTCTTGCTCAATTCCCAACCGACTTCCCCGCACCCCAATCCCCACAACAAAAAAGCACACCCCAAAACTGCCAAGGCAGCTTCTACGGGTGTGCTTCACTCGTTCAATATTTATCTGTTAAAATTATACACTGAGCTTCACAGCACAGCAATGCATTTTAGGAACAGTATCTTCATCTTGGCTACGCGTTGCCTTCACACTATCGTCGCACTGTGCCTTCGCGCTGCCTTCGCGCTGCCTTCGCACTGTCGTCGCACTGTGTCTTCGTCTTTCCTTCACACTGCCTTCAGTCAATACGGCAGCTTCGACAAATCCGCCGGATTCCGCAGATCAATCAATACCGCATGATCCTTTGAAGAAACAATGCCTTCAGCCTGGAGCATCCATAACAGATTCGTTGGCTCGACAGCAGCCGGCTGTTTCTTCGCTTTCGGTTTGCGTGCTTTCCAGAGATTCACACGGAAGCGTTGCCATTTTGAAAGTCCGTGCCCGTGACTTGTATCAGGCTTCTGCCCATTCATGTCAATTGTCTGCACCGTTTTCAGTGGATCGCTTGAACTTAATGCTCCCTGCCCACTACGCTCTTCGGCTGTACTCGCGGCAGCGCGTCCTCTTACAGGTGCGAACCTTCCACGTGTATCCAGTACAGTGCCAGTATGCTCATTTTGCCCGATACCGGAGTGAAAATCGACATGCATGCCCATCCTCGCAAAGCATCGCGCGATCCCCATCGTATCATCCTGTGAACCGCGGTCAACGACAGTCACCTTCACTTCTGTGCCGGAAAAATGAGAGAACCGCCTAAGCGATCGCATATACCACTCCATCTGCAGCTGGTGGTTACCCGCGATTAGCACGTAATGCTGCACACGCTGTCGCTTCCAGGTAAGCGCGTATGCGGCATGCACGGCAGCCGCTGCCAAGGCGTAACAACCGAAGATCCATAATAGTACTGGAATCAAGGCAGCCACCTCCTTTTTTGTGACATCATATGCCGCGAAGCGCCCAGGGGTGACGGTCATTCACGGACAAGTCGCAAAAAGGGGCTTGCCTGTCAGCCTAAAAATATTACCGCAGCACTTGCCATCCCTCCGGCAGCTTCGACCCAAGCGGCAGCATGATCCCCGCCTCTGGCCTAACATGAACCGTCTTCTCGCGCGGCAGCACAATCGTAAGATCACAGGAAGGCACGCTATCGTCCAGCATATGCCGCTCTACCGTCGGCTGCTTCACAGTTAAGTACAACGTATCTCCTGCCTGACGCGTCTCTACCAGCTCCGGCGAGCTTGGCGCTGCAGCGTCCTTCCGAAGGTCGTAGCGGCACGCCCCAAACGCCTGAAGCCGACCCGCACCGCTGCCGTCGGCATCAAGATGCACGCGGCCGTTCCAATAGCTCTCTCCTTGCACCACGATCCGTTTCACGTCAGATGCAATTCGCTCCGACACCGCTTGGGCCTCTACACGAGCCTGACGCGCACCAATGCTGCCTCGAACATCATCGAGCAGCCCGGCTGCGCTTACGGTCGTAAACACTAAGCAGCACCCGCCGAGCGCCGCTACAACGATGATGCTGAACAAGTCATAGCGAAGCATCACTGCCTGCTGCTCGGATTTGCTTCGCCAAAGATAAATGACGATCTCAATTCCTAGCAAAATAAGAAGCATGGGCCACCAGACGATGCCTTGGTCCAGCCACTGCACACCGCCAAGAGTGGAAGCCAGCAGCATGACGCCCATTGCGATGAGAGCCGTCCCCATCGACCATGTTCCAACGCGCCATTGTCTCATTCCGGCTTCACCTCTTTCTTGCCCGAGAGCAGCTTAATACCTGCCCCGATGAGCAGCAGCGCGGTTAGTCCCGTTTTGAAATAATAACGAATGTCCTCGGAAAGCTGCCAATCTCCCCAAACACGCTGTACATATTCGAGCAGCATTCGATCGGCGATGTAATACAGGCCAAGCGCCATCAGTCCGATGCCAAGCCATTTCTGCTGATGAATAAGCCAATCGACAATCGGCACATCCTCAAGCTCGCCTTCCCCGCTGTTGAGACGGGATTGCTGCTGCAGCGCATCAAAGAACGAGAAGCACCAAAGTATCGGTACGATGAACAGAAACAACGACAGCTGCAGCACGTCGAGCAGATAGATCGACAAGAGGAAGCCTGCCATGAGCTGAAGCCCTCTTTTTTGCAGACCGAGATACATGTGGCCCGCTCCCGGCATAATCGACAGCACGGTCGACAGCCATTTGCTGCGTTTGCCGCCTTGACGGTGCTCCTCCCAATCTTCAAGAACGGACTTATCCTGCAGCGGCACGCCAGACTGCTTCAGATGCACGTGGCGAATCGCATCAAACATGCCAAAGATCCAAATAATCGGCAGCGCTATGAGAAACGTCAGGAATCCCGGTTGATCGGCCCAAACCGCTACAAATACGATCATCGCGAACAATCCGAAGAAGCCTATCATCAGATTCAGCCCACGCTGCATAAGACCCAGCTGCAAATGGCCAAGCCCCGGTATAAACGACAACAGAATCGTGTAAAACTTCTCCCTGGACCTGTTCTCCATCTCCTCAGGGGACCCGGCTGCATACATGACGCCGTCAATTTGGTCCGATAGATACATCGGATGCACCGGCGGAACGGCAACCCGATTGGCTCCGCTATGACGGATGAGATAGATGATGAGATCCAAGAAATTAATGAGCCAAATGAACGCGGAGAGGATTAGCCCCAACACAAGAAAGGCCTCATCGTCTGCGAATCCTGCCGCAATTCCAAAGATTACAAAGCCGATACATAATAAAAGGTACATCATCCCTCGCGCCGAGCGTCCGACCTTGAAGTGTCCGATTCCCGGCAGAAAGCCCAGAAACAGAGTCAGAACTGGATTTTTGACCACAAAAGCTCTCTCCTTTACTTTCATAATTATTTACCCGGTCTTGCTACAAAAGAGTCAATAACGGCTGAAGTCCGTTCCATAATTGACGTCGTTACTGGTTCACGCTTGCTAAGTTGCTGCGATTCCCAATGCTCTGGCTGATCGGCAAGCCGCTGGAATACCCCTGCCGACATGAGCAGCAGCATAACACATACCGCAATGAGATAATGAATGAGCGTCTGCCTGCGACTGTTTCTGCTTACCTTCTTGCGCCGTTGAACGGTCTCGCCTGCATGATTCTGGGGAGGGGAATGGACCGCCGCAAGCTCCACCGCCGGCATTATCATAGGCACTGGCTCTACCGCTCTCACTTGCTCCATGACTCGAGCCGTAATGGCATCCGCCGCCTGCTCGCTTAAATGCTCGACTTGCACTTGCTGGCCATCCGCATCCGAACTCGTCAGCAGGTCCATATAGCGCAATAAACACAGCTCACATTCCGCCAAATGTACTTCTGTCTCCAGTCTCCCCTGCTCCGGCAGCCGATCCTCCGCATAATCACTTAGGATCGCTTCATCAAGATGGTTCATTCCAAATCCTCCTCCTTCCAATGCTTGCGCATCCATTGTCTCGCGCGGTACAGCTTCGATTCGACACTCTTGATCTGCAATTCCTCTTGCTCGGCAATTTCCTTCTGCGGCCGATCTTCCAAGAAGAAGGACCGCACAACGCTGCGGTAGCCCTCGGGCATCGCACCGACCAACGCCCGAACTCTGCGTCTGCGATCACGCTTCAATGCCTCCGTCTCGGCAGGCAGCGCATGAGGCTGAACCGCCGACGTTCCGGCGCTGGCTGCGGCTTCTCGCTGCAGCAGCTCCGCCTTGCGGGCATTGGTCCGTTTGCAGTCAATCGCAAGATTAACTGCAATCCGCGCCGCCCACGTCTTAAATCCTTCACCCCGATAGCTCCCAAGGGAGAGATAGATTCGGACGAGTGCCTCCTGCAGCATATCTTCCGCATCTGCCTTATCCCGCAGCACGCTCCAGATCAGCCGGTACAGCTCGTCCCGGTATCGCGCTACAAGCTCCCTGTACGCCTCCCGATCCCCATCTCTAATTTGTGCAATTAACGCCTCGTCTCGAATCTCTCTCCCCCCTCTCACAGAAGAATAGACGTTTCTGCCCTCGCTTACCCCTGCACTCCGTGCAAACTTTTTTTGGGGGGCTGACATACAAAAAGCTTCCGCCATCAAGCGGAAGCTTCTTAACTTTACTATGTATGCGGCAGCTTATAGCGTAACCCAGCCAAGTTTAATCGAATTAATAACGGCTTGCGTCCGGTCATCTACTTCCATCTTCTGCAGAATGCTGCTGACATGGTTTTTGACCGTTTTCTCGCTAATGAACAGGAACTCGCCGATCATCTTATTGCTCTTGCCTTCTGCCATCAGACGAAGCACCTCGGCTTCACGACGGGTCAGAGGATTGTTATCGCCTGCGACGAACTTCACGCCAGCTTCGCGTGTTGCAGCCGCTCCTGAAGTTGCACCGATTTCATCGAGGTACGTCATGCGGCGCAGCTGATTAATCAGCTTGCCCGTTACCTTCGGATGGATGTACGCGTAACCGCTCACAACTGAACGAATGGCATTTGCCAGCGCCTCTGCCTCCATGTCCTTCAGCAGATAACCGCTTGCACCTTTACGCAGCGTTTCGAATACGTAGCTTTCATCATCATGAATAGATAGAATAATAACTTTCACTTCCGGGAAAATATCGCGCAGCCGCTCGGTTGCGACGACCCCGTTCTCAATCGGCATATTAATGTCCATCAGGACGACTTCCGGCTTGATCTGGTTGCAGAATTCAAGCACCTGGATGCCGTCGTTGCACTCGCCGATTACTTCTAAATCTTCTTCCATATTTAGAATCCGCTTTAAGCCTTCGCGGAAAAGCTGGTGGTCATCAGCTATCAATACTTTAATCTTGCGCTTGCCGTTTACAGCATTGTTTTCCATCGTTATTTACTCCTTTCTTTGATCCGCACTCATCGGGATGTGAATAATTACTTTAGTGCCATCGTCTTTCTTAGACTCAATCTCCATCCTTCCTTCGAGCAGCTCAACGCGCTCGCGCATGCCAATCAGCCCGAAGTGGTTGCTGTCGCTTACCCGCGACTCCAACGCTTCGACATTGAAACCGACACCATTATCTCTTACGACGATTTTCATCATTTGTCCTTGATACGTAATTTCGAGCGAGACGAAGGATGGATTCGCATGCTTGAATGCATTCGTGAATGCTTCCTGAACCAAGCGGAATACGCCAGCTTCCATTGCCGATGGAAGACGAATCTCTTTGCCGATCGTATCGAACATCGTCCGAATTTTGCTTTTTTCCTCAAAATCTTGGATATATTTACGAAGTGTTGGCACAAGTCCTAGATCATCTAAAGCCATAGGTCGCAGATTGAAAATGATTTTGCGGATTTCTTCGATGCCGGAGCGCACTTGACTCTTCAGATCTATTAATTCTTCCTGGACGATTTGAAATTCCTGCTTAACTAGCATTCTTTCAGCAATTTCCGCCCTAAGAACTATATTTGCAAGCGACTGGGCAGGACCATCATGAATTTCTCTAGCAATCCGCTTACGCTCTTCTTCCTGTGCCAAAATAATTTTCAAACCGATTTGCTGCCTGTTCTTAGCCGATTCGAGAATGCGAGTGACCTGCGTGAGGTCACCCGACAAATATTCAAGCACGACGTTGATTTGAGAGGCAATAGATTCCGCTCGCTCAATCGACTTCTCTACGCCCCGCACACGCTGCTGCAATTCGTCGCGGCGAGACTTCAAGTAGGTCTCTTTCTCCCGGAATACCATGAGATCGAGCTGTAGCTGCGTCGCTTTCTCGTAGGCCGCTTTGATGTCCTCTTCCTTGTATCGGACAAAGTCGCGACTTACTTCAGTCAAGCGGATTCGCGCTCTACGATAATCCAGCTCCAGCTTATCAACCTTATCGATAACGGCTCCTGTTTCAGCAATAACCTGGTTCAATTCTTGGCCTAGGGCAAACATTTCCTTGCGTGCAGACTCGCAAATTTCGAAGATTTGATATTTGCTGTCCTCCATCACAAGAACCGCGTTTTTAATTACACGATCTATGTCGTTAATGCGGTAATCCATGTTCTTACGGCCCACTTTCTACAAGTTCTACTAATTCTATCATACCACATAACGGTAGACTGGCGGGCATGTTACGAAACGGTAATCCTGCCCAATTTCTGATCCCAATCGACCGTCAGACCTAGCTGCTCGGACACGAGCCGCACTGGAATGAGCGTCCGTCCGCTGCGCGTAATCGGCGCTACTTCTGCCTGCTTGCGAACGCCAGTCAGCAAGAAGTCCGTTTGACCAACCCACATTTCCAGCAGCTCGTCGCCACGAAGCACGGATACGCGCTTCGTCGCCGGATCCCAGCTCACCTGAGCTCCCATTGCTTCCGTTATGAAACGAAGCGGCAGGTATGTCGTTCCTTTCAGCAGCAACGGTGCGACATCCAATTGGTATGGCTTGCTGTCCACCATCGCGCTCTTGGAACCGAGCTTCAGCTCAATTGGCACCCGCTCCGGCTCTGGCGTGGCCGCAGGGTATTGGAAGGATAGATTATCCCAGCCAATCGTGCCTGTCAGCTCGCGCTCATCCTGACCGTCCGCCAGTGAGGCGACGTAAAGACGCTTGAGGGTAATGGGATACGCCATCTGATCGGCTGGCAGAGACACCTTGATCTTCTTCCATCCCGTCCAGTCGACCTGTTTTGCAATCGTTACTAATTGGGCTGCACCTTTGCTATCGATGAATTCAGCCCGAACCCAGTTCAAGCTGTTGTCGCCCATAACGTCGAGCGTCATCGACGAAGGATTGCCTTCTACCTTGCGCCCGCTGCCATTCAGCACCGCATAAGCCGCCTTCGTACCGGTCCCGCCCGTGAAATCATAGGCGAGCTGCAGGACATTCGTCGTGTTCGTGCCTGGCAATCCCGGTGCAACGGTAGAAGTTCCCACTACACCATTCGTACCTTGGAACGAAATTGGGTAGGTCTTTGCTTCAAAATCTTCAAATTTTTTGTCGGCGCCCGCAGCGAGTACCGCCATCGCAGAAAAACCGTCATAACGTGCGATCAAATACCCAGCCTTCGCCGCTGCGTTCACCGTGCCGATCGCAAGCGTACCGCCGTTCATCGTGCCTGTAAATCCGCGCATTTCCCATTGTAGTGAAGCTGCCGGCACTGTCATCTTCCGGCCATCGGCCAGTGTCACATGCACTGGAACCGACAGTGACTTGCCTGCCTCAAGAACGGCTGCGCTTGGATCTACGCTCATCGAGGCTATCTGCGCGCTCCCGATAATTTCGAGCGGAAGCTTGCCGCTAATCGCGCCGGACTTCACCGTGACAGACGCCTTGCCTGCCTTCGCCGCTGTGAACGTATTGCCCGCGAAAGCGCCGAGCGCATCGTCTATATTCCATGTCTTCGTTAATGCACTTGGATCAAGCGGATTGTAGAATGTATCATACGCGGTCATATCGTATGCCGCCTGCTGTCCGATAAAGAGGACGCTGCTGCCTTTAGCGATAATGCCTTTCAATTGTCCTTTCGGCGCGGTAGTGAAAACACCAAGGCCATTCGTCACTTGTCGCTGCGTTATGCCATACTCCGTCGGGAACGCAAGCAGCGTGCTTGTATCCCCCAGAGGCCGGTCAATCATCGTCGTCGAGCCGCCGCCGTCGAGATTAACACCACGCCATACATTCAGCTGCACCATCAATTGCTGCAGCTCAGGCAGTGTCACGCCCTGGCTTGCTGTGCTGTCTTCGACAGTAATGATAAATACTTTCTTGCCATCCTTCGAATATCCCACAGCCGTACGTGCACGGTCGCTGTTTGGACTGATGCTGCTTGGATTGCGCGAATACGCAGCAGCTGCGCCTTGATCCACGAGAATGGTATGACCGCCGATGAGCATTTGCAGCGAATCCGGGTTGACCTTCTCCCCAGTCGACTGGGCAACCAGGTTATAATTAGCCGTTACCTTCTGGCCGACTTGAAGATGCTCGCGCGCATATTGGGCTGCCTTGCCGTGCGTACGCAGAATGTAGCCGTCTGCCGGAATCGCGCCTGTAATCATGCTATTGTCCGCAAACTTTGTGACAACACCCTTCTGCACGAGCACCTCTGTCGGCGTCGTCGCGCTATCCGTGCTGTCAGGCCGCGTCTGTGTCCATGCGCTTGTATAGATGTACATCGCATTCACGTGACTGTACGCATCATCCGGATCCATTCGGTAGGCCGCCTTGTTAATGCCGGTCAGAGCAAACGTCGTGCCGTCTGCCGCCTTCACTTGCCCATCGAAGCCAAACATATCAATGAGCGGCTTGCGGTCCTTCGTCACGGCAAAAGCATACATCCCCGTCAGCTTAGATGGGCTCGAAACCAATGTTCCGCCAGATACTTCTGCACCAATTGGCGCGCCTTTGCCACTGCTCGCAGTATTGAAATAGTCGCCATTCACACCGGCTACTGCACCGGAGTTCTTCACCATATTGCCAACAGAGCTTACGCCCGTCACTGACCCGCTTTTGCCATTCATGACATCGAGCAATACATACGGATTCGTTAAATCTACTTCTATGACATGCACGTTCGACAAAACCGCGCCTGCGCCAGGCTTGCTTGTCCATGTATAATCGACTCGTTTCGCGCCTGCCGTCAGAATCTCTTCCCCGAGGCGCACGAGTTGTGCTTGCGATTGTTCCGTTGTTACTCCTGTATCGCTGCCCGCTGCGTGCGCAAATGCAGGCAAAGCGACGGATAACGGCTGGATGAGCAGTGATGCTCCCAATGACAGTACAAGCAGCCGCTTCGCGTTCTTCTTCTCCCGTTTAATGCGCATCTGCGGCTTCCTAGTAAGTCTCTCTTTCCTGTGCATCTTTCCCGCAACTCTCCCATCTATAAATCTATCTATACGTATAGACTATGAAACTAGTGGAAAGTTACGTTTGATAGAAGAATGCTATCGACATCATTCGACCGACAAAAAAAAGCTATCCGAGTCCTAAGGACCGAATAGCTTTGGAATAGCTTTGGAATATAGCTTTGGATTACCTTAAATATTAATGAACTCCAAGTAGTTCAACAGTCGCTTCACCATAACGGCCGCCTCTGCGCGCGTCGCGTTATTCTTACCGCCGAACGCACCATTGGACATGCCGTTGATGACGCCCGCTTCAACAGCCTTCGCTACATCTGTCTGCGCCCACGTACCGATTTTGGCACGGTCCGTAAACTTCTTCAGCACCTCCGCTGTTGTTTGCTGCGGTACGATTTGGACACCTGCTGAGCTTGCTGCACGAACCATCATGGAAGCCATCTCTTCACGCGTCACCGGATTGTTCGGCTTGAAGGTACCGTCCGTCGACCCTTGGACGATGCCCGCCTTACTCGCCGCGCCGATGTAAGCGGCAAGGATCGTGTTCGTGTTCACGTCCTTGAACTTCGCCGCTGCACTGCGGTCACCGGTGAGGCCAAGCCCCTTCGCAATGAACATCGCGAACTCGCCGCGTGTAATCGCCTTATTCGGCGCGAAGGTCGTCAGCGTATTGCCTTCGACAATAAATTTGTTTGCCAATAGAAGAATATCGTTGCGGGCCCAATGTTTCGTAATATCGGTGTAACTCACGGAGCCTTTCACAACGGCATAGACACTATTCCCTTTGCGCTTGAAGCTAACGACGCTTTGGCCGTCCTCATGAGTGGTCACCTGCGTCGGTGCATAAGAGATTTTGCCGGTTTGCGGGTCTAACCATACTACCGCGATTTGTCTGCCATCCACGACGTCAGAAATCTTGATTGTACGGGTCACATAGCCGCTGAAATCATCAAAATGCTTCGTCTGACCGTTACTGCTCACCGCGAGATCGAAGCTGACCGGACTAACCAGCGTTTGAACATTCGCAGCGCTTAGCTTATTGTTCAGCGCCGTCGCCAATGTGCCTGTATCCGTATCAATAGATACGACCAACTGGCCAACAGCGCTTGCCGCGTTCATCATTTGGCCGAGCTGCGTATAGTTCAGCGCATTAAGCGGAATTTCATAAGTCACATTCTGAAACGCAATGACGAACGATGCATTCGGTGTCGCCTTCTTCACATCTTCAAGCGCCGCTAACGGGAGGGCTACTATTGCTGCACTCTCTGTATCCGGAACGGTGAAGACAACTTTCGGCTCCATGCCGCCTGTCTTGCGAATCGTATTGTAGGCGTTGTTGACCTTCTCCGCTGAAAGCGCAAATTGATTCACTGTGCTGCCCGACGGAGACACTCCGCTCGACGTCGTTGCTGCTGACGTGTTGATGGCGAGGCCGCCGCTTGGATCAGGGGCATAATCGCCGCCCGCGTTATCATCCCATGTCGTCTGGTTCGCTGCACTCACTCCCGAGAAGGATGGCGCAGTCGAGCCTGACGTCGACCGAATGCCGACACTGCTGGAGCTGTAGCTCACCGTTACAGTGTCGCCGATCGCAACAGGCGTATAAAGCGACAGCACGACGGTCGAGCCGCTTACTTCAGCCGATGAGACTGGACGTGCCACCGTATTCACCTTCACTTCAAACATCGAGGTCGAAGGCTGATAGGATGTATTCAGAGACTCGCTGAACGTCGCTGTGACACTTCCGCCTTTGGCAATGATACCGTTAAGCGTCATTGTAGCGCCAGTATTGCCGTTTACGTCCATGCTGCCAAACGCCGGGGCATAGTTGCCGTTAAGATCAACAACTGCCGGTGTACCGCTCAGGTAAGTGACGAGCACCTTATCGCTTGCCGTTGTAGCAGTGGATAAGGTAAGTAGGACTTGCGTGCCACTAATGCGTACATAGGATACAGGACGAAGCACGCCTCCTACAGTTACGTAGTACGCTGATGCCAGCGGTATTTTGGAAGTATCCAACTCTTCATCATAGGTAAGCGTTATGGTTGTACCTGATGCCGTAATCGTCTTCAGCTCCGGTGCTCTCAGATCCTCGCCATTCTGAATCGCGAAGTTACTGAATGATACGAGCGCATTACCCGCCACATCCCTCACAGGGTATGAGCCGGCCGACGAGTACGATAATGTCACAGCAAGGCCAGATGCTGCCGTGTTCCCGGCATAGGTCAAATACATCACATTGCCCGCACCTACGGTTTGCGTTACAGCACGCGTTTCGCCGCCTACTTTAACCGTGAACTGCGAGTATGAATAAGGGCTGACGCTGGCTAACTCTTCGCTGAACGTAAGTGTAATCATATTGCCGGTCAGCGAGCCCTCCAGCTGCTTAGGAACTGTTGTATCTGGCACATTCGTTACCGCATAGTTCGATAAGCTCGCAGCCAACGTTCCTGTCGAATCCTTAACTGGTGAATCTCCCGGCGTATAAGATAGTTTAACGATTTCACTGTAGGACACACTGCTTTGCAGCGTCAGAGTCACGACTTTGCCGCTAATTGAAACCTTAGTAACTGCTCGTCCTGTGCCGTTCACGGTTACAAAATAGTTCGCCGGAGCTGGAGTTGTCTCCGTGCTCGTGTCCAAGTTCTCATTATACGTGATGGCGATTTTGTTGCCGTTAACCATCTCTGCCTTCGAAACGGTAGGCGCGCCTGACGTGCTGGTTGATGTCTTGAATGTCCATTGGTACATATTCAGAATGCCGTCGAAGCTGTTGCCTGCCACATCCGTCACGGCATTTGCCTTAATCTCCACATAATAATTCGTCGTAACCGCCATTAATCCGGTAACGGTGATCAGCAGCTTCTTATTGTTATTCGGATCAATCGAGAGCGACGTCGCTACCGGTGAATTTCCGGTTCCCGAGATACGCTTCATCGTAACTCCATCGGGATTCGCGATCAGAATCGCCTCATTGAACAGCAGCTCGAACTTAGCGCCTGCAACAGGCACATCCACGGCCGAGGTGGCAGGTGTCTGCGTAACCATCAACGGCTTCACGCTGTCATTGGTCACTTTGAACTTCCAACCGGTCTGGCCTGTCAATCCACTATAGTAGTTGCCGCTTGCATCAGCAAAGGCTTGGCTGTCGATTTCTACATAATAAGTCTGACCGTTTACAAACTTCTGCGCAGTATCGCCGGTTACTGTAATTGTCGCTGTTCCGCCGCCGCTTACATTGCTCGATCTCACATCATACGAAGCAAACACGGAGCCCGACGGATAGTTGCGAATTGTAATAAATCCTCTCCCTTGATAAACCGGCTCATCGAAATTCATTACTAGCTTAACGATTGTTGATGGCTGATTAGCTAGCGGCTCTCTCGCTGTCTTCAGCGTTGGTGCCGTTACGTCATTGCCTGGATTCGTTGTAAAGTTCCAAGTCGTTGCATCGGTTATCCCCTCATACAACGACTCGAAATCATCGATGAACGCACCGGATTCGATAAGAACGTAGTACCCCGTATTCGGCGCTAGATCATCCGTTGGATTAATAATGATATCCGTGCCGCCCCTATCATTATCGGCAGTCGTTACATTGCTGGACTTTACACTGATCGATTGAATCAATTTATTGTCCGAAATGCGTTGAATCTTGATCGTCTTCGCTGGTGTTACCTGATTCACAACGACATGCGCTGAGAAGCTGAGCACCAAGTCCGAGCCGATTGGCACGCCAAACTCATTATCATGTGGCTGCAACGATACATCGCCTAGCGCTGGCTGGGACGTCGTAAACTGCCACGCATCCGCACCAATGCCCGCGAATTTATGTCCGGAAGCGTCTTGGAAAGCACCGTTTGGCACCCTTACTTCATAAGTCACTTGTCGATCTGCCGTGCTAGGTTTAAGCGAATTCGGCAGCTGAACCGTAATCGTATCTGTCCCGCTTCCCGTAACGTACAGCGAGTTGACCGGGATGCTTTGCTTGTCCGAAGCAGTAGCCAAATTCTGAATCGTAATATTGCCGCTCGTTGCGAATACAGGCTTACTGAAGACGATCGTGAGCGGCGTGTTCACACCCGCCATATCTCCTAGAGCTGGCGTTAGCGGCGCTACCGCCTCGGACAGGACCGGAGGATCCGCATCTTCGTCGCTAATTGTCGCGAAGGTCCAATCAACCGCGCTTGTTAAGCCTGCATAGTTGGCACCATTGCCTTCGTTCACAAACGCGCCGCTGTCTATCGTCACGTAATAGCTCGTGTTCTTCTGCAGGATGTTCGTCGCTGGCGTAACCGTAACGATACTGTGGTTGGTAGAGCTAACGACCACTTTACTATCGGTTGCGACAACAAACGTTGCGACGACTGCGTTGTCGAGCTGCTTATGGATTTGAATGGCAGCTGATCCCGTACCTTTTTTCACATTCTCATCAAAAGATAAAATCAGCTTCGTGTTTATAGCCACACTGGTCGCGTTGTTCGATGGCGAGGAGCTTAACATAACAGGTCCGGTCGATGCTGCCGATGCCTTAGGCAGAGCTCCGAGTCCGCCAACTGCGAATTGTACCACTAATAATGTTGCAATTAAGAAAGATATCCATCTACGATTTCGGATCAATCCAATTCACTCCCCAATAAATGACACTCGTACTATATTTTTCGGTCAGGAGCGGTTCGAAATGAAGACGTATGAGTCAAAATTCGCATGAAAAAACCGCCTCTGCAAGCAGAGACGGTTTATCGTAACGATATAATTAGCGCAGTGCGTCAGCCTTCAGTTTTTCCGCTCTGTCAACGCGTTCCCATGGAACATCGATGTCTGTGCGGCCGAAGTGACCGTAAGCAGCTGTTTTGCTATAAATTGGGCGACGCAGATCAAGCATCTTGATGATGCCTGCAGGACGAAGATCGAAGTTATTCTTGATCACTTCAACAAGCACTTCTTCGTCTACGTTGCCCGTGCCATAAGTGTCAACGTTGATGGAAACCGGGTTAGCTACGCCAATCGCGTAAGCAAGTTGGATTTCACATTTGTCAGCAAGGCCTGCTGCAACGATGTTCTTCGCCACATAACGTGCTGCATACGCTGCAGAACGGTCAACTTTAGTTGGATCCTTACCGGAGAAAGCACCGCCGCCGTGACGAGCGTAACCGCCATACGTATCAACGATGATTTTACGGCCGGTCAGACCAGCGTCACCTTGCGGTCCGCCGATTACGAAACGGCCAGTTGGGTTGATGAAGTATTTCGTCTCTTCATCCAGCCACTCTGTAGGAACAACTGGCGCGATAACGTGCTTACGGATGTCCGCTTGGATTTGCTCAAGCGTAATTTCTTCCGCGTGCTGTGTCGAAACAACGATTGCATCGACGCGTACCGGCTTGCCGTCTACGTATTCAATAGTTACTTGAGTCTTACCGTCCGGACGGAGGTAATCCAAAGTGCCATTCTTGCGAACTTCCGCCAATTGACGCGAAATGCGGTGCGCAAGAGCGATTGGCAGCGGCATAAGCTCAGGTGTTTCGTTCGATGCGAAACCGAACATCAAGCCTTGGTCGCCTGCACCGATATCTTCGTTCTCTTGGCGAACGTCTACGCCATCACGGGATTCAAGCGCTGCGTTGACGCCTTGCGCGATATCCGCGGATTGCTCGTTCAGGGATGTAAGAACCGCACATGTGCTGGAGTCAAAGCCGTATTTGGCACGAGTATAACCAATTTCCTTGATTGTACGGCGAACGATCGATGGAATATCGACATAATCCGCTTTCGTGCTGATTTCACCAATAACGAGTACCAAGCCTGTTGCAACGGATACTTCACATGCTACGCGCGCGTAAGGATCTACCTCAAGAAAGGCATCCAATACCGCGTCAGAAATTTGGTCACATATCTTATCTGGGTGGCCTTCAGTAACCGACTCCGATGTGAACAAGTGACGTCCTTTAAGTGACATCTAATACCAACCTCCTACTGCTTCTAAATTGTTAAGTATGATGCATATAATGCACAATTTGCTGGGACTCTATAAGAAATCGTCTGTCCCATACGGGATCTAACGCTGAACGTTTCGATTCCAAAAAATGAACCTTTTCCAATTGGAAAAGGTCTCATTAATAACTCTCTAAAGTATGATACCGAAACTGTCGCTTTGTGTCAATGGATACGCGCCATGCTTTACAAACCTTTAAGCACGCGCTCGGCTTCCGCTACCAGACGCCTTGTCATACTGCCGCCAATCGAGCCGACATCTCTCGTGGCCATTTGCTCCCAGTTTACATGACCGCTGGCGCTCGATCCACCCGTACCACCTAATTCAGAAGCAAACTCCGTATCCCCAGAACCAGCTGCGTACCCGCCTGCTATTAAGCCAAGCTCAGCTGCGATCTCATATTTCATTTGGTTCAGCGCCCCAGCACATTCAGGAACAACTTTGCGATTACTTCTGGACATCAGATAAGCACCTCCTAATGGGATGCTTATATTGTGTGCCGGGTCCGTACATTCGAAGCGGATAACATGTTGTCAGTTCGGGTAAAAATAACTATTGCTGCGCTTGAAGCTCATAATCACCGCGAACAAGTACAGTTAACGCGCTTGTCTGCCCAACCTGCGCTGTAACGCCGCGCCCACCGCGGGGAAACAGAATGAGATGGTTGTTCGGTACAGGCTTGCCGTTAGTAATATCCGTACCGTCTGTCAAGTCGGAGATGCCATTGCTGTCTACACTGTAAGCCATCGCTTTACCCGCGCGAACAATAAACTCAGCGCCATCCTTCGCCACGAGTCGCTTCCCAACAGGTACCGAAACAACCTCTACCTTCTGACCGCCTTTATTCTGCTCGAGCTCGGCACGGAATTCGTCGAGCGTCTTCTGCAGCTGCGTATCATCCAGCCCGCCCTGCTGTTTGGCCAGCTCTGCCTTCACGAGGTCGCTTACCTTCTTATCAATGTAGCTCTTCGTTACGACAGGGTCGTTGACAGAGCCAGGGACGACGGTGTCCCCGTCACCCCTAACCTGAGTAGTAACCACGCTGACCACTACTAAACCAATACCCACAACGGAGCTGAGCACGGCCAGTTTTGTTCTCTTTTTCAAACTGCAGTTCACCTCTTAACTTCAGTACCCGCTCGCCATCCGGTTCTGAGTCGCAATCAGCTTCTTATGACCTTGGAACTCATCATAAATATTGAGGGTCGTATCTCGGAAAATAGCACCAAATAGCAACTCATCATCGAATGAAACAGATCCTTGTAGTGTAGTGCCTAGCTTCAAAGCGTTGTCTCCTTCTTCCAGACTAAAGCTTTGTTCGAATTTATTACCTTGGTCAACGAGTTCAAATACCAAATGATGCGTTCCCGCCACTTTCTCATAATCCGTGTTTTTGGCAAGATCGTATTCGAAGTCAAAGTTGATTTTGTGATAATCCGCGAGCGATGCTACAAGCTTGCGAACCGAGATCTTGTAAGGATTGATCATCAAGTTCTCGAAATTCGTCTTCACCGCCGTCTGCTCTAACGGCATCTCGTACTGAACAGCATCTACCATGCCATCAGCCGTACCACCCGATGGTGTAAACTGATTCTGCGTAATGCCCTGGCCAACAACGAGCTGCGCACCCGTTAAATCATAATCCTCAGGGAAGCTTGCGTAAGCCATTACGAGCGAGGTCTTGTTCGGGCTCGCCTTGTCCTTAACGTTCAGGAACTCCGCTTGAACAAAGTTACCGTCCTTCGTCTTGAAATAAGCTTGCAGATTAGCAAGGTTAGAGAACCTCGATTCAGTGCTCGAATAATCAAACTCCGCATACAGCAGCTTCGAATCATTGTCTTCATCCAAGTACGTTCCAACTTGGTCAATCTTCAGAGTAGCTGACCGCCCGACCCCTTTAACACTCATGCTCTCCGTTGATTTCACAACTGGAAGCTGCATTTTATTGCTGCCAATCTGGAATTGGCCGATTGGCGTAGAAGCCTCACCGTTAGCACCTGCTGCTTCAGAGAGTGAGATCGTAATATCACTGGAGGCGAATGTATACGGCACCTTCGTGCTTACAATATACAGTGTGTAATCTCCGCCTGCGATCGCAACAGATTGATCAGTCTTTATGAGCTGGATATCTTTATCATCGACAGTATAACCGTTTAGTTGAATAGATGCTTTGATATTAGGCATAGATTTTGTCGCAAACTGCGGGTTGCGAACAGAGATGACCGCATTAATCATATCTTGATTGCCCCATGCTAATCGCTCTGCGCGAAGAACCGAGAACTCGAATAATCCCTGCTGTGTAACATATTGAATTGTTCGTTCCGTTCCGCTTTGCTGCGATTGAGCAGGAACTTGGAAGAGCGCAGTAACGTAGCCCTTCTTATTCGTGTCGCTTGTCTTGCGAAGAACCAGCTTCAAGCCAGTCATGTTGGCTTTCTCCGGCAATGTGAATTGTAAGTATTGCTCCCGCTCAATACCAGGCGATAGCTCTACATTTGTCGTCGGCGCTTGCTTCGTTGGATAGAGCGCACCGTCGCTTGTCATCAAGAAATAGCTGTAGTTCGGCAGTGTAACTGTCGATTTTCCGCTGTTATTGAAGTTCACATACATGGACAGTACGTGGGTATCGCTGTTCTGATCATAGAATGCATTTTTAATCTGCGTTTTTACAGGCATGCTATCAACAGTCAAATTACCGGCACCGCCTGCTTTGACATATGTGCTCGCTTCAGCTAGTGGTTTCAGGACATAACTCGCAATTGGCGCTTCAAGCTTCGTATCCGGATTCGTGCCGGTTACAACGAGTTGCATGTTCGGATCAACCTTTGTGATTGGCAATGCCCCATATAGTAAAATCTCTTTCGATTCCCCAGGTGCAAGCTGCTCATCCGCTGAAATCTCAGCGCCTAACTTCGTCAAAGTACCACCTGTGCGCTTGATGTAATAATTCAAGTTCGATAGTGGAATACTCTCAGTACTGTAATTGGTCACTCTGTAAATGACGACACCATCAAGCTGTCCGCCGATCAAATTAAAGCGGGAGCGAGCAACGATACTGCTCATTTTCAAGTTACCCAATTTAACAATCTTACCTGTTCCGGCAGGTACAACCGTATTCAGTCCTGTCTGGCCTCCAGATTGAGTAGGAACTTGGAGAAGACCAACCACGTAGCCCTTTTTATTTGTATCGTTCGTTTTACGAACAACAAGCTTGAGGCCATCGCTCTTCACCGATAATGGTAATGAGAATTGCAAGTATTGATCACTCTCAATGCCCGGTGATAGATCGACACTACTAGCCTGTCCTTGTGTTTGTTTGGCTGGGTAGAGCGAACCGCTGCTCGTCATAAGATAGTAGCTATAGTTCGGTAGAGTTACGGAATTCTTGCCTTTGTTATTGAAATTAAGATACATCGACACCGACTGCGTCACATTATCGCGGCTATAGAATACATCGCGGATCTTCGAATCCACTGGTGTACTATCAATAGTTAGCTTCTCTGCAGAACCCGGCTTTACAAAGATAGAGCTTGCGATAACCGGTTTAATAGAATAGGTGGCAACAGGAGTTTCTGTTTTGGCTTCTCCAACGGCCCCTGTTACGACTAGCTGCATGTTCGGGTCCACCTTCGTAATTGGAAGGCTTCCGTAGAGTTGAATATCTTTCGTAGCTCCAGGCGCAAGCTGCTCATCTGGCGAGACATCGACATTTAGCTTGCTGAGGAGACCGCCCGAACGTTTTATGTAGTAGTTCAAATTACCGAGTGCTATATTTTGCGAGCTGTAATTGGTCAAACGATAAACAAGCACACCTTCAAGCTGCCCGCCAATTACGGCAAAGCGTGAGCTTGCTAGTACGCTACTCATCTTCTGACTATTATATTTCACGACTTTAGCTGATCCTGCTGCAATAACGGGGTTATAGCTTGTTGGAACAGAGACTTGTCCGATTGTTCTTGTGTAATCCGGCTGGCTGAAATCCCATTTCACTAGCTTAAATGAGAAGTCAGACAAGCTCAGCTTTGAGTTCACCTTAGCTGTAAAATGATACTCCGTCGTTGTCTTAGCAACAACTTTATTATTCTTAGCATCTGAATCGTTCATCTTAATCGTATATTTCGTTCCACTCTTGGTCCACATCTCGACCCAGTAATCACTGAAATCTAATTCGCTATTAGAATTGTTATACACGGATACCGTAAAGTAAGCCGTCTTATCTGAATCGCCATACAAGAATTGTAGATCCGTAACCTGCGCGTAGCTGCCGCCGCCAAGGCTAAACGACTTAATCGCGCTTGCAGAAGCTGTCGAGCTCGACGATGCTGCAAATACATTAACGGGCTGAAGAATATCTGTCACTGGGATTATTACTGTTGAAGCTATTAGCAGAAAAAGGCCCGTACGCTGAATCAATCGCATCTAATCATCATCCTTTTTGTAGAATCTATTGATATAGACGAATACGGCTGCAAAAAGTTTCATGTAGAAAAAACAGGACCGATTGCTCGGTCCTGTTTTCTGAAGATATTAATTAGTGCTTAGGATAACTTAAGCTTCAACTGCAGTTACTGTGAATTGGACCGTAGCTGTTTTGCCGCTTGCATACTTGTAAGTTACTGTGAACTTATCGCCTGCTTTAGCGCCAGTGATGTTTGCACCAGCTGTTCCGTTGCTCAGTACTTTCAGTTCAGAACCGTCAACTTTTACGAGGTTTGTAATTGTGATAACTGGAGTAGCTACAATTACAACGCCGTATTGGTCTTTAACTTCATCAGTGTTGATGTAGTTTGTTTTCAGATCTGCAGCTGCAAGATCACCGCTTGCGATGAATGCTTTACCGTTAGTTACGTTGTCGCCGTTCAAGCCGATTACAGCAACTTTTGGAGCTTTGTTGGAAACAAGAAGTGTTTTCTCAACAATCGCTGCAGCAGCACCGTTATCATCGTTTACAGTGATAAGAACGTTAACTGTCACATCAGTGTATGCGTTGTTAGCATCTTTGAAGTCAGCGTCAGTGTAACCATCAGCTGTAACATCAGCGATTACATTGTCTGTAACTTCAAGCAGTCCATCTGTTGAAACAGTGTACTTGCTAACTGGAAGAAGAACTTTCGTGCCGTCTTCTTTCACGCCGTATACTGCAACTGTTTTGTCGTGATCTGCATCTACAGCAGTAGTGTCGTTGTACATAGTACCCAGATCGTCAGCTACATAAGATTTAAACTCAGATTGCTCAGCAAGTTTAAATGTAACTGTTTTCGAGCTAGTTGCGATTGCAGTAGGTTCCTCAGCAGTCGACAATGAGAACACAAGTTTCTCAGACGCATTCAAAGTACCTTCTGTTTTAGCTGTAAGTACCAGCTTGTCACCACTAGCACCAAGTACTACTACACCATCTTCGTCTGCATCTGCAGCATCTACTGGGGAAGCAGCAGCAGCGTCAGTTGCTACTACGATAGCGTTGTCGCCGTTGTCAACCCAAGTTTTAACGTCAGCATCAGCAACCGTGCGACCGTATTGATCTTGTACAGCCAGGTTCTCAGCTTTAATTTCAACTTTGCCGCCTCTTGCAAGCGTTGTAGCTACATCGCTATCAACACCAACGATTGTAGTTGGTACTGCAAGATCTTTAACGTTGATCATGATGCTAGAGAAGTTGCCGCCATCAGCTACCAATGAAGTGAGGTAAACTGGTGCATCTGCAGATTCAGTAGCGTTGATGCCATCAGCTGTATAGAACAACTTCGCTGTTCCGTCAGCTTGCTCTTCAAGAGCTAGATGAGCTGCAAATGTAACGCTGTCTACTAGATCATCATATTTAGTGATTGCATTGCCGTATTGGTCAGCAGCTGCGAAAGGAATTTCTACTTTCTCAGTTTCAGCAACAATTTTCTCTGGAGCTGAAATTGTGAAGGATTTAACTGCCGCTTTTGCTTCAGCTGTTACTGTGTATGTCGAAGACTTACCAGTAACTTTAGAGATCAATTGGATCGTTGCTGTACCGCCTTTGTTTACTGCTGTACCAGGAGCCAATTTAAGAGCTTCGTATGTTACATCGTCAACAACTACATCTGTTCCAGCTGTAGTCGGTGCCGCTACATACAAAGGATTGTTTGAAGTAGTAGCCAAGTCATCAAAATCAGGGTTGCCGATTTTGTTGCCATATTGGTCTTTTACTTCATAAAGAAGTACATATTTATCAGCTGCGAATCCAGCTGGCAGGGACTCGATTTTGCTTGTTGCAGTGTTGTATACGCCTTTGAATGTAACTGCGTCAGCTCTGGAAGCCAGACCAATTTCAACTTGTGCATTTACAACAGTACCGCTAGCAGTATGAACACCAGTGATGAATACTTTGTTACCAGGAATGAAATCAACGCCAGCAGAAGCTGTGTTACCGATCGTCAATTTACCATCGCCGGAATCAGCAATTTTACCGCCGGTGGATTGAGTCCAGTTGATACCTTGGTTAGACATTGTCTCACCGTATTGGTTGTCAACTTCGTATTGAACGAATGCAGACTCGTTCGCTTCGTAGTTCACTCCACCAAATGTAGCATCTTCAGCATTCATTGGTGCAGTTGTAGTCAACACTTTAATTTGTGCAACTTTCACGTCTTCAACTGCAACGACTTTAGTTACTGCAGTTTCAGAAAGACCAGCAACCTTAACTGTGTAGTCACCTTTGGAAAGGTTAGACACTGTTTCAACTACTGCAGATTTCTTGTCATCAGCGAAAGTAACTTTATCTACGTTTGTAGATACAGTGCCTTTGCTAAGCGTGATTGCTGCCTTAGTAGTATCAACTGCTTGGTTGAAAGTAACTGTAATCTTCTTAGCGCCAGTTGCTTTAGCATCAACAGTAAGAGCTGCAAGAGTTACTTCAACTTCGTAGGACTTACCGTTGTAATCAACGGATACTTTAGTTGCTTGACCAGCAACAAGTGCAGTGTCAAGAGCTTTCTTAACTACGCCACCATCAGTGAACGTAACTTCGATGTTCTTGGAATCCACAACAACTGCGGATTTAACTGCTACTTGAGTAGCGCCGTAAAGTGTGTAAGCAACGTTTACAAGCTGTTCGCGGATTGCGTTAGCTTTGTAGTTGCTGGATTCTGTAACGAAACCAGCTTTGATTGCTGCTGCTACATAAGCTTTAGCCCATGCAGATACTGCGCCAGCAACAGTTGCGTTCTCATCGATAGCAACTTTAGCGAACAGGTCAGCTACTTTAGCGATTTGTTCGATTGTTACTTTACCGGATGGACCGAATTTGCCGCCGCCAAGACCGTTAAGAAGGCCTGCTTTAGTTGCAGCGCCGATGTAACCAGCTGCCCAGTGAGCTGCAGGAACGTCGGAGTAAGTTGCAGCTGTTGCGTCTGGAGTCAGACCAGCTACCAGTGTAAGTACTTTCGCGAACTCAGCGCGAGTCATTTCTTTGTCAAGACCTGCGGAACCGCCTGGGTAACCGCTAACGATACCTGCTGCTTTAAGTGCGTCAAACTTGCCTTGTGCGTCCAACGCTGGAGCGTTGTCTGCAAATACTGCGGATGCAGATGTAAGTGTCATAGCTGCTGCTACGATAAGGGATAAACTTTTCTTCATAACCTTTTTGTCTCCTCCTCTAAATACCTGTGGTTCTTGAGAGTTTTGTTTAGAATATGTTTTGCTCGTTTGTCTCATTGGCCGATTCACCCCCTTTCACGAGTTGAGCAGAGTTCGTATAATAATGTCTGCAAGTGCGCCCTTGTAGGAACTTGTCGCAGAAACTTGTAAACTGATGAATAGAAGAAAATTTTGGTAGAGTCTAAACACCACTTTAACATTATACAATGGGTGTTTTCTAGCGTAAAGAGCTATTTCATAATTAGTTCCAAAAGCTCTTATCTTGCTAGAAGCGCTTCCGTTGTGCAACGTTCATGTATTTAAACGCATGAGTTTCGGAAAAGTTGCGCAGTCTTTGAAAAAAGTTTTTAATTTTTCCCGGCAACGTTACGATCCCGAATCTTTCGTTATGTATCATGAACTAGGACAACTCGTCTACCACGCCTCTTATTATAGACCGAATGTCCTAGATTCGTCACCAGAGAACATTTGCCATGTAAAGATAACTCTAGCAATCCATAGAAGCACTTGTAAGAACAAGAAGACTGCTCGGGAATTTCCCGAGCAGCCTGATGTCACCATATTAGTTCAGTTTAGGCAGACGCTTCAGATCTGCTAGTACTTTACCTAGAATAATAGCTGCATCGGAGCGCAGAAGACTCGATTGCGGCTCAAACGCAAAGCCCTTCTTAGGGTCCTTGGAATCAAGAGGGGATCCTTGAATGTAAGCCTTCTTGGCAATTGCCGAAACAGCTGCTCTAGCATAGTAATCGACTTCGCCATAATCCTTGAACTGCTTCTCTAGCGCTTTATTGATCTTATTCGCGTCCGTATCAAGCTTCGAGTCGAGTGCTCTTGCAAGAATAACTGCCGCTTCTTGGCGTGATAAGTTATCGGATGGTGCGAATGTGCGCGGCTGTTTCCCTCGAATAATGCCCTCTCGAGCCGCCGTTTCTACGTAACGATAATCCCATAGCGCATCCGGATTCGTAACGGACGCCACATCATCGAAGTGGGACTTGCCCAGCTCATAGTTGAGCGGTACATCGAGCGCCTTAACTAGCATCCGTGCAAACTCTCCACGGGAAACGTAGATGTTCGCACCGAACTCGTCAAGACCGGCCGAATTCATAATTCCTTTTGCGTACATGGCTTCCATGTAGTTACGTGCATATGGGTGATCGCTCACATCGTTAAATCCATATACCATCTTCGCAACAACATAGTAACCAAACTGATTGAACGGAACTGTAACTGTATTCTTCTTGTTATCGACAACGCCGCCGAGGTTCTCCCAGTACTTGTTCTTCACGTCATAACGATAAACGGTAACAATCGTACCAACAGAGTCTCGCATACTTGGATCAAAGGACAGCGTCAGCGAACCAATCTTAGATGTAATAAGCTCACGATCGTCCGGGCGCTCGTCATAAGTAGGAAGCTTCGTTCCATTTGTGCCAATCGCACCAGGGAACTGATAAGGATCCACGCCCATCGTTTGCGGATCATATTTGTCAGCCGAGCTCATGTCATCTGCCAGACCAGCATCAATCCAATAAACCGGGCTTGCTTTGGTGAAACGAGTCGGGAACGAGAATTTGAAGCGTGTACCGAAGCTCTCCAGAATTCTGTCGAAGTTGCTTGGCAAGGTTTCGAATTCATGACGATCCACGACTCCATCTTCACCGTTAGCAATGGCGAACAACAGCTTATGTCCAGTATAGATCTGATTCTTAAACTTATCAGGCACGTTGAAATCTCTGCGAGTTAGCGTTGTGCCTTTCGGGAACGTGAGTGACAACGCATTGTCAAACACTTTATGCGAATTCTTCATTAGCTGCATCAGCTCTGCCCCAGGAATATTCGTCGGGGAATACGTGATATTGAAGTAATCTGTTGTCTTATCATTCTTGCTCTGAATCGTGAAGCTAATCTTGTTAACACCAGGCTTCAGACCTTCTACGGTCGCACGGAACGCATCGTAATCACCGCCGCCGCTGTTATCAGCGTCATACTTGATCTTCTCCGCTGTTACTTTGTTAATGACAACCGATTCCGCACTTGGAGCCTTAATGACAACTTCAACAAAGTTTTTGTTTATGATACTTTTCGAAGGCAGCAACGGACGAATGATATCGTACGGCAATGCTGTCGGGTCAACTTCCAACCGGTAGCTAGCACGCGGACCAGCCAACCCGCTGTTGTATACGTAGAAATTGTATACGCTCGAACTGCCATTCGGAAGCAGAGCCTGCGTTGGCAACAAGAACGAGAATGTCTGCGTATTGACATCGTAACTTACTGATACTTTACCGTCTGCCTCCGAATCCTCACCTATATCTACTGGAGCCACATCAGGTTTCGTGCTGTCATAGATATGGAGCTTGTTTGTCAGATTCCAATAAATCGCGTCTTTTGGATTGATGGTGCTTTCGATCTTGAGAATGTAATTGGCTCTCAGGTCGTGGTCGATTAAATCTACCGCAGTTGCAGCGGCATCCACTTCCGTACCCAAATCAAGAAAGTCAAACGTACCAAAAACCTTCATCTGCGATTTCTTCGTCGTATAAATACTGCCTTCAAGCGGGAAAGCAGGATCATCCGCGATAGGCGTCAAACTATCCACACTGAACGGGAACACTCCCAAAGTCGAATCCTCAGCAGGAATTTCCGGCAGATTCGTCGGGTTCAAGTAAATCTTAATGGTCTTCTCGTAAGAGCTCTTCGTTCCCCGATAAACAAACCGAATCGTATTCTCGCCAGACATGAGTGCATCGAAGACGCTCTGGCTGTATTGTGCAGAGTTAGCATCAGCCGGAATAAAGTCTGCTGCCGTGCCTCCATTAACATCCGCTTCACTGTTCTGCATCAACGTAATCGGAGTATTGTTCACGTATAGGAAAATCGTCTGCGGCTGTCCTTGTGTCAAGTTATCATAGTGTATATCCGACAGGTTGCTAATGTTCTCAATATGGCCTGCCAAGTTGCTCAGTTTATCGAGTACGATCGCATTCTCGCGACCGCTAGCCGTCGTATCGTCCTCGATTTTCATGTTATCGTATGCGGATGTGTAGCTTACATATGGGCCAAACAGTAGCGTTGGGGTTGCTTTTGTAATGGTAGTACCGCCGTCCAATGAAAAGGACATCGTTTGCGTGCCTTCAAACGGCATCTTGGTTACTTCATAAACGAGACGCGTAAATGAGGTCAACACACCGTCAATGTACTTTTCTTCGGTTGTTACTGTGGTTGGCAGAGGAGCCCATTGGAAGCCATTGGTTAGATCATCGGCAGATTTTCCATTAACATCCGTAATATCCATCAGTGCAGGCGTTATGCCCTGATCATTGCCAATCAAAAATTCGATAGCAAATGGCATCGTGTACAAGCTCTTGCCATTCAATTCAACGCCTTCAATGTTATCGTAGTCGGTACCAGGCTTATAGCCGGGTAGGTAGTTGACTTGATAGATGTAAGGCGAGTTTCCGTCAAGTACATCGAATCTGAAGCTCGCTCCTTCTATTACATCCGAATTCGACAAGTAAGTCTTTTCTTCATTCTTTGCCGAGAACGTAAGTTTGTACTTGGCAAAGTCTAACGGATGCGCCAGTGTATTCTCATCAAGTGCGAACTCATAAGTAAAGAATGGTGCAGTCGGATCAGCTACGCCTACCAGCGTGCCTACAACACTGACACTGTCACCAATTACATCCGGAGTAGCAGGATCAGCATCCAGATTCTCCAGCTTGAATGTGATAGGAAGCGGATCATCAGGTTTCGGATGCGGCTCAATCGTTCCATTCACTTCATACCGTTTGTTCGGCACAATTACCTTACCGGTGAAAACTACCGATGACGTCGATGCGTTCTTGCCTTTCAGAAACTTCGGGCTTTTCTCAAGTGCGCTCACGTTCGCGTCTTGTCCAATGGTGACATCATAGAATGTAACATCACCGTTGTAGAAAGCAATTTCGCGCGTTGTTTCAATCGTTTGGTTCTGGTTCGAAACCTTAATCGTTACGAGGTTCTTCCCTTTCTGCAACGTAATCGGGGAAGCGGCGAAGGAATTATTATTCGTGCTGTTAACCGCATAGGTACGACTCTTATCATTAACAATTACCGTAACTTGGCTGGCGTTAGGCGCGTTACCGGTAATGCTGATGTCAGCCGATGAGCGGCCGCGGGAATATTGCGACTCTACCACCGTCGTCCCTGATTCCTTAATGGGAAAGTTGTTCCCATCCAGGCTTGCTGTCAAGTTGTAGAAAAGCGGACCGTTCCGATAATCAATATAAATCGAGCTGGATACGATACTGCCACCCTGGATACCGGTGAACGTAATCCGGTTAATTCCTGGGAACAGCTGCAAGTTATAAATCTGAATGCTGTTGCCGTTCACATACAGATTACTTGTGAGATTCTCACGTCTGTTAGTGATATCTTCCAGATTGGGGTCCAGATTGCCTTTCGTAATCTGATAGACACCATACGTTATCGAAGTCGGATTAACCCCATTGATGGAGCCGGTTAAATTAATCCGTTCGTCGGAAGTTGTACGCGGGTGAAGGGGATCATAACTTGCATCAGGAAATACGAAGCTTCCAGCTGGTGCTGCGGTTACTTTCGAAGTGCCGAGCGATGGAATCAGCTGGAGGAATAGTGCGAGCATCATTAGTATTATGCCTAGTTTCTTACTCACGGTAAGCCTCCTCCAAAATGTGAACTGTTTCAGTCATTTCTGTACCTTAGTTATCGGTCGGAAGCAGAAGAAAGTTTAGGCTATTACACGCGAGGAAACAGATGGAAACAAAAAAAGCCTTGGCTCCGACTGGAACCAAGGCTTAACGCATATCTGATATTATTTCGAACGAGATTGCTCTGTGCGAAGAATAATCCGCTGCAAGAAGTGAATAACCGGACGACGGGACTTGTCGACGATACCGATCAGCTCTGCGCCGATCTGGAGTACGAAGACTAGCACGAGGATAACACCGAACGTCACCCAGTTCGCTGCGTCAGACCGTACGACAGTCGACTGCAGAATCGCGCAAATACCGAAGATCGAAGCAATTCCGTAAATGATCAGAACTGTGCGGCGGTGGCTGAAGCCAAGTTCACGCAGACAGTGATGCAGATGACCCTTGTCCGGCGCGAAGATTGGTTTCTTGTTGACCCAGCGGCGTACGATTGCGAAGAACGTATCGGACAGCGGTACACCAATGATTAGTAGCGGCGTGACGAAGGAAACCATTGTCACCTGCTTGAAGCCAAGCATCGAAAGTGTTGCTAGGGCAAACCCAAGGAACAGTGAGCCCGTATCGCCCATGAAGATCTTGGCTGGATGGAAGTTATACACCAGGAAGCCAATGACTCCGCCAAGCAGAAGCGTACAGAGCAGAATAACGGGTGCAAAGCCCAATATTGCAGCCATAACGAGAATTGTGCCGATTGCAATACCGGAAACACCTGCGGCAAGACCGTCCAAGCCGTCAATCAGGTTAATTGCATTCGTTACGCCGACGATCCAGAGAATCGTAAGCGGGATGCTGATCCATGCCCCAACCGGCTGCATGGCTTCCCCGAACGGGATGTTAACGAGGTCGATCTTAACGCCGAAGCCAAAAACGACTACGCAAGCTGCAATGATTTGACCGAGCAGCTTTACTTTCGCAGAGAGCTCGAAACGGTCATCGAGTGCGCCGATAACGACGATAATCGAACCGCCAGCCAGCAATGCGTTGATTAGTTTAAGATCGTAGCTGCGCAAGAGACCTTCCGGAATGAAAGGCTGCAGCGCAAAGTATGCTCCAATAAACGCGCCATATATGCCTAGTCCGCCAAGTCGCGGCATAATTCTTGTATGAACTTTACGATGATTCGGCTTGTCAATTGCCCCAATCTTGTTCGCGAGTTTGATCACGAACGGGGTAAGTACAAGTGCAAGACACAGTGAAATGATAAATCCGATTGTATACAGAACGACCTGACTCATCTCCATCTCCCTTTCATAGCTATCGCCGGATTGAATTATACGCTCTTTGAAAAAGAAACACCATCCCCATTTTCAAGCAGTTTTCAGGAAAATTTCGCCCTTTTCGGCTGCTTGGCCGTGGTTTTCCGACATTTTCTTTCTCTCACAGCACTTTGTTACCCTTTTTCGGCGGGACTATTGCCCTATCGTGTCTGCAAACGCTGTCAGGGAGAAAGAATATCTACATATTGATTAACGTAATATCGAAGCGATTTGTTTCGCTGGTTCTCGCGCTTCTTGTTTTAATTGTTCAATCGCAGCTTGGTGCTTAGCCAGCCACGCAGCTGGATCGTCGAGCAGCTTGCTAATTGCAGCAACGAAGGCGTCTGAATCAAGCGCTTCTGTCGTGCCGACTGGCGCAAGACCGAGCCGATTCAAGAATTGATCGATCTTCGGATCGTATGACAGCCCAACCATCGGCACGGACTGATTGGCGGCATAGATGAGCGCGTGCAAGCGCATGCCGAACAAAACATCGCAGCGACTGACCTCCAGCAGCATCTGCTGCGGGTCGTCGCAAGCCTCGGCGATTTCGGCTACACTCGCGCCGCCGAGATCGCCGAGCCGTTCGATCACCCATCGCGACGCCTCCGCGTCTGATGGGGTGTGGAACGGCAAGAACCGCAGCCGTACTGCCCGGCTGCGGGCCAGCGCGCCAAGCGCGTCCGCTGCGCGCGCCAGATCGTCGCTGTCCTTGCGCCAGTGGCGCAAGGACACGCCGATCACCTGCTGCACCGGCGTGCCCGCAGCAGCAGGCTCCCCAGCCGCTGCTGCCGCCGTTTCCGCCGCTGCACGCTCATGCGGCGGCGCAGCCTCTGCCGGGAGCGGCAGCGCCATGACCGGATCAGGCACAACGTTGATCCGGTCGCGCGGCACGCCAATCCGCCCAAGCAAAGCGGCGGATTCGGCGTCGCGCACAGAAACATACGCGCTGCGGCGCATGACGCCGCGAATCAGCCGGTCCATCCACCGGCGATTCACAGGGCCTATGCCTTGCGCGTATGCGAATGTGGGCTTGCCTAGAAGCTGAGCCAGCTTCATGACGCCCGTATAATAAGGAATCGACTTGACGCCTGTTGCATCCTGCAGCAGGCTGCCTCCACCGCTGATGAGACCATCGCTCGAGCGAATTGCACGAACGAGCTCACCAAGCTTCATGCGATGTACAGCCTCTACGCCGTACATCTCAGTAGTCCAAGCTGGATCGACAGACAGCACGATGGGCACGATGCGAAGTCCTTGCTTCACGCCTTCTTCCTCGAGCGCGAACAAGATCGACTTCAATACGGCTTCATCGCCGCTATTGCGAAAGCCATAGTAACCGGAAATAACTATACGCCGGACTTGTAGCCCTGTTTCATCTGCGCGATTCGTGGTGCCCATCGTTTCCAAACCCCTTCCCCTACCTGCCAAATACCAATCAGAACAAGACCGATAATCAGGCCTAATACGAGGCCGAGCACGTCACGAATAAGCGAGATCGGAATTGGCGTATGAATATGCGCGAAAGTATCCACCATGGATAGCTGCCCAATTGTCCCTACAATAAACAATACCCACGCCGCGCGATAACGAAGCGCCAGGAACAATCCCAAGAAGAAGAGTGGATGCGCCAGGAGGAACTCTTTCGTCCGTGGACGGACGCCGAATGTATTCTCCAGCACATTGCGGAACATCAACTCCGCTGAGGAAGCTGTTCCCGCATTGCCCGTACGCGACAGGTAGTATAGCGCCATAACGCCGAGCACAGCCGCAACGGCAACCCAAAGCACTGTAATCTGCATGGAAAGCAGCTTACGGATGTTGCCGACAACGCTCTCGCCGGTGTACAGGAACAGATAAATCGCCACAAGCGCAATTGGAGCCAGATGAAGCAGGCTTACGCCGCGGAACTGCTCGAGCACGAGCTGGTACGTAATGTTATTGAGCAAGCCAATAATAAACGCGATGCCGCATAACGAAATAATAGATGTCATCACGAAGAGCGTAAGCGCCATCGTGAAGCGGCGTCCTGCGCTAAGGCCCGGGAAGACCCAGCGCATGCCGCCATCGTTATTGCGGGCATTGTCCACTGTACCGCTAACGGCTCTGCGGTTGCCAATGGTATGCGCCCGTACACGCCGGATTGCCCAGATAACCGCGAGTGTCGGCGCGCTAATCGCTGCGCCGAGCGCCAAGCCTTGCTCGAACATCGACTTCGACAGCACATACAAACCAGCGCTGCCTACGAGTCCAATTGCAAAGACCGGAATGGCTGAGCCCGGGATATACGCGCTAACGAGAAGCGCAATAATGGCAATTGCGCCAAGCGCCGTAATCGCTTTAAACGGCTTATGCCATGCTGGCGAATCATACTTAAATGGCTGAGCGCGGTCGACCGTCAAACCTAGGTCATTCATTTTGTCGAGAATGCCGTCCTTATTCTGCATCGCATCATAGATGTTCTGCATCGGGTCAGTGATGATCGACTTCGCCACCTTGCTTATTGGTGACACATTAATGTAGAACATCCGAATGCTGCGGTCTTTCGCCGCCAGATGGAAGCGATCCGTAATCTCCTCTGGCTTCATCGAATACGCGCTTGCATCCGATAGCGAAAGAAGACGAACAACATTATAGTGGGTCAGATGACTTAAAGTAGCCAGACCCTTCTGAGGATTAGAATTCTCAATTGTAACGATTCCAATTCCATGTTTGTTCAGAATGTCCGCGAATGCGTTAATGCTATGCAGCTCTGCATTATCCGCATAACCCTTCACGGAATCTCCATCGAACAAGATCCGGTCGACACCCATCGCTTCATAAGATGCCATCATCTTGTCCACTTCTGCCGCATCGAACGGAATCCGGTCAGACAAGCGCGGTACGATGTTGAGGCCCGCGTCCTTAATCATTTCAAGAGCGCTTGGATCTGGCTCCATCGCCTTCAATATGGCTTCCTCAATTGGCGTCTCCAGGACTATGCCTTTGTTTCCGGCGTATTCCCAACTGGAGATGGGAATGTTCCACTTGCGGAACGTTGCTTCTATAACTGAACGAAGCGCCTCATCATCCTTCTCGCTTGCGAACAGGATGTATGTATAGTTCTCGTCACCGTTCAGAGGCTTGCCTTGCAGCTGCATAACGCCTGTCGAGGAGTAGAGCGAGAGATGCCCCGCCCAACTCAATTCTTGCAGCGACGTTTCGAACACAGCCATCGAGTTGATGCCGGCTGCTTTGATATTCTTCAATTCATCATGAATGTATTGCTGAGGATGAACCTTATAAGCTGCAACCTGCAGCAGGTCTCTGTAGTCAAGCACGAACTCCACATGCTTGGAGGTGTTCTCCACCTTCCAACGCTCTGCACCGATCGGCACTGCTGAAATAACGCCCAGTATAGTTAGCACGCATAGTACCCATGTTGCTTTACGATTCCATTGAAGCCACTTTTGAAGCACACCTTCCACTCCTTAATCTCTCTGTTTAAGCCTGTTGATCTACGCGTTCCATAACTTGCTGCGCCAGACGGGCTACCGTTGATTTCGCCTCTGGCTGCGAGCTCGCACAAACGGCAAAATACACTTTAATCTTCGGCTCCGTACCTGACGGACGCAAGCAGAACCATGAGCCGTCCTCAAGCAAATATTTCAGCACATTCTCCGGCGGCAGGCCGCCTAAGCCTGGCAAATAGTCCTGTACCCGCTTCACTCGAACGCCCGCCAGCTCAACCGGCGGATTGCTGCGCCAGTCTTCCATAATCGCAGCGATCAGCTGTACCCCGTCTACACCTTTCAGCGTACGGCTTTCCAGGTGCTCGAGGTAATTGCCGTGCTTCGCATAAAGCTCATTCAACACGTCATATAATGTCAGACCCTTGCTCTTATAATAAGCAGCTGCTTCGCAAATCAACATCGAAGCGATAACCGCGTCTTTGTCACGCGCATAAGTACCTGCCAAATAACCGTAGCTCTCCTCATAGCCGAAGAGGAAAGTCCGCTCCCCGCTCTGCTCGAACTGGGTCATTTTCTCACCGATATATTTGAAGCCTGTCAATGTATTGATGACTTCCGCTCCGTAAGATTCGGCGATATCCGCACCCATCTCGCTCGTTACGATCGTCTTGATCACAACGCCGTTCGAAGGCAGCTCTCCGCGTTCCTTAAGCGAGCTGAGCAAATAATTGACCATAATCGCACCAGACTGGTTGCCTGTCAGCACGACATATTCGCCTTCGTTATTACGGACAACCGCGCCCATCCGGTCGCAATCTGGATCCGTGCCGATAATAATGTCGGCGCCGATCTCTTGGCCAAGCTTAATCGCTAACGTGAAGGCTTCGCGCTCCTCCGGATTCGGTGACTTCACCGTGCTGAAATAGCCGTCTGGCTGTTCCTGCTCCTTTACAATATGTAGATTGGATAAGCCTACTTGCTTCAGCACTTCACGTACCGGCATATTGCCAGCACCATGCAGCGGCGTATAGACAACCGTCAACGCCTCGCCGAGGCCGTTCTTCAAGCTCTCACTATTCAAGCTTTGAGCAGCAACCGTCTCAATATACGCACGATCCTCTGTTTCACCCAGCCAGTTAAGCAAACCCTTCGCTTCCGCCTCTTCACGGCTGATCCTCCGAACTTGATCGAAGCCGCTTATTTGCTGAATCGCAGCAATGACCTGCTCGGCATCTGCCGGTACGAGCTGACAGCCATCAGAGCCATAGGCCTTATAGCCGTTATATTCGGGCGGGTTATGGCTTGCCGTAATGACAATGCCGCTAGTCGCGCCAAGCGCGCGCACCGCGTAGGACAATTGAGGAGTCGGACGAAGCGCCTTGAACACATGCGCCGTTACTCCATTCGCAGCCAGCACGAGCGCAGCATCAAGCGCAAACTCAGGCGAGTTATTGCGTGAATCATAGGCAATGACAACCGATGGAGAGCCGCCTCTGCTCAGCACCCAATTCGCAAGACCTTGCGTCGCTTTGCCTACCGTGTAGCTATTCAGCCGGTTCGTCCCTGCGCCCATGACACCGCGTAGACCGCCTGTTCCGAACTCAAGCTCGCGGTAGAAGCGATCTTCAATTTCTTTATCGTTGCCTTGCAATGCAGCCAATTCTTGCTTTGTTGCCTCGTCTATAAGGGGATCGTTAAGCCATGCCTGATACCGTTCTTCTGCCATATGATTCATTCGAAAACATCCTCTCTCCACATAAGATGTCTATTTCAAGAAGGCAGCCAGTGCTTACGCGTCTTTAAGCGCAAACATAATTTCGCCTTCGGCTACCACTTTATCGCCAACCTTCGCGACAGCCTGTCCTTTGCCAATCATGCCTTTGAGTCGCGTAATTTCCACTTCTAATGTAAGTGTGTCGCCAGGAACGACCTGACCACGGAAACGGAAATTGTCGATGCCAGCGAAGAAGCCGATTTTGCCTCGGTTAGCTTCGACCTTCAGAATCGCAACGCATCCGACCTGCGCTAGCGCCTCTACGATAAGAACTCCAGGCATAACCGGATATTGCGGGAAGTGGCCAGTGAAGAATGGTTCGTTCATCGTTACGTTCTTAATACCGACAGCTCGTTTGCCGTCTTCCACCTCTAAAATCCGATCCACCAGCAAGAACGGCGGGCGGTGTGGAATGATTTCCATGATTTCTCTAATATCTAACATGCAAAATTGACTCCCTTCAGTCAGTTGTAATAAATTACATGGCAATGAGTCACAATAAAACCATCCTTCACGAAACTGCAGTCGTGGAGGTTAAGATAAGGGAGATTGGCCGCTATTGCCACTTGAGAGGGCAGCAGCGTCCAGTCTCCTTTTTTACAATTCAGCTTGTTTCGAATCGTTCTGCTGTCCTCCGCTCGGAACCACTCCTGCTTCGTCTTCTTCGTCTTTATTCAATGCGACAAACAAGAAAATGTAGATGAACGAGGTAACGAACGAGAACGCAATGACGCCCCATAAATACGTACGGGCAAACGGTAATTCAAAGAAAATGAATAGAATAGCCAAGTAATACAGAATGGTCGTCAGCTTGCCCATCCAATTGGCTGGCACCGTCTTCTTCCCCCGAAAGTGAAAGAACGCCGATCCCACGATCATCCCTGCATCGCGGATGAAAATAGCCGCACCCGCACTCCATGGAATATGCCCGGTAATGAGCAGCGACAAGATGACCGTGATCATCATCGTCTTGTCTGCAAGCGGATCGAGCATCGACCCTACCATCGTGACCTGACCGTACTTACGCGCCAAATAACCGTCTAAAATATCGGTAAGACCGGCGATGACGATAACAAGAAATGCCCATTTCATATGACCCGATGTATCTGATGCAAATACGGCGATGTATACGGGAACTAATGCAAATCGAAGCATCGTGAGCAAATTAGGCAAATTCAACCGTTAGGCCCCCTTACCTGTTAACCGACTTGAAGCCTCAGAGATTCTTACCCATTATACCTCTACACTGGAAAAAATAAAACTATCGTACCAGTACCTGTATGCAGTGTTCCTTGCCATTTTCCCCGCTGTACAGCATAGCATTTCTCCCCCAGGCAACTAAATTCAGAAATGGTTCTGTCGTACCTACAAAAACACGTCGCTAAAGCCGTTAACTATAGAAGAAGTAGATGCACACGAGTGAACAAGAAATTAACGTATCTGGAGGTTGTAACGCAACATGCGCATAAACAAACACGCAGCACCTGCAAAGCATTTTCGCCCATGGCTCACGGTCATGCTGGCATTTGTCCTGACCTTCTCCTCCTTCGCGGGCATTGCGAATGCCGACGAGGTGGTCACCGCCATTAACTTCGACGACGCTCCGTCCCCTGCTATCCTTTATGTCGATGATGACACCATTTCACTTCACGTAGATGCGACCATTCAAGGCGCGACTTCTGTTAAAGACGTCACAGCCGATTCCACCTGGACATCCTCAAGCAGCTCAGTCGTGAAAGTAAGCGGAGGCGTACTTACTGGCTTGACCAGCGGAACCGCAACGATTACCGCTACTTATAAAGGATATAAGGCAACGTTACCCGTTACAGTTAAGTATTTGTACGACAAAGTTACCCTTACTGACGGCAGCACCGACTTGCCAGCCACTGCCTCTGTTAACTTAGGCAATACACTGGACTACACGCTGATCGGTGCGAGCAGCGAGCAGTCCGATGAGGATGTAACGGACGACGCGACCTGGACTAGCATTAACACAGCAGTTGCTACTGTTGATGATGGCACCGTTACATTGCTAAGTGCAGGCGAAACAACAATCGTAGCTAAGTATAAAGGCCGTTCGGATTCCATTAAGCTGACCGTTTCATCGCCTTTCAAATCCATTACCATTCCTTCCGATGATGATCTACTGGAACTGCTCACGGGAGATGACCCGGTTACCCTTGAAGCAAACGCGGAAACAACGGATGGAAGTACGATTCCGGTCGTAGACAACGCAACGTGGTTGTCGAGCAACACAGCTGTCGTTACGGTTTCCGGCGGTGTTGTGAAGCCTGTAGGCGCAGGTGTTGCAACGATCACAGCATCCTATCTCGGTGTAAGCGGAACGCTCTCCGTAGTCGTTAGACCTGCTTATGAAGCGCTTAATCTGACGCCTAAAGAAGATGTGCACTTGACCCTGCAGGATGCGCCGGTGACACTCACTGCAGAAGCGCTTAAAGGTTCCTCCCCCGCAGAGGATGTAACCGGTTCTGCCACTTGGACTTCCAGCAACGTCTATGTGGCAACGGTTAAGAATGGCGTAATTACACCGAAAGGTGTAGGAACCACGGTAGTGAAGGCTACCTATAAAGGAATTTCCCAACAAGTTAATGTTACTGTATATCCAACGGTTACGAGCGTAAAAGCCGATAAGGATACGCTTGATCCTTTCCTGAATGACACCGTTACTTTACCGAATATATCCGCGGTATCGATCTCCGGCGAAACCGTTGATGTCACGAACCTGACTAGCTGGACAAGCAGCGATGCCGATATCCTAGACAAAGTTGACGGCAAATGGACAGCGAAGCAGCTCGGTACGGCTACGCTGACCGGAACCATTCAAGCGAAGACAGTAACCATTACTGTCAATGTACATGAGAGACCACTCATGCTCACTCCAGAGCAGGCGAATGTTTCTGTCGTAATCGGCAAAGAAGTTAAGCTGCCAACCATTACGGTGACTTACGAGAGCGGCAATGAAGAAGATGCCACTAGCCTTGTAACATGGAAAAGCTCTTCCGCAAACCTGATTGTGAAGGCGCCAAACATAAGAGGCCTGCAAGCTTCGAGCGTTACGCTTACTGCCTCTTATCTTGGTAAGAGCACGACCGTTCGTGTAACGATTGAAGAAGAAATTACGAAGCTGTTCGTGGATACCACAGCGATTACGCTCAATCCTAACCGTTCCAAGAGCGTGAAAGTAACCGGCATCTATAAGAGCGGCAAGTCCGTATCGTTGGCTGCCAAGATGAACTGGACGATTGACCCAGAAACAGTCGCTTCCGTTAAAGGCAGCACGTTTAAAGCATTGACTGAGGGCACAGCTAAGCTCACCGGTACGTACCAAGGCAAATCGGTTGTCGTTTCACTTTCTGTCGTTCCGAAGCTGAAGAAGCTAACTGCTTCTACGAAGACGTTAACCCTTGCGCCGGAAGGCAAAGAATCCGTGAAAGCATCCGCGGAATACGAGGGCGGCAAAGTAACGGACGTCACGAAGACAGCGACTTGGACAAGCGGCAACGCGAAAGTAGCAACTGTCGATGACGGCAACATTATTGCATTAGCGAAAGGCACGACGATTATTCGGGCCAATTATAACGGCAAGTCTGTAAGCATCCGCGTTTCTGTCAAATAACTACACGAAAGCAGCCCCCTTTGGATTTCACATCAAAGGGGGCTGCTTCATTCCTAACTGTTAAAACCATATAAAAAAGCCTGCTCGTTACCGAGGCAGGCTCATCGCTTAATCCGCGAATACAAGATCGTACATATGCTTCCAGGTCTCAATCTCAAACACTTCATCCCCTGGACGTTTGCCTAGGATGACGTAGCCAGCGTACATGCCGCCTAGAATGGCTGCTACACACAGCACGGGCACAACAAGCGCTCGCAGTGTCCATAGCAGTATTCGCAATGCGGGATTACGCTTCTTCCGCTGCTTGCCCTGCGCAGCTTCACGCTGAGCGTTAGCTGTTTGTCGAGACTGATCTTTGACAGGTACTGCAGCAGCTTCTAAACCGGCCGCTGTCTCTTTCCTTGAATCCATATTCGCAATCACTCATTTCCTAAGCGCGCAAATTGTTCGCGAGGCCCAACATCGTATCGCTCGATGTCACTGCTTTCGCACTGAGCTGGTAAGCTCGCTGCACACTAATCAATTCTGTCATCTCGTCTGCCAAGACAACGTTCGACTGCTCCAGAAAGCCTTGCTTAATGGCAATTTTATTCTCAGCGTTTGCTGCAACAGGATGGAGAACATCAGTGACGTTCACACCATCGCCGATGGCGAACAGGTTATCCGCCACTTGAGAGAGCAAAGCAGGTTTGTCTACCTGTACAAGCTTAAACTGTCCTAATGTCACAATTTCGCCTGTTGTTCTCGTACCGAGAACTTTACCTTCCGCATCAACACTGACTATCTTCATATTCGGAGGAATCTCAATCGGGTTGCCGTTCACTGATGAAACCGGGTAACCTTCTTTGGTTGCCAATATATTACGACCGTCTTGCGTTAGTGACGACTGGAACGATCCGCCGCGGGTGTAGCCGAGGTGACCGGAATCATCGACCGTGACCTCGAAGAGGGCATTACCTTCAATCGCGACGTCAAAAGGTTGATCCGTCTGCTGAAGCGGTCCTTGAGAGAAATCCGGTTGTACCATCGTCAGACGCGAACCCCAGCCTTGGCTGAAGCCGAGTGGCGTTAGGCGGCCCGGTTGATTGAACGCTTCCGGCTGCTTCTTCAGCGTTGTCAGCAGATCTTCAAACGTTCCTTGCTTTCGCTTGTAGCCGACTGTATTCACATTGGCAATATTGTCAGCTAGCAGGTCTAGCTTCTGCTGCAGTCCATTCATGGACACCATTGCGTTAATCATCGAACTGTTCATCTAAGTTGCCTCCTCTGCCGCTTCGCCAGCACGCTTTCCTTATACTTTGCCGATTTCATTAACTGCTTTGTCCAAGCTCTTATCGAAGAATTGAATCACTTTCTGATTCGCTTCATAAGCGCGGGACGCCGACATCAAATCAACCATCGATTGAGTGGCATCCACGTTCGAGCGCTCGACATAGCCTTGGCGCACCTCGACGCGATCGGTCGCATTCAGCTCCCGAACGCCTGTCGTAACGTCAGGACCAAGCTTGAACTTACCGTCCCCTTCACGAACGAGATCGTTAGGGTTGTCCACGCGAGTCATGAGCAGCTTGCCTGCGCTCCTGCCTGTAAGCGGGTCAATAAGCTGATTGTCTTTCGTCAGAGTTAGCGCATTGAAGGACATATCTGCCGGCAGCTGAAAGGGCTGTCCGTTCGAGTCAAGGACGCGTGAGCCGTCGGGTAAAGTCAGGAAGCCTTCCCCATTCAGCTTGAACTGGCCGTCACGCGTATAACGCGTCTCGCCATTCGTATTCTGAACGGTAAAGAATGCTTGCGGCTGGAACACGATCTGGCCATCCGCATTCACTGACTTGCCGGAGGAATCAAAATTGATACCAGGCACTTCAATGTCGGATACGATCGCAAAGTCGCTGAAGCGGTTCGTCTGCATCAAATCGCCTTGTTGGTTGATTTGCAGGCTTTCCTCAGCGAATACGCCCGTGCTCAGCTTGCCGATTGCTTGTCCGCCAGCATCCTTCGTGCCAGTCAGATGAAGCAGCATGTCCGGGAACGAACGCGTGACTGCGTTCTTTTGTTTATAACCCGGTGTATTTAAGTTTGAGATATTATTCGTTATCGTATCATGTCGTTGCTGCTGGGAAATCATGCCCGCAGCAGCTGTATAAAGACCTCTTAGCATGGAGCCGTCCTCCTGTTGGTACATATCTATACCGTATATATCGGAACTTGCATCACTGCGTTGAAGAGGACGTCCACGAATCTTGTTATTTTTATATAAAGGTCGATATTCCTCAGCACGCCCCCCAGGCGTCTTACCCGAACATCACCTGGCCGTTAATGGGCTACTCCAATTAACGCTTGTCCCTGCGAGGTGAACGGTCCAAGTAATCAAGCAGTAGTCCTGTCCCTTTAACGACGCAGTGCATCGGATCTTCGGCAATCAGCACCGGCACCTTCAGCTCTTCAGCAAGAAGCGCATCCAATCCGCTGAGCAGCGCGCCGCCGCCTGTCAAGATGACGCCACGGTCGATGATATCGGCCGATAATTCCGGCGGTGTCCGTTCAAGCACTGATTTAGCCGCTGACACGATGGACGATACCGGCTCCCAAAGCGCTTCACGCACTTCTTCCGAATAAATCGTCACTGTCAACGGCAAGCCAGTAACCATATCCCGTCCGCGAATGTCAATCTCTTCTCTGAAGCCATTGTCGTATACCGAACCGATCTTAATCTTAATATCTTCGCTCGTACGCTCACCGATAAGGAGCTTGTACTTGCTCTTGATATATTTCATAATGGCTTCGTCGAACTTGTCCCCCGCAACTTTAATGGAGGAGGCGGTTACAACGTCGCCCATCGAAAGCACGGCAACATCCGTTGTTCCGCCACCAATATCAACGACCATATTGCCGCTCGGCTGGTAGATATCCATACCTGCCCCGATCGCAGCAGCTTTAGGCTCCTCTTCAAGGAAGACATCTTTCGCGCCGCTGCGCTCTGCAGCTTCACGAATCGCCTTCTGCTCCACCGAGGTAATGTTCGTAGGGGCACAAATAAGAATGCGAGGGCGGCTGTACCAGGAACGGCCGCCGACGCGGTCAATAAACGCTTTAAGCATAATTTCTGTAATCTCAAAGTCGGCGATAACGCCGTCTCTTAGCGGTCTGATGGCGATAATGTTGCCAGGAGTCCGTCCAACCATCCGATGTGCTTCTTCACCAACGGCAAGCACGCGCTTCGTCTCGCTTTCAATCGCGACGACCGAAGGCTCATCTAGAACGACGCCCCTCCCTCTAACATGAATGGAGACATTTGCGGTCCCAAGATCAATACCAATATCCTTGCTAAACATACGTCTGAAGTCCTCCAGGGCGAATAATAGTCTGTTTAATGTTCATCTTGTTTAGTATTCGCTAAAATGTGCGAAATTCCTCTATTCTTGTAGAAAAAATCGCTTACGATTTTGCGGCGGCGAGAACCTCGCGCTTGCGCCCAGAGCTCTTCTTATACTTGATTTTCGTCGCCTCTCCTCCTCTTAGGTGCCGGATCGACTTGTGGTATTCCAAAATGTGTTTAACCTGGTCAGCCAAATCAGGATTTATTTCCGGTAGTCGCTCGGTCAAATCCTTATGGACTGTGCTTTTGGAGACGCCAAATTCTTTAGCAATCGTCCGCACCGTGTGCTTCGTCTCGACGATACAACGGCCGATTTTTATGGTCCGTTCTTTGATATAATCGTGCACGCTCCCGCCTCCCTACTCGAGATAGTTTGGTACAGTATATGAGGGGTACGGGTATATATTCTTTGTGTCCAAGCATGACAAGCAGGAGATGTGCAATTATTTTCAAAATATTGATCCTAGCCCTCATTTCGCATGCTTCAAAACTGATAAAACACAAAAAGAAGGCAAGGATAGCCCCTGCCTTCTCTTCATATCTTAGTTCTCTGCGCTTGTGAGCAGTGTATTCGGATTAATCGCTTTGCCGTTCTGGCGCACTTCGAAGTGCAGGTGAATGCCGAGGTCTTTCTCGAGTTCGCTCCGGCCAGCCTTCGCGATTACTGAGCCCTGCTTCACTTCATCGCCGACCTTCACTTGCAGATCGCTCAAGCTGTGGTAGATGGTCACAAGACCGTCCGCATGCTTGATCTCGACAATGTTGCCGTTCAGCGGATGCTTCTCTGCAACAATGACACGACCGCTAAGCGCTGCCTTGACGTCGAATGGCTGATCGTTCTTGGCAAGGTCAATACCCATATTCGCCACGAACGTATTGCCCGACTGGATGACTGCTGCCACACGTTCATCGCTTGTTGCCTTCGAATCATAGTAGCCTGCGACGATATCCACTTGGCTGCGATCAGTCGGCCACTGCATCACTTCATTCTCGGAATCTTTCACAATCGGGTCATCTGCAGGCACTTGAACTTCGTCATCGCTTACCGCGTTCGTACCTTGTGAATCTTCTATAGTGGTGCTGGCTGGTTTGTTACTAGTTTCTCCAGCTCCCCCATAGAGCCACATTAAGGTTACGATAATTGCTGCCGCGGCCAGAAACGCTGTAGGTGCTGCCCATTTCTTCGCTAACAGCTTTCTCCAAGCAGACGGTTTTACTGTTTTGCCTCCCACTGAATTTTTGGGAGCCTCTTCATTGAACTTTGATTTATCACTCATAGTTCGATCACCTCACTAGCCATTGTTGCCACAACCTAGCAGTTTATACGTGAGGGATTCACATTTTTTGAGATTGTTAGAGTAGAACTGCTGATGCTGCGGCTACTCTAGTACACCGCTCGCCTGCTCCAGCTTCGTTCCCGTATAGTAGTGTGTAAGAATTTGAGACGCCGTTTTCCCTTCCATCGCCATTCCGTTCGCTCCCCACTGGCTCATGCCGACGCCATGTCCGTAACCGAAAGTGGTGATCCGAACTTGATCGCCTATGATTGCCCAATTGAATTGCGAGGATGCAAGTCCTATCTTCTCTCGTATTTCTTTGCCGCTAAAGCTCTCTCGTCCTATTCTTATTGTCTTGATGCGATGGCCCGCCGTCGTATCCATAATGCGCATCTGGCGCACATCGTTTGCTTTCACGCCAAGCTTGCGGCTGAAATCATCCAGATCCATTGTCGTCGTTTCTCTATAGTTAGGCGATATCGTCTTATCCCATGGACTAGCAACGCTTCTCAAGTAGGGCAGATCCAGACTCCAATAGTCAGACGCGTTCTCCGTATAACCATTGCTGGTCGAGAAGAAGGACGCCTCAATCGGATCGCCTTTATAAGTAACAATTTGTCCCTTAGTCTCCTCTACCGCTTCATTCAGCTTCTTCAAATTAGCTTCTTTCTCCTTCCCGCTCCAGCGCCCAATCAGCTCGCCTAACGGGACATACACCTGATTCTTGATCGTATCATCAACGTCTGCTTCGTCTGACGGCCCGCTTGCGCCTCCTGCCAGCAGCCTTCTATAAATATACGTACGTGCAGCAATTGCCTGAGCTTTGAGCGCCTCCAGTTCAAAATCAATCGGCATCTCTCCAGCCAGCACACCGCGCACATAGAGCTCGATTGGCATTTTCTCGATCCGCTTGTCTTCTGAGACATAGACACTCACCCAAAGCCGGTCATAGGCACTCAGCTTATTTTGCGCTTCCTTACCGGCGCTTGATACCGAAGCTTGTACAGATTTGGAGGGCACCTTCGCCTTCGGATCGGACGGCTTAGGCGGCGCGGACTCCGCTACTTGCGTCACCATTCGCTGTTGCTCCCTTACCGCGGCTGATCGCAGCTCTGTTACGTAGACAATCCCTCGTACTAGCACGACTAGCAAGAGACCCCACATAAAGCCGATGATCCAATTCCTTGTCCGAATCCTCCGGCCGCTTATGCCTCCTGCCTTCCACTTGATCTGCTTCATCTCCCGCTCCTTCCTAAGCTCCTATTCTCTTAACTGCTCTTGGTACAGTCTATGAAGCGGAAAAGTAGAATAGTACGGGAAAATGCAGTTATAAAATAGAGTCTAGGTGAGAGAATGCTGCGCGTGCGGATCATTGTTCCGATCGCTGTTGTCCTCGTATATATAAGATTATTTAAAAGCCTATGCGGTTTATATACGAGGACAAAGGCGACCACTGCCGTTTCTCCACAACGATTCCGCCCGCTTCGCTTTGCTCACCTTCAACCCTTTTCAACTGCATTAAAGGAGAGAAGCAAAAAAAGCCTCATCACCTTATATTGGTGATGAGGCTTTGATTGGAGAGAAGTCAGATTAATATATAGCGGTTGTCACAGCGTTTATTTGCACGATAATAGCCTTTCTAAAAATCTAACGGCTGCGAGAGAGGCTATTTGATCTTAATGACATGATTTCGATACCAATATCGCCGTATAGGCTCGCTGATAACCGTTATACGTTCGAAAGGGTCATTTTAGACGAAATAGTCGTGGCATCCGTTAGCTCGCCCTCAAGTGAGGTTCCTGCCATCCGCATAGCAAAAACCCCATCTCCGTTAATTGGAGATGGGGTTTGGGATGACCCTATAGTTTTAAGCCCAAGTAGGCTGTGCTTTCATGCGTGGCACTTCTTTCTCACGCTTCGCTGCTGGCTCTTGAGACATTGCCGCTACGATAACCGGCTCTGCTTCTTCAAGCGCTGCTGCGACTCCTTCAAGCACCTTGTAGATCGGTGCAGGAGCTGGTTTATCTTCTACACGGCTAATGTTAGCGCCTAGCGCTGCAAGCTTGCCGGTAATATCGACATAACCGCGGTCCACGTGGTGAAGTCCTGTAAGCTCAGTCTCGCCGTCTGCTGTAAGTGCTGCACACAGAAGCGCTGCGCCTGCGCGGAGATCCGTCGCCGTTACTTTCGCGCCTGTTAATTGCGTGCTGCCGCTAACGATTGCAGTGCGTCCTTCGATCTTGATCTGAGCACTCATCTTCTGGAATTCCTCAACATGCATGAAACGGTTCTCGAACACCGTCTCCGTCACAAGGCTGGTTCCTTCAGCAACCATAAGAAGCGCCATCATCTGCGACTGCATATCTGTCGGGAATCCTGGGTATGGTAACGTCTTGACGTCAACCGACTTTAGCTTCTTCGGCGCTATAACGCGAAGACCATTGTCAGTCTCTTCAATGACGACACCCATTTCTTCAAGCTTGGAGATAACCGGCGTCAAGTGATCGCAAATTGCGCCTTCAACATGTACATCGCCGCCTGTAATAGCTGCCGCGATCATAAACGTACCTGCTTCAACACGGTCTGGAATAACAGTATGACGAGCGCCTTTCAGCTTCTCTACGCCTTCAATACGAATAATGCCTGTGCCTGCGCCGCGAACCTTCGCGCCCATAGCGTTTAAGTAATTAGCCAAATCGACAATCTCCGGCTCTTTCGCCGCATTCTCAATTGTCGTTGTTCCTTCAGCAAGCGAAGCTGCCATCATGATGTTCTCTGTTGCGCCAACGCTGGCATAATCCAGATAAATCTTAGCGCCTCTCAGCTTGCCCGTCGAACGAGCCTCAATAAAGCCCTGACCGAGTACGATCTCCGCACCCATCGCTTCAAAGCCCTTCAAGTGCTGGTCGATAGGCCTTGTTCCAATTGCGCATCCGCCTGGAAGGGAAATTCTGACACAGCCGAGGCGAGCTAGCAAAGGTCCCATGACAAGAAACGATGCGCGCATTTTGCGTACCCATTCATATGGAGCTTCGTACGACGTCAATTTCTCGGCCGAAATACGCATAATTTCATTGTCATATGTGAGCTTACCGCCGAGTGCGGCAAGCACTTGTTGAATTGTAATAACATCGTCAAGAAAAGGCACATCGTGAATGATACTTTCACCTTCGCTAGCTAGTAACGTGGCAGCGAGAATCGGTAATACGGCATTCTTAGCTCCGCTTACGCGAACATTTCCGGTTAGTCGCTGGCCGCCGCGGACGATTATTTTGCTCATCCTAGGTTTCCCTCCGCGTGCAGTAGATTCTTTTTCTTCCTTAGCGGGCAATTTATGGCACACCTGGCCCGCACCCAAATTACATCTTACCACCTGCTTACACAAATCGACAAGCGTTATTTTCTGCCTGTCGAAAGCGGTAATTTAAGCTCTTTTTTATAGAATTCGTAGCGCGTTCCAATTTTAATACCGTCATATTATACCCATTGTTGACATGTTTCCACCTTGTTATTCGACAATGCCCTTCAGTTGGCCCGACCAGCCCCAATAATCGAGAATGAAGCCGGCAAAAGCATGACCGATAACGATCGCGAGCATAATTTGCAGCACGCGCGCCTGCGTACTGCGCGGACGCTTGAGGATGGCATCCAGCTTCAACTCCTGAATGACGATCCAAGCGGCCGCGATGCTGAACAGCTCGACAAGGATGGAGATCAGCGCATGAACGCCGGCATTTGCGGCGATTTGGTCCATCATGGCAAAAAGCTCCCTAACTTAAGTTTTGTTGAGATGCATCGTCCTAAGCAATACGGTAGCGAATTCCGCCCTACTCGCCGAGCCTTCCGGCTTGAACCCGCCGTTCTCATATCCGCCAATCAGACCTTTCTGCTTCATGGTCTGAATCGCCGGCGCAGACCAGCGGTCCGCAGCAACGTCAAGGAACGGCGCATGCACAGGACGAACGCTGCCTAGACCGAAGGTCCGCAGCAGCATAACCGCCATCTCTTCACGGTCAATCGACTGATTCGGGCCAAAGAAGCCGCCAGGGTAGCCGCCTACCCAGCCCGAGGCAGCTGCGCTGTTGATTGGACCATACGCCCAATGCGAGCGCGGCACATCAACAAATCCGACCGTTGACGCTGCCTTCGGCTTCACCGCACGAACGAGCATGGAGACCGCTTCTGCGCGCGTAATACTCTGGTCCGGATTGAAGCGGAAGCTGCCGCTGCCCGCTACTACCCCGAGCTCCCTCAGCGCCTCGATCGAATCAACCGCCCAATGATCTTCGATATCCCGGAAGCCGGCCACAAGCTTATCCGTTTGGATCCTCAGCTTGTAGTATTGCCTGTCGAAGCTCGCGCTTGCCGTCACTTTAATATAGTAAAGGCCTGCGCCAAGCTTCAGTTCTTTCGTTAGTCCGGTCTGATTCGGAGCCGATTGCTGCTGCGTCAACAGCTTCTGTTTCTTATCGTACAATTCAGCCTTCATCCGAATACCGCTTGGTATTCCGCTAAGCTGTACGGTTGTCATGCTCGCGCTTGCCAGCCGCAGCTGATACCAATCGACATCGCTTGAAGTTCCGACTACGCCCCAGTAGTTCGATCCCGGAGATACGCCTGTTGCTTCATAGGTTTTGTTATTCGGCTCATTCGGATCCGTCAGCTTGGAGATCACCTGAAGCTTCAGATGATACTCTGCCACCGTCGGGCTTGCCTGTGCCGACATGCTGTTACGGACCCGTATATAGTATTGGCCGGGGGTGACGTTGAACGAGCGCGTCGTTTCGGTCTCACCGTCCCCTTTCTCATCCGTTTCCTGCATCGCTTCGCCTTGACGCTGAAAGCCAACCGAGGGATCAATCCGTGCAGAGTCCACCGACATCGTCAGCTTCACAGTGCCCCCAGTATCGAAATGAATGGCGTACCAATCCAGATCGCCCGTCTGATGAAAATTACCCGTAATCTGCTGCGAACGGGGCGATAAGGTAAACGCTTGGTACTGTTTATCATTGATTTCGTACGCATCCGGCGCGATCTCAAACGTAGAGGTCAGCAAATACGGCAGATGCTGGCTGAGCGTCTTATCGAAGAGATGGAGTTCAAAATAGTTCCTACCCTTCTTGACGTTCCATTGCATCGTTTGGTTGCCGAGTTTTGCATCTTTTATGCTTTGCGACGAGGTGTCACCGTCATGCGTCATTTGAACGGTCGGCATCGCATCGCCTACTCCAATTAACCCCTGCAGCTGGATAGCCAGCACGCCGTCATAAGGCGCATCGACGCTGTACCAATCTTTATCGGCGCCGCCAGCAAGCTCAGCTGCAATCTTCTTCCCGAGCGGGAATACACGCGCTGCACTCTTGCTGTTGTTCGGCTCATAGCTATCCGGCTTCAGCGTCGCCGTTACCGCATGATCTACCTGCAGCAGGCCGTAGCCGCTCGTTGTATCAAAGCCGGGCTTGCCGATATCAAGGGCAGTCTGGCGCAGCAGCGCCCGAACCTGATACGGCTTGTAATCAGGATGCATCGCCCACACGAGTGCGGCTGCTGCCGCCACTTGCGGGGCAGCCATCGAAGTGCCTTCTTCTGCCTTATAGCCGCCGCCAATCGCTGTCGTATAGACATGCCATGGAGCTGCAAGGTCAATCTCCGGTCCCGTATTTGACCGCGGCTCCGGATTGCCGTCAGGGTCAGCCCCTGCGACGGCAACGACGGTCGGATACGCTGCCGGGAACTTTACGTCAGCCCGGCTTCCGAACGTCACTCCATCATTACCGCTTGCTGCAACGAGCAGCGCCCCCTTCGATTCCGCATAAGCCGCAATATCCTTTAAGTAAAGCGAGTAACGGTACAGCCCTACCGAGAGCACCACAATTCGAGCTCCATGATCAACTGCATATACGATCGCTTTGCCGAGCCGCTCTTCATCGCCGTAACCATCGGCGTCAAGCGCCTTAATCGGCATGATGCGCGCATGCCATAGTATGCCGGCAACACCGATTCGGTTGTTGCCTTCTCCGGCTAGCACGCCCGCTACGGACGTGCCATGCCCGTTGTCGTCCTCCGGCAGCTTGCCCGGCGAGACGAGATTCGTACCCGGGATTAAATTACCCACCAGATCCGGGTGGTTAAGATCAACACCGGTATCTACGACGGCAATCGTAAGCGCCGTCTGATCATGCACGGTGTTCCACGCTTCCTTGGCCCCGATCTGATCGAGATGCTGCTCTAGCGGCAGCTTCGGATCATTCGATGCAGGCGAGGATGAAGCGAGCAGCTCCACTTGGCTGAGCGGCTCGACATATTCGATCTCCGGCGTCTGCTGCAGCCGGAGCAGCCATGCGGACGTGTCCGCCCCCGTCCCCTCGGGGCGGACAACGTCCACGACGCCCGCCGCCGCCGGCTGCGCAAGGCGGCGGAGCACGCGCGTCCCCGGCAGCGGCTTCGCCTGCGCCGGGTCGCGCCATTTCACGAGCCAGCTTTGCATCGCTGCTGGCTCACCGCCCGCGGGAGCGGCTCTAGCGGGAGCCGCATGGCCCAGTTCCCCCGCTAGAGCGCTCCAGAGCAGCAGCGCTGCAAGCGCCCCGTGCAGCGCGAGGCGCGCGAAGCCGCGCTTCTGCGGCGGCGTCGGAAGTGCCGCAGCCGGCGAAGCTCCGCCGCCGGAAACACGCGCAGCAGTAGAAGCCTGGGCATTACGGCCCGGCTTTGGAACAAGCCTCAACAGCTGCATCAACGGTATGGAATTCGCAATCGCGGAACGCTTTTCTTTAATCATCATAGTCTGCCTTTAACCTGCAAATTGATATCTGAAACTTGTTCGCTACCGTTTGTCGTATTCCTTTTAACATATTGTAGAAATATGAATTAAAAGGTCGATGGTCCTATCTCAGAAACATAGATATTCGATATTTATGCGCCGAATTGCCTTTCTACGTCTAAAGATTACATGAACTTGGTCTCACTCTATTAGGTCTATGTACCTTCGATAGTTTCTCGTCCGAATCTGCCTGCAGACCTGCGAAACACACAAAAAAACCTCCAATTCTACCAGAGCTGCATAGAATCAGAGGTTTATTGGTATTCATTGACAAACTTGTCGAATGGCTACTGCAGCCGCACGAACAAATCACTCACAATGGAGAAATGATCATTCACAAAGTCCAGCACCGGTCCTGGCACAATGCCAAGCGCGAAGGTCGCTCCGGCACACAGCCAGATCACGATGCCCGTCGTGACCGGCACGCGCACTTCATTATCGATCGTTGCACGCATGAACATTTGGCGAATGAGGCCGAAGTAGAAGTAGTACGAGATGACGCTGCTGACGACCATAACGGCGATAATCCAGTACAGCTTCGACTGCGCCGCGCCAAGCAGGATGAACAGCTTCCCGAAGAAGCCGCCCGTAACTGGCAAGCCTGCCAGTGAGAGCACGAAGATGATGACCGCGACAGCTGTCCATGGCGCTCGGTAGTAGAGGCCTGCGAAGCCGCCAATCTCCTCATGGCCGACCGATTTGCTAATGACCGAGAATACGGCGAGGATACCAATTGTCATGAGCAGGTAAGCTGCCAGGTAGAACAGGAACTCACCGAAGTTCGAGGCGTGCATCCCTTTGAGCGACAGGCCTACCGGTACGAGCAGATAGCCGGCATTAGCAACTCCGGAGAGCGCGAAGAGCCGCTTCACATTGTACTGGCGCAGTGCCATCGTCGAGCCGACCAGCATCGCCGCAGCTGCCATGACGAGCAGTGCGAGGAACACATCATCGGCAATCGGCTTATCCGGCGAAGAAGCGAAAAACGCCACATTGTATACGATTCGGAAAATAACCGCGAATGCCGCGCCCTTGGAAACGACCGCAAGGAACGCTGTAACTGGCGTCGGTGCCCCTTGGTACACATCAGGCGCCCAGTAATGGAATGGAGCAGCGGCGATCTTAATGCCAAGTCCCGCCAGCATGAAGAAGAGCGATACATAAAGCAGTGCCGGATATTCCGCTGCATGCTGCTGAATGCCCTGCGCAATCGCGCCGAGATTCGTCGCGCCTGTGATGCCATACAGGTATGACATCCCGAACAGGATCAGTGCAGACGAGATGCCGCCGGTTACGACGTACTTGAACGCCGCCTCCGCGGACTTCAGCGACTGCTTGCGAATGCCAACGAGCACATAGGTTGTGATGCTCAGCAGCTCAAGACCGATGTAGAGCGTAATCATATCGCCGGAAGAGGCCATAATCATCGCGCCAACGACAGCCGGCATGAGCAAATAATAGAACTCGCCTCTATCCGAAATATCCGCTCTGCTAATGGTGCCAAGACTCATTAACACAATCAGCATCGTAGCGACGAGGAACAGAATCTTCAGCAGGCTTGAGAATACGTCAATCCGGTAGCTGTCGCCCATCAATCGAATGACGTGGCTGATTGCCTGACCATTCGCGTCTGTCGACTGCGCTTTATCAATAAGATCCGTTAAGCGCCATACGGCAAAACCAAGCGAGAGCGCCAGGCCGCCAAGCGTCAGCCAGCCAATCAGCGATCGGCGCGGCAGGAATAGATCAAGCACCGCTAGTACAATGGTGAATGCGACGAGTATCCATTCTGGGGCGAGATAGGCTGCGTCACTCCAGGTGAGCGACTGCAGCTGTTGTTGTACAGCGTCCATCGTCTACCTCCCCGCCTTCTCTGAAAGTTGCTGGAGCAGCGTATCGAAGCCATGCTTCATCGGCTCCGTCAATACAGCCGGGTAAACCCCGATCAGTACGATAAAAGCAAGCAGCGTAATCATCGGCACCGCTTCAATAAGTCGCGCATCGCGAACGCCTGCAAGCTTCTCCGGCGCCTGGCCGAACGTAATGCCAAGGATGCTGCGCAGCACATAGACCGCGGTCAGAATAACGCCGAGCACCGCAATTCCCGTAATGACGCGCTGGGAATCAAACAACCCAAGCAGCGACAGGAACTCTCCGATGAAGCCGGACAATCCAGGAAGACCGAGCGAAGCCATACCTGCCGTTAGCAGAATGCCGCTAATGAACGGCATGCTTCTTGCAAGACCTCCTAGATCCTTCAGCTCTGTCGAGCCGGTCCTCTCATAGATGCTGCCGACAATGAGGAACAGCAGCGCGGAGATCAGACCGTGCGAGATCAGCTGTATGATTGCGCCATGCAAGCCGATTTCATTGAGCGAAGCGATACCTAGCAGCACGATGCCCATATGGCTGATCGATGAGTAAGCGAGAACGAGCTTGAATTCCTTTTGCACGATTGCAAGTATTGCGCCGTATAGAATATTGATGACGCCTAGTATGGCGATCGCTACTTTCCAATCCTCCGCCACCCCTGGGAACATGAATACCCCGAAGCGGAGCAAGCCGTATGCCCCCATCTTGAGCAGGACGCCGGAGTGAATCATAACGACCGAAGGCGGTGCTTCCGTATGCACCCCGAGCATCCACGTATGGAACGGGAAGATCGGCAGCTTAATGCCGAAGGCGATCAGCAGCAGCAGGAAGATGACCCAGCGCATCCGCTCGGACAAGTAGAACGGATTCTCCTGGCCCTGCGTTTGTCCCGACGGCATATTCACATACGAATCGGCCTTCGTCAGGTTCGTTGTAATAACCTCATAGCTTCCGCTATAAGACAAGTTCGTTTGCTGATTCTCCGGCAGCTGCTCCGCGCGGAAGCCTGCCGTAGCAACAAGGATAACGAAGGCGATCAACATAATCGCCGAGCCGATGCCGTTATAGAGCAAGAACTTGTTCGCAGCCTTCTCCCGGTTCATGTAGCCCCATATCCCGATGAGGAAGAACATCGGAATGAGCGTCATTTCGAAGAAGACGAAGAACAAGAACACATCTCTGGCGAGGAACACGCCGAGCATGCCGATCTCAAGCAGCAGGAACCAAATATAGAACGACTTCCAGCGCTTCTTCACATGGACGGAAGCAAGTGCAGCCATGACGCCAACAATGGTCGTTAGCAGCAGAAGCGGCATCGATAAACCGTCTATGCCCATATGATACTGAAGCTCGAATTGATAAGAGCTGACATCGCCGACTGCTTCTTTGTTGAGCGAGACGTCGAGCCAGGTTGCGTTCTCCTCGTACGCTTTGCCGCCCTTCGTGCCGTTATAATCGGCATACAGCCACAGCGACAGCAGGAGCGGAAGAATCGTCGCGGTAATCGCGGTCACCTTCAGCCACCGGCTCCGGTGCTTCGGCAGGAAGAGCAGAACGAGAATGCCAAGCAGCGGCGAGAACGTAATAAGCGATAGAATCGGAAGATCAGCCAGCATTACCAAAACCTCCTTCCGACAAGTGCAACGATGAGAACGACGAGTCCAAGAAGCGTCACTACGCCATAGGTTTGAATTTGGCCGTTCTGTACGCGGGTTCCCCCGCGGCCGAACAGCACCGCTGTTCCGCCGACCAGCCGAACAAGGCCGTCCACAATATAATCATCAATTGCATTCAGCAGGTAGCCAAGTCCCCGAAGCGGCCGAACCAGCAGCGCTTCATACAGCTCATCCATGTAATATTTGCGTTCCAGCAGCCGAATTAGCCAAGGCGCCTTGGAGGATACCGCATCGCGAGCAATCGTCCCTTTCACGAAGACGAGCCAGCCGAGGTATAAGCCAAGCAGTCCAACCGCTGCGGAGATGACCATCACGATGCCAGCGCCGCCATGCTCCTTCTCTGCACCATCGGTCAGCCATGTGCCTAGCGTTTCGTTCCAAGGCGTTTGGATGAAGCCAGCGACGACAGATAGCGCAGCCAACACGATGAGCGGAATCGTCATTGAGGCTGGCGACTCATGCGCATGAGCGTGCTGCTCTCCTCTCGGCTTGCCCATGAAGACGAGGAAGAACAACCGCGACATGTAGAACGCCGTGAAGAATGCAGCAGCTACACCGACTGCGAACAGCACAGGCTTCTCGTGCAGCGCGGTATTGAGAATCATATCTTTGGACCAGAAGCCGGAGAACGGCGGGATACCCGACAGTGCAAGCGTGCCGATGCCGAACGTCCAGGTCGTAATCTTCATTTTGCCGCTTAGGCCGCCCATTTCTTGAATGTTCTGCGTATGTACCGCATGGATGACACTGCCCGCTCCGAGGAAGAGCAGCGCCTTGAAGAAAGCATGAGTGAACAGGTGGAAGATGCCGCCTGTCATCGAGCCAAGCCCCAGCGCCATCATCATATAGCCGAGCTGGCTGACGGTAGAGTAAGCGAGAATCCGCTTAATATCGTTCTGCGCCACCCCGATGGTAGCGGCGAAGATGGCCGTGAAGCCACCGATATAAGCGACGATATCCATCGCCGTCTGCGAAGCTTGAAAAATATCAAATGTCCGAGCAACGAGATAGACGCCTGCCGCAACCATCGTTGCCGCATGGATCAGCGCACTAATCGGTGTCGGACCTTCCATTGCATCCGGAAGCCATACATGCAGCGGGAACTGACCGGATTTGCCGACTGCGCCAACAAAGATCAGAATGGCAATCCAGGTCGTCACGCTTGCCGCGATAATCCCTGTCTGCCCATCGAACACATTGCCGATATGGACAAAATCAAGCGCATGATCTGGCATATACCAGTACAGCAGCAGAATACCGAGCAACAGACCCGCATCCCCGATCCGGGTCACGATGAACGCCTTCTTCGCTGCGGCTTTCGCCTCCGGCTTGCTGTACCAGAAGCCAACCAGCAGGAACGAGCAGACACCAACGAGCTCCCAGAAAATATAGAGCGTCAGCATGTTGTCCGATAGTACGAGGCCAAGCATCGAGAACGAGAACAGTGCGACGTAGCTGTAGAAAACAGAGATTCGCTCGTCGCTTTTCATATAACCGGCCGAGTAGAGGTTGACGAGGAAGCTGACCAATGTGACGACGACAAGCATAAGCGCGGTCAGATTCGTAACCTCATAGCCTGCATTCAAGGTCAGACCGTTAATGTCCAGCCATTTGAACGCATATTGATAGTATTTCGTTCCATCTGTCATATGCTCAATTAGGACGAGAATCGACAGCACAAGCCCTGCGAACGAGCTTACGCAGCCAAGCAGAACGCCGAGCGTCCGCTGACCGCGCCCAAAGGCGAGCAGCAATAGAAAAGCAAGGAACGGAAAGAGCGGAATGAGCCAAGCAGCTTGTGAGAAAGTTGTATCCATATATCCGTTACCTCCTCATCTCGTCGTACTCATCCACGTTGACGGTACCGCGCGCACGGAACAGCGCAATGAGGACAGCAATACCGACAGCCGCCTCTGCTGCTGCAACGGCGATGCTGAACAGCGTGAACATTTGTCCTGTCAGCGATGGAACAACACCATACTTCGAGAAAGCAACCAGATTGAGATTGACCGCATTCAGCATCAGCTCAATCGACAATAGAATGATGACCGCATTGCGTTTCACAAGCGCACCGTACAAGCCGATGCAGAACAAAATGGCAGCCATCGTTAAATACGAAGATAACATGTTAGTCCGCCTCCTTCTTCGCAAGCACGATCGCGCCGATAAAGGCAACCGTCAGCAGCACCGAAACAAGCTCGAAAGGCACGACATAATTCGTGAACAGCAGCTTGCCGATTTCCATCGTATTATCAGCCGCCGCATTTAGCGGCTGCGATGGCTCTGGGAATTCCGATTGGCGGATGGCGTAGAACAGAATGCCGAACAGCGCCAGTGCGCCGATTGCCGTCAGCGTCTCATGCAAGGGGCGCGAACGCTCCGTTTCCCCATCCTGGTGCTTCGTCATCATAATGCCGAAGATCATCAGAATGGTTACCGCGCCGGCGTAGATAAGCACTTGAACGAAGGCAAGAAATTCCGCCTGCAGCAGCACGAACATGCCTGCAATGCCGAGGAATACAGCCGCGAGCGAGACGACCATGTGAACGACCTTCGTGAAGCTGACCATCAGCACCGCGCCGCTAATAATAAGTACAGAGAAAATGAAGAAGGCGACAAATTCACCCGTAAAATTCACGTTAAACATCGGCTACTTCGCTCCTCCCTTGGCTGCAGCGGGAGCACCAATATTGTTATTGTCCTGACGGACATTGTTGTTGTTATCGTCCAGCCACTTCAAGTCCTTGAACAATTCGTCACGGCTGTACGACGCCAATTCGAAATTGCCTGTCATGACGATCGCTTCTGTCGGACACACTTCCGTACAGAGATCGCACAAAATGCAAATTTCAAAGTTGATGTCATACGTGTCGATGACCTTCCCTTTCTTCTCCGGGTCCGGATTCGCTTTACCGGTAAGCGTGATGCACTCCGTTGGACAAATACGGGCGCACTGGTTGCACACGATGCATTTGTCCGGCTCAAAATGCTGGATGCCGCGGTAACGGTCCGGCATGATGATGGGCACATCGGGATAGGAAGTGGTAACTTTTTTCTCGGTCAATGATTTAAGCGTGACACCAAGCCCTTTTAAGAGACCTTTCATTCCCTCATCCCTCCTGTCTTCATAAGCCTTATTTCACGAACAGCTCCATGTAAACCGCTGTAAGAAACACATTCAAGATTGCCACCGGAAGCAGCACCTTCCAGCCAAGTCCCATCAGCTGATCAATTCGGATACGCGGCAAGGTCGCCCGGATCCAGAACAGGAAGAACACGATAAAGGAGAACTTGAGCAGGAACCAAATGATGCCCGGTACCCAGTCAAGGAACGGGAACGGCGCATGCCAGCCGCCGAGGAACAATACGGTCGTCAGTGCCGCAATTGCGTACACATACACATACTCCGTCAGCATGAAGAACGCGAAGCGGAAGCCGCTGTACTCGACGTGATAGCCGGCAACAAGCTCCGATTCCGCCTCTGGCAAGTCGAACGGCGTCCGGTTCAGCTCCGATACGGCTGCGATAATGAATACGATAAACCCAATAATTTGCGGAATGAAGTTCCACTGCCAGAACCAATCGCCTTGCTGCTCGGCAATCGAGCGCAGGTTGAGCGAGCCCGACATCATAATGACGCCGACGACGGAGATGACGAGCGGCACTTCGTAGCTGATCATCTGCGCAGCGGAGCGCATACCGCCGAGCAGCGCGTATTTGTTGTTGGACGACCAGCCGCCCAGGACGATCGCAATCGTCGAAATGCCCGAGAGCGCGACATAGTAGAGAAGCCCAACGTTGATATCGGCAAAATACAGCTTCTGCGTGTACGGAATAACTGCGAGAACGGCAAACGCAGGAACATATGCAAGCGCTGGAGCCAAGATGAACAGCGCCCTGTCTGCTTTGCGCGGAATCGTGTCTTCCTTTATGAGAAGCTTGGTAATATCGGCGACGGATTGCAGCAATCCCCACGGTCCAACCCGGTTCGGGCCGATCCGGTACTGCATCCAGCCGATTACTTTACGTTCGAAGAAGATCGCGTAGGTTACGAAGCCTAATACGACGACAAGCAAGATAACGCCCCATAGGAAGAACAGCAGCGCATTGCCCCAAGTCAACGTTTCATCGAGCCAGGACCCCATTAGCAGTCAACCTCCCCGACGACAATGTCGATGCCGCCCAAAATGGTAATGAGGTTCGTCATTGTCTCCCCGACGAGCAGCTTCGGCAAGATTTGCAGATTCACAAAGGACGGACGTCGGAATTTCAGCCGGTAAGGCTCCGCTTTCCCCTTCGAAACGATATGAACACCGATCTCGCCGCGCGGCGATTCAATCCCCACATAGAGCTCGCCTGCTGGCGGACGAATGACGCGGGGCACTTTGCCCATCACTTCGCCGGAGGACGGGAACTGCTCCACCGCCTGCTTCAAGATGCGAAGCGATTGGCGGATTTCCTCAAGCCGGATCAAGTAACGGTCATAGCAATCGCCCTTCTTGCCGAGCGGTACATCGAACTCGAAGCGATCATATAAGCTGTATGGCTTCGCCTTGCGCAAGTCCCAGTCCACGCCTGTAGAGCGGAGATTCGCACCGGATAAGCCATAGTCGATAGCGGTCTGCGCATCATATGCGCCGATGTTCTTGATACGCGCTAGGAAGATTTCGTTGCCGCTGACAAGATTGTTATACTCGTCAAGCTTGCCTTCCATATATGGAATGAACTCGCGGACTTTATCAATCCAGCCGACAGGAGCATCCCACTTCACGCCGCCAACCCGCATATAGTTGTAAGTCAGGCGGGCGCCGCACAGCTCGTTGAACAGGTTGATAATGATTTCGCGATCGCGGAAAGCGAACAGAAACGGGCTCATCGCGCCGATATCGAGCAGGTAAGTGCCCCACCATACCAAATGGCTGGCAATGCGCTGCAGCTCCATTACAATGAGCCGCATGAACTCGGCGCGCTCCGGCACTTCAAGTCCCATCATCTTCTCAACGCCGTGACAGAGCACGTAGTTCGTCGTCATCGCCGACACATAATCCATCCGGTCGGTATAAGGAATAATTTGCGTATAGTTCAAATCTTCCGCAAGCTTCTCTGTTCCCCGGTGCAAATAGCCCATAACCGGAGTCGCTTCCGTTATCACTTCACCGTCAAGCTTGACGATAATGCGAAAAACGCCATGCGTGCTGGGATGCTGCGGGCCGACGTTAAGCAGCAGTTCTTCTGTACGAATCACGGCTCATCACACCTCCGGGTCTAGCGGTACGTAATCTTTGCGCAGCGGATACCCAACCCAATCGTCAGGCATCATTATGCGCCGCAAATCGGGATGGCCCGGAAAATCAATTCCGAGCAAATCGTAGATCTCGCGCTCGTTCCAGTTCGCCGTATCCCAGATTGGGACAACCGATGGAATCTCAGGCTGCTCGCGGTTTGTCTTCACCTTCAAGGCAAGCTCGTTCTTCGTCTTCAGCGATACGAGATGGTAGACGACTTCCAGATGCGTCTCATAATCAACGCCGGAGACGTTGCGCAGGTAGGAGAAGCTCTGCGCTTCATGCGTCTTTAAGAGACGACAAGTCTCGACCAAACGTTCCGCGCGAACGATAAGCGACGGCATATGATCGTTCAGTTCATTTATGTAAGCTTCTTCAATCGCATCTTCAGCAATGGACACACGAATAAGTGCTGCTACCTCGTCAAGCTGAGGCTGCTTCGGTGACGGCGCCTTCGGCTCTGCCGGTGCCGCTTCGCCGCCTTCTGCTGCCGCCTTGGCCGCAGCCCGCGCCGCGCGCGCTTCCGCAGCAGCGGCAAGCTTCGCCGCTTTCTCCGGATCTTCCGCGCTGCCAGCTCCAGCTCCGGCTGGCGCAGCAGCAGGCGCTTCGCCGCCGCCCTCCGCCGCCGCCTTCGCGGCTGCTCTTGCGGCACGTGCTTCTGCTGCCGCCTTCAGCTTCGCTTCGCGCTCCGGATCGACCGCTGGCGCGGAAGCCGCATCCGCTGCGGGCGCACTCGGCGCGGCTTCCGCTGCGGGCTTCGCCTCGCTCGCTTCTGCCCGCGCCGTTTCGCCGCTAGGCACGCCGCTTACTTGCGCCGTCTCCGCGGCTTCTGCCGCTTTCGCTGGCTCGCTCGATTGCTCCGCTGCCGGCGCGCTCGGTGCGGCTTCCACTACGGGCTTCGCCTCGCTCGCTGGCTCCGCTGCCGCTGGCTCCGCTACTTTTGCTGCATCCTCGCTCGCATCTTCCACAGGCTCAGCTGCCTCACTCGCAGGCACTTCTGCAGCCTTCGCTTCACTTGCCTCTTGGCGACTAGATTCCTCGCTCTTCGGCTCAGCCGACTGCTCCTTCTCTTTCTCGTCGCTCATCGGTTCGTCACCCGCTTCCCGGTCTTCGCCTCGTAGCGGATTTTCTCCTGAAGCTTGTTAATGCCATAGATAAGTGCAGCCGGGTTCGGCGGGCAGCCCGGAATATATACATCAACGGGCACGATCTGATCGACGCCCTTCATAACTGCGTATGAACGAACATAAGGTCCGCCTGCGGTGGCGCAGGAGCCCATCGCAATGACCCATTTGGGCTCAGGCATCTGGTCATAGAGACGACGAAGCAGCGGTCCCATCTTCTTCGTGACGGTACCAGCAACAATCATTACGTCAGATTGGCGCGGCGATGTGCGGAACATAACGCCGAACCGGTCCAGGTCATAATGCGATGCGCCTGTCCCCATCATCTCGATTGCACAGCAAGCAAGTCCGAACGTCAGCGGCCACAGCGAGTTGCTGCGCGCCCACGCCTTCAATTGCTCCAGCGTCCCCATAAACACGTTGCGTTCCAGCTCTTGTCTCTCTTCGGGGGTAATCGACTCTAAATTGAATTCCATTTGAGCACCTTCTTCTTCCAGGCGTAGAGTAATCCAATTAACAATAATCCCGTAAATATCGCCATCTCGACAAGCACAAATAAGCCGAGCTGCTTATAAGCAACGGCCCACGGATATAAGAAAACGGTTTCCACATCGAAAATTACGAACATGAGCGCAAACAGATAGTAGCGCACATTAAATCGGACTTGACCCTCCCCTACGGGTTCGTTTCCGCTCTCGTAGGTCGTCTTCTTCTCTTCATTCGGTTTGTTTGGACGCAATAGTCGCCCAAACGCCAGTGCGACCACGGGAAGCAGAATACCGAGAAGAATGAAGATGGCCACAATAACGTAATTGTTGATGTACTTCTCCACTATTTTCGCCTCCATTGTAATGGATCTGCAGGGCGGGATCGGTGCTGCCAGCTTGGTCAAATTTCCCTCACAATTATAACAAAAGCTACCACTTGCGTCTATGACGGAGTTGAATGCGCTTCCTTTCGACAAATTTTGGAGCGCGCTAGTAAAGTCAGCCTCCATTAGGATAAGCCGTTGCTGGTAAAAATATGCAGGTGTGAACAATAAAAAGACTCCCCCTTCTCCGGTGAGCCGGCGAAAACGAGAGCCTATTACACAATTCACATATTCCGTTATACCGCGGTTGTATTATTCGGTCGTTCTTCCGTCAGCGCCGAGGCGGCTGCGACACCGTCGCCCATTATGGCTGACTCCGCCGAGGCTTCCGCCTCTTCGCGGGCTTTGGCCTCTGCCAGAAGTGCCAGCTTTCGCTGCCTCGCAAGCAGTACAAATACCATCACATAGTACAGCCAGTATAGCGCGAACTCCTCCAAGGAAGGGTCCTGCGTATAGCCGAGGAACGCTTTGAAGAAGATGCCGACCTGCCCGTTCAGAATCGGATGATGCCCCGTATCGCGGAAGTAATTCGTCTCGTCAATCGGATGCTCCGGCATGAACCAGGTCAGATCGTACATCGCGCCGATCTCGCCGCCCGGCGTCTTATAAAGGCTATCGATCATGCGCAAATCCTGCATCACGCCAATCGCCTGAACGAACAGGCCAGCCGCGATCATTATGAGAAATACGCTCGTCACCTTGAAGAAGGTTCCGATCTTAATTTTTTTGCTGCCCTTGAATACGGCAACGCCGAGCAGTCCCGCGGCCACAAGTCCGGCCAAAGCGCCCCAGCTCTGAATCGCTTTCGAGATATCGCCTCCGGAAATCGCCGCGAAGAAGAAGACCGTCTCTATCCCTTCACGCAATGTGACGAGAAAGGAGTGAACAATCATATTGATTGCGCCGCCGGCACCGAGAATAAGCGCTACTTTATTTTGCAGCTTGCTTCGCATCTCTTGGTTCTGCTTGCCCATAAACAAGATCATATGCGTTAACAACCCCGATGACACAAGCAAAATGCCAATACGCAAATATTCTCTGCTGCCCATTGTCGCATACCCGTCGAGCACGATCTGGAACACGAGCGCAACGCCAAGGCTGGCGAGGATCGCCATAAACACCCCGACCCACACCCACTTATTCCATTTGCTCTGCCCGATCCGATTCAAGTACGTAATGATAATTCCGACAATGAGAATCGCTTCGAACGCCTCGCGGAATGTGATGAGAAACGCCTGCAAATTCATGGAACGCTCACTCCTTAATCCTTCCTAAATACGCATACCCGCCCTGCGAAGAGGACGGGCAAGCATAGGCGCAGCTAGTGAAAGGCGCCTATTTAATAACGATGATTTGACCTTTGTCAAAATAAATGCGGTTGCCGGAAAGCTCAGCAATTGCACGAAGCGGAAGATAAGTGACATTGTCCTTCACTACAACCGGCTGATCCAGCTTGTAGTCAGCGATTGCTTCGCCATTCTTCGTTACAACGTCGCTGCCGATTGTAAGTCCCAGCGTTACGCCGTCCTTTGTTACTTTTGCCGTCTTCGTAGCGTTATAGAAGCTCACTGCGAAGCCAAGAAGCCCCAAGTAACGAGTCGGTACAAGTGTGCGGCCAGATGACTTCTCGATGAACGAAGGCGTTACATCTTGCGCTTTGCCGTTCACAGCGACCTGCTTGTCGCCAGCTTTAAACGTAATGCCGTCGAGTTGTACAGCATAGGAAGCCATTTGGAAACCGATCGCGCGAACTTTGTCCGCATCGCCTGCAGCAGATGCCGCAAGGATCTCGTCATTCAGATGCTTCGCTTCTGCATATACGCCCGGTGCGTAGAACGGCTCCAGTGCTGCGAAGAAGCCATACAGCTCGCCGCCTGTGCCAGCTGCGCCTGCTACGTCTTTCTTGCCAAGCTTAGTAAGAATCTCTGTCGTGTACTCGCTTACCTTAGCAACGTTGCAGCGGATAATAGCTTGGCGAATCGCAGCTGCATCAATTTGCTTCGCATCGCCTGAACCGAATGCCTTGTAGACAACATCTGCATCAGCAGCGTCTCCGCCGTGCAGGTAACCATAAACGCTCATGTAATAGAAGTAACCTTCGATTACAGCTGCAGGCTGCTCGTCAGCAGGCAGGCTCTTCATGCGGTCTGCTTGTGCAAGAGTTGCGAGATTGAAGATTTTGATCAATGTTTTGTCAAGCAATTGACGGTGAACGTTAAGCTGAGTCACGTCTTTGCTATCGATCTCGGATTTGAAGGCCGGGAATACGGTTTGGTTCAACAATGCTGAAATTGTTGTGCCATATGTGGTGTCAACCATCTTCGCTGTAGCGCCGAGCACATCCGTGTAAACAAGCGCCGCCTTCGAGATGAATGCTTGCGCACCAGCTTGATCGCCTGCGGTCAGGGCAGCTTTCGCACCTGTGTTTGTGAGGTTCTTAATCAGGAAGTAGAAGTACCATTGCAGCCCTTTATCAACAGCTTGCTCTGCTTGCGCATATGTAAGCTTGCCATCAACTGCATTATCCAGAACGAAACGAATGTTTTCGTTCACAACAGGGTCGCCGGCTTTAATGCTGCCATCAACGCCAAGGACGTTTTTCTCGAAATCAGCTACATACTGTGCTTTAATATCGGCAATCGCTTTCTTCTGTTCAAACATGCCTAGAAGGTTCTTGTAAGCAGCTAGTTGTGGCGCAACGTCAGTGTTGACCGGCGCCTTCTGCGGTGAGTCGTCAGCGAATGCAGCAGCTGCAAAAGCAAATACAGATGCTGCAAGCATTGTGACGGTGAGCAGGATGGACAAGAACTTCTTGAATCGGTTCATCAGTTCAACTCTCCCAAAATAGATTTAAATGATTCAATAAAACCAGCTTTCGCCGGTTTTTGGCACAAAGAATGATAAAGCGATACGGAACGATAGAGAGGTACAGAATGATAGAGTGGCGCGGTCAGAAATGATAAAGAAGAACGGTTAGAAAAAACCTTTGCGGCGAGCCCACCATACGGTCCCTGCCCCTACAAGAACGACGCCTCCGATGACGCTGATCGTTACAGCAGGATTGGTCTTGCTCTCGTGGGCCATTGGCGCATGCGCTTTCGTCCCGTCAATGACTTCCGGCTCTGCTGCTGCCGCTGTGTCAGCCGTTGCCGTATCATCTGCTGCTGCAGTGTCGTTGCCGCTTGAAGCTGCGTTGTCGGACGCTGCCGTATCATTCGTCGCAGCTGTATTATTAGCGGTATCTGCTGCCTTGGTGTCGTCCGCCGCCTGATTCGCATCATCTGCCGGAGCTTGCTCATCGGCATTCGATGATTGATCCGGTGCCGCTGCGTCGTCTGCAGGCGCTTCAGTTGAAGTTTCCTTGCTAGAATCGTCCGTGGCGGGTTTGTCCGTCGTGCTCGTATTCTTGCTTGTGTCTGTGCCGGACTTGTTGTCATTAGCTGCCGGCTTATCGGATGCTGCCGAGCCTGAGGTCGTTGTGCCCTTATCAGGCTTGTTACCGGACGGCTTTGTTGTGCCGCCTGCCGATGTGCCCGTTGACGGCTTCGTGGTAGTTCCAGTACCCGTTGCAGGCTTCGACGGCTCTGCCTTGTAAGGCGTGAACGGGAACAGTGGTCTAACCGCACCGTAGATCCGGTTAACCGCTGCTTTCAGCGCCGCTTCGTCCGGGTCCTTCTTGCCGACGCCGAACAGTCCCGGATTGCCGATCGCCTCAAGTGCAGCGTCAAAATCCTTCGAGAGACTATCCAGCTTCGCCGGGGAAAGCTTCGACTCCGCATAAGGCGACAACGTTACAAACGTTGCGCGCGCCTTCGCAAGCAGCAGCTTCGCCTTCGTGTAATCGGTGTAATCGTGGAGCACATTCTCAAAGCGGCGATCCAGATTCATGATGAGAATCGCCTTGTAGTTAGCAATCGTCTCAGCTGTCTTATGTGCCTTGATGTCCGCATCCAGCGTTGCCGCAACGGATTCGCCAAAGTGCGATGCGATTTCGTCACGCCGTTCTTTATGCGCTGCTTGTGCCGTGTTCCAATCGGCCGGGTTCTTCCCAAGCGATGAAACGACCAGCTTAAACGTTTCCGCTACGTCCTCGGTATTGGCATCGCCGTACGAATAAGCCCATACACTCGTAGGTGCCAGGACCAGAAAAATCGCGACAACCAGCGTTGCGATTCTCATTGACCTTATGCGCATGATTGCAACTCACCTTCCAAAAGTCATAATCGCCATACAGTGACTCCCATTTTTTCTCAAAGGTCACGCTAGTAATGATAATCATTTTCAATTGGGGTGTCAATAGATTGGAGTGCACAAAAATAATTGGGCATTTTGTCTGGAAATCACTTCTAGCTGCGGTAGCGAATATAGTGGGAAAGCCCAAAATCGTTCGCTATATTGGACAGATTTGGGGGTCAATGGTGGGAAAATCGTTACTACATTAGGTCAGTGCAGCTGGGCTGAGCGAGCTATTAAGAGATCTCCCCAGCCTTGCTCCCCCTCTAACGAACTCAGGTGGCGTTATTCGAACAAATTGGACGGGGTTGATAGGCTAACGAACTCAGTTAGCTTTATTAAGCAATTAGGAGCCATTGGGTTGGCAAAATCGTGACAATAGCGTGCCTCCAGTTCGTTAGCCAATTTAACCTGCCGAAATCGGCTAAATAAGTGCTATACGATTCGTTAGCCGGAGGAGGTCAGTGAAAAACTCCCCAAATTCAGGGGCGCCTGAGTAGTAACGAACTGTTGAGAATTCTGAGAGTCGGATAATGCTACTCTCAGTTCGAAAACAGCTGTAGATTCGCTCCGAGAGAGGGGAAATGTGACTCTCAGCGCCCAAAGAACCGCTGAAATAGCCCGTTTGAAGCTCTGAGAGTCGGATAACGCTACTCTCAGTTCGAAAACAGCTGCAGTTTCGCTCCGAGAGTCGGGAAATGCGACTCTCAGCGCCCAAATCCTCCAAAATGATGGTTTGAGCATAGATGTGAGTGGGGAGATTTGTTGTTGCTGCTAGATACGAGTGACTTGATTAGAGATAAGAATGGGAAAATCCATTATTACTGCTAGAAACGAGTGACTTGATCAGAGAACATAGGAAAGTCCTTTATAGCGTGTGGCTGTTAGTGTGTGGTTCCGCAGTTAGAGTCTAACGTGCTAGTTAAGATGTCTTCTCACCGATCCACTTGTACAAAGTGATTTCGTTGTAGACGGGCTCAAAGAGCGGGTCGCTGCGATAGACCGCGATCGGCTGCACCTTGTCCCGCAGCGAGCCAACCTGAGCTTCGAAGCCTTGCAGCACATGATCGGTCAGCAAAATCTCTGCCGTTGGGTCTGCCTGTACATCCGCGAGGAAGTACGAGTATGTCTCAATCCGCCGGTTCGTCACCGGGCATTGCAAGTACTGGAAGACGCGCGTTTCCTCCCACGTGTACACGACGAACCGACGTTCCGTATCGCTTGCCGCAAGCTGGCGAAGCCCCTGCTCTAGCTGGTAGACGGCAGGCTTCTCTTCCGCCTGCCGTGCTACCAGCGCGCTGCCTGCGGCCGCTTGCAGCGCAATGACGCAAGCGGCGCAGAGCGCGCCCGCCGCTTGCAGCGCGCGGCGAATGCGCGCGCCGCGCTCTTGCTGCGCAGCAGCCGGCGCAGCCGCGCAGCACATCGCAAGCAGCAGCCATATCACGCCGATTAGCGGCGTGATATGGCGTGGCTTGTCGATGTTCTGCGCCAGCAGCGCCCAGGCGCCGTAGGCGCTCGCGAGCACAGCGAGCGCCCCCGGCAGCGCCGGGCGGCATAGCCATGCCGCCGCCCGGGGCGCCAAAGGCGCGCGCGTGCGCGCGCTGCCGCGGGGCGGGCGTGCCGCCCCCGCGGAGAGCACAGCGGCGAAGGTAAGCCCCGCCGCCGCTGCGAGCAATGCCGTGGACCGGGCGAACATGCCGGTCCACAGCACGTTGTCGCCGGCCAAGCGCAGCAGCCGCGCGGCGAAGCTGATCTGGGCGGCGGAGGTTACGCCGCCGCCCCATTCACTGAAATGGCCCTCGGTGAACGCGAGGGCCAGCTGAACAAACCCGCGCAGCCCGCCTTCGCTCAGGGCTAGCCCTGCCACCCACAGCAGCTCGAAGCCTGCCGCGAGCAGCACGAACAGCAAGGCCAGTGGCAGCACCCGCTTCCCCTGCCGCCGCCAATCCAGAACATGCAGCACCAGCAGCCAGAGCAGGCCGATGCCGAAGGCAACAAAAGACAGCCTGATTCCCATCATCAGGCTGAAGAAGAACAGCGCTGCCGCTGAGCGTCCCCATGAGCGACGTTCCATCGCTCTCCACCAGCTCCACAGAAACCACCACAGCAAGGCGATGCCTGCCGCCTCCGACATCGGCCGCACCGCCTGCAGCCATAGATACGGAGCTGTCAGCACGAGCAGCACCGCAAGCGACGTCCATAGCGGCGTTAGCACCCGCCGCGCAAGCAGCCAGAGTGGAAAAACAGACACTGCAAACAGTCCGATATTCAGCGTGTCGTAGGCGAGCACCGGATTGTGCACGAAGCGCTGCACTATCATTGCCCCCGCCACGAAGTAAGGATACCCAGGGAAGTGCGGCTGCATCGCGAGCAGATCGAACCGGCTAAGCGCCAGCACAAAATCAACCTCGTCCCAGCTGCCCGCAAACGGACTCCGGTGCTGCAAGCTGTACAGCAGCCAGAGCAGCACCCCAACAACAACAGAAGCCGGTGCGGCGACCGACTTCACAACACTCCTATATCTGCGCCCACCCCGCAAATGATTCCCATCTCGCCGCCGCACCCTGCCACCACCTCATCCTAGCAATAGCTCCTGCTTTTGTTTTCCGCTTTAGCTAGTGCCAACTCTCTTGCTCTTGCTCTTGCTCTTGCTCTTGCTCTTGCTCTTGCTCTTGCTCTTGCTCTTGCTCTTGCTCTTGCTCTTGCTCTTGCTCTTGCTCTTGCTCTTGCTCTTGCTCCTACTTCACCACTCAGCCAGCCTATTACTTCTCCACACTCGCCCCGCTCACGGCAACCGCCCGCGCTTTCTTCAGCGCGGTAGCCCGCTTCCTGCCCACAGGACGGCGCATTTCCTTCCATACCGCTGGCAGCACATTCGTCATATATTTATTGAACTTGATGAACGATTCGCCATGCTCGCGCACCTGGTACGTAATCGGCACCTCTTCCATTCTGAAGCCTTGGCGGATCAGATTAAGCGTCAGCACCTGCGCGTAATTGTAATCATGGATAATTTCAGCTCGATCCATCGCCGACCTCGAGAAGCCGCGCATGCCAGACTGGCCGTCCCGGATCATCCGGCGCAGCAGCAGCGCCTGCAGCAGCGTGAAGCAGTAATTGCCGAGTCGGCGGTGCAGCTTCATCCCACGGATAACGCCTTTAAACCGCGATCCCATCGTATAATCGGCACGCCCCTCCCAGATCGGAGCGACAACGTTCGGAATTTCCTCTGCCGGATACTCGTTATCCGCGTCAATCATGAGTCCAATATCGGCACCGAGGCGCACGCATGAAGCAAGCCCCTCTCGAACGGCAGCACCCAGACCCCGGTTACGCGCAAAAGAAACGATATGCTCCGCACCCGCACCCCTTGCTTCCTCCACCGTACCATCCGTTGACCCATCATCAATGACGAGCACCTCTACCTGCCATTCCGGATGCGGCTTGCGCGGAATTCGAGCGATTACTTTGGCGATATTGCCTTGTTCGTTATGCGCCGGCAGGAATACGACCAGCTTTTTCTTCTCCATGCTGCCCAGCTTCTTTCTTTGGTTTAATCGTCTGGCTCGTTTCAAAAGCGTCTATCAATACCGGTCCGCGGCTATGACTTGGCAGCGGCGCATCGAGCAAGTAGCTGAGCGTCGGCGCCACCGATACAAGCGACTGCTTGGCATCGACTTTGACGCCCTGCCGCACGTTCGGACCATATATGAAGAACGGCACATACCGTTCGCCCTCGTCCAAATGACCATGTCCGCCGATCCCGTCGGCTTGTCCATGATCGGCGCATACGATGAACGTTGCATCCTCTGCGTGCCCTTGTGCCTCAAGCCACTGCACGAACTCGGCGATGAGCGCGTCAGCCTCCTCAATCTTTTGCCGGTACTCGCCGTACAGCGCGCCCATGCTATGTCCGGTCTGATCCGTTGCAATGAACTGCACAATCAAGAGATCCGGATTCTGCTCCGCCATAATGAGCTTCGCGCGCTCCATAATGTTGCGGTCGGCTTTATCGTTATGCATAACCGCCGTGACGCTCTCCACATCATCGCCCATGGAGTCGATTAGATGCGCAATGCCGAGCAGCCGTCCGACTTTGCCCACTTTTCGCAAGCTGTCGAAGATCGATTCGACCTTAATGCCGAGCTTCCATACCATATTGGACGTAATGCCGTGCTCGCGCGGATACGTGCCTGTGAACATGGAAGAGAAACAAACGACCGTTCTCGCCGGATACAACGTCTCCATCTGCGTATATTCCGTACCTTCTGCCCGCCACCTTTTCAGAAAAGGCGCATTCGCTTCCTCGAACCGGTCCTTCCGCATGCCGTCAATGACAAGCACGAACGCTTTGCCTTTAGCCGGCTGCTCCGGCGGTTGTACAGGGACCGTATAGTTTGGTATTTCTTTCGGCTTCCAATCGAATAGATTGCGGTGCAGAATGAACGCATACACTGCGGCACCGACGACGAATAAGCAATAGCTGCCCCAGCCAAAATCACCCGCAGACCCGCTTCCATCCGCCCAATATCCGCCCGCCACGTCAACAACGAAGAGAAGCAGCAGAAACTTCGGCAGCTGCTCTTGCGCATTGCCACTCGTAGAATCGCTGTTCTTCAACACAAGCTTCCAGAACCGTTTGAAATTCCACCATGACGTTCCAATCCTTAAGTGGTAATAGAACGTCCCCCAGAAGTAGATTGTGAAGAATAGAAACAGCAGTGTCGCCGTCGCGTACAACCCCAGATCAAGCGGCGCATCACGCCACAGCACGAGCGCCGCAACGACGGGAAGCCACAGATAGTTACGCAGAAACAGCGGAAAATCATAATAGAAGTACAGCGCAAACAGCGGAAGTGCCGCCAGCAGCCCGAACATAAACTGCACCCAGAAGCTTGCCATCCCCCATTGATTCATATGATAGAGCGCGTATGAACCGGTGACGAATATAGGCGTGAACGGCTTCCCCTCATTCAACAAATTCCAGCAGCGCGCCGCTACAATCTCGAATCTCGACGCCTTCTTCATTTCGCTTTCCCCTCTCTCCCAGGTGGCTGCAGCCATGTCCGCAGCTCCTTCACCGTGACGGCGCTCATCGCAAGCGATACCGCACCTGTCACATATGCAAACACAAATTTAAAACCGTGCGACAACAGCGCTGCGGCAAAAGCATCCTTGCCCGAAACACCTAGCACGCCAAGCGATGCTGTCAGCGTCGTTTCGTAAGTCCCAATGCCGCCAGGCGTAATATGAAACAGCTGCCCGGCGATCGTCATGCTCGTTACCCATATCGCTTCGAATGGGTTTATCGGCAGGTCAAGCACCTCTGTTACGCCATACACGACGGCTCCTTCCAGCAGCCAGCTAAGTAGTGTTAGCAGCGCCGCAGCCGCTCCCCGTTTAGAAGCCAGTGTCGATTGCAGCTTGGCATAATGCCGCTGCAGAAGAGCGGCAATGCCTTTACGTTCAGCTCGAACCTTCTCGCCCATTCTCCGGCGCCTCTCGATCAGCAGCAGGACTACCACTCCAAGCGTGGCCGCCGCCGCGACAACAAGTGACCAAGGCGACGCCTCCAGGCCAAGCAGCAGCGCGCCAACCGAACCGATGAGGATCAATGAGGCCATATCGAGAACTCTCATCACTGCGACAGAGTGCAAAGCCTCATCCCAGCGTATCTTAGCTGTTCTCGCCAGCAGTCCTGCTCGTGCCAAGTCGCCCAGCTTCAGCGGCAAAACATGGTTCACAAGCAAGCTCACTAGAAGCGGATGTACGTAGATCGACAACCGATCCATCTTGCCTCGCCCGGCATATGACCGCCAAGCAAGTGCTTTAAGAACGAAGGACAATGCATAGCCACCCGTCATAAGCAGCAGCATCCTTGGCGCATGCAGCAGCTTGACCACACTGTTCTCGATCGCTTGACCATGAAAATACCTCCACGACAACCATATGAAGCAGGCAGCCATGAGCAGCCCGCCTGCACGGATACCTATTTTGCGCATATGTGCTCCTGTAAGCTCTATTCATCTCAATATATTGAGAACTATTATCAACCAGTATAGAAGGGGATACGTGAGTTCGTCAAACCTTTTATATCCCTTGGGACATGACAAAATTCTAACGTTCACATGACTACATTCCCCGTATCCCATGACAAGGTTCTGTTTACACACCGAGCATTTTCATCAAAAATAGTAATGTAAGCGCTTTATGTAATGTTTAAGGAAGAAAATTGTAAGGCTCGACGTTTGGTTTTCAATTTGAGAGGAGGAAGCTCGAATGACGAAGCATGCACGCAGCAGCTGGATATCCATTGTCTTATCTCTAGCTATTTTGCTTGGTTCGCTTAGTTTCTCATCATCCGCAAATGCAGCATTTGGAGACCGCATTACGATCAGCGGAACAAATTTCTATGCCGGGGGCCAGCAGATCTTTATGAACGGGGCTAACACGCCGTGGAACAGCTGGAATGATTTTGGCGGATCGTTCGACTACAATTGGTGGAACAATCACTTCGCCACGCTTCACAGTAATGGGGTAAACGCAACAAGGGTGTGGATTACTTGTAACGGAGAAGTTGGCATCAACATTAACAGCAACGGTCAAGTGACGGGTGCAACAACCGCTCATTGGAGCAACCTCGACAGCCTGTTCCAGATCGCTCAGAACAATGGCGTCTACATTATGGCGACACTCATGTCATTTGACCACTTCAATAACAGCCACACGAACTACCAAAGCTGGCGCAACATGCTAGGCAGCGACTCCAATATTGATTCCTACGTCAACAACTATCTCATCCCATTCGTTAATCGTTACAAAAGCAATCCGTATCTCTGGTCCATCGATCTCATGAACGAGCCGGACTGGGTGTATGAGGATTCGAACAACGGACAAATCTCCTGGGATCGCCTGCAAACGTATTTTGCGAAGTCAGCTGTCGCCATTCACCAGAACAGCAGCATTTTGACTACGGTCGGTCTCGGAATGGTCAAGTATAACAGTGCAACAGCAAGCGGCTCGAGCGGCAACAAGATCAGCGATGCCGCACTCCAAGCCAAAGTAAGCAGCACTCTCGCCAAAGTCGATTTCTACTCACCGCACTATTACCCATGGCAGGATCCTTACTGGGGCATCCCTTTCTACGTAACGCCTTCGTCCTGGTATCTCGTATTCGATCGGCCAGTCGTCGTCGGCGAATGTCCTGCACTTGGCTCAACGGGGCATACCCTCACGAGCGATTTCTCCAATGCCTATACGAACGGCTACGCAGGCGTCATGCCATGGACCTCGAACGGCGTCGACAGCAACGGCAACATGACCAATCTCTCACCGGCTACATCCGCCTTCGCTAGCGCGCATAACTCGCTGGTATTCCCAGTAGCAAGCAGCGATACAGCCAAATTCAACTTCGAGAGCGGCTCTCTGCAAAGCTTCTACGGTACGAACAGCTTGGCGGTTGCTTCGAGCACAGACCGTGCCTATGCGGGCAGCTACTCCTTGAAAATGACTGCCAATGCGACTGGTGCTGCCACCTACTATGCACAGCTGGATAACCCTTCGGGCCTGACAGCGGGCAGCACCGTCACCTTCCGCATCTGGGTCCCAAGCGGCGCGGCCATTACCTCTGTCCAACCATTCGTTCAGAGCAACGCCTGGGCATGGCATGGCAATTACCAAGTCTACTCCGGTCTGACGAAGAATGCTTGGAATACGATCACCGTAACCATTCCATCGACTGCGCCTACACCGATGAAGTTAATTGGAATCGAGCTCAAAACGAGCGGCGCTTGGAGCGGCAGCATCTATGTAGACAGCATCAACTAACCTGCGCTTCAACGCAAAAAAGGCTCCCTACGCGTTCGCGTAAGGAGCCTTTTTTAAGCGATACCTATGGATTACGCCATTCCCTGCATAATCACTTTGCCAGCCTCAACTTGGCTGTTAAACTCATCTCGGTACGACTGAAGGATATCTGTATCGTACCCGTTTGCCTTCAGCTGCTTTTCCGTGTCACTGATGATGGTATTAAATTTCGCTGTACACGAATCAAGCTGCGCGTAGCCTTGGTTTTTCAGCGTTTCCTTTGCATTCGGATCATTCGAATTACTATATTTGATGGCGATTTTCATAAGCGCTGACTGGCAGCTGCTCTGTAATTGTGTCAGACGCTGCTCCGCATTCGCCTTGATGGACTCGTAAGTCGGCTTCTCAATAACGCCGCCTGCCCCTCCACCAATAGCCCCTCCGGTTGAATCACCGCCTGAGCCGCTGTCCGAATTACCATTTTCATTACCGCTTGCACTTCCATTACCGCTCGTATTGTCACTGCCTGTACCTGTACCATTGTCTGTACTTGTACCTGTACCTGTGCCAGTCTCGTCTTTCCCATGCTCTGCCTGGTATGCCTCAGATTTCGCAGTTACCTGCTTCTTCACCGCATCCCACTGAATCGCTGAACCAACCGCCTCAGATAAGAAGCGCACTGGCACATACAACGCGCCATTGACGATGTAACCGTTCTGTCCGCTAGGCAGTGACTTTGCCTCACCGTTCACTGCGAACTTCACCGGCTTCGGCGTGAGCTGTATCGTTACTCCACCTTGAGCCGATACTTGATCGTTATGTGAAATGACATTTGTAAGATAGTCCTTCAAAATAACGGCTTGTTGCTTCGTTGGATTCGATACCGTCACTTTAAGCGTCTTCGAATCCCAATTCACGCTCTTCTGCAGCGCATACGATACGAAGCGAAGCGGCATATAGGATGTGCCATTAACCGCAAACACATATTGTCCCTCCGGCAGCGCAAGCTTCTGGCCGTCGAAGACCATGTTGAAGCTGCTTGTCTTGACTTTGATTGGCGCTGGCGAAGCCGCAGACACGGCCGAGTTAACCATAAGAACCAATGCTCCTAACATAGATAGAGCAAATGATAGCTTCTTACTAAATTTTCTGTATAACAATCGCGTTCCAACCTCCTTTATTTATCCTTCTTTATTGCCTTTGCAATTGCACCAATAGCCGCCGCACGCGCGCTGCTCTTACCAGCCTCATACTCGGTACTCCAGTTAGGCATTAGACCCGTACTAATCCCGGCACTTACGTAGCCGGATTTCGCATTACTCTGGATCGTCTGAAATTGTGCATCGCAGGATGCCTCAGCGGCCACTACTTTGCCGAGGAACTTATCCTGCAAGTCTTTCAACGATACCTTCCCTGACGTGCTAGCGAGGATCTCGTTCAAAATGCTATTGCTTTGAACTTTGCAGGTACCTGATAGCGCGCCCAGCTGAGTCTTGGTCTTGGCATCTATGTCCTTCTTCTTCTGCTGCTGCTCAGCCGTTAATTCTTTATCTTTTGTTCCTGTAGTCGTATCCTTCTGTGGCTCCTGTATTACTGGATCCTTTGGCTTGGTCTGCATTTCTTCCCAAGCCTTGCCGTTCTCTTTCAACTTCTCTGGATCTCGCTCACCAACCCACTCAATTGGATAATCCGGATTAAGGATATTAAGTCCGATGCCATACTGCTTGGTAATGTTTCTTAATGCGTTGATCTCTTCTTTCGTCAGCTTGGATAGCAACATATCTCGAATCTTCTGTTTCTCTTCCACAGAGAGATCGTAGGCTGCATTCCCTTGCAGATAAGAAATTTGCTTCAAGCTAAGCCCAGATTTCAGAAGAATGGCCGCAACGTCCAGCGCATCGTCACTCTTGATCTCTTGCCCGCCAAGCAGCGCACTTGCCTTCTCTACCGGCTTCTTAATGATGGCAGGAATTTTCTTCGGCTTGTCTTGTGCAGGCTTTGCGTCCGCTGTTTGATTCACTGCTGTCGTTTCATTGCTGTGCCGGGCTACGATATCATCAATGTCCATTGATTTTATGTAGTAGTAAATGTACCCGACGAAAATCAGTAACGCGGCAACAATAAAGGAGATCACACCGAGTGTCCACTTCTGCCATGCTTTCCACTTGCGCTTACGCTTGCGCCTTACTTTCTTCCTTGTCGGTTGTTCAGTCTCCATTTTGTTAGCAGCTCCTGTAATAGCATGGAATTCGTTTAGAACGATAAATTCGGGCTCATTTCCTTCACGCCGTTATTCATCTTTGGGCGGCCGATCGAGTAGTACGCGAACGGCGTTGCTTTTAAGTCCTCTTCCCGATAAATGTTTCTGCCGTCAATCAGATTCGGCGACTTCAGCCACCTCTGAATATCCGAGAGCGGAGTCTCTATGAATTCCCTCCATTCGGTCAGGATGCATAGCGCATCCGAATCCGTAGCCGCATCTTGTGCTGACTGACAATACTCCACTTCTGGACGATTAAAGGCCTTCTCAAAGTTAGAAGAAGCAATTGGATCGTATGCTTTCACCCTAGCCCCCCGCTCCAGAAGTGTTTCAATAATTTCAAAAGCCGGCGCGTCACGAACATCATCCGTCTCCGGCTTGAAGGCAAGTCCCCAAATGCCAATCACTTTACCGGTAACGTTACCGAGTAGTTCTTCCAGCTTCCGAATGACGTTGAACCGTTGATCGCGGTTGACCTCAACAACGGACTTCAAGAGCTTGAAGTCATAATCCATCTGCCCAGCAATCTGAATAAGCGCTTGTGTATCCTTCGGGAAACACGAACCTCCGTAACCGATTCCCGCCTTCAAGAAGGACGAGCCAATACGGCGATCCATACCCATTCCTTTGGCAACTTCCTCGACATCAGCCCCGACCTTCTCGCAAATATTCGCAATTTCGTTGATGAAGGAAATCTTCGTAGCCAGAAAAGCATTCGAAGCATACTTAATCATCTCGGAGCTGCGAACATCGGTAACTGTAATTTGCTCGGTCATGGGACGATGCAACTCCGTCAGCATTTCCGCTGCACGCTCACTTGCGGTGCCGATAATAATACGATCCGGATTCAACGTATCTTTAATAGCTGTACCTTCCCGGAGAAACTCCGGTACGGAAGCGAAGTCAAATGTACTTGTCGCATGCTTCGCAATAATTGCTGCTACCTTCTCATTCGTACCGACTGGGACCGTGCTTTTCACGACTATAACTTTGTGGTCATGAACGGCGCGACCGATATCCTCAGCTGCCTGTTCAATATAAGCCAAATTCGCCTCACCGTTAGGCAAGGATGGCGTTCCTACCGCAATAATAATGATCTCGGATCGATTGACCGCGTCTGCTAGATCAGTTGTAAACGACAATCGGCCGGCCCCCACATTACTTGCAATTAGCTCCTTCAGACCGGGTTCATGAATCGGAACTTCGCCGCTGTTTAGCAAGTCTACCTTGGCCCGCGCATTATCTACACAAATGACCTCATTCCCAAGCTCCGCAAAACAAACACCTGAGACCAAGCCCACGTAGCCGGTACCAATAACCGCAAGCTTCATCCTTATTCACTCCTTGCAATGCGTGATTATCTTTATTTTCCCATGGGAATATTAAGGCAGTGTTTACTCATCTCCGACCAAGTGGAATAAAGCTCCATAGTGGTATCATCATCGGAATCTCCGCTATTGACCACAATCATCTCCATGTCCGTAATGGCTCTCAGGCCATGCAAGGTTTTGATTGGAATATGTAGGACATTGCCTGCTCTCACCTTCATCGGAATCCCGTTCTGTACGAACTCGCCTTCACCCTTCACGATCGTCCATACTTCTTCCCGGTAAAGATGCATGAGATAGCTCAGGTTTCGGCCTTCCTTCACAGCTACCCGTTTCGTCATCACGCAACGACCATTTTCATAACGATCATTATCCAGAATCCGAACCCAGCCCCATTCCCTCTCTTCAAACATCGGACCTTGATCATAATTAATGAAGTCCTTAATTCGAGGACTAGCGCTTTTATCCGTGACAAGAATCCCATCTGGACTAACGGCTACAACCACATTAGAAACTCCTAGTATCGTTACAGGGATTTCGAGCTCATTCACAAGATGCGTATTGTGGCAATCTTCGCTGATGGTCCCTCTCCCGATCTGGTTCTGCCCCATCTCTTCCGTTAACGTGTTCCATGTGCCAAGATCCTTCCAATAGCCATCGTAAGGTACAACGACGATGTTGTCCGTCTTCTCAACAACCTCGTAATCGAAGCTAATCTTCGGAAGTTCGTGATAACGCTGAACTAGCTGATCATAGTGAACGGGGTACCCTTTCTCCTCCAGGATGTTAATGAGATAGCCCAGTTTGAAGGAGAATACGCCACAATTCCACAACGCCTGCTGCTCAATCAAGTGAACAGCAGCTTTTTCAGTCGGCTTTTCTCGGAAATGACTGACTTTCAATGCACCCTGCAGAGCTTCGTGCTCACGTTCAGGGATGATGTAACCATACTTGGCAGACGGATAAGTTGGCTTAACACCAATAAGAGCAAGGTCCGCCTGTGTTGCCTGAAGAGTTTCTTCCAGCTGTTTGACGGCATAAAAAAAGTGGCCCTCTACGTAAGGGTCCACTGGTAAGATTGCTATGACTTCGTCCAAATCCACTTTGGCGACTGAGTATAAATAAGCTGCCGTTAAGGCAATGGCTGGGAACGTATCTCTACGTTCAGGCTCAATAATAAGCGGCACAGAAAGACCGATCTGCTTATGTATCATCTCAATCTGTGCTTTACCTGTTGCTATATAGCTGGAATCCGCTAAACCGCAATCACTAATCTGGCTCCATACGCGCTGCACCATGGAGACTAGCTCTTGCTCTTCGTTCTTTAGCACTTTCAGAAATTGCTTGGATCGGGCATCATTTGATAACGGCCAGAGGCGCTTGCCGGAACCGCCGGAAAGGAGTACTAGTTTCATATAACACCTCCAAGAAGAATTACCTAACAGCTCAGTATAATTCATTAACTCAAAGCTAAAAATTGCATGTAAAATCGTCTATCTTATTTAATAGACTTATAGAGTCTCGAGTTGTTACTTTTCTAAAGAATAAACAACCTGAACTAATTAATCTATCAAAATCCGATTCAGTAAACACTTTAACACTCTTATCGTATTCAAAATAGTGCAAATTCCTCCACTTAACTAACCCTTTTACTGCTGGCTCAGGTCCATTACACATAGTTTTCTTCGAAAAACTCGAATTAAATATGATTGTATGAAAATAAGACTCATCAGGTGCAAAGACATGCTTAAAATAGTTATTAAATTTACTATGTGTTTTTGAGAAGTTTAATATATATTCTATGCATTGAGATGATAGGGCCCACTGAGCAGAACCCCAATAAATATTAAAACTGCCTCTCTCTCGAATCACTCCGCCCCTTAACTTTAAGGGTAACAACATTTGAATCTTATTAACGATCTTTTTGATTAAAGTCTTATTATCCATAAACCAAAATAAACTATATCTTCTATTATGGTATCTATCCTTTGACCCTGTAATGTTACATCCTCTAATATATTCTACATCCGCATTCTCACGGAAAAATGTTTCTATTGTTTCATTTGAAACTAGTGGGTAGTCCAACCCTTGTAATAATATATATCTGTCATACTGTCTCGTACTAAATGCTTCATTGATTAAAGATATTGTTGCAATAATTGAACTATACCCCCCCCAACTTATAGAGTATCTATTATTAGTAAAATAAACTGAATCGTTATCAGTCAGTAATTCCTGAAAAGGGGTTATGTCCACTTTACTATCCACATGTATGTATACATCAACATTAGCACCTACTATTTTCTTTGCTAGTCTGGCAATATGATACGGATCAACGTGAGCCAATATTAAGTATACAAGTTTCATATGTCACCTCCATCAACTTTTTATTAGCATTGGAAAACAAAGACCGATACCATAATAAATAACTTGATAACACTATCATTAAACAACTCTCAATATAATGAATGGACTTTTTTCTGGGTCAAAGCTTTTGACTAAGCCTGGTTTAGTGTTTAAATACATTTACCCGACTAAATCTCCTTGGTATTACGTACTCTCTTTTACGGTTTCGTCGCATAAACACTATTGAACACAGGATATACACGAACATGTACGCCACGCCATTTAACAAGTCTCCTCGAATAAGGAAGAATTGATAGGCTGAGAGAAACGGTACGAGAATCAACCACTTAGAAATAACACCAGTGGACTTGGACAATAAGTATTTCATCTCATATATCCGACTGAAATACCCGTATAGGAAAAATCCTAAAGCCATACCTATGATACCGAAATTTATATACCCTTCTGCCCAAAGAGGACAAGAAAAATTGGTAAAATCATAACCCAAATACTCACCAACCATTTGCCCAGTGCCCCACGGTTTATCTGGCCACAAACTTCTAGGAACCCAAAAGAGAATTGAGCCTAAAAACTGTCTTCCGTTAACAATCCCCTCTTTGTCAACATACATGACTGTGTTGAGCAGTTGCTGGAATGCATCATAATCACCTTTTGATGTCAACATGTAGGTGATTTTCTTGGTATTCAGTGTGGTACTTGTTGAACTCCTGAATATATCGGCATAAGGGAAAATAATTAGCATCAGAGCTAAAAACCCAAAGATGATCTTTCCAGCAGAATTCCTTTTCCACGGAATGATAACCAAAAAGAGTGTTAGTGCCACTGAGCCAAACCAGTATCTAGCGTTGGATATAGGATTACTAACCATGGCATTAAATAAAAACATTATAAAAATTAAAAGCGTTGCCCCGAAGGAATTGACTCCTTCTTGTTTAGTTTTTCTCGCCGCGATCGCAATAACCAAACAAACAAAAACTGGAACTTTCAACAGGTTGTTATATAGTAGAAATTCGGTTTTGGATAAGATATAAGATTTGGTTGCATTTCTTGCTGCAAAAAGATTGCCAAACCCACCTGTTTTGTAGATAATGATCAACGAAAGGATAATCGATGCAATAGATATCAGATACAACCAGTGTTTTGAAAGTGAATATGTTGTAGTTTCAACTAAAACTCCCTCTCTTTTACGCTTATTTGCGAACATTGTTCCAATATGGTATGCCACAATACCAACTAGCACAATAAATAACCCAAACGAAATTTGGGTGTCGGTATAGTAGGAAACGCCCCACGAAAATTTACCCGAAATAATATGAGCAAAAGGCGTAATGCCCATCCAAATATAAGTAAATAGCCAGAAGGTAAGGTCAAGCAGCGACTCTTGGTTCTTATAAGCAATGGCACAGAGCTTAATCGATGAGTATAGGATAATTGCAAAGCAAAGTATCAGGCTGCTTTTAAACTCAAAACTTCCCTCATTATCAACAATGAGAAGTATAGGCAGCAGAGCCACCATGAAGATGAGCAGAAAAGTAGCAAGCAGAGGTTTAGCATAGCCGATCTTAATCAACAAGTTCACTCTTCCCGTTTTTAGCGGATTATACCACAAAAAACTTTAGTATGAATATAGCATATGGGCCTAGGGACATATGCTATTCGATTGTATTTCGAATTGAATGTCTTTTAACTACCAAATATTAATCTTCTAAGCTTTGTTGCTATATGATCTTCTGTATCTGATAATCGTGCTATATGTATATCCTCTGCATGATTTGCATTAATACCGAATATCCTATCTAGTTCATCGCCAATGTGTTGATTCTGTAATCGATAGTTTGATTTTGAATCCAAATACACATTATCATTCTTCTTCAATAATTTTTTATAGAGGGCATATTGGAACATTTGGTTCCCAAGACCACTACTAATTGGTACTACTTTCATAAATACTCACCTTTTCTGTTAACTTTAATACTGTTTACTAACTCCCTACAATATTGTCGCGCGGGCTTAAAAATGAGTGTAATAACAGCAATAAAAACCGAGTATATAGAGGCCTTTATTAATAATATATATAGGTTTGACAAAGTATTAGCACTGGTTATTAAATTTGTTAAACAATACGATAATGAAGAAGCAACTACAATCATTATCAGTAACTTAATATTGAATAACTTCCTAATTTCAGGTAAACAAATGAGTTGAATTAAAACAACTAATAGTTCTGTAATTGTAAAAATTATCGCCGCTGCAAATACTCCTACCCTGGGAGTTAACAAAATGTTTAATACAACGCTAATAACTGTACCTACTATTAGAGGAAAAGAGTTCAACTTTACCCTGCCAACAGGGATCAAGTACCATCCTCCAATTACACTACCTACTGTTTTACATAATATAATAGGCCCCATGATAACTAGTAAATTCATGGCTGCGGAATACTCTTTTCCCAAAAACAAATTGATGAAATTTCCTGAGCACAGGGCTATTCCGAATATTAAATATACGCCAAATGCTGTATATATATTGAGTCCTTTACATATGATCAGTTCCGCTTTTATATGCTCTTTTAAGCCTCTATATTGGGCAATTTTTTGAGCAAGCACTGCTGTTGGGATCATGAGTGATGCATAAATAAAAGATATAATTCTTTGTACCTGTTGATAGTTTGATAATCCCTGAATATTATTACTTCCACCCAGCATTACCTTATCAAAACTTGAATATATCAATACCGATAGATTGGGTATGAATAGAAAAAACGATATATATATGTGTTTCTTAAAGTCCGCAAATTGAATCAATCTATAGTGTTTAAAAAATGGCATTACTTCAGAAAATAGAACTAAATTTCCTAATAGTTGACTTCCATTCATTATAGCAATATATATCCATAAATCATTTGGACTCTTTACGAATAAAAAAATGCTAATTGAACCTACAAACTTAATAACAATATTTCTTGATACTACTTTTTTGAATTCACCCGTCCCTTGAAAGTACCAACTAACATCAAATAAACTCACTGCCATTAGTAACCCTTGTAATAGAAATATTGATCTATTATATTGCAATGGGTATAACAACACTAACGCAGTGAAGAGTACTCCTCCTGACAGTAAAAATAAAGTTCTTAATAATTGTATTTCAATGAATTTAAGTTCCCTTCTGTTCACTTCAGATTGTGCTACAATATTCGATCCATGTACTGCAAATCCAAAAGTGAATATGGTCGCAAATATATTAGTTATCGTTAACGAGTAAGAATATACCCCATTTTGGAGTACCCCTAGTACTCTAGCTACATAGGGCAGAGTTAAAAATGGTAGTATTGTATTTACAAATTGTTGACAAGCGACATAAAAAATGTTCTTTGCTGTTCTATTCATGAAACTCTTTTCCTTAATAAATTTATAAGTAATTTTAGTGGTGTTTTAAGTTCCAGTCTCACACCCTTTGAAGTTACTAGATTCACCAATCTCCACGCTTCTACTGCAGAGGGCTTCTGTGAATGAATGCGTCTAACGAACACGTTAATCATCCAATCTAGCAACAATACTTGTTCATGATTTTGTATACTCTTCATCACTAATAGTCTGTTTAAGATGAAATTAAAACTGTGGTGGCTTTTATCACTTCTTAAGGTACTCATTATAGAAGATTTATGTACACGATGATATACGATTACTTTTTCAAAGTATATCACCTTTGGGTTAAATAACATGGTCTCAAAATAGAACATATCATCTTCAGCAGGAACTATTCCAGAATAAAAAGAAAGGCCTTTATCTATCAAAAAATCACGGTTATATATTCTTTTCCAGACAACAGGTGAATACATATTTCTTTTTCTGTTAGTATGTAAGTATTCAATTCCATCTAACAATCTTGTAGGAATATCATACACATTCGTCACAGTTCCTGTTATTACATGTTGTTCTTTGTAACTATCGCTCTCTAGCAAACCGTTGGAAATTTCTTCATTAAAGACTTCGGCATTAAAGACGACTACATCTGCACCTAATTCGCGAGCTGTCTTAACAAGTAAGAGAGGACTCTCCGATATGATGTCATCTGAGTCAAAAAAGTACACATACTCGCCTTGGCAATAATTAAAGCCAACATTTCGCGCTGTACCTACTCCGCTATTTTCTTGACTTATTACCTTTATATTCATATACTTCTTCTCATATTCTTGTAGTATACACAGGCTATTATCTGTAGAACCATCATCTACAGCAATTATCTCAAATAAATTCATTTGCATTTTATAAATGGAATTGAGACATTCTCGGAGATAGGGCTCCACATTATAAACTGGAAGTATTATAGATAATAGCATTTTTATTTCTCCTTATCATTCCGCAATAGCACGCTTAGCAATCTCTTTATAGAGAAATACGTCCTTCCCTTTATTCTCAGCTGCTAATTTCATTGCTCCATATTTATTTTCATCGTTGACGATATCTTCGATCTTACTTCTAATCTCATTAACTGAATCACTATATAAGAACTCTACATTCCCGCCTAAATCCACATGTGTGGTGCCATCCCAGTATTTGCAGATCATTGGAACTCCCTGACCAGCGACTTGCTCCCAAAAAACGGAATGTCTGCCTGGAAACACGACTAAATCAGCTGCGGCGAAATACTTGTAAGATTCACTCGAACTAATCCAGCCTATAAATTGTACAGTCTGATTGTTACAGAGTCCAAACATCTCTTCCTTCAAACTCTCCACTACCGATCCAAATACTACTAGCTTTACATTAGCTTTTCTTAACTCACTGACAGCTTTCATTAACAGTAGTGTTTGCTTCTTAAACTCATCAATCTTACCACCTGTTACGATTAAGAAGTCATCTTCTTTGATGTTATTATCTTTACGAACCGCTCGTATTTGTTGTAAATCTGCTGCTTTAATTACTTCATCATCGTCTGCTCCCATTACAAGCAGTTCAACCTTCTCAGGCTTTATACGATAAATATCTTTAATAAACTCTACCCTAGATGGAAGAACTCCATAAAACTTTTCTGTATAGGGTTCGATTTTCTTAGCAAAGTAGCTCCAAACCACTTTATAAAAAATTTTTGCTAATAAGGTCCTTGCACTATTTGAGAAATCAGCGTGATTATCAACATAGATTTTTACAGAATATTTCTTTGCATATTTTGCAACTTGAAGGATATCAACGAATTGAACATTATGAACAAATATGATGTCAGGTGCTTCTGCTTCAATTGTCTCATAGAAGCCTTGATATCGTTTATATCGATAATTAATATCTTTATCTTGTTTAATCGGTACTCGAATTACTTTAACGCCATCTTCATTTATGTAATTAGTTCTCTCAATCTTTTCTACCTCACCATTATTCCCCCACATCCATTGTGGGGCAATTATTGAAACCTCGTTACCTAGTTTAACATGATATTTAGTAAGCATATTCTCTTGATAGTTCCAACCATCGGATACAGGACCACAAATACAAATATGCAATACTTTCATTTATTCCCCTCATTCTATGCTTCTATTGAAACGAGATTGTTGTTCGGCTATGCATGTTTCTTTTTCCCTTTTACACGTAGAAATTCGTCAAAAATATGCAAATGCTTTTTCACCATTTCCGTGATGGTATATAATTTCGAGATTTCTCTGCTATAACTCCCGAATTGTTTCCTTAACTCTTCGTCATTGAGCAACCTTCTAGTTTTATTAGCCATTTCTTGAATATCGTCTACTTCTACAACAAATCCATTTTTATTTTGCTCAACTAGCTCAAAGCTTGCCCCCACTCCGGTTGTAGCTATGATTGGTAGTCCAAATGTAATCGCCTCATTTATAACGAGTCCCCATATATCATATCTACTAGGAAAAACAAAGAGGTCTGCTATACTCCAATAAGGAATTAATTCATTCTTCTGTAAGAAATCTATTAGCACTACCTTATCCGATAATTCATACTCATTAATAAGTGCTTCGTAATTCGCCCTTTCGGGTCCGCCTCCAATAAGCACAAGTGTTGTTTTATTATCGTCAATTAATTTAAATGACTTAATAAGAGTGTCAAATCCCTTTCGTGATATAAATTGCCCTATGCTTAACAATACCTGTTCACGCAGTTGCAAATTGTTTCTTATCTCCACCTTATCAGCAAGACTCAGGCTAATCCTGTCACTAGGATTGCAGCTGACCGACGCAAACGGATACTCATAGACTTCTTGCTCTGAAGCTCCATAGTACATTAAGTACTTTGAGCAATTCTTTCCAGATGAGAGATAAGCAGCAGCACTAGAGATGAAAAAGCGTTTTGTTTGTTTAAATAAAGCATTCTCACCTCGCTTAATAAAGCCTCCGTCAGAATTGAGCAAGAAAGGTACACGATTAAGTTTTAGCCACGTAATTGCTACCATCTCAGTGGGGGTACTGTAGCCACCCATGATGTAAATATCAAATTTGCTATTTCTTAATTCATTTATTATTCCTAAATTAATATGCTTATCTAGTCCAAAAGTATATCCCTTTAAAAATTTATAATTAAAGTTGTTTCCTAAATTATCTATCTCCCATTCCCGATCCTTCTCATTAGCAGCTTCAAACCATACCGTTAGATCACAATGCAGCCCTAACTCATTCCAGAACTCTACTCTGTAAGGAGCCGGGATATTGGTTATAAAAAGAACTCTCATAATTAGCTCCTTTCTGAGTTATTCGTTTGAAAAAGTATAGATACTCATGATCTGCGTTGAATTTCTATGAGCAGTAAATTCCTTTAAACTACGAGTTCATCGCTTTAGCTTTCACACTTGTATACAGTTCTTGATTCCTTACTAAATTTCTTACTTGCACAGCCAAATGCTGCGGATCTCCACCTATTTTAGTTTCTGTGTTCTTGGTTCAACTTTTTATTGAAAATCGAACGGAAATTATTTATGTATCTAGATTCTTTAAATGACTCTAAAATAGCCATTCTGTTGCTCATCATTGTTTCCTGAGTGCAATATAATCGTTTATAAATTTCAAATAAGTTTTGTTGTTCTGTCTCAGTTATGACAATCCCATTCTCACCATTTTTCACTAGATCCGGAATGCCAGCATGATCTGTTGTTACTATGGTCATACCGTTTCCCATTGCCTCAATAATAGAGATAGGCTGTCCTTCTTTCGGGTAACGAGTAATTAATGTGAAGATATCGCATGTTTTCAACAAATCTTTCTTTTGCGTCCCCTTAACCTCACCATGATAAGTAATAACATTACTTAATCCATTAGCATCAATTAGTTCAAGGAAATACTCTCTCTCCTCGTCCCTAAAAAACTTACCGGCAAAGTGGAAATGAAATTTTTTCTCTTGTCCTGAATCTATTCTTTTTTGTTCTATTTTTGCTAGTTCAAGAACCTCTAGATATCCCTTGGACTTTATGAAATTACTTAGATAGAGCACATCTAGATGTTGTTTATCCTCGACTAAACTAACCTTCCGCTGAAACTCTGAATCCGTCATTAATAAATCATTATCTATACAATTCGGAACAACCAGGATTCTATCTTCTGGAATCATTCCTTTAAAAATTAATTTCATAGAATCAGATAGTACAATTACATTTTCTAACGAGTTAATCGCATAATAATTCAAACGTGATTGTAACTTTCCGATATCATGATCAACTAGTTTACGATAATAGCCTCCATGCAGGTGAACAATACATTTCTTTTTCTGAAGCTTTAATAAACATAATATTATTAAATCCCTAACATTCCCACCTTTGGTCTGGCTAATTGTAAAGTAAATTAGCTCCGCTTTACTCTTCCAAATCGAATAGAGATTTCTAAGAAATGTTTTATTGTTGGTAATATCAACCTTCTCAAATCCAAACTCATTCTTTAATTCTGAGTTATAAAGTGTATCAACAGCTTTAGACAATCCATGAATAGGCGGCGGAAACTGGGCAATGAAACATATTCTTTTTTTGCTCATTTAGTCCAACTCACAATCTCTTTATTACTTTGGCCGGGTTACCCGCAATTACGCAGTTATCTTCAAAAATGCCACTAACTACTGCCCCAGCCCCAACTACACAACCGTCTCCTAGCACAGTTCCTTTTAATATTAAAGAGTTGCAACCTATAAAACAGTCTTTTCCTATTCGTACCGGCTTTGCGCCTATCTTCTCTTTAATATCTGCATTCCTTGCCTCAATTTCAATCGGGTGAAAGTCATTGTCCATGATTTTGGCATTCCCGCCAATCAACGTATTTTCACCAATATGTATACTTTTACGTGCATAAATCGTAGCTCCAGATATTCCAACATTATTACCGATTCGAATTTCCGCATCTGAAGTGCGCGTCACAATAATAGTTCTCTGATACAGCCCTATTAAATTGGACAAGAATGACGAGTTAATCGTCACATTATTACCTATCGTTAATTCCGCCCCTGACTTATTGAAGATAACTGGCATTCCTTTTAGCAAAAGGTTCTTTCCATACCTCACTTTGGTCGCTTTCATTACGAGCTTAAACCAATTACTGTTCATATCTATCGCCCTCAGCAGTTAATGACTAATTTCATGAATATATTTGTTAATCGATACATCCTTCGTTAGATTCTTAACTAAGAAGGCTCTTGCCCGCTCGCTCATATCTGATTGAATGCTGCTATCTTTCTCACTCAGAAAGCGATTAATAATCGCTTCAACTTCAATATAATTTCCTGGTTCCGTCACATAGCCGCATTGCGATTCTTCCATTATCAAGCGCGCTTCAGAACCTTGCTCCAGTACGCCTAGTATCGGTTTTCCCGCTGCCATAATGCCATACAGTTTACTTGGTACAGAGACGCCTTTAATCCCCTTGGCATTAATGCACCAATGTACATCACCGGCATTCAGACTGTAGATCAGATCGGATTTCTTCTGATAGGGAATGAAAGCGACATTCTTCAAATGATGCTCGTCTCTATAATCAATTAGCTGTTGCAGAACAGATCCTTCACCAATAAAGGCAAACACCACATCATCACGATCCTTGAACCTCTTGATGACAGGCATCATATTCTCAAGATCGTAATATAGGCCGATGTTGCCGGAATACATAATGACGAATTTATTGTCTAATCCATACTTTTGCTTAAACTCCACTACCCGTTCATGATCAGCTGGAAGAGGATAAATCTCCTTCTCATCGATCCAGTTATTAATAAAGGTATGATTAGGCACCTTCTTGCCTTGGAATCTAGCTTTTAGCGTTTCGACCATATCTCGGCCGACTAAAATAACTTTATCTGCGCTTCTGCAGCTGAATTTATCAAACCACAACATCGCGTTCAGAATTAGCTTATTGTTGCTATATTTTACGGCTATCGTTTGTTCAGGGTTGAAATCCTGGATGTTGTAAATGTACTTGGCCCGTTTCATCCATTTGCCCCATACGCCAATAAGCCCGCCAAGGATAGGTGGCTGTGAAATGGAATACACATAATCCATCTTGCCAGCTTTGAACGTTGCAAGCATTGCGCCAACAAAGTAAGACAAAATGTTCTTAATCCTGCTGAGCTTGCTGCTCTTCGTGAATTCTGGAACGCGGATTCGTATGACTTTGACTCCATTCATTTCTTCGTAATAAAACATCCTTGTCTTATACTCGGCAGCTACTGCCCCAGTGTAAGAGGGAACTACACAAATAACCGTTATAGCGAAGGAAGGAAGCATGCCTTCCGCTAGTTCTTTCAGGATTTGACCTGTTGATGCGACATCTGGATGGTAATAATGCGCGTAGATAAGCAACTTTTTTCTCGTTCTTGCTTCTGGGCTTGTCATCGTTTCTAGACCAACACCCCGTCGAACATTTTCTTACTTCCTTCTTCCGTGCTAACTTTCGCCATATCGTATTGAACCATCTTGCTCACCAGCTTCTCGAAGGAGGTTCTAGTAGGGTTCCAGCCCAATAAGGTCTTTGCTTTCGTTGGATCGCCGAGCAGCTGCTCAACTTCGGCAGGTCTGAAGAAGGTAGGATCTACTTCAACAATAACTTCACCCGTAGACTTGTTAATGCCTTTCTCTTCTACACCGCTACCTTGCCATTGGATTTGTACTCCTACGTGCTTAAATGCCAACTCCACAAACTCACGTACCGTGTGCATCTCACCTGTAGCGATAACGAAATCCTCTGGCTTATCATGCTGTAGAATTAACCACATGCACTCAACATAGTCCTTGGCATATCCCCAATCACGCAGAGATTCCAAGTTGCCGAGCTGCAGCTTCTTTTGCTTGCCTTGTGCAATTCTGGCAGCTGCCAGAGTAATTTTCCGGGTAACAAAGGTCTCTCCACGACGCTCGGATTCGTGATTGAATAGAATGCCATTGACGGCAAACATGTTATACGACTCGCGATAGTTCTTGGTAATCCAGAATCCATAAATTTTGGCTACGCCATATGGAGAACGAGGATAGAATGGGGTCGTTTCCTTCTGAGGAACTTCCTGAACCTTCCCAAATAATTCGGAGGTAGATGCCTGATATACACGGGTCTTATCTGTCAATCCCAGGAGCCTCACAGCCTCTAGAATATTCAAAGTACCTTTGCCATCGACGTCCAAGGTGTAACCTGGCATATCGAAGGAGACACGTACATGCGACTGTGCTGCGAGGTTGTAAATTTCATCCGGACGGATCTCGCTTATTAATCTTGTAATGTTAAGCGCATCCGTCACATCGCCATAATGGAGATGGAAGCTCTTATTGTTCAGAATATGACTTGCTTCTTCTTCTGAGAGTATATCCTCGAGCCGTTCCTGGTTGTAGGACGAGCTGCGGCGGATAACACCATGCACCTCGTAACCCTTTTCTAATAAAAACTCAGCTAGATAGGAGCCATCCTGACCGGTTACTCCAGTAATTAGTGCACACTTCCCCATCATTCCCACCCTATCTCATGAATGTTATTGTCGTGCGACATGTTCAGCCTGAAATGCTTCATATACAGCTCGTATTCCTTGCTCAAGCGGTATTGATGCCTTCCAGCCGAGTCCGTTAATTTTTGTTACATCGACCAGCTTTCTTGGTGTGCCGTCCGGTGCGGAAGTGTTAAATACAACATCCCCCTCGTATCCGACCACATCTTTAATTAGACAAGCTAAATCCTTAATGGAGATATCTTCACCAACACCAATGTTTACGATTTCACTGTCCTCGTAATGCGCCATTAGGAATAGACACGCTTCCGCTAGATCGTCTGAGTGTAGGAACTCACGTTTGGGCTTGCCCGTCCCCCATACCTCAACAGTTGGCGCTTTGGCTTCTTTGGCCTCATGAAACTTTCGAATAAGTGCAGGCAATACATGAGATGTCTTTAAATCGAAGTTATCGTTCGGTCCATACATATTCGTTGGCATTACGGAGATAAACTTCGTTCCGTATTGGCGATTATATGATTGGCACATATTAATCCCAGCGATCTTCGCAATGGCATAAGGTTGATTAGTAGGCTCAAGCTCTCCCGTCAGCAGATACTCTTCCTTCAAAGGTTGAGGTGCAAACTTCGGATAAATGCATGTGGAACCTAGAAACAATAGCTTCTTAACCCTGGCACGATAGGCAGAATCGATCACGTTTGTTTGAATTAGCAAATTATCTCGAATGAAATCCGCAGGAAATTCGTTGTTTGCAACAATGCCGCCAACTTTAGCGGCAGCAAGAAAGACATAGTCAATATCGTTCTCTTCAAAGAATCTCTGAACCTGGTCACGATCCCGCAGGTCCAATTCTGAGCTAGAGCGATAGATAAGATTCTGATAGCCTCTGTCCTCTAATGCTCTCTTTATTGCAGAACCGACCAAGCCTCTATGCCCTGCTATATATATCTTCGAACCTATCTCCATACCTACACCTCTGAACAGAAGATTTCGATGCTAAAAAGCATCTTTTGATCCAAGCAGTACTTTTACCGTCTTAAAAATAATCTTTATATCATAGGTTACACTTCTCTGCTCTATGTATATCAAGTCCAGCTCAACCATCTCGTTAAAGTTTAAGTTATTTCTGCCGCTGACTTGCCATAATCCCGTGCAGCCTGGCGTAGCCTTTAACCTCATCTTGTCATAGCTGGTGTATTCATCGACTTCACGCGGAAGCGGGGGCCTTGGTCCAACAAGAGACATCTCTCCCCGAATGACGTTCCAAAGCTGCGGCAGTTCATCAATACTCGTTCTTCGAATGAGCCTTCCCACTCTAGTAATTCGCGGGTCTTCTTTCATCTTGAACATGGCCCCGCTAACTTCATTCTGTTCCAATAACCCTTCCAAGAGCTCTTCGGCATTGGAAACCATGGATCGAAACTTATACATACGGAACGGCTTTTCATTCTTCCCGACTCGTACCTGATAAAAAAATATAGGACCGCGCGGGTCCTCGATTTTGATTACAATCGCTATAACAATGAACAACGGTATTAAGAAGATAAGTCCCAGCGTCGCTCCAATAACATCCATCATACGCTTTAGCATAAGGTAGAAGGAAAAGTTCGATGTTCTTTCTGCAGATTGGATTGAAGCAGAGAAGCTGCGTTCTAAGATTACATCCCCATCGCTTTGCCGTGAGGATAGGCCCATTATTTGTCACCCGCTTCCTGTTCTATTTCTTCATTCGTTCTTGTTTAAGAACTTCTTCAAGTGCCGCTAATAGTGGAGCTCGCAGCTCTACATTCGCTAGTGCAAAATCAATCATTGTGGTAATAAAGCCGAGCTTCTCACCCACGTCATAACGTTTTCCGTCAAAATTATACGCATAAGCACCTTGAATTTCATTCAACCTTTGAATCGCATCGGTCAATTGAATTTCTCCGCCTGCTCCTGCCTCCTGGCTCTCTAGATAATCAAATATGTCAGGGGTTAGAATGTATCTGCCCATAATAGCCAAGTTTGAAGGTGCCGTACCTAACTTCGGTTTCTCAACAAACCGATTTACTGAATAGAGATTGCCCATTGCTTCACGCGGATCAACAATCCCATAGCGTTCCGTCTGTTCAATGGAGATCGCTTGGACGCCAACAACGGATCGCTGCACTTTCTCATACTGAGTGATAAGCTGTTTCGTACATGGAACATCTGCAACAACGATGTCATCCCCAAGTAGGACAGCGAATGGTTCGTCCCCGATAAACTTACGTGCACACCATACTGCGTGACCAAGGCCTTTAGGTTCCTTCTGTCTAATATAGTGAATATCTACACTAGACGACTTGCGCACCTCTCCGAGCAGCTCCAGCTTGCCCTTCTCCATGAGGTTTGTTTCCAGCTCGAATGCACTGTCGAAGTGGTCCTCAATCGCGCGCTTTCCTTTGCCTGTAACGATAATAATATCTTCAATCCCCGATGCAACAGCTTCTTCTACGATGTATTGGATTGTAGGTTTATCGACAATCGGAAGCATTTCTTTGGGCATCGCCTTCGTTGCTGGCAAGAATCTTGTCCCTAAGCCCGCCGCTGGAATGATTGCTTTTCTAACCTTCTTCAATCTTACTCACCTCTTCCATCATTCACTTACAGATAAAAAAACAAGCTATACTTTTCATGGATATAAAAAGCATAGCTCGTCTTTTTATATAGGATTTTCTCTCATCCAAATAAAGGGCATTGAACCCGTCCTCACATTACACCCTTGACGATGAACGTCTAAGGCAATTTGCCCACAGCGTAATCGAGTGCCTGCATGTGATAGAGGTTCAGGAGACATCACCTTTGTTTATATCATGGGTAAATAGGTCATATTTCTCACTAATTTGGCATTATCAGACAATATACCCAGATATATAATAGACCTTTTTGTCTAATATAACAATACTTAAGCACTATTTATTTGCGTCGTTATAGTGATAATAGTAGTATCCGTCACCATTCTTCTGTTTGACATTATTAAGAACGACTCCAAGAATACGCCCATTAACCTGGGTAAGCTGCTGTTTCGCTTTCACGACCATATCGCGCTTTACTTTACCGGATTCCAGTACTAACAGGGAGCCATCACATTTCGTTGAAACGATTTGAGCGTCAGTAACTGCGAGTGTGGGAGGAGTATCAATAAGAATGACATCAAACCGTTCACGTAATTGCTCAATTAACATGCTCATACGCTTCGATGCCAACATTTCTGCAGGATTAGGCGGTACTGGACCTGAAGTCATTACAGAGAGATTCTGAATATCGGTAGCTTGCACGGCCTCTTCTACTTCACATTGACGAGATAATACGGAGGATAAACCATAACGATTACTTAATCTGAACGTATGATGACTGGTCGGCCTTCTCATGTCCGCATCAATTAGCACGACACTACGATCTGCTTGCGCATAGACAACCGCCAGATTAGCAATTGTTGTCGACTTCCCTTCGCCAGGAGATGCCGAAGTGACCATAATGACCTGAACCTTGTCGTCAACTGATGAGAAGTCAATATTGGTGCGGAGGGAGCGATAGGCTTCCGATATGGGGGACTTTGGTTCTACCAACGAGATTAGACGCCTCTTACTCGCCAACTTGGACATGCTTGACTTCACCCGCCTTTGCTTTTTGAGCTGTAGTTGCTTGCTTCCGGTCTAGCCCCTGATTATCCATTCGGGCAATCTGACCAAGTGTTGGGAGCTCGAGGTACCGCATGACATCCGCTTCCGTCTTGATGGTGTCATCCAAATAATCCAACAGGAATGCTATACCTACTGCGCCGATCAAAGATACTAGGAACGCTAAGATTACATTCAGCTTTAATTTCATATTAACCGGCACAGGCTCTTTAACGGGATGCAGATCAGCCAAGTTCAAGAGCGTTACGTTCTTCACGTTGAAAATAGTAGGGATTTGTTCCTTGAAGACAAGAGAGATCGCATTCACAATTTTGGCAGCTGTCTCATAGGAAAGATCCTGTACATTCAAAGTCATCACTTGCGTATTATTCACAGAACTAACCTTCACTTTCTTAATCAGGTCATCTGCCATCAAGTTAAACTCCGGATGCTGTTCCACCACAACCTCCATTATGGCAGGAGTCTTAATAATTTCCTTGTACGTATCGATCAAGCGGAGATTGGCATTGACTTCGTTAATCAGGTTCGAGTCATTAACAGAACTATCTGTTGTCGTACGGTTTACTACAATCTTTGTCGTTGCTTCATAGGTCGGCTGTATCATGAAGTAGCTGTACAGCCCCGCTGCCATCGAACAAACGAGTACAATGGCCACTATCATCCATTTTCGTTTCATAATGATCTGGATGTAGTCTCGGAGCTCTAATTCCATCTGCACGTTATATCCCTCACATTTTCTATGTTGAATTTGGGTTAATTTGGATGTAATTGTTCAATAAAGCAATATACATCCCCCATTGAAGGGGGATGTATATTCATAACTGCATTCATACTTGCGTATTAGCCCTTGAAATTGTACGCACGGTAAATCGTTACTGCCGCTTGGGCACGAGTTGCTGTTGCGTTAGGATTAAACTTGCCTTTATCGCCAACAACCAAGCCTTTATTCGCTGCGAATGCAACGCCATCCTTCAGGGATGCATTGATGGCGCCAGCATCCTTGAACGCTTCAAGCGCCTTCAGATCATCAGCGCTAGCTTTCACACCTTTAGTAGCTTCGAGTGCGCGAGCGACCATGGCAGCCATCTCTGCGCGCGTAATCGTTGCGTTCGGAACGAATGTTGTTTCCGTACGGCCGTTAATGATGCCAGCCTCTACAGCTGCAGCTACATATGGAGCGAACCAATCTGTAGCCTTAACATCCGTGAACTTTCCGGTTACTGCGGATTTGTCCAGGTCCAAAGCGCGAATGAGCATCTTCGCGAACTCAGCACGAGTTACTTGACCGTTTGGTTCAAATGCACCTGCTTTGCGGCCTTCAATTGCACCCTTAGCAGCTAACACTTCGATTTGACGGCCAGCCCATGCTTTCACTTTCGAGATATCATCGAACTCGACTTTGTTCTCGACAACTACGAACGTACCCAGCTTATCCGTATTTTCTACGAGGGTATTGCCAACAACTACGCCGCCTTCGAATGCCAGCTTGCCATCAGCAACCTTAGCAACCGACAGCAAATCTTTATCAAGTCCCGCTACATTCTTCAGCGGGAAGCTCAGCTTCACTTGCTGTCCGGATAGATCAACAGGCTTGTCTCCAGCAGTTACGCTGATTTCATAGACATCAGACGCCGCTTTCTTGGAACCTAGCAATTCTGCTGTAGCTGCGCTCGTTTTGATCGTAAATTTGATCGTTTCATCTGCAGAAGTAACAACTGGCGTTGCTTCATACTTAGACGCTGCGGCAAAATTGACAATACGATTCGCGAGCAGTGCTCCAGTATTTGAAGGTAGTAGCGCAGTTAGCGGGAAGTTTGCTTTGAACCCGGAGGAGCTATACTCCAAGTTTGTAATACCGAGCGCCTTTGCTTTTGCAAGTGAACTGCTATTAATACCGGTTGTAACGTATCCAGCTCCGCTCGGCAGCTCCGGAACTTCTAATTCCAAGCTGAAGCTAGGCAATGATCCTTCTGTACCCGGAGCAGCTTCTTTAAGCGCTTCAATCGTTGCCTTAATCTCATCGAATTGTTTCTGAAGTGCTTCATTATCAACGCTAACGACAAGAACGCCATCCACTACTTCTTTCTTCAATGGAACGTTGGTCAACGCTTTGATCGCTTCAGCAGCTTTAGTCACTGCTTCCTGAACAAGCTTAGCTTTCTCTTCTCCTGTCGCACTAGCAATCTTGTCCTTCAGCTCTTTCAACTGTTCAACAGTAGTTGGAGGAGTTACTGGCGGTGGAGTGGTCGTGTTATTGTTATCATTATTACTAGAAATGCTGAACGAAACATTAACATTGGTATCTAGCTCTCTACCCAAGAACGAGGCATTAATTACCGCTGAACCAGAATTGCCACTGATCAGCTCTACTTCGCCATCCTCCGACACTGTTACATTAGCGCTGCCGGAGACTTTGCTCCATTCAACCAAATAACTTGGAAGAGTGATGCCATCAACCTCTAGTGAATAAGTTTTCTTACGTCCGTTAGAAGAAGTGACATGCGAATCTGTTGCTTCTGCGTTTACGAAGGCAACCATAAGCGCTTTGGTTGCTGCTTTCCCGGAAGTAAGATCTGTCGAGAAGCCAGCAAAGGTTTCAGCCACAGCTTCAGCCAGGTCGTTACTCGAGATGTCTGTATGGTCTTTAATCCAATTGAGCACTAGGCTTACATTCAGATCTTCTCTGCTTAAGACATCTCTAATCGAGGCTTTAACAAGACCGGTTACTAGATCGCCTGATTCATCATCAAACAGATCATTCAGATTCTGGATGTCGCTTACATTCACTATGAGCGCAGTCTCAACAGCTCTGATGAACAAAGCCAAGTCATCCGCAGTCAACCTGGATACAGGTGTATGATCTTTCAAGTAATCCAATGCAACGTCCAGTGACGGATCGGAATGATAGCCATTCACTTGATCAGCGCTCGTGCTATACATAATTAATCCAAGCACTCTGAATGTATTGAACAGACCTTGTTGGAACTCCTCATCGTTCTGAAGATCCCCAGGTAGAAGTGGCATTAATGGATCAATCTTGCTAATATCGTCCAAAGCAGAAATTTGAGCTCTTAAACTATTAATTGTAGTAACATCATCTTCGTTAAGATATGAATAAATGTTACTTAGTCTGTTCAGAAATGCTTCATATGGAGTCTGACCCGCAGGATCCGCAGAAGCAATATTAACTAGTCCAAATTGCTCATCCAAACCTTTGTTGCTGTATGGCAATGCTGCTAGAGAACCAGTTACGAGACTGGCTGCGAGAGTTGTTACTGCTATTTTCCTTTTGATAGACACTATCAATTCACCTCAGTCATATATTTTGTCTTAATTTGCCGCTATATGTAACAATCACCATCAATTTTACCACTCGCCCTATCAACGGTCAATGATTTTGGAAGTATTTTGGAAGTTTAAACCAGCTATTTGCCCTTGATTTGTTACTTTTTACGGATGGCTCTACTAGATTTCTATTACTTATTACCGATTCTGCATTATCCAAGTAGGTCTTAACTATCTCTACTCCTAGTTCCTTACTCACTCTGTCATACGCTTCTCTCAGTCGGAAGCCACGCCATTCCATATGATGAGCGTCAGAGGAGATAACATGAATAAGCCCTTCTCTGCAAAGCTGCCACGCCCTGCGCTCAATCTGTTTCCCAAAGCCGCCTAATAGAGAGTGCGTCGTCATTTGGCCATATGCGCCTGCCTCTATCATTTCTTTAAGCTTCTCAGGGTACTTTACGACCTCTGCGTTACGTTCGGGATGGGCAATAATGGGGCTAATCCCCATAATAACAAACTCGTGTATATACTCTAGCATTCTTGAAGGTACGGACGCTGAGGGCATCTCTATCAAAATATATTTCGACCCAGCCAGCGCAGCAAGCTCGTTTGCACCCCAAGCGTCTAGCATATCGCTATGTACACGAATCTCTTGTCCCCCGAATAGTTCAAGCGGGATCTGGCGAGCTGCCAGCTCTTCCTTCAATCGCTCTACTTGCTCCGTAACAAACGCAGCATGATTCGTATATCTTCCATCCGCATGGTGCGGAGTTGCGACTATTCCTGTAATGCCTTCAGCTACGGCAGCTCTAGCGAGTGCAAGCGAATCCTCTAGATTGCCTGCCCCATCATCAATGCCAGGAAGTATATGTGTGTGAATATCTATCATCATTGTATGCTCCTATACTACTAGTCTTTTAATACTACCATTGCTGTCATTATACTCTAAAAATGTCGATAAAACGCAAAAAAAGACCGATTCCCCTGCAGAGATAATCTGCAAAGAAATCAGCCTTTATTTGTGTATGATTAGCGGCCTGCTACACCGATACGGTTAAGCGCACGCTGCAGGGCAAGCTCGGCACGAACATGATCGTACTCATCGCGCTTGCCGTTCAGACGCTGCTCCGCACGCTGCTTCGCGGATTCTGCACGAGCAACATCAATGTCGCCAGGCAGCTCAGCGCTCTCAGCCAAGATAACCACTTTATCCTTACGGATCTCAAGGAAGCCGCCGTTAACAGCGATAACCTCTTCAGTGCGGTCTCTCTTGATTGTGACAGGAGCAATCTTCAAAGGCGTTACCATCGGAATGTGGTTAGGCAGAATACCTAGCTCACCCTCGGAGCCTTTGACAATAATCATATTAACATCCTGAGCGTAAGCCTTACGCTCAGGCGTTACAATTTCCAATAAAAAGGAGCTCATGGTTTACCTCCCTAAGCAGCTATGAGCGAATTAAACCTCTTGAGCGAGTTTTTCCGCTTTCGCAACTGCATCTTCGATCGTTCCGACGTTGTGGAATGCCGGTTCTGGAAGGTGATCGTACTTACCTTCAAGAATTTCTTTGAAGCTGCGTACCGTTTCCTTAACAGGAACGTACAAGCCCGGAATACCATTGAACGCTTCCGCAACGTGAAGTGGTTGTGCGAAGAACAATTGAATACGGCGCGCGCGGTGAACGACTTGCTTGTCTTCTTCAGACAATTCGTCCATACCGAGGATCGCGATAATATCCAGAAGCTCTTTATAACGTTGCAGAACTTTCTTAACGGTTTGCGCTACTTGGTAGTGCTCTTCGCCAAGAATTTCTGGTGTCAGGATACGGGAAGACGAAGCGAGCGGGTCAACGGCTGGGAAGATACCCATCGCTGCGATGTTACGCTCAAGGTTAGTCGTTGCATCCAAGTGAGCAAACGCCGTTGCTGGAGCCGGATCCGTATAGTCATCGGCAGGAACGTAGATCGCTTGAATGGAAGTAACGGAACCTTTTTTCGTTGAAGTGATACGCTCTTGCAGTTGACCCATTTCAGTTGCCAATGTTGGTTGGTAACCTACCGCGGACGGCATACGGCCGAGCAATGCGGATACTTCGGAACCAGCTTGCGTGAAGCGGAAGATGTTGTCGACGAACAGAAGTACGTCTCTGCCTTCTTCATCACGGAAGTACTCAGCCATTGTCAAGCCTGTCAAAGCTACGCGAAGACGCGCGCCTGGAGGCTCATTCATTTGACCGAATACCATCGCTGTTTTGTTGATAACGCCGGAGTCGCTCATCTCGTGGTAAAGGTCATTACCTTCACGAGTACGCTCACCAACGCCGGCGAATACGGAGATACCGCCGTGCTCTTGTGCGATGTTGTGAATCAGCTCTTGCATCGTTACGGTTTTACCTACGCCCGCACCGCCGAAGAGACCGATCTTACCACCTTTGGAGTATGGTGCCATAAGGTCGATAACTTTAATACCTGTTTCCAGGATTTCTTGGGAAGTCGACAGCTCTTCGAAAGGAGGAGCTTGACGGTGGATCGGGTTAGCGAGCGTACGGTCAACATCACCATTGTTATCAATTGGATCGCCGAGTACGTTAAATACGCGACCAAGTGTTGCTGGTCCTACAGGTACTGTGATTGGGTTGCCCAAGTCAACAGCTACTGTACCTCTGACAAGACCGTCAGTGGAAGACATCGCAACGCAACGAACCAGGTTATCACCTAGGTGAGTTGCAACTTCAACCGTAAGATTGATGTTTACTTCGCCTGGCTTTTCAGCTTTTTTCTCAATTTTTATCGCATTAAGAATCTCAGGCAAATGACCGTTCTCGAACGCGATGTCGACAACCGGACCTGTTACCTGGACTACATGCCCCTTGCTCATTGGTGTACCTCCTTCATGTTTTTCCGAGGAAAAATACTTTAAAGTTTATGTTACGCCTGCGCGTTCGCGCCGCCGACGATTTCCGCGATTTCTTGCGTGATTGCTGCCTGACGCGCACGGTTGTACGTCAACGTCAAGCCTGCGATCATCTTCGTCGCGTTCTTCGTTGCATTGCCCATCGCAGTCATACGTGCGCCGAACTCGCTCGCTTTACCTTCCAATACTGCGCTGTAAATGACCGTTTCCGCGTATTTAGGAAGAAGAACGTCGAGCACCTTCTCAGGTGACGGCTCATATTCGTAGCTTGCCTTCGCGCCTGTGAAATCCGACTGATCCAGTGGAAGCAGCTGTTTAACAACAGGAACTTGGGTCATTGCGTTGTAGAATTGGTTGTAAACCAGGTTCAATTCGTCATACTTGCCGCTCTCGAAGCCTTTAACAGCAGCTGCTGCTACCGACTTGATATCTGCAAATTTAGGTGTGTCGGAAAGTCCTGTTACTTCGCCTGCCAGCTCTACGCCACGGCGTCTGAAGTAATCGCGGCCTTTACGACCGATGACGAACACGTCGTATTCAGCAGAAGACTTATGCTTCTCCTCAATCGTCGTCCATACTTTACGAAGCACGTTCGCATTGTACCCACCCGCCAAACCACGGTCCGACGTAACGACCAGATAGGCCGTACGCTTAACTTCGCGGCTTTGCAGCATGGGATGCTTAATTGTGCCTCCACCCGATGCAATGCTAGCTACGACTTCTTTGATTTTCTCCGTATATGGACGTGATGCTACAGCTGCGTCTTGAGCTCTTTTGAGCTTCGCAGATGCTACCATCTCCATAGCCTTCGTAATCTGCTTCGTATTTTGCTTACTCTTGATCGAGCGCTTAATCTCGCGCATACCTTTAGCCATTCGTTGTCACCACCTTATTACCAGCCTCTGGGTGAAGCTTAGCTTCACCCTAACCAGTATCTATTCCGCGCTAAGTTAAACTTTTATACCGACGCAGCAAAACTGTTCTTGAACGTTTTGATTGCTTCAACAAGTGCTTTCTCATTGTCGGAAGTCAAATCTTTCGTGTCGCGGATGGAAGCGAAAATTTCCGGTTTGTTTGCATCCACGTAAGCCAGGAAGCTTTGTTCGAAACGACGAACGTCTTGAACTGGAAGATCGTCCACGTGTCCACGAGTAACCGTGTACAGGGATACAACTTGACGTTCTACTGGCAATGGCGCGTTAACGCCTTGCTTCAGAATTTCAAGCGTACGCTCACCGCGGTTCAGACGGGATTGTGTTACTTTATCGAGATCGGAGCCGAACGCTGCGAAAGCTGCGAGCTCGCGGTATTGCGCGAGGTCAGTCTTAAGCGTACCAGCAACCTTCTTCATTGCTTTGATTTGAGCGGAGCTACCTACACGGGATACAGAGTTACCAACGTTAACCGCTGGACGCTGACCGGAGTAGAACAGGTCGGACTCAAGGAAGATTTGACCGTCCGTAATCGAGATTACGTTCGTCGGGATGTAAGCCGAGATATCGCCGGCTTGCGTCTCGATGAATGGCAATGCAGTCAAGGAACCGCCGCCAAGCTCATCGTTCAGCTTAGCTGCGCGCTCAAGCAAACGGGAATGCAGGTAGAATACATCACCTGGGTAAGCTTCACGACCCGGCGGACGGCGAAGCAGCAAGGAAAGCTCACGGTATGCTGCCGCTTGTTTGGAAAGGTCATCATAGATAACAAGTACGTGTTTGCCGTTGTACATGAAGTACTCGCCCATCGAGCAGCCTGTGTAAGGCGCTAGGTAAAGGAGCGGGGACGGCTCGGAAGCGCTCGCTGTTACAACGATTGTGTAGTCCAAAGCGCCTTGTTGGCGAAGGGACTCAACAACTGTACGAACAGTCGATTGCTTTTGACCGATTGCAACGTAGATACAGATAACGCCGTTGCCTTTTTGGTTAACGATCGTGTCGATCGCGATTTGCGTTTTGCCTGTTTGGCGGTCACCGATGATAAGCTCGCGTTGACCACGGCCGATAGGAATCATCGCGTCAATCGCTTTGATGCCTGTTTGCATCGGCTCGAATACCGATTTACGAGCCATAACGCCCGGTGCCGGAGATTCGATTGGACGTGCTGCAGTTGTGTTGATTGGACCGTTGCCGTCAACTGGTTGACCCAGTGCGTTAACAACGCGGCCAAGCAACGCTTCGCCTACAGGAACTTCCATGATACGACCCGTTCTTTTCACTTGGTCGCCTTCGCGGATGCCAGTGTAAGGACCCATGATAACGACACCGACGTTGCTCTCTTCAAGGTTAAGGGCCATACCCATAACACCGTTCGCGAATTCGAGCAGTTCGCCAGCCATCGCGTTCTCAAGGCCGTGCACACGTGCGATACCGTCACCAACTTGGATGACCGTACCGACATCAACGACTTGAATTTCGGATTTAAATTGTTCGATCTGTTGTTTAATCAGCGTGCTGATTTCATCAGGTCTGATACTCAATTCCGTTCACCCCTATCTACAATGCTTGAGTTTTCAAAGCTTGTTCAAGTCGAGCGAGCTTGCCGGAGAGGCTGCCGTCATATAGACGATCGCCGATGCGCACTTGTACGCCACCGAGCAGAGCTGGTTCAACGATTTGTTTTGCGATAATGCGTTTGCCGATCATTGTACCGAACTGCGCCGACACTTTGGACAGCTCTTCAGCGGACAACGATTTAGCGGTATATATCGTAGCGTGTGCTTGACCGAGCGCATCTCCCGCTACTTTCGTATAAGCTTCGTACACATCAGCAATCGCAGCTTGGCGGCCGCGGATAATGAGAAGCTCTACAGTATTCAGAACCATAACCGACACGGTATCGGACAAAGCGCCGCGTACGATGTCGATTTTCTTGGAAACTTCTACGTTAGGCAGTCCGAGGAATTTGCGAATTTGCGCATCTCCGGACAAGACATCAACGACGATCTTCAGCTGTTTTTCAACATCCGCAACCGCATTGTTGCTCTGTGCCAGTTCAAACAGCGCTTTAGCGTAGCGTTTAGCTACGACGCCCTCGCGGCTCATTTGCTTCCAACCTCATTCAAGTATTGGTCAACAAGCTGCTCTTGCGATTTGTCATCGATTTGTTTCTCGATGATTTTGGAAGCGATCATGACGGACATGCCGCTAACTTGCGAGCGAAGTGAAGCAATTGCTTTGTTCTTCTCGCTTTCAATATCTTTCACTGCCTCGTCCTTCAGGCGAGTTGCCTCGGATTTTGCAGCGTGAACGATCTCGTCGGCTTGCTTCGTGCTTGTTTGCTTCGCTTGCTCGATAATGTCATAAGCGTCTTTACGAGCTTGCGCGAGCGATTGCTTCTGCTCTTCGTATTGCGCTTCAGCTTGCTTGCGGCTGTTCTCTGCACCTTCAAGCTGTTCTTTCACGAACTGCTTGCGCTGTTCCATGATGGAGAAGAGCGGGCCGAAAGCGTAACGGCTAAGCAGCCAGTAGAGAATTCCGAAGGCAATCAGTTGGATGAAAAAATTTGACCATACGATATCCAACGTACGTCACTCCTTTCCGTAGATTGGCTGACACCCTTATGAGACTGTCAGCAAAAGGAAGGCGCGGAGGCATAAGGCACTCCCCGCCATAGTCTGTTGAAATGTTTCTTAAGCTTTACCCAAGAAGATGAACGCAAGAACGAGGGAAATAACTGGAAGTGCCTCTACAAGCGCTACCCCGATGAACATTGTAGTTTGAAGAGTACCGCGAAGTTCTGGTTGACGGGAAATACCCTCAACTGTACGACCTACGATCAAACCGTTACCGATACCTGCACCCAATGCTCCAAGACCAAATACAATTGCTGCTGCAACTAATGCTAAAGCTCCCATTAGAGAAATCCTCCTCAAATTGTTTAAAAATAGTTTATTTTTTCCTGCTTAGCAGGGTTGTTACAGTGTGCTTAGTGTTCTTCGTGAACGATCGCTTGCGACATGTAAACCATTGTCAGCATGACGAATACGAACGATTGAATTGCACCTACGAATACGCTGAAGCCTTGCCATACGATGAGCGCCGGAATACCGAACCAGCCCATACCCATGATAACGCCGATCATAACCTCACCTGCGAAAATGTTACCGTAGAGACGAAGCGAAAGCGAAAGCGGCTTCGCAACCTCTTTAATAACGTTCAGCGGGAAGAATGCTGCGTAAGGCTCGAAATAGTGCTTGAGGTAATGTTTACGGTTGCGACGAAGACCCTCGATGTGCGTTAGCACGATTACGATAGCCATTAGCGCTCCTGAAACGGCAACATCCGCTGTCGGCGATTTCCACCACGAGATGTGCGCTTCCTCTTTACCATCCAAGAACAATTCCATTCCTAAGAATGTTGCGCCTTCATGTGCGTGCGTAACGATACCGAACGGAAGACCGAGCAAGTTCGCTACAAACAGGTACATGATCATTGCAATACCTAGTGTCAAGTACGGACGACCTTTCTTAAGATCCATCGTCGTACCAATAATGTTCTGAACGAATTCGATAACCCACTCCAAGAAGTTTTGCATCTTCGTCGGATTAGTTACCGATGCGTTACGAACGGACACTTTTGCAAGAATGAACACGATAATGCTGGTGATAACAATCATGAAAATAGCAGCTAGGTCAAAGCGTATGCCGCCTAGATGCACTTCAGGAAAAATATGATCCATTTAGTTGTTTTCACCCCTTTCATCGGTAGAATGCCGTACCGCCGAATTCCGCTTGGCAATAAACCCCAATATGAGTGTTGCCAATTGCGCTACAAATAATCCGGCTACTGTTCCATAGATGCTGAACGAAAAGTACCTAGTGGCAATGACTGCCGCGAGCAGCGCGATGCATGCGCGTGTAAGAAATCCAAGATTGTTGCGTTTCCTGATTCCAGCCACCGCATATGCGCCGGTTCGTTGTACTTTCCAAGAAAGATGGAAGGCGTTTGCAAGACTTGCCACAGCGCCGAGAATTAATCCGCCGAAGAGCGGTTTATATTCCGGAAGCAGGGCCCATCCAATGAAGCATACAGACAAAAAAAAGAACGTAATACGCATAACCGTTCGAAGGTGGCCGGACAGATCATCCATTACTTTGCTTTGCCCCCTGTAAACGCTCGGATCAAAAGTATGGTTATGATGACGGCAATGACGAAACCTGCAGCCATTCCGACAATCGCTCCATACCCGGAACCATCTGAACTATCAGTCCTGCTGCCAATCCAATAGCCTAGTCCAAGACATACGCCAATTGTTCCGCCAACAGAGCCGATCAGCCCCATCGCCCGCCATGGATTATCTCCAAGGCTACTGTTGTCCGTGCTGCGATTTTTGTCGTCATGGGATGAATTCATCGCCCCTAATCACTCCAAAACTCTTATTTATTTTAGCCAAGCGGGTTCATGTTTGTCAATTGATATAAATTCAAACATTTAGTGAACTACAGCCCGAAAACCCTTGATTTTCCTAGGGTTTTCGGATGCAACAACCGTACAGTAGCACTGTATGCTGTAGCCTTAAAGGAGATGCTCCACTATCAATGTCAACTATGAACGTTGTGTGAACGTTGTCGGACGAATGTCTGATTTCCCAAAATGATGCAAAATAGCTTGGACAATACGCTCCGACGCTTTTCCGTCACCATATGGGTTCGCAGCTTTGCTCATCCGCTCATACAGCGCTGAGTCTGACAACAGCGCGCGCGCCCGTTCGTACACAACCGCTTCATCCGTACCAACAAGCTCCAGCGTTCCTGCTTCAATACCTTCCGGGCGCTCTGTCGTATCGCGAAGCACGAGCGTCGGCACGCCGAATGATGGCGCTTCTTCCTGCAGACCGCCGGAATCCGTCATGATCATGTACGTATGCGGATAGAAGTTATGGAATTCGAACACATCAAGCGGTTCAATGAGCTTAATACGTGGATGATTGCCAAGAATCTCATTCGCCGGCTCGCGAACAGCCGGATTCAGATGAACCGCGTACACGATCGCAACGTCCTCGAACTCATCCGCAATGCGCTTCACCGCTCTGAAAATATTGCGATGCGGCTCGCCGATCGCTTCACGGCGATGCGCTGTCATCAGAATCATCCGCTTGCCTTTCGCCCAATCGAGCACCGGGTGCCTGAACGAAGGATCGACCGTGTACTGGAATACATCCGTTGCCGTATTACCGGTTATGTAGATAGCGTTCTCCGGTTTATTCTCCTTGAGCAAGTTCTCGGCAGACTTGTCCGTAGGCGCAAAATGCACATCGGAGAGCACGCCTGCCAATTGGCGGTTCATCTCCTCCGGATACGGAGACAGCTTGTTCCATGTACGAAGGCCTGCTTCGACATGGCCGACTTGAATCTGCTGCAAGAACGCTGCATAGCTGCCTAGGAAGCAGGTCTGCGTATCACCGTGCACAAGTACGATATCCGGCTTTGACTCGCTTAGAATCGGATCAAGGCCTTGCAGCACTTTAACGGTCGTTTCGGTTAAGGTTTGACGATCTTTCATGACGTTGAGATCGTAATCAGGCGTGATTTTGAAAAAATCAAGCACTTGGTCCAGCATCTGGCGATGCTGCGCCGTTACGCAGACGACCGACTCAATGTCTTCAGGATGCTTCTGCAGCTCCAGTACGAGCGGCGCCATCTTGACCGCTTCCGGTCGTGTGCCGAAAACCGTCATTACCTTAATCTTAGCCAATGCCTTTCACCCCTAAAGTAAATTTACTTCGTGCCGAACATGCGGTCGCCGGCATCGCCGAGACCTGGCACGATATAACCGTGGTCGTTGAGATGGCTGTCGAGCGAAGCCAAGAAAATATCAACGTCCGGATGCGCTTCCTGTACGGCCTTCACGCCTTCAGGCGCAGCAATGAGACACATCAGTTTGATCTGCGTGCAGCCGCGCGTCTTCAATGCCTGGATCGCCGCATTCGCCGACCCGCCCGTTGCGAGCATTGGATCAATGACGATTAAGAGGCGTTCTGGCGCATCGGACGGCAGGTTGACATAGTATTCAACCGGCTCAAGCGTCTCCGGGTTGCGGAACAAGCCGATATGGCCGACTTTAGCCGATGGAATGAGCTTCAGCATTCCTTCAACCATGCCAAGCCCTGCGCGCAGAATCGGGATGAGCCCGAGCATGCGGCCGGAAACGATTTTGCTTGTCGCCTCAACAACTGGCGTACTGACCGAAACGGTCTCAAGCGGCAAATCTCTTGTAATTTCATAAGCCATCATTGTCGCAACTTCATCAACAAGTTCGCGGAAATCTTTCGTCTTCGTTTCTTTATCACGGATAAAGGTCAGCTTGTGCTGAATAAGCGGGTGATCGCAAATGGTGAGCTTACCCATAGGTATTATTCATCCTCCTGAAATGCTCTTTTCAACTGAGTATTATAACATTCGGAGACGCAATATGCACATTTAAATGTAAGCGAGAGCTATAAAACTCATGCAAAGTATTCCCGAAACCGAGTGAATTCTACCTAAGCAGCCCGAATTAGTTGCCGTCTCCGCACGCCAAGAAACCTTCGTCCCCAGCTGCGGTCTGGAAACGAAGGTTTTCAATGAGGCATGAGCAATGGTCTTTTTAAGCCAAGTTGATTGCCCGAATGGTCTCGCGCTGCTTCAAACCAATAACTAGCTGCCGCCTCCGCAGCTGCTGCCGCAGGACGAACCGCCACCGCCACTGTCTCCACCGCTGCCACTATCTGAACTGCTGCAATTGCTGCCGCTGTCCGAGCTGCAATTGCTGCCTCCTGAATCGCCTCCGTCACCGCCATTATCGTCTGTATCGCCACTGCTGCATACATAGCTTGCGCCGCTGCTATCGCCGTTCGCTTCGCGCTCCTCTTCTGACTGTGCGTCGTTCATCTGATTGTGGAAATCATCTATCGGCCCCAATGACGAGGCAAAGAACATCCCCGAAAGCAGGCCTGTCGACATGCCCATCCCCGTCCAATCATCACGATCCCGGTATGTCTGCTCTTGCCCGTTCGATGCCGTAAGCATTCTGCCTCGCTCAATTATGTAGCGAATGGTCGCATCAATATCAGGAAACTGTTCAGCCGCACGCTCATTAAACCTCCGGCTGCGAAGCGCCTCATCGTTCTCTTGCTCCAGCTCGCGCATCAGCTCATGCGACATTGGCGTCCGGTAGAACGGCCCCCACAGCTGTCCGCTCGCTGGTGCCGGCAGGAACAGCTCGCCATAGATCCAATCGAACCATGCGCGCTCACTCGGATCCGGCTTCCCACCCGGCGTATGAGGAGCATGATGGATAAGCGCACCGCAGAACTGCTTGCAGAATTGTTCATATTCACGCGTAAACATGAGCATCTCATGCCACACGTCATCGACTCGCGCACTGTACATCGGCACGCCTCTGAGGACACCGCACATGAGAAAATACCGCTTCAGCTCGAACCATTGCCACTGCCATTCCCCGTCCCGCAGGCTTGGCGCATTGCGCAGCACGCGGTCCTTTACGCGCGCTTCGAAATCAGCTGTCAGCGCCGCTTCAAGCCGTTCCGCTGCCGTGCGCGCAGGATGCCCCTCCGGTACACCGAGACATTCAGGCGGCTTGCGCATCGGCGTCCGGGCGCTGGATGGCCTTGGCCGCGAGCCTCCCCGCATAGCACCTCTAGCCCTCCCATGTCCGTTATTGGACGATAAAAGTCTAAATGCGAAAAACAAAATGATCACGACAATGACTATCACAAACGGATTCATTTTACGATGCACCGCCTTGTTCGTGGTATAGGGTCATCATATCACGGCTCGGATGCCAATATAGGTGAAATCCCGTAAATTCCGCGGCATTAATAAGGGGCTGTCACTCATCGGTCACGATGACGAGTTACAGCCCCTTCATTATTCAATACCTATGCGTTTCTTCACGACAATAACATGCTTCCCGGCACTGTCGATCCGAATCGAGGAGCCGCCTTCCGCCATTTTCGCTGGCTCAACCGGAGCACCGTCAAGCGTTACAGCTTCATCCGCGGTAACAGGCACATCCCACACAACCGACCATCCCGGATGCTTGAGCTCGAACGAGTACGTTTGAACGGACTCCTCGTGGCTAATCGCCCAATCGAGGACGTTGTGCAGCTCGCCAAGCCCCAAGTTCACATTCTTTACGCTCATCTCATTCCACTCTTTCGGCAAGCGCGGACGCAGCGTAAGCGTTCGCCGGTGTGCCTCAGGCTGAATGCCGAACATACCGGTCAGCATCGGCCATGCGATTCCGTATACCGTCCAAGCTTGGACGAAGCATCCGTAATCCGGAGACATCTCCGAGATAGAGCCCGGAAGCCGCTTGTTGAATGTTGAAGCGATCAAGCGGACATAGCGAAGCGACTCATCCATACGATCATACTGCGCTTCGGCAACCGCCTGCACGCTAGTCGAGATTGTCATCATCTGATCTTGATACATACCGGATAGGTAGGTGCCCCAAGGTCCCGTGAATTCATCCGTGCCCATCCGATCGAGCGCCCTAATCGCCTTGTCACGAGGAGCAAGCCCCGTCTCCATCGGCGTGTTGATGACCCAGTTCTTGAACAGCCAAGGCTGCTCGCTCTCCGGATCCAGCTGTTGCATCTCTTCCTTCATCGCTTGCATGCTGGCCACGGCGACTTCCGCCCCCATACTGCGGGCACGCTCGATATAAATATCAATGCGGCTCATGACCTTGCCGACCGATGCCATCGCATCGGCGTAGAGCCCCTCTTTCTCCAGCCACAGCTCGTGGTTGATTGTATGGCCAAGGCGCTCGGCTAACGATGCATATTCATCCGCTTGCTCCTGCTCTCCAAGCAGCACCGCCATCTGGATGCCCGCGCGCAATGCAGACCATGTATATACAGCAGAATCGATCAGCTCAACGTTGAGGCCTTCAATCTCAATGATGCCATAGCCTTCGGGCAGCAAATCGCCGTCCGGGTCCATCTCGCCAAGCAGCCACGACAAACCTTTCTTGACGCCAGGATACATACTGCGAAGGAATTGAATGTCGCCTGTCCAACCAAACACATCCCACACGCATTTAATAAAATGCGCCGTTTCCTGCGTATTTCCCGGATTTGCGACAAGTCCGCTCGTGGACAGCTCATGAATAATACGGCCGTTTCCGTTCGTTTCCTCGGATGTCCGCCGAATCAGCTCCAACGTCTCCTGCGCCATCTCGAGTCCGCCAAGCGGCAGAAGTCCCAGCAGCGTGTAGCTGTTGTCACAGCCGAACCACCACGGGTATTCCGGATGACCCGCTCCCATACCGCGGCCGACCTCCGGCACGTCGCGCACGAACCAATCGTTATGGAACTTCACCCAGTCGAACACCTTCTGCAGATGCTGGTCTGGGATGGAGATAACGGTTTGGGACACTAGCGCTTCATAACGCTTGCATTTGTCCGACCACAGCTTGGCATAGCTGCTCGCCAGCTGCTTGTACGTTTGACGTGCCGACTCCTCAGATGAATAAGAACCGGCAATAAAGAACCGAATCTCCGTCTCTCCGCCCGCAGGCACAACGACATCATCATACGTAAGCTCAGCGCCAATACCTTTTCCTGCCGTCCAGTGAGGTCCGAACAGCTCCCGCTCGATGTGCCCTCTACTGAATTGACGGTTCGCGCCGATGACGACGTGCCACGGGTTCAGCGAATCCTTCCCGAGGAAAAGTCCCTCTTCTCGGTCGAACTGCCCTTCGTCGAAGCCGTCTTCAATACCTTTCCCCTCAGAGAACCATACAGGACTCAGGTCAGTCCTTGCGAGGAAGCTGAGGCTAAGCTTTCTATCCTCGCCGCTCGTGTCGCGCATCGTATAAGTAATAACGAAGCCTTCCGCATCATCCGGGCAGAACTGGCTGCGATCCACTTGAAGCTGGAGCGATGGCAGCGTATAACGATGCTCATTATAAAAGGGATAGTTATGGAAGGTATCAGATTCGGTCAGCCATTTGCCGTCAGCTGGAGCAGAAGCACCAGTGTTAGCAATATGAAGCCAGAAGCCGTCAAGCAGCTTGATCGGATGCAGCCACAGGCCGCCCATTTCAAGCTTTACATGGTGGCCGAAATCCGGAAATCCGCCGTTCTGGCTGCCGATCATATAGGTCCGATTGCCTGGCGTTATATAAAGATCCTTCCACGACAGGCCGCTCGATTCTCTCGACTCGTGATAAGCCTCCAAAATCGGGCCGGCACTTAATTTCGCTTCTTTAGTCAATGTCATTTCAATAGCCTCCTATATCGTACGATAACGTGTTAGTGCTAGAAGCGCGTAGCATAAGCAGCCGGCTGCCAGCGTAACGGTTAACCCCCCTGCAATCGACACCGCCGCCGCAAGCCAAGATCCCCATACGCCGGAGATGCCGCTTAGCGCAAAATAAAATGCTGCTCTGCCGGACGGGCTGCTTTCTTCCGCCCGCAGTCCCGCAGGAAGCGGAATACCGAGCAGAACACCGAGCAGGAAGAGCGCGATGCCGAGCACGATCATTCGGCCAGTCTCAGCAATCGCCATCAGATCGGCTTCTGCTGTTGCACCCCATATGGCAAGAACGACAATGAGTCCAATAATGGCGGCAGCCAAGATGCACAGCTTCACACGGATCCTTCCGGCAATAAGGCTGCCAACGCTGCCGCCAAGCAGCATCGCGACAATAACCGTCATTGCGGCGAGCACCGGGCTGCCTGCATAGTACAAGGTCTTCTGTATAAGTACAGTCTGAACGCACATATAACCGATGCCGGTTAAGATGTAATAAGTGAACGCGTTTATCCGCTTCCGATCTCCAGCCTTCTGCTGCTGCTCACTCTGCAGAATCAGAAGGGCAAACATTACCGTAAGCACGAGAATGACGGCAAGCCACTGCTTCAAAGCGCTCGGCAGCGACTGCTGCACGAGGAAGAAGAACGGTTTATCATCCGTAGTCGGATACACATTGTAGTCGGAATCCCGGACGAATCGGTCAAACGGCGTCTTTCCGTCCAACAGCGGCTTCAGAAACTGTTCATCCGAGCCTGGCAGGAACAGCGCATTCAGACCGAGGGAGCTCGATCCCGCACGGAGTAATTTTAGCTGTTGTTCACTTAGGGGCGACTTCTGAATAATAGACAACGTTAAATTCGGTGAAGCGGAACCCTCCGACGCCATGAGGAGCGCGGTATGCTTCGCCGCTTCCCTTGGCTTGATGCCGTCTCCACCTGTATGAAGCAGCGCTTCAAATCCGGTATAGTAGGCTCGCAGCCCTTCAATACCTTGGTGTGAAATGACGATAATGCGGCCAGTAGGCGTTAACCGCTGCAAATACGTCTCGAACGCTTCCCTCGTGAACACGTAGTTCTCGGACAGCGCCTGTCCGCCGATGCCGCCAACCTGAGAATAGACAAGATCCAGTACGATGAGGTCGTAGGACTCGCGGCTACGCTCCAGCACACTCCGCCCGTCGCCAACGACCGTATGGACGCCAGGCAGATCAAGTACGGACCCGTTATAATCCGACATTGCCCGCACGCTGCTCACTAGACTTGGGCTAAGCTCAACAGCGGTAACATCTTTGGCTCCTGCCATCAATGTATATAGAATATCTCTGCCACCGCCCGCGCCGACGATAATCGCCTTATTCGCGGAGCCTGCTGCAAACGGCAAAAATTCGATGTCTCTCGCAAGCGATCCCATTGCGCTCAGATCGCCGCCAAACTTATACATATAGCTACCCGCGCCGCCGTCGACGAACAGAATACGCCGGCTTGCATCTGACGTGCTTACTGTATCGGTACGCGCGAAGCTGTCCCATTTCGTATGTACAATACGTGCAGCCGGGTCCGCTTGCAGTGTGCCAACGATCGTCTTATCCGGCGCTGCACCGAGCATACCGGCAAAGTTAAGCTTCCAGCCGCCTTCGGGACCAGCGGCCAGCCATACCACGACGAGTACGGCAGCGATCAAGCCAGCTGCAGGCCCCGCCATGCGGCGTTCTTTTCCTTCGCCCGGCAGCAGGAATAATGCAGCCGCAGCTGCGAAGCATAGCGCCGACAAAGCGAAGATCGTTTCAAAGCCGCCGAAGCGGTTAAGCAGCAAATAAGCAGCAACAGCGCCAAGCGCTGCGCCGAGCAAATCGGCTGCATAGATCGTTGCAGCCGATGCAGCACCGCTGCCAAGTGCACGTCCTGTCATCCAGCCGAACAGAATGAACGGCACGGTACACATCAGCGCATAAATCGCAAGCTGATCGACATACGGAAACCTCGCTAAAACGAAGCTTAGCAGCGCCATGAACAGCCCTGCAGCTGCACACACCCATCCCGTCACAGCCGCACTCCCAGATCGCTTGCTCCGGGAAGCGGCATAAGCGCCTGTCCCAATACCGAAGACGGCAAGCGACACGATGAAGGATACGTAATGGTACTGCAGCAGTACGCCGAATACATTGGTCAGGGCAATCTCGAGTCCAAGCATAGCTGCCGACATCAGACCGATACTGAGCGTCCAGGAGGCGCGTTTCGATAGCTTGATCATACGGTTATCCCTTCTGTCCTGTTAGCGTGATGCTTTCAACGAAATATTTTTGACCGATGAAGTAGAAAATGAGTGACGGCAGCATCGTAACGACGGAAGCCGCCATCAAGTAGTTCCACTGGACGTTGTTCTCACTCTTGAAGAAGTTGATACCAAGCGCGAGCGTATACAGCTCAGGCTTGTTCAGATACAACAGTGGGCCCATAAAATCATTCCATACGCCATTGAACTGGAAAATCGCAACCGTAATAAGGGCAGGGATCGTAAGCGGCAAAATAACACGCCATAAAATACCGACCGTGCTTGCACCGTCGATCTTAGCCGCTTCCTCCATCTCTGTCGGAATACCCATAAAGAATTGACGCAGCAAGAAAATAAAGAAGGCGTTGCCGAAGAACGCAGGCACGATAAGCGGGTAGAACGTATTCATCCAGCCCAGTTCTGTAAACAGGTAGAACACCGGAATCATCGTTACCGTTCCCGGCAGCATCATGGTCGACAGCATGAGGATGAAGAAGAAGCTCTTTCCTTTAGCGCGAAACCGCGCGAAGCCGTAGGCCACTACCGTACAAGACACGAGCGTGCCGAGAATATTGAGCAGTGTAATAATGACCGTATTGCGTAGCCATCTGCCGAATGGAAGGCCTGTGAATGTTTCCACGTAGTTATGCCATTTGATCGGACTCGGAATCCAGCGCACAGGCGTAGCGAATACCTGATAGGACTCTTTCAGCGAGGTAGAGAGCATCCAGGCAAACGGAACGAGCATAACGATCGATCCGAGTATAAGAAGCGCATAAACGATAGTAAGCTTAATCCAGTTAGATTGCTTCATGCTGTCACTTCCTCTCCCCTTCGTAATACACCCATGCATCTGACGATTTCACGACGACAAGTGTCAGCGCAAGAATAATGACGAACAAGAACCAGGCAAGCGCCGATGCATAGCCCATATTGAAATTCTCAAATGCGTTCTGGAACAAGTAGTAGTTGAAGAAGAGCGTCGAGTTCATCGGTCCGCCCTTCGTCATCACATAGGCTTGACCGAAAGTTTGGAGTGCGCCTACAATGCCCATTATCAAGTTGAAGAAAATCGTCGGCGTCAGCATTGGAATCGTTACATTCCGGAACTTCTGCCACACATTGGCACCGTCGAGATCCGCCGCTTCGTACAGCATCGGCGAGATGCCCTTCAAGCCAGCAAGCCAAATAATCATGCCCCCGCCAATTCCCCAGAGGCTCATAATAATGAGTGAAGTCATTGCCCATTTCGGATCGAAAATCCAACCAGGACCGTTAATGCCAAAGTAGCCAAGTACTGTATTTAATAATCCGATTTGAGGATTGAAAATCCACATCCATAGCACCATGACGGATACACCGCTAACGACAGCCGGCATATAGAATATTGTGCGGAACAGCCGCATTCCCCGCGCCGCTTGATTGAGCAGCAGGGCAAGCGCCAAGGAGAAAATCAGTCCAAGAGGTACTGAGAAGATCGAATAGACAACCGTTACTTTTAGCGACTGCCAGAACAGCGGGTCGCGATTAATCGCTTTGGAATAGTTTTTGAAACCGACAAATTTAGCTGGGGTAAGCAAATCCCACTTCATTAAGCTAATAACAAACGAAGCAATCATAGGTCCAAGTACAAAACAGAGAAACCCGATAAGCCACGGGGAAATTAGAAGGTAAAACCACATTGCTTCCTTGCGTGTAGCGTTAAACCATATTTTCTTGCGGACGGTGTCAGGTGCGGCAGTATCTACGCTCGGCGCCGGCATGCTCATTTCATCACCTCAGGCTAGTATGTTGTTCCTCTTGCGCAGTTCATCAATGAATAGGGAAGAGCGGGAAGCCCGTAAACGTTCATCCCGCCCCGTGTGTCAACTTCTGGTTCACATGCCTTCAGGCCGTGTTTTATTCCGATTTAGCTGCTTGAAGGTCGATATCGCCCTGTTTAGCTGCTGCGTCCAGCTCGCTCTTCACGTCAATCGGTTTGCCGAGCAGCATTTTGTCCAATACCGCTTGCAGCGATTTGCCACCGGATACGCCGAAGAATGGACTGATTTTCTCAGGGAAATCTTTAATATTCGGAATGTCGTCAAGGAACGGCTTCAACGCCGGATCATTCGTTTGGCCAAGCTTCTCCGCCGTCGATTTCACAGCCGTAAACGCATGCGTCGCCATCAGTTCTTGACCTTGCGGCCCTGTCAAATACTTCAGGTAATCCCAAGCCGCATCTTTGTTCTCAGACTTGGAATACAAGCCGTAGCCTGCATAACAAATCGTGTTTGCTGCGCCTGATGGACCAACTGGCATTTGTGCAACACCGAAGGAAAGATCCGCATTCTTCTTGTAATCCTCTACCGGCCATCTGCCGGTAACGCTCATCGCCACTTTACCCGCAACGAACAGATCTACACCTTTGAAAGCTTCGCTCTCCGTGTTGGACGGGGAGATATGATCCTTCTGGTACATGTCTTGGTACAACTCAAGCGCCTTAACAGTACCGTCGCTGTTCATGAAGCCATCGATTTTCTCGCCGTCTGGGCTGATGACGCTGCCGCCGTATGAGTTGATAAGAGGTAGAATCGCACGTACCCAGCCGCCTGGCAAGCTAACGCCCCACTGCTTGAACTTGTCGCCGTCTTTGACCGTCAGCTTCTTCGCTGTGTCGTAGAACTGATCCCATGTCCAGCCTGTTTGTGGGTAAGGAATGCCTGCAGCGTCGAACATTTTCTTATTGTAATAAACCGCAATATCTGAGTAGTCCTTCGGCATTGTGTAGTACTTGCCATCCAGCTTGCCTACATCAAGAACACTCGTATAGTAGTCGTCCAGGTTGACGCCGTTAGCGCCTCCAATATAAGGCGTCAGATCTTCAAGCGCGCCTTTCTTCATGAACATGCTGACGTCGCCGTCACCGATTTGGAAAATATCCGGCGCTTGGCCAGCTGCAATTTGCGTGAGCAGCTTCGTGCCGTATTGATCCGGTACCGATTCAATCGAGATTTTGACATTGCTGTGTTCTTTACTGTAATTGTCTGCGATTTGCTGCTGAAGCTTAGCGCCATCTCCACCTTCCCAGGTGCCGACACGCAGCTTTACTTCCTTCTGTTCCGAATTGCCGCTTGAAGCCGCCCCGTTATTCGCCGTCGCCGCCGAATTACTCGATGCGTTGCCCGCTGCACCATTCGAGCCCGAATCTCCGTTAGAACCGCATCCGGTTAAAACGACTGCTGCCGTGATACCAAGTACAAGTACTGCTTTACCCCTCGTTGACATGCTCGTACAACTCCTCTTGGTAGGATTATATATTTAAGAGCATCACCAGTAGGCTTCGCTGGTGCTAGCCCTAAATACCATCATTATCCGAAACGTTTCGGAAATTTACGAAAAAAATAATACCGAAACGTTTCGGTTGCTGGGTGAAACAAAGCCGCCCTTCCTTACTTCACCGCCGGGCGAGCCGTGCTTTCTCGGACAATCAGTTCATTGTACAGGACGATTTTGCGGGCTGCAGCCTTCTGCTTGGTCAGCATGTCGAGGAGCAGTTGAGCCGATTGATAGCCCATTTCATACTTATCGCGTTTAATTGTCGTAATGCGAGGCGTGCAGTAGGAGGCGATCGTAATATCATCATACCCGACAATCGATATCGACTCCGGCACCTTGCTTCCGCAATGCTCGGCAGCTCTAAGCGCTCCTAGCACCATTAAATCGCTTGCCGAGAATACGGCCGTAACATCCGGATGCTCGCGCAAAATTTGCCCCATTGCGGTAAACCCGCCTTCTTCCGTGAATCCGCCGTCGTACACGAGCTCCGGCTTGAAGGTCAGCCCATTCTGCTCCAGCTCGAGCTGATAGCCTTTAAGCCGCTCGAAACTGACCACAGCCTGATTATGTCCGTTAATCATCGCAATGTTACGATGACCTAGCTGGACCAAGTGCCTTACGGCTAATCTGGCCCCCTGGATATCATCTGCCGTTACATGGCCGACATTGCTGCCCTCTACCGGAATATCAATGAGCACGCACGGGAAATTGGTATCGCTTGCAACTTCCTCCAAGTAAGGGTCATTAACCCGCAGCCCCGCAATGATCGCGCCACTGACATTCCACTCTTTGCATAGATCCGAATAGGATTTGGATAACTGCTTCTTGGGATTCGTGCTGAACAGCATAATGTCGTAATCCAGCTCGGATGCCCTGTCGTTGATGCCGCATAAAATTTCGTACATAAGTGCATCCTTCGCTCCCGAGCGATTTATCTCCGATAGAATGACGCCAATTGCGCGAGATCGCTTCGTGACAAGACTTCGTGCCAATACGTTCGGCCTGTAATTCAAGTCCTGAGCCACGAGCTTGATCTTCGTGCGTGTGTCTTCGTTTACGTCTGAATAGCCATTCAGCGCCCGTGATGCAGTGGTAACAGAGACACCGGCGAGCCTAGCTACCATTTTCAAAGTTGTCACCAGCGTATTCTCCATTTCCATCCGAAACGTTTCGGAACGAGTTTGAGCTTATTATATACAAATAAAGAAAGCGATTGCAATCATTTTGTTTTTACTGTTTTGCAAAACAAAAAAGCCTTACCCCAGTTTAAGCTAGAGTAAGGCTGCCGATTTCCATACACGCGAATTAGTAAGTCATACCTGGGTAGAGCGGGTATTGCGACATAAGGTCGCTAACCATACCGCGCGCTTTAGTCAGAACCGCTTCATCTTTCGGGTTCTTCAGCGTCATTGCGATAACTTCTGCGATTGTACCCATCGCATCTACGCCCATGCCGCGGGAAGTCGCAGCAGGTGTACCGATGCGGATACCGCTTGTAATGAACGGGCTGGTCGGATCGAACGGGATCGCGTTCTTGTTCACCGTAATTTGAACGGAATCAAGGACATGCTCCGCATCTTTGCCTGTAATGCCCAGGTTGCGCAGGTCGATCAGCATCAGATGGTTGTCTGTGCCGCCGGAAACGATGTTGATGCCGTGTCCGATCAGCGCGTTTGCAAGCGCTTGGGCATTGTCCACAACGTTCTTGCCATACTCTTTGAACGAAGGCTGGAGCGCTTCGCCGAAAGCGACAGCTTTAGCTGCGATGATGTGCATCAAAGGACCGCCTTGGGAACCAGGGAATACCGCTTTATCAATCGCTTGCGCCCATGCTTTGCGGCAAAGGATCATACCGCCGCGAGGACCGCGAAGCGTTTTGTGAGTTGTCGTCGTAACGAAGTGCGCATGCGGCACTGGGCTTGGGTGAAGACCAGCAGCAACAAGGCCTGCGATGTGCGCCATGTCGACGAACAGCAGCGCGCCAACATCGTCAGCGATGCGGCCAAGCTCTTCGAAATCAATGATGCGCGGGTAAGCCGATGCGCCTGCAACGATCATACGAGGACGGTGCTTGAACGCCAGCTTGCGAACTTCCGCGTAGTCGATTGTGAACGTGTCTTCGCTTACGCCGTAAGGAACGAAGTTGTACAGAATACCGGAAGCGTTAACCGGACTACCGTGCGTCAAGTGGCCGCCGTGCGCCAGGTTCATACCGAGAACTGTGTCGCCAGGGTTCAATGCTGCCAGGTAAACAGCCATGTTCGCTTGTGCGCCGGAGTGAGGCTGAACGTTCGCGTGCTCGGCACCGAACAGTTCCTTCGCACGATTGCGCGCGATATCTTCCGCGATATCCACGTGCTCGCAGCCGCCGTAGTAGCGCTTGCCCGGGTAGCCTTCCGCGTATTTGTTTGTCAGAACAGTACCCATTGCTTCAAGCACAGCTTCGGAAACGATATTCTCGGATGCAATCAGCTCGATGTTGTCGCGTTGGCGCTGAAGCTCAAGGCCAAGTGCGGCCAAAATTTCGGGATCTTGTTTGCGTAAGTTCTCCATGTGTGTATAAGTCCTCCTCAAAATAATTAATCGCAAGTATCGCTAGCGCCGGGCGCCGCCAAATTAGCAGCTTCCCGGTTATATACAGCTCGTTCTCCGCCGATTAGCTTCGGACGAGTATATGCCATCGTCACATGTGCCGCTCCGATGGAACGAATCGACGGACGCACCGGCACAGCCACACGCTTCAAGTGCATGCCGATCAAGGTGTCGCCGATGTCGAGACCGGCGTGTGCCTGTACCGTCTCGGTCAGGCAGGCATCCTGCAGCTTACTGAAGGCGTATGCAGCCATTGATCCTCCGGCTTTGCGCACAGGGATCGCCGAGACGAGCTCCAGCCCATACCGCTCAGCCGCTTCGCGCTCCATGACAAGCGCCCGATTCAAATGCTCGCAGCACTGAAACACCGGATAGAACAACAGCTCGCGCCGAACAGCCTCTACGCCAGCATAGATGGCTTCAGCAGTTTCCAGCGTGCCGGACGTGCCGATCCGCTGGCCAAGCACTTCACTCGTAGAGCAGCCAATAACGAGCAGCTGCCCCTCTCGCAGCCGCGCTGCAGAAGCTAGTTCGCGAATGACGGTTTCCACATCATTAGAAAGCTGTGCTGGATCCATCGTCATCACCGGCTTCCTTTACGCGTCCGCGAATTTTGCTTCAATCTGCATCACTTTGTTCACGCGGCCCACATGGCGCTCACCGTTCGAGAACGGCGTCTCGAGCCAAATGCGGATAATCTCCTGCGCAACGCCGGGACCGATGACGCGCTCGCCCATTGCCAGCACGTTCGTATCGTTGTGCTCGCGAGTTGCTTTGGCGGAGAACATATCGTGCACGAGCGCACAGCGGATGCCCTTCACTTTGTTGGCCGCAATGGACATGCCGATGCCTGTGCCGCAGATCAGAATGCCGCGATCCGCTTTGCCCGATGCCACAAGATCAGCAACCGGCAGCGCATAATCCGGGTAATCAACCGACTGGTCGCAATTGCAACCGACGTCCTCGATTTCGTGACCGAGCGATTGAATGAACGGAACGATCTCGTCCTTCAGGCGGTAGCCCGCATGGTCTGCACCGATGGCAATTCTCATAATTCCATATACCTCCCAAGTGACCGCTCATGGCGGAAAATGTCGATTCACACTGGTTCTAGTATACCTGATTTCAGGCGACAAGCAAAAAAGGAACATTGACCAGATTCGTGGTGAACATGCGTTTTGTGCGACGACAAGCAAAAAACGCGGGACATAAAAAACTGAATTACAGAACAAGAATCAAATTCATCTGACGGTCATTCAGCTGCAAGCGGCAAACTTATCCATCTTCCGAATGACAAAAAAAGAGCGAGCATGCTTACGCACACTGCTCTTTGCCCAGGCGACCGGCCGTATATTCCAATGCTCCACCGTGGTTTAACCCACTCTCGTCGCCAGTTACATTGGAAACCGTCTTTAGTTATTTTCATCATAACGGATTATCGCGTGAAAATCAATCCGGCCAAGCAGCCTCAGGTTGCCCAATTATTGCTGCAACCGGTCAAGCAGCCGCTTCAGCGCTTCCTCGATCTGAGCCGCGCTTTGCTCGTACACGCTGAGCTGTCCTCCGAAAGGATCTTCGATATCGAAGTTCGGCATTTGCCGCTCCAGCTCCAGCAGTCTAGCGCGCTTCGCTTCACTAAACGGCTGGCCTAGCGCTTGATTCATGTGCCACTCGGACAAAATCCCTTCGAGCTCAGCGATGCGCTCAAGCACTTCCGGGTCGGTATTCACGAACTCGAGCAGCGTATACGTCTTGTCCACTGCGCTCGGGAACCGCTGCAGCAGTTGTCTTTTGTGGCTTCCTGTCATCGTCAGAATCAAGTCCGACCAAGCTATCGAGCCAGTCTCAAGCGCTCTTGACGCACTGCGATGCTCAATACCACGGCGGGACAGCGCTTCTTCCGCGTTCTTCGAAACAGGCAGCCCATCAATCGTCGATACACCTGCAGAGCGAATATCGAGCTGCAGCCCCCGCTCCTGCGCGAGCGTACGAAGCAGCGCCTCAGCCATCGGCGACCGGCAGGTGTTGCCCGTGCAGACAAACAGTATCCGTTTCAAGAATCGTACACTCCTCTATATTTATATATTTCAGAACAAGAACAGCAAGCCGAAGGTGAATAAAATGACGCCGCCGCACGCTTCTCCATAACCGCCGAGACTAGTGCCGACGCGTCTGCCAAGCAGTAAGCCGAGCACGGACATGATGCCTCCAGCAACGCCAAAGAGCAGCACGGTCAGCAGCATATCTGCCTCAAACATACCGAGCGAGATGCCAACGGAGAACGAGTCAATGCTTACGCTCAGCGCAAACAGAAGAATCCCCCATCCGCTGCGATAATCAATGGATTCAACCGCGTCACCGCGCAGCGAGCTGTAGATCATATGCCCGCCAAGCAGCAGCAGAAGCGCACCTGCCGCAGTCGTCGCGACGCCGCCAAGCAGCGTGCTGACATACTCACCTGTGAAGATGCCCATCAATGGCATAATTATGTGAAAAAGCGCAATGACGGCGCTCAGCTTCATAATGTCCAGCAACCGGATCCCTTTGAGTCCAATGCCGACACCAAGCGAAAAAGCGTCCATCCCCAGCGCCACCGCTATAATAATGAGGGTCAGCAGCTGCCCGGCATGCATGCTCTCGATCATGTCATCCTCTCCTTGTCCCGCTTCTTCTTCACAAGCATATGCGGACAAGGGGGGAATGATGACCAGGCTCGGTGAGCAGCAGCCCTACAAGAGCACTCGGCACTGTGCGAGGCGCGAGAGCTGGGGGTATATTGGAAAACCCATTATAGAGGGACGCGGCGCTTTCGGCTGCTTCCTTATCTGAGAGTGCTGAATTAGCACTCACAGAGCTTCAATCAGCCGATTATTGGGCTGAGAGTACGTATTAGGCTCTCTCAGCTCCGAGAACACCACGCAGGCACAGCGCGAAGCGCGAGCGCTAGGCGCGGACCACCGCGTGGCCGGCGGCTTTCGCCAAGCGGTTCATAAGCGCATGGCCGATGCCGTGCTCCGGGCACGTCTCGGCCCAGATGCGCTGCACGCCGCGCGCGTCGAACTCGCGCAGCGCGCCATAAAGCCCGTGCGCAGCCGTTTCCAGCTGCGCGAGGCTGCCGACGACGAGCACGCAGTCGGCGTCGTACCGAGCAGCATGCTCGGCAAATGCGAGCACGCCCGTGCGCTCGCCGCGCTCCCGCGCCGACGCCGTCTCCGCCTGAATATAGGCGGAGACGGCGTCAGGCTCGCCCTTCACCAGCTGCATCAGCCCTTGCGGGGCGTAATGCGCGTATTTCATGCCCGGCGAGCGCGGCGCCGCTGTATCCGCGGCGGCGCTGCCTTCGCCTTCGCCGTCGCTCTCGCCTGTGCCGGCGCCGGGCGCTGCCACGGCGTCGTACGCCACATGCGCGGCAACCTCGCGCAGCGCTTCGGCGGTCACGCCGCCAGGGCGCAAGATTCGCACGGAATCGCCGCCCTCGATTTCTACGACCGTCGATTCCAAGCCAACGCCTGCCGCGCCGCCGTCGACGATGCCGTCAATGCGGCCGCTCAGGTCATCGCGCACATGCGATGCCAGCGTCGGGCTCGGACGGCCCGAGCGATTCGCGCTCGGCGCGGCGAGCGGGCAGCCCGACTCGGCGATGAGCCGCAGCGCAACGGGATGCGCGGGCATCCGCACCGCTACCGTGTCCAGACCTGCGGTGACGCGCGGCGAGACAGCGCCCGGCTTCACCGGCAGCACGAGCGTGAGCGGTCCCGGCCAAAATCTTGCCATCAGCCGCTCCGCTAGCGCTGCCGCATCAGCCGCAAGCGGCAAAGTCAGCTCCGCGAGCTGCGCCGCATCCGCGATATGCACGATTAGCGGATTGTCGGACGGGCGACCTTTTGCCGTGAAGATCCGCTCCACCGCTTCCGTCCGCCGCGCATCCGCCCCTAGGCCGTACACCGTTTCCGTCGGAAAAGCTACAGCGCCGCCTTCACGCAGCATTGCCGCCGCCTCCGCCAATTCGCCAGCTTGCGGCGCTGTGCCGCTGACTTGCCATATCATCGTGTTGCCCATATCTCTATTGGTGTTCGTGGTGTTCATGTTCAATTCCGTATCCCCAGCTTCTGCAATGTGCAAAATAGATTTTGCTCCATTATATCACAGGGCTGCATCAAGCCGAAAAAAGCCGCCGAAGCCTCATGAATGCGTTTTATTGACGCGCTGTGCCCTCATACCATAGCCTGCCGCAATTGACTCCATCTGGGCACCGAGCGTATGATGTCAAGGTCGCTCTTATATGTAAAACTGTACATATAAAGCAAATAGAACGGAGGCGTTACAACCACTATGCAGCCACCTGCACCCCAACCGCAAATTCGGGTTCTGCCCATTATGATTGCCATCTTCTTCGGCAGCTTCATCTCGACACTCAACATCAGCACGATTAACATTGCGATTCCGGTGCTCTCTGAGCATTTTCACGCTTCGCTCAGCACGATTCAGTGGACACTGACCGGCTTCATGCTCGCAATGGGCACTTTCGCCCCGATTACCGGTTATTTCGGCGAACGATTCAGCTACAAACGACTGTATATCTTTGCCCTATCCGGTTTTATGATTGCGTCAGTCTGCTGCGCGCTTGCGTGGAGCGCACATTCACTCATCGCGTTCCGCATCATGCAAGGCGCGTTCAGCGGCTTGATCTCCCCGGTTACGATGGCGATTGTCTACCAAGTCATCCCGCGAGAGAAACAGCCAATGGCGATCAGCTTCTGGGCGGCATCCAGCATGCTCGCTCCGGCTATCGGCCCAACCTTCAGCGGCTGGCTGCTCGATAATGTCAGCTGGCACTGGTTGTTCTGGGTGAACGTGCCGATTGCAGCTATCGGCATAATGCTTATCATCCCATTCATTCCGTATTACCGGTTAAATGTGCCCAAATCATTCGATTTCATCGGTTTCATCACGGTTATTATTAGCAGCGCATCGCTGCTCGTTGCCCTTTCGAACGGACATACATGGGGCTGGACCGGCGAGAAAACCATTGCACTGCTCATCATTGGAGCGGTCTTCCTGCTGCTCTTCATCTGGCGGGAGCTGACATGCGAGACGCCGCTGCTCAACCTGCGCATCTTCCGCATCAGCCGATATACCATCTCTCTGACGATAACGAGCATTGTGACGATCAGCTTGTACTCCGGAACGTTCCTATCGCCTGTATTCCTGCAAAATATTCAGCAAGTGTCGACGCTCGATACCGGCCTTATTCTACTTCCGGCCTCCCTTGCAATGGCGCTGATGACACCGCTTGTCGGCAAGCTCTTCACCCGCATCGGCCCGCGTCCGCTGCTCATTACCGGCGTTCTGCTCATGGCCGGCGGCACACTGCCGCTTAGCTGGCTGAGTGTCGATATTCCGCACGGCTATATTTTGTTCTGGATGATCATTCGGAACCTCGGCATTTCGTTCGCAATGATGCCTGCCAGCAATGCCGGCATGCAAGCTGTGCCGAAGCAATTCAGCGGCCACGCTTCCTCGCTGACCAACTGGATCCGCAACGTGCTCGGCTCATTCGCGATCGCCATATTCACAACGATGCTCTCTTCCCGCTCCATAGAGCACGGCAAGGATCTCGCGAAGGCAGGGGCAACCGACCCAAACCATATCAAAATCATGGCGTTCACGATGAGCGTCAATGACGTCTATCTCATCGCTAGCATCATCGTTATTGTCGCGCTGCCGGTCACTTTCTTCATTCCGAAGCTCAAACGTGAGACAGAGTCCCACAAAAGCGCGGCCTAGCTCATACAACAATAAAAGCTCATTCGCACAAAGGGACTGACCCCTGTTTGTGAGACAGGGATCAAAACACCTTTCAAGTTAAGCAGCCAGTCGTCGGAATTCAACCGGCGACTGGTTATTTAGTTTCGTTTGAATACGAATTGAGTTATAGTAGTGAATATATTCTCGAACGGTCTGCTCAAACGATTGCCGTCGTTGTGCAGGTTAAACCTTCGAGATAGAACGTTTCAGACTTTAGAGTGGAATGGAACGATTCGATGGGGGCATTATCAGCGGGCGTACCCTTACGGGACATGCTCATGGTAATGCCTCTTCCTTTTAC
>NZ_JBVYOI010000009.1:0-190218 GCF_056120345.1 Paenibacillus sp. sgz302114
GAGCCAGGATCAAACTCTCCATAAAAGGCGAAATGGCGGAGCCATTCGCGCCAAATGAATTTGCTTGTTAGCTCATTCAAAAAACTAGCTTGTTTTAGACCTTTTGACAGGTCGCTCATTGTTCAGTTTTCAAGGAACAAATTGTTATCTAATCCGCCATACTTCTCAGCGGCGACTTGATTAATATATCACATTCGCCTACATCATTGCAAGCATTATTTTAATTTAATTTGTTGATTAAATTAAAAACTGTGTTACATTATCCCGGCCCTTAAAAGCGGCAAGGAGTAATATAACACAGTCAACTTAGTGAGGTCAACCCTCATATTCAATTTAATGCGCGCTTGATTTGGACAGTACTTCTTCAATGTAATACTGCCTCTCGTTCGCAAGGTTCACGATCGTTCCGCCGATGGAAACCCACGGCCTTGTCGGGTGATTCCGGTCAGAGAATACGATCTCCCCCACTCGGTCATCGTTGAGACGGACGATTGTTCCGTTATGGAACTGTGTGGCTCTCTCAATAAAGGTGCGTACATATGCAGCATCCAGCTTACCAAAGGAGTCCTGCTGAAGCTGCTCAAGCACAAGATAAGGTGAAGAAGCTTTACGGTATGCCCGCTTCATCGTCATCGCATTAAAGATATCTGAGATCGCGACAAACTTCGCATAGGGGTGGATCTTCTCTGAACCGATTCCAAGCGGATACCCGCTACCATCGTAGCGCTCATGATGCTGAAGTGCTGCAAGCTTAACACCTTCGTTAATAGCAGTTACATTTTTGAGCAACTGGTAGCCAAGAACGGTGTGACGCTTCATTTCTTCAACTTCAGCTAGCGTCAGCTTGGTTGGCTTATTCAGAATATTACTGTCCACCTTGGCATTACCAATATCATGAAGCAGTCCGGCAAGCGCCGACTGTACCCAGTCCTTCTTAGGCAACCCATTCCACTGAGCCATCATATAGCAGCTTAATGCCGACATTACACTCTTATGGTAGAGGTAGTCCTCTGTCGGAACATTTTGCGGTGCGAATGTAAGCATTTTGTACTCATGGCTATATTGAAGCAAAGCTTCGAGCTGATTACGGACTTCAAGAATCGGGAATGCCACTCCACCACTTGCCATCTGGTTGAACACTTTCTTGAGCAGCGCAACTGTAATGTCGTACTGATCTATCAGTGGTGTTTTGGAAGAAACGGCTCCATCCTTCGATGCCTCTTGCGTCTTGTCAGCTGTCGCTTCCTCTGCATCCTTCTTATCGCCAGGTGATTCTATTGTTACATGTGTCACCATAAATGCATGCATAATTTCTTGCTCGCGCTGCATGATGACTTTGCCTTTATGAAAAAGAACACTGCCAAGGGGGGTGAGAATGTCCTGTGCAATCTTGTCCCCAAGCTTTACTTGCGAAACTGCTACTGTCGCCATGATGCTCTCCTCCACCCTGCATGTGTTAAAACGCTCTATTCTTCGTCAGAAGAGTTGTTCTCTGGTTCCTGGCCTTCCGCTTCTTCGTCGTTGATATCCGATTCTTCATTGCGGGCGACTCGCGTTACGGTTGCAACGGAATCATCCTCACGAATATTAATCAGTCTCACGCCTTGCGTATTGCGGCCCATGGAGGAAATGCCGTCCATGCTCATACGAATCATTGTACCCGTAGAAGTCATGATCATAAGATCCTCGTCGTTCTGAACAACTCTGAGGCTGACGATTGCTCCGTTGCGTTCGGTAACGTTGAGTGTCTTAATCCCTTTACCGCCACGGCTCTGGCTCCGGTATTCGCTAATTGGCGTCCGCTTGCCATAACCATTGGCTGTAACGATAAGCACGTCATGCTCAGGAACAACAACATCCATACTGATAACGAGATCGTCCTCGTCAGTATTGATACCTTTTACCCCAGTCGCTGAACGTCCCATTGGACGTACATCTTGTTCAGGGAATCGGATCGACATCCCTTGACTCGTACCCATAATGATCTCCTGGTTACCGTCGGTCAGCTTCACGCCAATGAGATCATCGTCTTCGCGCAGGTTGATCGCTATGAGACCGACCTTCCGGATGTTCGAGTAATCATCAAGCGGCGTCTTCTTCACGATACCTTGCTTCGTCGCAAAGAACAGGAATTGGTTCGGCTCGAATGATTCAACTGGAATAACCGCGTTGACCGTCTCGCCTTGCTCGATCTGCAGCAGGTTAATGATTGGCGTTCCACGCGCAGTGCGGCCTAGCTCTGGAATCTCGTATGCTTTCAGGCGGTAGACCTTCCCTTTATTCGTAAAGAAGAGCAGGAAGTGGTGCGTATTCGACACGAATAGATGCTCGACAAAGTCGGTATCTTTCGTATCCATGCCGATGACCCCTTTACCGCCCCGCTTCTGGCTGCGATAAGTTGTTACAGGCAGACGCTTCACATAACCGGTGTGCGTAATCGAAATGACAACATCTTCACGAGGAATGAGATCCTCATCCAATATTTCATCTTCGCTCGCCATAATCTCTGTACGGCGCTCATCGCCAAACTTCTCTTTCACTTCCTCGAGCTCTTCGTTAATAATTTGCAGCACAAGCTGCTCATCAGCGAGAATCGCTTTGTACTCCGCAATCTTACGAAGCAGCTCTGCGTACTCGGCTTCGATCTTGTCGCGTTCCAGACCCGTGAGGCGCTGCAAACGCATATCCAGAATCGCTTGCGCCTGATCGTGGCTCAGGTTGAAGCGAGACATTAGACCTTCGCGCGCTTCTTCCGTCGTCTGCGAAGCACGGATTAGCGCAATGACCTCATCCAGGTGGTCAAGCGCAATACGCAAGCCTTCGAGGATATGGGCACGGGCTTCCGCTTTCTTCAAGTCAAACTCCGTGCGACGGCGAATGACTTCGACTTGATGCTCTAAATAGTAATACAGAATATCGCGTAGGTTCAGCGTGCGCGGCTCACCTTTAACGAGTGCCAGCATGTTGAAGCCGAAGTTCATTTGCATCTGTGTCTGCTTATACAGGTTGTTGAGCACCACGGTTGGTGTTACATCGCGGCGAAGCTCAATGACAACGCGCATACCGTTACGGTCTGATTCATCACGCAAGTCGGTAATGCCGTCAATCTTCTTCTCGCGAACGAGCTCAGCGATCTTCTCAACGAGCCGTGCTTTGACCACTTGGTAAGGCAGCTCGTGTACGATAATCCGTGCTTTACCGCCATTCTCCTCGATCGTTGCACGCGCACGCATGGTCACGGAGCCGCGGCCAGTCGTATACGCCTGGCGCATGCCTTCGCGGCCCATTACGAAGCCGGCTGTCGGGAAATCCGGACCCTTGATATAATCCATTAACTCAATTGGAGTAATCTCCGGGTTGCTGATCAGCGCTTGTACGCCGTTAATGACTTCCGTCAAGTTATGCGGCGGGATATTCGTTGCCATACCTACGGCAATACCCGTCAAGCCGTTAACGAGCAAGTTCGGGAAACGAGCCGGCAGAACAACCGGTTCATGTTCTTCGCCGTCATAGTTAGGCGCGTAATCAACCGTTTCTTTATTGATATCGCGAAGCATCTCCATCGCGATCTTCGACAGCCTTGCCTCTGTATAACGCATCGCCGCAGCCATATCGCCGTCGATGGAACCGAAGTTACCATGACCGTCGATCAGCATGTAACGAAGCGAGAAGTCCTGCGCCATACGAACCATCGTTTCATAAACGGCCGAGTCACCATGCGGATGGTACTTACCGATTACTTCACCGACGATTCTCGCAGATTTCTTATAAGGCTTGTCCGGAGACATTCCGAGTTCAGACATTGCAAAAAGTATACGGCGATGTACCGGCTTCAGTCCGTCGCGGACGTCTGGAAGCGCACGGCTCACGATGATACTCATTGCATAGTCCATAAACGACTCGCGCATCTCGACACCGATATCGCGATCTCGCACTTGCAGATTGTTCTCTTCTGCCATCGTAAACCTCCTAGGGTTGCATATAACAATAAGCGTCTAACAATAAAATGCAGTGACTGCAACTATTGTTAGATGCAGGGATAATCGTATAACAGCGTAATAGATACCATTTTTTCTAAATTGAGCTGTCCTTAAACGTTTATCGGTCATAAACATAACTTTATCGAGTTAGGTCATCCGCCCACTCCATGTGCCCTCATCCGCCATAATGTAACATGATTATGTAATCACGATTGGCATCTATAGCGATGAAAGCAAAAAATAGGCATTATCCCTATTATAACATCGTTTTCTACCCATGTCTCCTGCAGGCTTGTTCGCATATGCTTCTACTTCCACTTACGAAAGGAGGAGCCCCGCTTGGCCATTCAACGTGTCAAAAGCAAATGGGCCAAAACGAAAGTGCTGATGAATTCCGAACAGCTCAGAGCTCGTATTCCAGTTACAAAAGTATGGGGCCCCTCTGCGCTGGAGCAGCTGCTGCAAGAGTTCGGTATGGTTTATGTGAAGCCCGACCAAGGCACGTTCGGTCTTGGCGTTATCCGGGTTGAAAAGCAATCCGACATCGCCTACTGCTATCAACATGATACAAAGATTATGCAGTTCAACTCTTTCGAGACATTATCGCGCTCACTTCAGAGACTTATCGGCAGCCGGCGTTACTTGATTCAACAAGGCATTCAGCTGCTGAGATATGACGGGCGCCGCTTCGACATTCGCGTCATGGTTCAGCATAATTCGCAAAAAGCATGGGAGACGACCGGTATTATTGGCCGGCTTAGCCATCCTGCCAAAATCGTGACAAACTATCATAGCGGCGGCACACCGATGTCCATCGACCAGCTCATGAACCCGCATCTGTTACCAGGTCAAATTAATAGCTACAAGTCATGGCTTGCCGAACTTGGCATTGCAATCGCAAGACAGCTGCAGACCACCTACCCCGGCTTGAAAGAAATCGGCATCGATCTGGCCATCGATGAGTCCTTCCAGCCTTGGATTCTGGAAGTCAATACATTGCCTGATCCGTTCATTTTTCGCAAGCTTAACGACCAATCGGTCTTCCGCAGAATCCACCGTTATTGTGTCGGCTACGGAAGGTTCAAACGTCGCGCTAAGTAAAAACAAGCCGCCCGAATCGCCGGACGGCTTGCTGTTTGTTTAGATATCCAAATTTTTAACGAATTTCGCAAACTCTTGAATGAATTCACGTCGTGGTTCGACATTGTCACCCATAAGAGTTTCAAAAATATTATCCGCTTCGATCGCATCCTCGATCGTAACCTGCAGCATCGTACGGCTCTCAGGATCCATCGTCGTCTCCCATAGCTGGGTAGCGTTCATCTCGCCGAGACCTTTATAGCGCTGAACGTTTACTTTCGCGCCTTCTCCGAATTCCGCAATGATTGCATCGCGTTCCTTCTCACTCTGCGCATAACGGACTACCTTATTGCGCTCGACCTTAAAGAGCGGCGGCTGTGCAATATAGATATATCCAGCCTCGATGATCTTGCGCATGTAGCGGAAGAAGAACGTGAGCAGCAGCGTACGAATGTGTGCGCCGTCGACGTCCGCATCCGTCATGATGATGACTTTGTGATAACGCGCTTTCGCAATATCAAAGTCATCGGCAATGCTGGTACCAAGAGCGGTAATGATCGCACGGATCTCGGTATTCGACAGAATCCGGTCTAGTCGCGCGCGCTCTACGTTCAAAATTTTACCCCGCAGTGGCAAGATAGCTTGGTAATGGCGATCACGACCTTGCTTCGCCGACCCACCTGCGGAGTCACCTTCTACGATGTAAATTTCACTAATGGACGCATCCTTGGAGGAACAGTCTGCCAGCTTGCCTGGAAGGGCGCTTACTTCTAGCGCACTCTTACGGCGAGTGAGCTCACGAGCTTTACGCGCAGCTTCACGAGCACGCGCTGCTTGAAGACCTTTCTCGACAATCTTCTTCGAGACGGATGGATTCTCGTCAAGGAACTCCTGGAACTTCTCCGCGAAGAAGGATTCGACGATACCGCGAACTTCGCTGTTGCCAAGCTTCGTCTTCGTCTGGCCTTCGAACTGAGGCTCTGGAATTTTGACCGAAATAATCGCTGTTAAGCCTTCACGAACGTCGTCGCCGGAGAGGTTGTTGTCGCTCTCTTTAATCGCGTTCGATTTGCGGGAATACTCGTTAATGATCCGTGTCAATGCACTCTTAAAGCCGGATTCATGCGTACCGCCTTCGTGCGTATTAATATTATTCGCGAACGAATAAATGTTCTCTGTGTAGCTGTCGTTGTATTGCAGCGCAACTTCAACATGAATGTTGTCCTTCTCGCCCTCAACGTAGATTGGCACTTCGTGGAGTGCCTCACGGCTGCGGTTCAAGTATTTGACGAACTCGATAATACCGCCCTCGTATTTGTATGTGTGGCTAGCGCCTGTCCGCTCATCGCTTAGCGCTATCTCAATCCCTTTATTCAAGAATGCAAGCTCGCGAATACGCGATTGCAGGATTTCGTATTCGTACACAGTCGTCTCAGTGAAGATCTCCGGATCCGGCTTGAAACGAGTCGTTGTTCCGGTCTCATCGGTTTCTCCGATGATTTGAATATCACCCTGCGGTGCACCACGGCGATATTCTTGCCTATGGATCTTACCTTCCCGTTTAACCGTTACCTCTACATGCTCCGACAATGCGTTAACGACGGAAATACCGACGCCGTGAAGACCGCCGGATACTTTATAGCCTTCGCCTCCGAACTTACCGCCTGCGTGTAGAACGGTCATAACAACTTCGAGCGTAGACTTCTTCAGCTTCACATTCTCACCGACTGGAATACCCCGTCCGTTGTCGACGACAGTAATGCTGTTATCTTCATGAATGTTCACTTCGATCCGGGTACAGTAACCTGCAAGCGCTTCGTCAATACTATTATCAACGACTTCCCATACGAGGTGGTGAAGCCCTTTGCCACTAGTGGAACCGATGTACATCCCGGGGCGTTTACGTACCGCCTCAAGCCCCTCAAGAACCTGTATCTGACTTTCATCATACGTATGCTGATTCGACGACATACTGGATTTCACTGCTCCTCTCAACTACTCTTGCCACAAACTATATGAGCTTTCGAATTAGCCACCTAAGTGGTTGCAAAATGGTGCGAGCGTTTCTTCAGCGTAGAGGACGAAATCGGGGAATAGTAGACTTTGCTCTTAGTCACCACGATGGACTTGGCTTCTTCTTCTCCGATAACTTCTACGTCCTTACGCTTTCTGGCTTGAGCAACAAATTGCTTGGACAGCTTAGAGGACTGCTCGATCGAAATATCAAAAATAGCTACGAGTTCCGCAGCACGAATAATCTTCTCTCCGCCCAAATGAATGTACATAAGTCCCACCCCTTCGTCTTCACGCCATTAGCGCTGTTACCGCTCGACATGACCGTCCTTTACTTGATATACACGGGAGTCATTGAGCTTGCTAATATTGACGCTCTCTAGACCGGTTGTCGTAATAAACGTCTGTACTTTGCTCTGGAATGTCTCGATAAGCTGCGTCTGCCGGTGCTGGTCAAGCTCTGACAGCACATCGTCAAGAAGCAACAGAGGATACTCGCCGATTTCTTCATGAATAAGCTCAATTTCGGCTAATTTCAAGGAGAGCGCAGTCGTTCGCTGCTGGCCCTGTGAGCCGTAAACTGAAGCTTCTTTGCCATTAATATAAAAGGCCATATCGTCACGATGAGGACCAACAAGCGTCATTCCACGGCGTTGTTCCTGATCTTTTACATCTGTTAACTTTAACATAAATTGATTAAATAATATAGATTCATCTTCGGCGGGGTCACTCTCAAACGAGGGCCGATATACGATTGTGAGCTCTTCATTGCCCGCTGTAATTCCGGAATGGATCTGCTGAGCCCACTTTTGCAGCTTCTGTATAAAGTTTTGCCTTTTTTTCACAATTTTAACACCGTGCTCGGCAAGCTGCATGTTCCAGACTTCCATCATCGCTTGATTGCTGCTTCCCGGGGCTGATGATTTCAAGTAATTGTTGCGCTGCTGCAGCACTTTGGCATATTGACCGAGCGCATGCAAATAACCGGGCTGTACCTGGCCGATCTCCATATCGAGAAATCGCCGGCGTATGCCCGGTGTGCCTTTCACAATCTCTAAATCTTCTGGCGCGAACATGACAACGTTGAGCGTACCGACAAATTCGCTTAGCTTGCGCTGCTCGAGTCCGTTGATCTTCGCTTTCTTCCCCTGTGAAGACAATGATAAGTCTAAAGTGACCGGACCATAACGCTTGTCAACCTCGCCGCGAATGCGAGCCTCGTTCGATTGCCAACCGATGAGCTCCTTATCCTTGCTCGTCCGATGGGACTTCGTCAGCGCCAGCACATAAATCGCTTCCAGCAAATTAGTCTTGCCCTGGGCGTTCCGGCCGACAAACAGGTTTACCTGGCTGTCGGTCGCAAGCTCAATATGCTCATAGTTCCGATAATGCTGCAGTTGGATAGAATTTAAACGCACGTTGATTGATGCCTCCCGGTTACTGCTCGGCCTCGTTTTACTATCGCTTCACGACCGTAAAGACGCCAAATCCTTTCACATCAACCTTATCGCCCACATACAGCTTCCGTCCGCGACGGTTGTCAGGCTCTCCGTTAATGAGCACTTCGTACTCCTGCAGAAAAAACTTTGCCGCACCGCCGGAGTCAATGCATTCGGATAGTTTCAGAAACTGTCCGAGCGCAATATATTCTGTCGAAATTCCAATTTCCTTCATGGTGGGTTCTCCTTAACGTTTAGCCTGTTGTCCGATACGGCAAAATCAAGTACAAACTGTGCTGGTGATCGGTCGGCTTAATGATGATTGGGCTCATTGCCCCTGTAAATCCGATGAAAAGATATTCGCTGTCGATGACTTTGAGCGCGTCGAGCATATATTTGGAGTTAAAAGCGATTCGGAGCTGTTCGCCCTTCATCTCGTTCACTTCAAGCAACTCCGTTACACGTCCAAGCTCAGTCGAGCTCGACGAAATTTCAATGGAGCCATCCTCTTGCGTAACGAGGCGAACGATGTTCGTCTTCTCTTCACGCGACATCAAATACGCGCGATCGATCGCATCCGTCAATTTTTTTGTGTGCAGCACCAGTTCTGTTTTGAACTGCTGCGGAATAATCTTGGAAGTGTCAGGATAAGTCCCGTCCAAGATTCTTGAATAGAACAGCACGTTGCCGACTTTAAACAGCACTTGATTGTCCGCAACAACGATATCCACATGTGTATGATCGTCTGGAACGATTTTGGATAGCTCACCCAGCGTCTTGCCGGAGATAACCACATTGGAGAAACGGTAGCCTTCCGGTGTCTCAACAGTAGCGCTGCGGCTTGCAAGACGATGACGGTCTGTTGCTACAAATTTCAATTGATTTTCAGTCAAATTCCACAAGGCGCCTGTCAAAATTGGCGTTTGTTCGCTAGTCGAAGCAGCGAATACCGTCTGACGAATCATGGACTTCAATAGATCGCCAGGAACAGAGATGATTTCGTTCTGTTCGACTGTTGGAAGAACCGGGAATTCTTCCGGATCAAGACCAACCATTTGAATATCGGTTGAACCGGAACGGATCATTGTTTGATGCTGTTCTTTTACTTCAATTTCAAGCTCATCCGACGGCAGTTTCTTAACAATTTCAACGAAAAACTTAGCTGGAAGCACGACGCTGCCAGGCTTCTCGACCTTCGCAATTACGAATTCGCCGTTCTCAACGGGAATAAAGCTTTGAATTGAAATATCGGTATCGCTGGCGGTTAATGTTACCCCTTGGTGAGTAACGTCGATTTTGATACCGCCGAGAATTGGAATTGCCGGTCTGGATGAAGAGGCTTTGGATACTTGTTGAATAGCGTCATTTAATTGATCTTTACGAATCGTTAATTTCATAATTTCACTCCTAAAATAAGCGGGTGATGCGAGGGCTGAGAAAGGCCTCTCGTTTCACCTATATTTTGATGATGTTTATTTAAATTATTAGTAGAAGTCGTAGTAGGGGCACTGAATATGTGGATAAGTGGGTGCAACACGGATAAAGCAAGCCTATCCACATGTGTATAGCGTGTGCATAGGCTTGCTAATTAAATGTTGAAGAAAGTGCATAACTTTTTGGTCGAATTGACGTTATACCGCTTCTTCGTATTTAGGTGTGGTTGCGAATCTTATCAGATAGCGTCTGAATGATCTTATATAGCTCACCATCAATTTTCAGCTGCTGCGTAATTTTCTCATGGGCGTGAATGACCGTTGTATGATCTCTTCCGCCGAACGCTTCACCAATCTTCGGCAGCGAGTAGTCCGTCAGCTCACGCGACAGATACATCGCAATTTGCCGTGGGAAAGCGACAGCCTTCGTACGTTTTCGCGCCTTGAACTCCTCAAGCTTCAATCCGTACAGCTCGCCGACTTTTTGCTGGATATCGTGCATCGTAATCATTTTTGGACGGCTGGATGGAATAATATCTTTAAGCGCCTCGGCTGCCAGGTGTGACGTAATGTCTTGATTAATAAGAGAGGAATACGCTACAACCCGGATTAACGCGCCTTCGAGCTCGCGGATATTCGTATCGATCTGGTTCGCGATGTAGACCATCGCTTCATTCGGAATATCAAGATTCTCGGCTCTCGCCTTCTTCCGAAGAATCGCAATCCGCGTCTCCAGATCTGGCGGCTGGATGTCGATCATCAGCCCCCACTCGAAGCGAGAACGAAGCCGCTCCTCTAGTGTGGGAATTTCCTTAGGAGGCCGGTCACTGGAGATGACGATCTGCTTGCGCTCTTCATGCAGCGCGTTAAACGTATGGAAGAACTCTTCCTGCGTCTGCTCCTTGCCCGCTAGGAATTGAATATCATCAATGAGCAACACGTCGATATTCCGGTATTTATTGCGGAAGCTCTCGCCTCTGTTGTCGCGGATCGCATTGATGAATTCGTTCGTAAACTTCTCCGAAGACAGATAAAGCACTCGTGTATTCGGGTTATGTTCCAAAATATAATGCCCGATCGCATGCATAAGATGCGTCTTGCCAAGTCCTACGCCACCGTATAGAAACAGCGGATTGTACGCTTTGGCCGGCGCCTCGGCTACAGCCAGTGATGCCGCATGGGCAAAACGGTTGTTTACGCCGATGACGAACGTATCAAACATATATTTAGGGTTAAGCATATGCGTATATGGCTCGTCCGGCCCGGTTTGTACAACTGGCATGACGATAGGCTGGGCCTCTGCAGGCTCTGGCGGCTTATTCTCTTCTATGACAAATTTAATGTCATATTGGCGCCCCAAATATTCCTGTAGTGTCGTCCGCACAAGCTTTGTATACCGGCTTTCGAGCCATTCGGCTGCAAAAGTCGTTGGAGCTGTCACAATTACGGTTGAATCACCACTAAACGAAGCCTTAGTCGCTTTAAACCAAGTGTCGAAACTTGGCTTGCTGAGCTTCGTTTGAATGATGGACAGCACCTGGTGCCACATTTCGTGCGTATGGCTATCCACAGATTGTCACTCCTTATCCAATTCATGCGCAATGGGCGCAGTTGTGCATCAGATGTCGAAACATCGTATAATCTGTACTCATTCATCCACATTATTAAGGGAATGCACAGAAAAATTATCAATAGGGGATAAATGTTGTTCACAGTATTATCCACAGCCTGTTAATAATGTTGAGGGGAAGTTGAAGTCATCCACACAGAAAACATAACCATCATAGCAAAATAACCCTTGATATTCAACGACTCCAGCGTTTTTATCCACAAATTCTATAGGTTGTGTATAATAGTTATCGACAACACTAGATATTGTTTATATCTTGTTACCATTTCGACAAAATCTACGAAAACCCGATAAATTCATCCACATGTTATTAATTTGCCGCCTACGCAGACCCTTTTATACATTTATCCACAGATGAGTTTCCGATATCGTTTTGGTGACTCTTACCGTTCTTGATTTCGGTTGACTTTTGGGTGGGGGCATGGTTTAATTGAAAAAGGCGTTTTTTGGCGAGGAGCGCTCGTGGTTTGAGGTTCAGGGACTGCGTAGCTGTTTCCGCTTAAACAAACAGACGATCGCTAATCGTGCAGACGATAAGAAATAGGATATGCAAGTTCGATTTAACTAGGTATAGGAGGTGCATAGGAATGAGACCGACATTTAGACCTAACGTTAGCAAACGTAAGAAAGTTCATGGTTTCCGTAAGCGCATGGCTTCGGCAAATGGACGTAAAGTGCTGAGCGCCCGCCGTCAACGGGGAAGAAAAGTATTGAGCGCGTAAGCTTAAGACCACGTCAAGTGGTCTTTTTTTCATTTTTAAGGTAATACTAAAGGGATAAAGGTTCGGTGAAGATGCGCCGTGCAAAGAAAGCTGCGATTGCGTAACCGCGAAGATTTCAGCCGTATATATAGAAACGGCAAATCGTTCGCCAATAGTCAATTTGTTGTTTACTGGTCGCGTCAGATGCAGTCGGATCCAATCCGTCTCGGTGTGTCGGCCAGCAAGAAGATTGGCAATGCCGTCGTTCGGAATCGAATGAGGCGGCTTGTGAAGGAGATTGTCCGGCACCAGCTTGACCGAATGAACGGGCAGCTCGATCTGATCGTCATTGTCCGGAAGCCGGCGGTCGGGCTTGAGATGAAGGAGCTTGAGAAGAGCATGCTTCATGTGCTGAAACGGGCAGGTCTTCTGAAGGGTTCGAAGCAGAGCGTATAAGTGCTCTAACTAGAGGAATCCTGTTATACTTTTGAATGGTCTTCGCGCAAAACGAAACCGCCCTGTTCAGGCGGTGAAACCGTTTTAGTTTGGCGCTGGAGGCTTGTTTCTTTGTGCCAATAAATGTGATATAGTTTACGTGAATGAAATTGCTGTAATTTCTTTAATGAAGGGCGATTATGCCCCTGGTGCACAGAGAGGAGATTTACATGTTGTCCCGTATTTCGAAACGATCATGGTTAACGGCAGCTTCTATTATTGCCGTAATGCTTTTTTTGAGCGGATGTTCATCAACTAGGAACCCGGTATCAATGAATGATTTGGAGCACGGAAACTTCTGGCAGCGTAATGTAGTTTACTATTTCTCGCTTGCTCTTGAAGAGTTCGCTAAATGGTTTAATGGTGAATACGGTATTGCCATTCTGCTTATGGTTATTATCGTCAGAACGATTATTCTTCCGCTTACTATTAAACAGTACCGCAGCTCGAAGGCGATGCAGCTGCTTCAGCCGGAGCTCGCGAAGCTGAAAGAGAAGCACAAGGACAACCCTCAGAAGCAGCAAGAGGAAACCATGAAGCTGTTTCAGCAGCATAAAGTTAATCCACTGGCCGGCTGTTTGCCGCTGCTTGTGCAAATGCCGATCTTTATTGCTCTTTACAACTCGATCTATATGAATGAGAACATACGTGAGCATACGTTCCTGTGGCTCCAGCTCGGTGAGAAGGACCACACTTACGTGCTCCCAATTATCGCAGCAATTACGACGTTTATTCAGTCGAAAATGATGCAGTCCCAGCAGAAGGCTATGCCAGCTATGCAGGGCATCATGATGATCTTCCCAGTGTTGATCTTCGTTATGGCACTGAACTTCCCGGCGGCGCTTCCGCTGTACTGGATCTTCAGTAACACATACACGATTGTGCAAAACTATTTCCTATATGTACGCAACTCATCTAAGGGCAAGGAGAGTGTGCCTGCAAAATGAAGAAAATCGTAGCATCGGGCAAAACGATCGAAGATGCTGTACAAAATGGTTTAACGGAATTGCAAGTGTCTGCGGATCGTGTTAATGTGACCGTTCTGGAGAAGCCGTCGAAAGGCTTGTTCGGCTTAATTGGGGCGAGAGCCGCTAAAGTTGAGCTAGTGCTCGTGCCTGTGCTCGTACCCGAGCAAGAGAAGGCGTCGGTCTCTGCAGTCGCGGCTCCTAAGGATCCGCTGCTTGAAGCGGAACGATTCATTACCGAAGTGGCAAGAACGATGGGGCTTGATATTGCGATTCGACGTAACGATTCGAAAGATGAATTAACGCTCGCGATCTCGGGCGGCGGTGATCTTGGCATGTTAATCGGTCGCCGAGGTCAAACGCTTGACGCTTTGCAGTATTTGGTCAACATTGTGGCCAATCGTTATTCCAACAGTCATCTTCGCATTGTGCTTGATGCGGAAGATTTTCGCGAGCGCCGCCGGAAGACGCTCGAGGATTTATCTGATCGCCTTGCAGGGCATGTCGTGCGCACGCGCAAAGAAGTGGTGCTTGAGCCGATGTCCCCGCATGAGCGGAAGATTATCCATTCACAGTTGCAAAATCACGCCAAGGTTAAAACATTCAGTAAAGGCGATGAACCGAATCGCCGCGTAGTCATTACGCTAAAATAAGTGCTCGGGCAATGACTCTTTGCGGTCATTGCTCGTTTTTTTAATTACGAGTTCACAAGTTAATGAGGGAAAAAACGATGATGATACAAGACACGATTGCCGCCATTTCGACAGCTGTCGGAGAAGGCGGCATTGCCGTTATACGGGTCAGTGGGCCTGATGCGGTTACAGAATGTGCGAAGATCTTCCGTTCCAAGTCGGATATTGGCGCAGCAGCATCGCATACCGTGCATTACGGTCATATTGTAGACCCGATAAGCGGCGAGACGGTGGAGGAGATCCTGCTCACGATTATGCGGGGGCCGCGCTCGTTCACTGCGGAAGATGTTGTCGAATTGAGCACGCACGGCGGCGTTGTCGCTGTGAAGCGGGTGCTGGAGCTGCTGCTGCGTACAGGCGATGTACGAATTGCAGAGCCTGGTGAGTTCACGAAGCGTGCATTCTTGAACGGAAGAATCGATCTGACACAAGCAGAGGCAGTTATTGACTTGATTCGATCCAAGTCGGATCGTGCTTTCTCCATTGCAATGAAGCAAGCGGAGGGAATGCTGTCGAAGAAGGTCAAGGCACTTCGCCACGGCCTAATTGAGCTGCTTGCTCATATTGAAGTGAATATTGATTATCCAGAGCACGATGTCGCTTCAATGACAAGTGCGTACATTCGCGAGCGCTGCGGCGAAGCTCGCGACGAGATAAACCGGTTGTTAAAAACAGCTGCGGAAGGCAAAATATTAAGAGAAGGCATTGTGACGGCAATTGTTGGCCGCCCGAATGTCGGCAAGTCGTCGCTGCTCAATGCGCTGGTGCAGGAGAATAAAGCGATCGTGACCGACATTCCCGGGACGACACGTGATGTCATCGAAGAATATATTACGCTTGGCGGTATTCCGCTGCGACTGCTCGACACAGCAGGTATTCGCGAAACAGCGGATGTGGTAGAGCGTATTGGTGTCGAACGATCCCGTACGGCGCTTGAGGAAGCGGATCTGATCTTGTTCGTGCTGAATGTGAATGAGCCGTTGCACCCGGACGATCAGCTGCTGATGGAGCAGCTGCGGGGCAGACCGGTTGTCGTGCTGCTGAATAAGACGGACTTGCCAGCCGTGCTTGATACTTCGGCTGTGGAGTCGATCTTCCCGGCGGATACGATCGTAAAGCTCTCCGTGCTGCATGAGCAAGGGCTAGAAGAGCTCGAGAGCGTCATTAGCCGAATGTTCTTCAGCGGTGAGCTGGAATCTGCGGATATGACGTATGTCAGCAACGTTCGTCATATTACGCTATTAGGTCATGCGAAGCAGTCTTTGTTAGATGCGATGGAATCGACAGATATCGGGATTCCGATTGATATTGTGCAAATTGATGTACGTACAGCTTGGGAGCAATTAGGGGAATTGATAGGTGATTCGGTGGCTGACTCGCTTATTGATCAGATTTTCTCTCAGTTCTGTTTAGGTAAATAAAATTGGAGTGAAAGAGGCAGGGAGGGATAGCAAAATGAGATACCATGCAGGGGATTTTGATGTAATTGTAGTAGGTGCCGGCCACGCGGGGGTTGAGGCAGCATTGGCCGCTGCCCGAATGGGGTGTGAGACGCTGCTGCTCACGATTAATCTCGATATGGTCGCGTTTATGCCATGTAACCCATCGATCGGCGGGCCGGCAAAAGGTCATGTTGTGCGTGAAATTGATGCGCTTGGCGGGGAAATGGGACGCAACATTGATAAGACGTTTATTCAGATGCGGATGCTGAATACGGGAAAGGGTCCAGCTGTTCATGCGCTGCGTGCACAAGCGGATAAGTTTCTGTATCAACATTTTATGAAGCAAACGATTGAAGAGACAGATCATTTGACTCTTCGCCAGGGGATGGCGGAGGAGCTTATTATTGAGGATGGTGCCTGTGTCGGCATCGTGACGAAGACTGGCGCGGAATATCGCGCGAAAGCGGTCGTTGTGACAACGGGCACATACTTGCGCGGAAAAGTGATTATGGGTGAGCTCATGTATGAGAGTGGCCCTAACAATCAGCAGCCATCGGTAAAGCTGTCCGAGAGCTTGCGCTCACTTGGCTTGCAGCTCGTTCGTTTCAAGACGGGCACACCGCCGCGGGTGCATAAGGATACGATTGATTTCAGCAAAACCGAAATTCAGCCAGGCGATGAGAAGCCGAAGTTCTTCTCTTATGAAACGGAGTATTCAGACAATGAGCAGCTGCCTTGCTGGCTGACGTACACATCGGAAGAAACCCATAAGATTATTAATGACAACCTTCACCGTGCACCGATGTTCTCGGGAGCGATTGAAGGTACAGGACCGCGCTATTGCCCGTCCATTGAGGATAAGATTGTACGTTTCGCCGATAAGCCGAAGCATCAGATCTTCTTGGAGCCGGAAGGCAAGAATACGTCGGAGTATTACGTTCAAGGCCTCTCGACGAGTATGCCTGAGGATGTACAGCTGAGCATTCTCCGTTCGATTCCAGGACTGGAGAAGGTTGAGATGATGCGTACAGGCTACGCAATTGAGTATGACGCCGTTGTGCCAACGCAGCTGTGGCCGTCGCTTGAGACGAAGCTTGTACCTGGTCTATTCACAGCTGGTCAGATCAACGGTACATCGGGTTATGAGGAAGCAGCAGGTCAAGGGATTATGGCTGGCATTAATGCAGCTCGCAAAGTGCAAGAGAAACCACCAGTCATTGTAGATCGTTCGCAAGGCTATATCGGAGTTCTAATAGACGATCTTGTTACAAAAGGGACTACGGAGCCATATCGCCTGCTTACGTCTCGTGCGGAATACCGCTTGCTGCTGCGTCATGATAATGCTGATTTGCGTCTAACGCCGACTGGCTATGAGATTGGGTTGATCTCAGAAGCGCGCTATTCGAAGTTTACGCACAAGAAACTGATGGTGGAGCAAGAGATCGAGCGTTTGAAGACAGTAAAAGTGCGTCCGGATGAAGAAGTGTTGCAAATGTTGGCAGAGATTAACACTGCACCTATACAGCAAACGACAGATGCGCTTTCGTTGCTTCGCCGTCCAGAAGTGACGTATGCATTGGTTGATCGTCTGTCTCCGGCAGAAGAGCCGTTGACTGAGGATATGAAGGAGCAAGTCGAGATTCAAATCAAGTATGCCGGTTACATCGAGAAGCAGCAGCTTCAAGTGGAACGTCTGGCGAAGATGGAGAAGAAGCGGATTCCAGACGACATTGATTATTCGGTCATAACGAATATATCGAAGGAAGCGAAGACGAATCTGTCGAACATCCGTCCATTGTCGATTGGGCAGGCATCTCGGATTGGCGGCGTTACGCCGGCAGACATTTCGATCCTTCTCGTTTATCTTGAGCATTACAATAAGGTTGTTGCTGCACGGGGGTAATTAAACGATGAATTCAACAGAAACATGGTTTGTTCAATTGCTGCAGGAGCGGGGAGTGGCGTTATCGCCGCTTCAGCTGCAGCAGTTCGCTACGTATTATGAGTTGCTCGTCTCATGGAACGAAAAAATGAATTTAACTGGCATTACAGAGAGGGAAGCGGTCTATGAGAAACATTTTTATGATTCCGTAGCCCTCTCTTTCTTTATGGATATGAACAAAGTGAAGTCACTTGCCGATATTGGATCAGGAGCAGGTTTTCCTAGCCTACCGCTTAAGATTTGCTTCCCGCATTTGAAGGTGACGATTGTTGATTCGCTCAATAAGCGCATTCAATTTCTCCAGCATGTTGTGGAAGCGCTTGATCTTACGGACGTCACTTGCGTGCATGGGCGAGCAGAGGATATCGCTCGTCTACCGGTGCACCGCGATGCGTACGATGTCGTTACAGCTAGAGCAGTTGCTCGGCTCAGCGGCCTGAATGAGCTTTGTCTACCTTTTGCAATGAAAGGCGGAACGTTTGCGTCGATGAAAGGTGCGGATCCTGCAGAGGAAACGGCGGAAGCCAAGCGCAGCTTAATCGAGCTGAAAGCAAAGCTTGTGCATACTCATCATCTGAAGCTTCCATTCGAGCAATCGGATCGTCATATTATTATGATGGAGAAGCTCGGCGCTACACCAGCTAAATATCCAAGAAAAGCGGGTTTGCCTTTGAAACAACCTATTATATAATGACAACAGTCCAATATTTGTTTCACGTGGAACAAATTTTAATCGGATTGACTCGAACATTCCACAAGCAGCTTTCGGGTATTGGGCCGACTACTTATATTTATTACTGTCAAGCAGGAAATCAACTTACAGCCGACGAATTATGTAATCACACATAATCTATTGGGTTCCCTTTATTCGTTTCTGTGTGATCCCCGTGAAACGCCAGCTATCGTCATCTGCAGGATAGACGATAGCCGTTTGCACTTGGAATGACAATAACTCGGCACTTTGAAATCGGGTGGTAGTTGACGCTATGAAAGAACAGTTCTCACGTTTATTCGGATTAACTGAATCGAAAAACACAAATCAAGATGAAGTGAAGCAGTTACCGATCATTGATGTGGATACGAGTCCATATCAACCGCGTACTGTCTTTGATGATGACCGGATTGAAGAACTCAGCCAGACGATTCGCACACATGGCGTTATTCAGCCGATTGTTGTACGTGTGCGTAACGGAAAATATGAGATAATCGCGGGAGAACGCCGGTTTCGTGCGGTGAAAAAGCTAGGGCTTGAGACAATCCCAGCCATCATTCGGGAATTCAATGACTCTCAGGCTGCTTCGATTGCGCTCATAGAGAATCTTCAGCGTGAAGGCCTTACTTCGATTGAAGAAGCAGTTGCTTATCAGAAGCTCATTGACCTTCACAACCTCACACAGGAAAGCTTGGCGCAGCGTCTTGGCAAGAGTCAGTCGACCATTGCGAACAAGATTAGATTGCTCGGCCTAGGTGATACGGTTAAAAATGCACTGATGGAACGCAAAATTACGGAGCGTCATGCGAGAGCTTTGCTATCTCTTGATAGCGAAGAGTTGCAGCTTAAGGTGCTAGACGATATTATTGCTAAAGAGCTTAATGTAAAACAAACCGAAGCTCGAGTGGCTTTCTATAAAGAAGCTACTAAGGAAACGAAGAAACCGAAGCGCATCTCCTTCACGAAGGATGTACGGCTAGCGCTCAATACAATTAGACAATCCATTGACATGGTGTCTGGATCGGGCTTAGAGATTAAGACGAAAGAACAGGATTATGAGGATCATTACGAGATTGTGATCCAAATTCCTAAGCGCTCATAGCACTTTAGACAGCCGTCCATTACAGGGACGGCATCGTCATTTGTAGTAACAACATTTCATTGCCCGCTGAACGGACGTTTCATAGCTTTATTAAGTAATCAGCATAGAGGTGAACGGTTTGTCTAAAACGATTGCAATATCGAACCAGAAGGGCGGTGTCGGAAAAACGACCACGTCCGTCAATTTGGGTGCGTGTTTAGCGTCGCTGGGGAAAAAGGTGTTGCTCGTCGATATTGACCCGCAAGGCAATACGACAAGTGGAATTGGTATTGAAAAAGCAGATGTCGCTCATTGTATTTACGATGTGCTTATTAATGATGTACACCCTAGCGAAGCGACTTGCCCTACTAATATTGAAGGACTTTATATTATTCCAGCAACGATTCAACTGGCTGGCGCAGAGATCGAGCTTGTTCAGACGATTTCGCGTGAACAACGACTCAAGAAATCGCTAGCGTTAGTGAAGAAGCAGTATGATTATATTTTAATCGATTGCCCGCCATCGCTCGGCATCTTGACCATTAACTCGTTGACGGCTTCGGACTCGCTTATCATTCCAATTCAATGTGAATATTACGCACTGGAAGGCCTTAGCCAGCTGCTAAATACGGTACGTCTTGTCCAGAAACATCTGAACACAACCCTTCAAATCGAAGGTGTATTGCTGACGATGTTTGACGCGCGGACAAATCTTGGTATTCAGGTAATTGAAGAAGTAAAGAAGTACTTTCAACAAAAGGTTTACCAGACGATCATTCCAAGGAATGTCCGTTTGAGCGAGGCTCCATCGCATGGACAGTCCATTATCACATATGATCCAAGATCCAAAGGGGCAGAGGTTTACCTTGAACTTGCGAAGGAAGTGATTATGTATGAGCAAGCGGCTAGGTAGAGGACTTGATGCGCTCATCCCGTCGCTCTCTGTAAGCGAGGATGATAAGGTCGTTGAAGTTCCGCTCTCTCAGCTGAGAGCGAATCCGTACCAACCTCGTAAAACGTTCGATGACGAAGCGATTAAAGAACTCGCGGAATCCATTAAACAGCATGGCGTTATCCAGCCGATTATCGTTCGTACTGTACTTAAAGGGTATGAAATTATCGCAGGGGAACGACGGTTCCGTGCATCCCAGCTTTGCGGCAATGCAACGATTCCGGCAGTTGTACGCAACTTCTCCGATCAACAGGTTATGGAGATTGCGCTCATTGAGAACTTGCAGCGTGAGGATCTGAATGCAATTGAGTTGTCGATCGCCTATCAGGCATTAATGGATAAGTTTAATCTAACGCAAGAAGAGCTCTCTATGAAGGTCGGCAAGTCGAGATCGCATATTGCGAACTTCTTGCGACTGTTGGCTCTTCCGGAGCAGATTAAAGAAAATGTTTCACGTGGAACAATATCAATGGGACATGCTAGAGCAATTGTTGGCGTGAAAGAGGATGCTCGCAAGAAAGAACTCGCAGAGCTAACGATTACGAATGAGTGGAGCGTACGCCAGCTCGAGGAAGCGATTAAAAATCTTGACCAGCCTGCGGCTGCGAAGGTGAAACCGCTCCCTTCGAAGAAGCAGGACCCTTTTATAGCTGAGGTTGAAGAATCGCTGAGAGATCGGTTTAAAACGACGGTGAAGATTAAACAACAGAAGGATAAAGGGCGGATAGAGCTTCTTTATTACAATAAGCAGGACTTAGAGCGTCTGCTAGAATTGTTACAGCAATTGTCCTCATAATTTACCCTCATAGGTTAAACTTAAATAGCATACTCGATTGGTAACCGCTGCTCAGGTAGGTGCCAGTCAAGTATGCTATTATTAGCATTAGCGCAAGTGAACGTAGTGAAAGGAAGAGGTGTGCATATGCAGTTGCATGAGCAAGGACAGGGACAGCAGCAGAGGCCAGAACAGCAGGAACAACTGATCTACCTGGATCATGCTGCAACGTCGTGGCCGAAGCCTCCTGAAGTGCTCGAAGCGGTTATGGAAGCGATGCAGCGGGATGGTGCTAATCCAGGGCGAGGCAGTCATGCGATGGCAGTGCGTGCTAGCCGTATTCTTTTTGATACAAGGAAATTATTGGCGAAGCTGTTCCGGGTTAAAAATCCGAATGATATTGCATTTGCACTCAATACGACGATGGCACTCAATACAGCGATCAAAGGATTGCTGAAGCCAGGCGATCATGTCATCGCAACGGCTGTGGAGCATAACTCGGTTCGGCGGCCGCTGGAATACTTGAAGAAAACCAATGGCATTCATGTGACCTACGTGGAGCCGAATGTAGATGGTGAGCTCGATGCGAAGCAGGTTGAGGATGCGATGACAGGCAACACGAAGCTGGTGGTCGTGAATCACAGCTCGAACTTGCTGGGATCAATCCTGCCCGTAAGTGACATTGGTGAAATAACGCGCGGGCGGGGAATCAAGCTGCTAGTCGATGCAGCTCAGACGGCTGGACTGCTGGAAATTGATGTGGAGCAGATGGGGATTGATATGCTCGCGTTTCCGGGCCATAAAGGGCTGCTAGGGCCGCAAGGGACGGGTGGTCTATACATTCATCCGGATATAGAGCTCGAGCCGCTCCTGCACGGTGGCACGGGCAGTCAATCCGAAGCGATCGAGCAGCCTTCTGTACGACCGGACCGATATGAGGCGGGAACGCAGAATGCGGTTGGCATTAGTGGGCTTCGTGCCGGGGTAAAGCATATTCTGCATGAGACGGTGCGAAAAATCCATACTAGTGAATGGATGCTAACGCAGCAGATGATGGAGGGGCTGCTTTCCATGGATGGCCTTCGTGTACTGGGACCTGCGCTTGGCAAGCCGCGTACAGGCATCGTATCCTTCGTCATTGACGGCGCAGATCCATCGGAAATCGGTTTTATTCTGGATCAGCATTATCAAATTGCGGTAAGAACAGGATTTCACTGCACACCACTTGCACATGAAACAGCAGGCACGACGGAGACCGGCGCCATTCGCGCGAGTGTAGGTTGTTTTACGACGACGGACGAGGTTAACACGTTCATTGCGGCGGTAAAGGAAATTAAGCAGCATTACAGTTAATGTTCATCTATGGGGGAGCTAACGTAATATGGATCAAATAATTAAAGAGCCGACTGACTGGATAACGGCAGGTCTGCTTGTTCTTGTACTTATTCTGCTTATCCGCAGCTTCATGTTAAGCAGTAAGCTTAAACGACTTCGCAGCAGCTACACGGGGTTTATGCAAGGCACAGGTGTTGAAGAGCTGGAGAGTGTCATCATTAATCTCAAACAGCGCTTAGATGCGCAAGAAGATGGCCAGAGCAAGCTGAAGCAGTCCGTTCAGTCATTAGGAGATACGCTGAAGAATAAGAAAGGCAATATCGGCATTCTTCGTTATAATGCTTTTGCAGAAAGAGGGAGCGATCTGAGCTTCTCCATCGCTGTCGTCGATGATGGTGAAGACGGCATGGTGCTAAGCGGCATTCACGGCCGTGAGCAGACGTTTGTGTATGCCAAGCCGGTTAAGGATGGCAAAAGCCAATATCCGCTCACTCCGGAAGAGCTCGAAGCGATCAGTCTTGCGTCGCGGCAGGGATCGTAGCGGGTCGCGCACATTTCATAATGGACGAGAAGAGGCTGTGTGAAATAATATCAGCCATGCGCATCACGAGATGAAGACGCGTGTTCTGCAGGACGAAGTACTCCATGAAACCGCCGACGTTGACGATGCCTGTGATGTGAATATCGCCAACAGGAGGCAAATCCTTGTTCACTCCGGCTCCTGGGCGAACCGGTCCTAGACCAACCTGAATACAGCCGACACTTGCCGCCTGGCCCAAACAAGCATCGATGCCGATAACAAACGGCTTGCGAATGTACTTGTTAATGTCCTGCAGCGTTTCGTCGAGATTCATGGCATGGACGGGTTCCTCCAGCGTACCATAGAGGTCGAAGAAGGGACTGCGGAATTTACTGAGCGAAGTGCCGACAAGCGGCCCTAGTGAATCCCCTGTAGAGCGGTCCGTGCCTACACAGACAACAACGATTCTGCGGTCTGTAGAAACGCTGCCCAATAGGTATGTAATACGGTTAACAAGAAGTCCGGTAATGTTAGGCTCCGTATACGGTACTTTGAGCGGTGTTTCTTTCATTCCTGGCAACTTCATAGATTCCCCTCCCGCCAACTCTATGAATGATGATTACCGAGATGAACATGCAGCAGCCTGCTAGAATAGAGATAAACTAGTAGTGAACTGCCTGTTTACGCTTGGTTACTAGTATATGGTCAGGACAACCATTTTATACTTGGGTAGCAGGATCAAACGTCAATAAAATCAATCAGGAGGTGGGGGAGCATGCTTATCGCGTTTGACTCCACACAGCAGGCGCTCCGTGCGGAGATGCTATTAGAATATGCGGATATTGAAATAGACATCTGCCCGACGCCGAAGCAAATAACAGCCGGCTGCGCACTATCTATACATTTTCCCGAGGCTGATTTGGTAGTGGTGAAAGAGGTTATTGTACAAGAGAGGGTCGAAATTCGTGGTATCTTCCAGCAGATCGAAGACCGGTACGAGCCGATTGAAATGTAGATAAATACAATGAGAAAAAAGAGGGAGAGGATGGCTGCAATGGAGAGAAAACAGTTTGAACTGGGCGATATCGTACAGATGAAGAAGCAGCATCCGTGCGGTACGAATGAGATGGAGATCATTCGGATGGGGATGGACATTCGCATTAAGTGTGTAGGCTGCAAGCACAGTGTGCTTATTCCGCGGGCAAAGTTCGAGAAGAACATGAAGAAAGTGCTCCGATCGAAAGCGTCAGAAGGTGAAAAAGAGGGAGAGGGCGGAGCGTCCACACATATTTAAAATAAATGCTTGCATTTGGACGAGCCCCATGCTAATATAGTTTTTGCTGACTGACATTCATGGAGAGGTACCCAAGAGGCCCAAGGGGGCTGACTCGAAATCAGCTAGGCGTGTCAAAGCGTGCGTGGGTTCGAATCCCACCCTCTCCGCCATTCCCTTCAAAAACAACGCAAACGACTTATAACGAGTCGTTTTTTTTGTGCTTATTTTTAAGCGAATCTTTCGTGCATACAAACAAGAAAGGGAGACTCTTTCGAGTCTCCCTCTGACGGTGTGCATTTAGAAAACAGTCATCACTACAAGCTTCGTAAGAAACCTTGGTTCATCGGGCTTTAATCGATGAGCGTGTGTTACAGACACTAGTCTTTGGCACATCCCTCCGCTTCTATGCTGAGTGGACAAAAGCTCCTTGAGGTTCGTTATCATTAAAGTGCAATGGAACCACACCTCTCTTTACACCGTCAAAAGATATGATGCTCCAGAAGCCGTCATCCTATACCGGTAAGCTGCAAACTTTTTAATGCATTCGTTTCCACTTGCGATCTTTATTCGCCAGAGCCGGGAATTTATCGCCCTTCGCTAACCGCACCTTCTGCGGCTTATTAACCCCCATATGGAATGAAGCTTCACCGATCTCGATATAGAGACCATCATTAGGCGCACGATCGCCTTCTCGGAATTCCGTCCATTCACCCATAATTCGAGTACACCTCCATGAAGAATTCATAAATGAGGACGCAGCGCATGTCCTGACCTATAGTGTGCATCTTGCGTGGACAGATCATGAACGGAAGAATGAGGCAGGTGGGTTTTGTTTAATCAGCACTTGTCAAGGGTATGCGAAGTTTGGTATAGTATTCAGGTATGCGAGAAACTAACTCGCTCCTTGCTCCCATTTATGGGGGCCGCATAGTCCAAGAGGAGGTGAAACATATGCGCAAATACGAAGTGATGTACATCATTCGTCCGGAAGTGGAACAGGAAGCGGTACAAGCTATCACTGAAAAGTTCCAAGCGATCATCGGAAACGGTGGAGAGATCATCAAACACGATGTGATCGGTAAACGCCGCCTTGCGTATGAGATCAACAAGATTCGTGACGGTATCTACGTACTGGTTAGCTTCAACGGCACTAATGAAGTTGTTGCTGAACTTGACCGCGTCATGAAGATTACGGATGAAGTTATCCGTTGCCTGATCACAAGAGACGTAGCTTAATTGCTCGTCAAACTTACGTAAGTGATGTTCGATTGGAGGCGATTTACAATTGTTGAACCGTGTTATTCTCATTGGCAGATTAACGAGGGACCCTGAAATGCGTTATACACCAGCAGGCGTTGCGGTAACGCAATTCACGCTTGCAGTGGATCGTCCGTTCCAAAGCGGAGGTCAAGGCGGCGAGCGGGAAGCGGATTTCATCCCAATCGTAACTTGGCGTCAACTCGCTGAAACTTGTGCGAACTATCTACGCAAAGGCCGTCTAACAGCGGTCGAAGGTCGTATCCAGGTTCGGAATTATGAGAACAACGAAGGCAAGCGCGTCTACGTGACGGAAGTTATTGCCGATAACGTTCGCTTCTTAGAATCCGGTAACCGCGATAATGGTCCTCGTGAAGAAGGTGCACCAAGCTACAGCGGCGGTAACGGCAACTATAGCGGAGGCAGCCAACAAGGTGGCTTCGGCGGAGGTAATTCACAAGGTGGAGGCCGTCCAGGTGGCACACCAAGGAACGACAATCGTGATCCGTTCTCAGACGACGGACGCCCGATCGATATATCGGAAGATGACTTGCCATTCTAACTGAAAGGACGGATTAAACATGAGCTTTAAGCAAAGAGATGGTGGCGACGAGCGTCCAGAACGCAAATTCGGCGGCCGCAAAGGCCGTAACAAACGCCGTAAAGTATGTTTCTTCACAGCTAACAAAATTACACACATCGACTATAAAGATACGGACTTGCTTCGTAAATTTATCAGCGAGCGCGGCAAAATTTTGCCACGTCGTGTAACTGGTACTAGCGCAAAGTACCAACGACTTCTGACAGTCGCTATCAAGCGTTCCCGTCAAGTAGCGTTGTTGCCTTACACTACGGAATAGTATGAATAACGCGTAACGCGTTTAAACAAGAGGCAGCCCTCAGGGGCTGCCTCTTTTTGATGTCTTCTTATATGCTCAGCCATGTGACTTAGAAACGGCTGGACTGCTCCTGGGCATAATCACCGATGAAAGGCAATTTGAACCGTTTGCCCTGCAGCGCGAGGAGCATTAATGCAATCCATAATATAAATGACAGCGGAGCAAGCAAAATGCCAAGCAGCCAACCGATAAACGGGATAAAGCCGAGCACAATATTGAGAACAACCAATACGACTGAGACGAGAATGGACTGCATGGCGTGGAAGCGCACGAATGTGCTTCGTTTCTCCAGCACAAGAAACAGAATGCCGGTTACAAAGCTGCCTAGATAGCACAACAAGCCGACGATTTTAGGATCGATCCCCGTCGATGAAGGATCAGGTCCGAACGATTGCATATGGATGCTCACCTTCCCTTTATTACGTATGTATTCCAGCAATAGGCGAACTATGCGGAAGTAATCGAAATGTTAGAAGGCACCATTTTTGACAACGGAATGATGTTAATCATCTGTAACTTTCACCTAAGCAAATTCGTTTAAATTAAGGAAGCTTGCGTTTAAATATGAATGGTAAGGAGCGTTACATTTCATCATGAATAAACCAAAAAAAATACGTATGTATAAATGGTTAGCGGGTGTGCTTGTCGTTCTGTTGCTAGCAGGGACAGCCGGCTATTATAACAGTAATGCGCTGGCAATGTGGGGATTCGATCTGTTCTTGTCGGACAGCGTAAAGAAGAAGCTGGAGAATTCGTATAAGCCGCTTGAGGGGCACAGTCCTTCGCAGACGACCTATAAGAAGGAGGATCCGTTCTCGATGCTGCTGCTCGGCGTTGACCAGCGGGATAAGGAGATAGGCCGCTCGGATACGATGATCTACACGGTTGTAAGACCGAAGGATGGCGCCATTCTGATGGTATCCATTCCACGTGACACCTACGTAGACATCGTTGGCAAAACAACGAAGGCCGGCAATCAGTGGCAGGATAAAATTACACACGCATATGCATTCGGCGGAGCGAAAATGTCGATAGAAACTGTCGAGAAGTTGTTTGGCTCGAAGGTCGATCATTATGCTACAATTAATTTTACCGGCTTCCGCGATGTCATTGATGCGATGGGCGGCATTTCGCTGCCAATTACAGAGGATCTCGTCAATGATGATCCAGAGCATGAGAAGTTCGTGGTGAAGGCTGGCAAACAGCTATATAACGGTACAGAAGCACTCAATTATGTTCGTTACCGTGAGGACGCAGGCGGTGATACGAGCCGTGCAGGACGCCATCAAATCTTCTTGAATGCGATTATGAACAAAGCTTCGCAGGTCGGTCAGTGGACGAAAATTCCCGAACTTATCGATATTATGGGACAGAACTTCTCTACCGATCTGACGCCGCAGCACATGATCGATCTAACCAAAAGTATGCTGCAAAGCGATCAGCGAACGATCTACAGCCACACGCTCAAAGGTGAAGGTCGTCGCAAGGTCACACACGGTACGTGGTACTATTTTGCCAATGAAGAGGATTTGGCCAAAACAACCTCACTGATCAAAGCTTGGCTAGATCCGGCGAAGACGAAAGAAACGCTGCCTCTTCCAGAGGAATATGAGCAGAAGGAACAAAAACCGGTTCAGTCGCTTTCCGCAAGGGAATCGAAACGAACAGCAGAGAAGAAGTAAAGGCAAGTAACAGCCCAGAGCTCTTCGTGCATAAGGAATGAAGAAGAAGGGACGGGTATTCAAACATGAACATTGCATTTTTCCTATTGCCTAAGCAGGAAGTTGTATGGCTGACGATGGATGCCACATTGAGGCAGACCCTTGAACGGATGGAGCATCACCGTTATACGGCCGTTCCAATTCTCGATAATAAAGGCGGCTATGCAGGTACGCTGACGGAAGGCGACCTCCTCTGGTATATGAAGAACAACCCGCATATCACGTTCGATCAGACGAACAAGGTGAAGCTGTCGGAAGTGCAGATGCGGCTCTCAAACCGCGCAGTGCAGATTGACGCCAACATGGAAGACCTCGTATCGCTTGCAAAGGTACAGAACTTCGTGCCTGTCGTTGATGATATGAACCGATTTATCGGCATCGTACGCCGGAGCGACATCATTGATTACTGTGAAGCACTTATCGTTCAATCATCCGCGCAATCCAATAAAGAAATGGCTGCTGGCTAATGGAAATCGCCGTCCTCTACATATGGGGGCGGCGTTTTGCTTACTGCCGGTCGAGTCAAGCGTGAAGCCCTGGCTGGACAACGTCTCCTGTGTTGCCACTAAGGTTTTATGCTATAATGGGGAGTAAAGCTTAAAGGTCGTACTAGTAACTTGGCAAGAGGTGAACAGCTTGAAAACCGGCTTAAAGTCGATATTATGGAGCATTGCGGCGCTGCTGCTTCTGCTCTCCATTGCGGTACCCGGATTGAACACGTTAGCGGCTGCAGTCATGATGGTTCCGACTGTTATTCTTTATACGATGTTGTCTAAACGGGCCTTCACACTGCATATGACTGCTGTATATGGAATTGGTGTTCTTGTACTCGGGCTGCCTGCAATAATCGTCGGGCTGTTTTTCTTGGTTCCTTCTATTGTGATGGGACATTATTACCGCACTGGCGCATCTGCGCGCAAGGTGCTGACAGCCACCGTTCTAACGCTGCTCGCAGAGCTGCTGCTTGAGCTTGTTTTGTTTGACGTGATATTTGATTTCTCGCTGCTGAGCGAAATTCGCAAAGTGATTATGACGACGACGGAAAACTTGCGAGCAGACGGCTTAATGCCGGGCATCTGGACCTCAGAGGTCACAGAAACGTACATTCAATATTTGATTCATTCCATACCGATGGCATTCATTACGCTATCCTTCATACTCGCTGTTGTCGCACATGCGATTGCAGCTCCGGCGCTGCGCTCGTCTGGCTTATCTATTGCGAAGCTGCAGCCAGCAAGAGAGTGGCGGTTGCCGCGTATCTTCGTCTTCTATTACTTGATTGCTCTTCTGGCGGATATGGTTACGCCGGATACAGGCACTTCGTACATGACAGTGGTGCTGCTGAACCTCATTCCGCTTATGCAGATCGCATTCACGATTCAAGCGATGGGACTTTTCTTCTTCATTGCGCATGAGCGAAAGTGGAACAAGGCTGTGCCGGTGCTCTTATCCGTGCTGGTTGCGATTTTTCTCCATCCGCTTAGCTTAATTGGGGTATTCGATGTCGCATTCCCCATTCGAAAAGCGTTCAAGAAATCGTAACTACAGGGGCGTGTAGAGGATGCCGAAGTTTCTAATCAAACGATGGCACGGTATGCACCATCTGTGGGCATTCGTGCTGATGATTTTATTAACGGTGACGCTCGCCGCATACGAATGGAAGCTTGGTATTATCGGGCTCGTGCTGTCAGGCGCGGTCGGCTTCTACTCTGTGATGGCGGAGCGGGCGTTTCGCCGGGATTTGAAGGTGTACCTCGGTACATTGTCGTACCGGGTGAAGAAAGCCGGCAGAGAGGTTATAAGCGATCTGCCGCTTGGCATTATTCTGTACAACGAGGATAAAACGGTCGAGTGGCATAACGGGTTTGTGTCGCATATGCTCGACCTGGAGTCTGTTGTAGGTGAGTCGCTGGACGATCTGTTCCCAACGCTGTCGCAGGCGAAGGAGCGTGAGGGAACCGTCGAAGCGGTCATTGGCACGTCGGTGTATGAGCTGATGTTCCGCTTTGATGAACGGCTGCTCTATATCCGTGATATTACGCAGCGCTGGCAGCTAGCGAAGCGCTATGAGGATGAGAAGCTCGCGCTTGGCATCGTCATGATGGATAACCTCGATGAGGTTACGCAAGGCATGGATGATCAGCAGCGCAGCTCGCTGATGTCAAAGGCGACGGCGGAAATTACAGAGTGGGCGAGTAAGTTCCACGTGTACTTGAAGCGCCTCACCTCAGATCGTTATCTTGTCATTACGGATCAGCGGACCCTCAAGCAGCTGGAGCTGTCACGCTTTGTATTGCTTGATGAAGTGCGGGAGATTACCGCTGAGAATAAGATACCGATGACGCTGAGCATCGGGTTCGCATCTGGTGCGGAGAGCATCGTAGAGCTCGGCCACTGGACGCAAACGAGCCTCGATTATGCGCTTGGCCGCGGCGGGGATCAGGCGGCTGTAAAGGTTGGACAGCGCCAGTCATTCTATGGCGGCAAGTCCAATGCGGTTGAGAAGCGGACTCGCGTCCGCGCCCGGGTAGTTGCGCATGCGCTGCGCGACTTGATACGCGACAGCGATCGCGTCGTCATTATGGGGCATAAGATGCCCGATATGGATTCGGTCGGCGCAGCTATCGGCGTGCTGAAGGCCGCGATGATGTACAACAAGGAAGCGTTCATCGTACTGGAGGGCGTCAATGCGTCCATTCAGAAGATGATGGAGATGCTGCGCGAGGATGAGCGCATCGCCAAGCGGTTCATTTCCCCGGATCAGGCGCAGGCTCTTATCGGCAGCAACACGCTCGTTGTTGTCGTTGATACGCACAAGGCGTCATTGGTGAAGGAACCAAAGCTGCTGACGCAAACGGATAAGATCGTCGTTGTCGATCATCATCGTCGCGGCGAAGAATTCATTGCAGGCGCAATTCTCGTCTATATGGAGCCTTATGCATCCTCGACGTGCGAGCTCATTACTGAGCTGCTCCAATATATCCATGACCGAGTGCTGCTGGACGTCAGAGAGGCGACGGCGCTGCTCGCGGGAATTACAGTCGATACGAAGAGCTTCTCGTTACGTACCGGCTCCAGAACGTTTGAAGCGGCATCGTTCCTTCGCCGCCATGGAGCGGATTCAGCGCTTATCCAGCGGATGATGAAAGAGGATCTAGCCGAGTACATCAAGAAGGCAGAGATGATCAAGCAAGCCGAGATCGTCTATGACCATATTGCAATTGCCGTCACGGAGCAAGGACGCCAGTATTCGCAGCTCTTAATTGCGCAGACGGCAGATACGCTTCTGAATATGACGGATGTGCTTGCATCGTTCGTCATTGGCGAACGGCCGGACGGTCTCATCGGTATTAGCGCGAGATCGCTGGGGCATATGAATGTGCAGGTTGTAATGGAGCGCATGGGCGGCGGCGGGCATCTGACGAACGCCGCAGCGCAGCAGGAAGGCACTGTTATAGAAGTAGCGCAGCGTCTCAAGCAGGTGCTGCATGATCTCGAGAAGGAAGAGGGGTTATTCGAATGAAAGTAATTTTTCTGCAAGATGTGAAGGGGCAAGGCAAGAAGGGTGAGGTTAAAGAAGTATCAGAGGGTTATGTCCGCAATTTCTTGTTCCCGAAGAACTTGGCGAAGCCAGCTTCCGACGGCAACCTGAAGACGCTTGACCTGCAAAACGCAGCCGAGGTAAAGAAGAAAGTGAAAGAGAAGGAAGATGCGCAGGCGCTTGCTGCACGACTGGAAGCGTTGAAGGTCGTCGTGAAGACAAGAGCAGGCGAAGGCGGCCGTCTATTCGGCGCCATTACGAGCAAACAAATCGCCGAGGCGCTTGAGGCGCAAGGCTTTAAGGTTGATAAACGCAAGATCGAATTGGAAGAGCCGATCCGCACCCTAGGTGTAACACAGGTGCCTGTGAAGCTGCATCCGGAAGTTAAAGCGAAGCTGAGTGTCCATGCAACAGAAGAATAATAAGCCATTCAAGGGGGATTCAAACGACCAGATGAGTAACGAGCAGCTGATGTTTGATCGTGTGCCGCCGCAGAATATGGAAGCAGAGCAAGCGGTACTCGGTGCAGTTCTATTGCAGACGGAAGCGTTGATTACGGCGATGGAGCGGGTGAAGAGCGAGGATTTCTACTTGCCTTCGCACCAGCTGATTTTTGAAGCGATGATTGAGCTCGGCGAGTCAAGTCAGCCCATCGATTTGGTTACCCTGACTGCTTATTTGCAGGACCATCAGCAGCTGGAGGAGATCGGCGGGGTCAGCTATTTGGCGAAGCTCGGCAACTCCGTGCCGACGGCAGCGAACGTCGACTACTACGCGCAAATCGTAGAAGAAAAGTCGATGCTCCGCCGCTTGATTCGGACAGCGACGAACATCGTCTCGAACGGCTATGCCGCGGCGGAAGATGTCGGCAGCATGCTGAGCGAAGCGGAGTCGCGCATTCTGGAAATTTCCAATCGCAGATCGAGCAGCGGCTTCATCTCCATTCGCGACGTGCTGATGGAAGTATTCGAGAAGGTGGAGTTCCTCTATACGAATAAAGGCGGCTCGAGCGGTATTCCGTCTGGTTTTACTGACCTCGACAAGATGACGGCCGGCTTCCAACGAAGCGACTTGATTATTATCGCGGCTCGTCCTTCCGTTGGTAAGACGGCGTTCGCGCTGAATGTGGCGCAGAACGTAGGCGTGCGTGCCAAAGAGACCGTCGCGATCTTCTCGCTAGAGATGTCCGCGGCTCAGCTCGTGCAGCGTATGATCTGCGCGGAATCAAATGTCGATGCAGGTCGTATGCGTACGGGGTATTTGGAAGGGGACGATTGGGAAAAGCTAACGATGGCGATTGGTTCACTGTCCGAAGCGCAAATCTACATTGATGATACACCGGGAATTACCGTTGCAGACATTCGCGCGAAGTGCCGCCGTCTGAAGAAAGAACGCGGTCTCGGCATGATTCTAATTGATTACTTGCAGCTCATTTCAGGGCGCGGCAAAGCAGGCGAGAACCGTCAGCAGGAAGTATCGGAAATTTCCCGTACATTGAAACAAATCGCGCGTGAGCTTGAAGTGCCGGTAATCGCGTTGTCGCAGCTGAGCCGTGGCGTTGAGCAGCGGCAGGACAAGCGTCCGATGATGTCCGACCTTCGGGAATCGGGTTCCATCGAGCAAGATGCCGACATCGTAGCGTTCCTCTACCGGGACGATTACTACGATAAGGAATCCGAGAAGAAGAACATTATCGAAATCATTATTGCCAAGCAGCGTAACGGCCCGGTTGGCACGGTCGAGCTGGCGTTCCTAAAGAGCTTCAATAAGTTCGTCGGGTTGGACCGAACGCATCAGGATCCTGGACAGGCCTCCTAAAGGCTTTCGCCAGCGGTGTTCCAACTCCGACAGACACCTTACAGAAATTCCGAACGATTGTGTGACACTAACCACAATCGTTCGGAATTTCGTTGACTTTACAGGGGTGGACTGCTACACTTATCATGCTGCCAAAGACTGGTGGCCATTTTAGTCATGTTAGTCATACACTTGCAAAACTTGTAATGGGGGTATAACCATGTCAACGGTAGTAGTAGTCGGAACCCAATGGGGAGACGAAGGCAAAGGGAAAATTACCGACTTTCTGGCGGATGGTGCTGATGTTGTAGCACGTTACCAAGGTGGCAACAACGCTGGCCACACGATCATCATCAACAATAAAAAATATAAACTTACAATGGTTCCATCCGGAATCTTCAACGAAAATAAAGTATGCGTCATCGGCAACGGCATGGTCATCAATCCAGCTGCTTTGATCGATGAAATCAATTATATTCAAGAGAATGGCTTCTCGACGGAGAACCTGAAGATCAGTGACCGCGCGCATCTGATTATGCCTTATCATCTGGTTCTGGACGGTCTTGAAGAAGAACGCAAAGGCGATAACAAGATCGGCACAACGCGCAAAGGGATCGGTCCATGCTACATGGACAAAGCTGCTCGTAACGGTATTCGCGTCGCGGACCTGATGGATGCAGAAGAGTTCGAAATGAAGCTGCGCCGCCTCGTGGAAGAGAAGAACCAAGTAATCGAACAAGTATACGGCGGCGAGAAGCTGAATGCTGACGAAATTCTCGGTCAGTATCTTGGTTACGCAGAAACGCTTCGTCGTTATGTAACGGATACTTCAGTTGTTCTGAACGATGCGATTGACGCGAACCAGAAGGTGCTGTTCGAAGGCGCACAAGGCGTTATGCTCGATATCGACCAAGGCACGTATCCATACGTGACATCGTCGAACCCGACAGCCGGCGGCGTATGTATCGGCTCCGGCGTTGGCCCTTCGAAGATTCAGCAAGTTATCGGCGTGGCGAAAGCGTACACAACTCGTGTCGGCGACGGTCCATTCCCAACGGAGCTAAACAATGAAACCGGCGACTGGATTCGTGAGAAAGGTCATGAGTACGGTACTGTAACAGGACGTGCGCGTCGTGTAGGTTGGTTCGACACCGTTGTCGTCCGCCATGCACGCCGTGTTAGCGGCATTACAGGCTTGTCCTTGAACTCGCTCGACGTGCTGTCGGGTCTTGAAACGGTTAAGATTTGCACAGGCTACAAGCTGCGCGGCGAAGTTATCGAGCACTATCCGGCAAGCCTCAAGCTTATCTCCGAGTGTGAAGCGGTGTACGAAGAGCTTCCAGGCTGGAGCGAGGATATCTCGAACGCGAAGACACTTGCAGATTTGCCAGTTAATACGCGCCGTTATGTGGAACGTGTATCCGAGCTGACAGGTATTCCGATTGCAATCTTCTCGGTTGGACGTAACCGCGAGCAGACGAACCCGATTATGCCGATTTACGTATAATCAATTGAATGTTAGAGGATAGTGGCTTTATTGCCGCTATCCTCTTTCTTTTTGCCATGGGGATGAATGGTTACCGGAAAGGGGGGAAATACTAAGAAGTATGGGCAAAATGCCCTTCAGGGGAGGGTGAACGAAATGTGGAAACTAACGAAAATAACCGGATGGCTGGCGAAGACGATCGCCGCGGCGCTTCTCATCAGCTTCTTGTCGATCTGGACAACCGGATATATCGTCAATAGCTATGTGGAGACGCTGCTCAAGCAGTTTCATATACCGCTTGAAGAGAAGCCATTCGCGCTTAGTAGTGTATGGGGCGAGCTATGGGGAGCCGATCCGGCGGTAAAGTCGAGTGGCAGTACAGCTGCAGATTCGGGTTCCGATAAGACGCAGGCGGCAAGCAACCAGGATGACAAGGATAAGGCGGATTCCGTTGATGCGTTCAGCCAGCAGCCTTCAGGCGAGCTTAGCGATATTGGAGGAGGAACGGGACCGAAGGGTAATAGCAGCGCCGCAGGGACGGATACCGATACCGATCACGCCGGGTCACAGTCGCAATCGCAGGAGAGTGCAGATGCTTCGAAGGATGAAGTAGCGATGACGACTGATCAGTTGAATGAGGCCAAGTCGCAAATTAGCGATGCAGATAAGGAGAAGCTGTTCGGCGTTATGATGCAGAAGCTTCCTCAGGATGCATGGCAGACGATCTCGAAGCTGATGGAGGACGGATTGACGGACAGCGAACTGACTCAGGTACAGCAGCTGATGGCGCAGCATTTGGACCGAAATGAGTATGATGAAATGCTGTCAATTCTGAGCAAATATTAATATTGCTATATGGCCGTTTGGTTGAACCGTTATATTGCGTTATGTTAAAGTATAACTCGTAGCCTGACAATAAACGATTTTGTTGTCGAAAACGATCTATTTTACGAAACATATCGCGAAATAAGGAGACGAATATGGCCTTTTTTAATGATAAGGGTCGATTCCGGAAGCTGATTCAATCTATCCGGGGCGATAGACCCGCTAGTACGCTTGGACCTGCAGATGCACCGAGTGAAGGCAATACGGCAAAGCGGATGCTGCGTAAGAAGCCGCTCGTAGCTGCAGTCAGCGGAATTGCATTGCTTGCGATTGTCGGATTAACCGGCACTCACTATGTGAAAGCTCATACAGTAGATTTTGTTGAAGTATATCAGAACGGCAATCTTATTGGCGAAGTGAAGTCGAAGGATCAAGTCGCAGACCTCATTAGCCAGAAGAAGCAGGAATTGAAAGCAAGCAAAGCTGATCTGACAATGGTCCTCGATACAGGTAAGATCACATTCGGGGCTAAGAGCGCTTACAAGGCTGAGCCGGACACAGCGATTACGCTGCAGAAGCTTGAAGGCTTATTCAGTTCTCATGCTGAAGGCGTTGAGATGGTCGTAAACGGCAAGCGTGTCGGTGTGGTAAAAGATAAAGCGACAGCAACTGCGCTGCTTGAGCGGGTGCAGAACAAGTATAAACCGCAGATGAAGACCGGCAAGGTAGCGGCGGAAGTGACCGCATTGTCGTATTCCGGCGACGGCAGCGTGAAATCCAAGACGGCGCTCAAGTCCATGAAGATTGTCGAGAACGTCGCTTTGAAAGCAGCGGATGTACAGCCGACGGACATTGCCGATCCGGAGCAGCTTTACTTGCAGATCATTAAGGGTACGGTGAAACCGACCAAATATACGGTTCAAGATGGCGACTGTGTCGGTTGTATCGCACAGAAGTTCGACATATCCCCTCAAGTTATCTATGAGCGGAACAAGTGGATCAAGGACGATATGATTAAAGTCGGTGACGTGCTTGATCTAACTGTACTTAAACCGCAAGTGACCGTTCAAACGGTAGAGAACGTGACGGAGACGGAATCGATTGATCCGCAAACCGTTATTCAGAAGAACAGCAACATGAAGGCAGGCCAACAGAAGGTCATTCGCGAGGGGCAAAGCGGGAAGAAACAGCTCGTGTACCGCCTTGTGAAGCAAAATGGCTATCTGATGAGCGAGGAGCTGATCAGCGAGGTTGTTCTGGAGCCTTCCGTGCCGGCTATTGTTATGAAAGGTACGAAGGTCGTTCTGAATGAGGGAAGCGGTCGTTTCGCATGGCCGGTTACCGGTCATCGCCTGACGAGCTTCTTCGGTCAGCGCTGGGGTGCGCTTCACCGCGGTGTCGACATGGTCGGCAACCATAACATTAAGGCTGCGGACAATGGAACGGTGACGTTCACTGGGACACGCCCGGGGCTTGGCAACTGTATCATTATCAATCACAATAACGGCTACGAAACGTACTACGGCCACTTGAGCAAAATTACGGTCAAGAAGGGCCAGACAGTCGAGCAAGGACAAAGTATTGGAGTTATGGGCAATACGGGCCACTCCTTCGGTACGCATTTGCACTTTGAGGTTCATAAGAACGGGGTTCTGCAAAATCCGTTAAAATATTTGTAAGAGTCGAGACACCATCCGGTCGTTGTGCCGGGTGGTGTTTTTTTTTGGTTTTGTAAGGAAAGACCGGGCGGTGACAGATTATGACCAAATCTCCCCTGATATGAGGGAACTTTCATTGGGAACTGCTGTCCTACCTATGTTAAAATAGATAAAGATTGCATAAGCGACAGGCGGTGTAGCGATGCACGGTAAAATATTAGTAGTTGATGATGAACAACCGATTGCGGACATTATAAAATTCAACCTCGAGAAGGAAGGCTATCAAGTGATTTGCGCCTTCGATGGGGGAGAAGCGGTGCGGCTCGCGTTCGAGGAGCTGCCTGATTTGATATTGCTTGATTTGATGCTGCCAGTGAAGGACGGCATGGACGTGTGCCGCGAGGTGCGCACTCGTCTGCAGACGCCGATCATTATGCTGACAGCGAAAGATACAGAGCTTGATAAAGTGCTCGGCCTGGAGCTTGGAGCAGACGATTACGTCACGAAGCCATTCAGCACGCGCGAGCTGCTTGCACGGGTGAAAGCGCATTTACGCCGGACGAAGAACGATGCTGCTTCGGCTGCTGCAGCTGCTGTGATTAGTGGAGCTGCTTCCGGTGCAGGTACAGGGGCGGCAGCTGGTGTGGAGGAGAAGCAAGGCCTCGGCATCTTCAATCTGTTTATAGATACGGACATGTATGTCGTCTACAAGGACAATGAACCGCTTGACCTGACTCACCGCGAATACGAGCTTGTATATTACCTGGCGCGGAACTGCGGCAAGGTCATGACGCGCGAGCATTTGCTGCAAGCGGTCTGGGGATTTGAGTATTTCGGCGATGTGCGTACTGTCGACGTGACGATACGGCGTCTGCGCGAGAAGATTGAGGACGACCCAAGCCGTCCGGAGTATATTTTGACCCGCCGGGGTCTCGGGTATTTAATGCGCAATCCGAAATCCGGAGGGTTCGGCTACGGATGAACGGGATACGTTTTTTCCGAACGATTCAAGTGAAGCTGATCATCATCTATGTATTGCTCATTCTCATCGCAATGCAGCTGATCGGCGTTTATTTCATAAGCACGATGAAGACGTCGCTAACGTCGACGTTCACCAATAACATGAACGAGCAGGCGAATTTGCTCTCGCAAATCTCGGCTCAGACATTATCGAATCAACCGGATCAGGCAAGCAATACCGGCGAGCAGACAACGGAGGAGTACCTCGGTGTGCTCGTTAGCAGCTTGTTCAGCATTAGCGAGGCTGAGATTCAAATTCTAGATGCGAGCGGCAAGGTGCTAGCGACGTCGCTGCAGTCCCATCAATCCTACATTGGCAAGAAGAATACGTCGCTCGTGGTTAGCCGCGCGCTGCAAGGCATTCGTGACAATGAAGAGGAGATTATTGATGAGGATGGCATTCGCAAGAAGGTCATCGCAAAGCCGATCGTATACAGTGACAAAATTGTAGGCGCCGTCTACCTTGTCGCTTCGATGAAGGAGCTATATGCGACGGTCGACCGAATCAACCGGATCTTCATGTCGGGAATGCTGCTCGCGCTTGGACTCACCGGCGTACTCGGCATTCTGCTGGCAACGACGATTACGAATCCGATAAAAGCACTGACAAGGCAGGCCGCGGCCGTTGCGGAAGGTCAATTCGACCAGCGCGTGCCGATTCTCGGCAATGACGAGATTGGCCGACTGAGCGAAGTGTTCAATGATATGACGTTGCGCCTGCGCGATGCGCTGTCGGCGAATGAAGAGGAGAAGGAGAAGATCTCCTCGATTCTCGCAAACATGAGCGACGGCGTCGTTGCAGCAGATGAACGCGGCGTCGTTATGATTACGAACCGGCGGGCGCAGGAGATGCTGCGCCGGGACGATTACGAAGGCATCCGCCTCGGCGATCTGTTCGGCATGGAAGAGTCGCAGATTACGGCGCTGCTGCGAGGCGGCGATCAATCGGCGGTTCTGTACCAGGTGCAGACAGAGGGCGAAGAGGAAGAAGAGATGCTGCGGCTCACGATGACGCCGATTCATCGCCGCGATCAAGGCATCTCAGGCACGATTGCGGTGCTACAGGACGTGACGGAGCAAGAGCGGCTGGAGCAATCGCGCCGCGAGTTCGTCGCGAACGTATCGCATGAGCTGCGGACGCCGCTAACGACGATCAAGAGTTACGCGGAGGCGCTTGATGACGGCGCGATGGATGAGAGAGAGCTTGGACAGCGCTTCGTCGGTGTTATTCGGAACGAGACCGAGCGGATGATTCGGCTCGTCACGGATTTGCTCCACCTGTCGCGGCTGGACTCGAATCAGGCGCCGCTGCGCCGGCAGCAGACGAATGTGCCGGATATGCTGGAAGAAGTGGCCGATCGGTTCTCCTTCCAGCTGCGTAAGAAGGCGATTCGGGCGACCGTTCGGGTGGAGGATTCCATCTCGTTAGTGTGGCTCGACCGGGACCAGATCGATCAAGTATTGGACAACCTTGTGTCCAATGCGATCAAATATACGCTTGATGGCGGACACATTGAGATCGCTGCCCGCAAGATCGAACCCGCCTCCATTGCGATCAGCGTGAAGGATACGGGTATCGGCATTCCGAAGCGGGATCTCGGCCGCATCTTCGACCGGTTCTACCGTGTTGATAAAGCGCGCTCGCGCAATATGGGCGGGACAGGCCTCGGGCTGTCAATTGCCCGGGAAATTGTGAAGGCGCATGGAGGTAATATTACGCTCGATTCTGAGCTGAATGAGGGAACAACGGTAACGGTCATCCTCCCTACACAAGTGAGCGGAGGTGAGCGCGCATAATGGACAAGCTGAAGACAATTGTGCTGACGGCGCTCGTCGTGATGAGTTTGATTCAAAGCTATTTGCTTGCCTACAGCATGCCGGGGCTCGGGGTCACCACGACACCGCAGCAGCAAGGTTATGTGCAGTCGGAACCGATGGGGCAAGAGGAGAAAGTCGAGAACGTTATTTTCCCAGAGGATATGGTGCTGCATCTTGGCAAAGGGAAGCACACGGTGCTGTATCCGGCGTCCAACTTCTACAATCTGATCTTCGGCAAAATCAAAAGCCGCGAGTTCAAAGGATTCCAACGGAGCCCTGCGGTTGTAGTCGATTGGGATGATGTTCGGGACCGAGATCAAGGGCTTGAGCTTCGGTTCGGGCGCGGTGTGCCGGCCCAGCTGCTCAGCAAAGTGCTGAAGCTTGAGGGTGATGTAACCTTCTTGAATGACGCCATCAACCGAATCTGGATTTACAAAAGCAGCGACCGTGATGAAGTGCGGACCTACTTCTTCAGCACGGACAATATAACGGTATACGAATCAGTGAAGGCAGATTTAACCGCCCAAGACGTGCAAATGTATGTCGGCTATGGCGAGTATCAAGTGGGCTACCGGAAGATCGGCGACGATATCTATATTCCGGACGGACCGATCGAATCGATGCAGTCGGTGGTCGAGTATGACAGCTATTCGCCTGAACAGATGCAGCGTTATCTGTTCTTCGATCCCGGAGTCACGCGGGTCATAAGCGATAGAGGCGGCTCGCAGATCTATACGGACGGCAAGCGCGGCTTGCAGGTCGAGCAGAACGGGCGTTGGATCAGCTATACCGATCCGGTTGCCGGGCAAGGCCAAGAAGACAATGAGAGCCAAAATGTCTACGCCGCTATTCAGTTCATTAACCAGCACGGCGGCTGGGACGGCATGCACCGGTTCGTGCATGCGGGCTCATTCGAGCAGAGCGTACAAGTGCTGCGGTTCCAGCAGTATTACGGCTCGTATCCAATCATTCCGCAGGAGACGTTCCTGTTCGGCAGCATGAAGCTGCGGATGCTTCAGGGCAACGTCTCGGAATATGAGCGGTCGCTGCTGACGCTGCAGAAGAAGCCGCAGAAGCGGGATATTCGCTGGTTGCCGGGCGGCAGCATGGTTGAGAGCGCGCTCGAGCATTACTCGCGCAGGCTGGAAGTGACTGCGCTATTCCCGGCACTGCAAGCTTCGCCGGCGGACAAGAACACGATGCTGCTTGCGCCGGTATGGGCGGTGCGGCTGCTCGACGGGACGCAGTTAGTGCTGCTTCCGGCAATCCCGGGCGGCTATAAGCCACAGCCGGGCGAGCCGGGCGGTGCGCCGATCGTGAAGCAGACGCCGGCAACGACTGGCGGCGTCGGCAGCATCGGCAGCGTCGGCCTGACCGATGGGCGGATGGTTCTGCCGGGCGCCGACGGGGGTGCAGGTTCGAGCACCAACAGCGGGAATGCGGTGAGCACAGCTAGCGGAAGCAGCGGCGCGAAGGCGGGCTCCACAGTAGATGGGACGTCCACGGCTTCGAGCAATGCTGGCAATGGCAATTAACGGGTACGGTTCTATTTTCAGATGGCATGGCCTGTGAAGGGGTTGAAGGGATGGACTGGGGCAGGGCGAAGAGTGTGTTGATTTTTGCGTTTCTGCTGCTGAATCTCGTGCTTGGCTACCAGCTCTGGTCCAATATCCGGGAAGGGCTGCGCACGAGCGCGAACGTGAGTGATCTGTCTCCCGAGACACAGGCGCTCATTGAAGAGAAGAAGATTAAGCTAGGGACGAGCATTCCTTCGGAGACGCCTGAGCTGCGTGATCTCACGTACAAGGTGAAGGTCGGTCTCGGCAAGGGCGAGCGGCATGAGCTGAAGACGCCGGTTGATAGTAAAGTGGTGTTTGTCGATAAAGATCTACAGGCTAGTCTCGGTGGTATCATTCCGGAGCTTGATGAATATACGCTTGGTCCAAGACTTGAGAATGAGTTTATTCTGTACCGGATGGCAGAGGGCCGTCCAATGTTCGATGTGAAGCTGGAGCTGTTCTACAGCAACCAGAAGATTACCGCATATAAGCAGGATTTGATTGAGCTCCTTCCCTCGGAGAAGGCACAGGCGCAGACGGTTCTGTCCGCGACGAAAGTAGTGACAAGCCTCATCGAGAACCAGCTGAAGAACGGCGCGGTCATTCAGGAGATTAAGCTGGGCTATCATGGGCAGATTTTCAACTCGGATACGCAGGTGTCGGCACCGACGTGGCGCGTGCTGCTGGAGGATGGCGGGCAGTACTACATGAATGCGATCAGTGGGGAAGTTGTAACGGAATAAGGGAATAACGGAATAAAGGTGCTTTTGGGGAAAGGTTTGAACAGGGGATATGGGAATTCGGTTTACGGTACTTGGGAGCGGGTCGACCGGTAATGCAACGATTGTGCAGTGCGAGGATTCTACAGTTCTCATCGATGCCGGTTTGAGTATGAAACGTTTGGATGAGCTGATGCGGATGCAAGGCGTTGCGGGGCATGAGATTGATGCGATTCTTGTGACCCATGAGCATTCCGATCATATTAAAGGTCTGGGCGCTTTTGCAAGGAAGCATAATGTGCCGATCTACGCCAACGAGGCGACTTGGGGCGCGCTGGAGCGGCATGTAGGACAAATTACGGCGGAGCAGCGGGTTATTATGGAGACAGGCGAGACGGCTAACTTCGGTTCTATGCGAACGACGTCTTACGCGATCTCGCATGATGCGGCTGAGCCGGTCGGCTATGTGTTTGAAGATGATCATGTAAAGCTGAGTCTGGCGACAGACCTTGGCTATGTAAGCGATAAAGTAAGGCGTATGATCGAGGATTCCGATGTGCTCGTGCTGGAGTCGAATCATGACGTAAATATGCTGCGGATGGGGCGTTACCCGTGGAATATTAAGCGGCGTATCTTAAGCGATGTCGGGCATTTGTCGAATGAAGCGGCTGGTGAAGCTTTATGTCAGCTGATGACGGACCGGACGAAGCGGGTCTATCTGGCACACTTAAGCCTCGATCATAACATGATGGACCTTGCGCGGATGACGGTGAACGAGATTCTCGAGAACAACGGATTCTTCTTTAAGAGAGAAGAGCATCCGCTGCGGGAAACGTACCATGACCGGCCTACGGCATGGGATGAAGTGAGGCGACGATAAGCTCGTCCAGCTCCGAGTCGAGCGTGTTGATTCTGCGTTCCAGCTCTTCTGGGGAGATTAGCCCTTTGTCGATGAGCAGCTCGGTCACGGCGCTGAGCGTGAGGAGAGTTCGATAGTGATCCTCTTTGAGATCAGCGAGCTTGGCTACGAGATTCAGATGATCAAGTGCGGATGCTGCCGATGAGGATGTGGCAGGCGTTGCTTTGCGCGGCATAGGGATTCGCTCCTTTTATCGCCATTGCCCGGCGGTGTTTGGGCTAATTTGGAAGTTCATATTATTATTGTAGTCTATTCTACCGATATCATTCCTAGATTCGAAAAATAATAATCTCTGATGGCTGCTCGTTCGTTCGCAGGTTCTTGCGAGAGTGAGTGAGGCATCGAGAGGAGCGATTATAGATGAGCTTATTCGATGATGATTTCTATTCAACGCGTGTGTCGCGGCGTACGCTTTGGGAGAAGAACCGTGGGGTCTCGGCGCGTCGCAGCGGCGGCCGTTCGGTGATGCGCGTTGCGCTTACTTCTTCGCTGATTAGCGCGGCAGCGGTGGCGATTGTGTTCGGTCTGTTCACCGGCTTTGACCGGGGCAGTGAAGCGGTTAAAGCAGTAGCGGGCATTACCAATGTGTCGATGAACGATCCGCTGGAGAAGACGATTTCGGCGGCGGCGAAGGTTCGTCCGGCTGTCGTGAGCATCATTAATGAGCAGGCGATGCCAGCTGGTCAGGGTGGAGCTGGTTCGGGCGCTGGTGCTAATGGCGACGGGGAGACGTCTGGTGATGGTTCAACGGAGCTGGAGCAGGCTGCTCTTGGTTCGGGCTTTATTTTTGAAAAGGTCGGCGGCAAGGCGCATATCATTACGAACAATCACGTAATTGCAGATGCAGCGGCTGTGAAAGCAGTGCTGAGCAATGGCGAGACGCGTGACGCGAAGATTATCGGCAAGGATGAGATCACGGATCTAGCGGTGCTCGAAATTGATGCAAAAGGCATTGATACGGTAGCCCAGTTCGGCGAGTCCGAAGATCTGCGCGCAGGTCAGTGGGTTATGGCGATCGGCAATCCGCTGGGCCTTAGCGACTCGCTGTCGATGGGTATTGTAAGCAAGACGAAGCGGATCATTCCGGTGTCGCTCAGCCAGGACGGCAATTATGACTGGGAGCAGGAAGTCGTTCAGATTGACGCTTCGATTAACCAAGGCAACAGCGGCGGTCCGCTCATCGACTTGGACGGCCATGTGGTCGGCATCAACAGCATGAAGATTGCCGATTATGGCGTTGAAGGCGTGGGCTTTGCGATTCCATCGCATTCGGCGATGCCGATCGTGCAGAGCTTGCTGGAGCATGGCAAAGTGCTGCGACCTTACCTTGGCGTGTACACGATGGATCTGTCGCGTTACATGGATCAGCAAGCAGCAGCAGCTGCGGCGGCACAGGGCGATGGCGGTAATGGTGGTCTAGGCGGGGATGAAGCAGCTCCGAACGGCACTGATGGTGCGGATGGTTCCGCTGATGCAGGTGGCTCGGATGGTTCTGATGCGGGTGCTGGCGGTGGCGTTGCTCCAGGCGACGACAGTGAAGGTGTGATGGCGCCTCAAGGGGAGCTGAAGCTGCCGGATAATGTGCATGACGGCGTTATCGTGCTGCAAGCTGTTGGTCCGGCTGAGGAAGCGGGTCTGAAGTACGGCGACGTTATTGTGAAGCTGGACAATCAGCCGATCAGCAGCACGCTGGAGCTTCGCAAGTATCTGTATGGCGAGAAGTCCATCGGGGATAATATCAAGATGACGTACTATCGAGACGGCGAGAAGCAGACGACGACGTTTAAGCTTGAAGAGAAGACGGAAGACTAGACTATAGTCATGAAGAAGCGGATCAGCTCGTGCAGCTCCTGATGGAGGCCTGCGTATGACGGGCTGATCTCTTTGCGTGGATGGGGACGAAAATAACAAAGCTGGGGGATATAGAAACGATGTTTTGTGTATGCAAAGAGCATGTGGAGCTGGCGATTGATAAGTTTGTAGATGAGTATGAGGATGCACCGGATATCGTCGATCTGGTGACGACGAAATTTACGGAATGGGAAGCGCCGGCAACCTGCGACATGTGTCAGAGCATTGCCGAGTACTTGGTGGTGTAGGCGATGCATATTCAGATAGCAGCAGTTGGAAAGCTGAAGGAGAAGTATCTCGTCCTCGGCATCGCCGAATACGCGAAGCGTCTTGGTCCGTACGTGAAGCTCACGCTCACGGAGGTGCCGGACGAGCGGGCGCCCGAGACGATGAGCGCCGCCGAGGAAGCCATTGTTCGCGAGCGCGAGGGTGAGCGGCTGCTCGCGGTTATTAAGCCGGACGCGCATGTCGTCGCGCTGGCGTTGGACGGTGAGCTGTGGTCGAGCGAGGACCTCGCCGGGCAGCTCGATCATTTAGCCACGTATGGGCGGAGCCACGTGGCTTTTGTTATTGGCGGGAGCAACGGCCTCGCGCCCGCCGTGCTGAAGCGCGCCCAGCAGAAGCTGAGCTTCGGGCGCATGACCTTGCCGCACCAGCTGATGCGGCTGGTGCTGCTGGAGCAGGTGTACCGGGCGGTGAAGATTAACCGGGGGGAACCGTATCACAAGTAACGGACGGCATAGAAAGGGATACACGTTGATATGCTCCTATGATCCGGAGCGATCACGGTCTGAAAGCAATTCTCTTATTCCTCTTAAAGCGTCTCTACGGATTCTAAAATAGGTGGCTCTGCTTACATGCAGCCTAAAGGCAGCTTCTTCAGCAGTCAGATGCGCCGCTTGGGCTCCGAGGAAGGCTGGGTTTTCCGAATAAGTAGCCTTGGAATAGTCGATACCCTCGGTGTTTTAACCATTCGAGGTCTTCTCTGGACTCTATACCTTCCGCGAGCGGTTCGGATCCGATGCGTAAAGCCGTTTCGAGGAAAAGTTCCGCCGTCCGCTGTTTAGTCGAGTCTCCAGAGACTCCGTGAACGTGCGCACGATCCAATTTCATATAATGAGGCTTGAGCTCCGCCAGCATTTCCACCGTGCTGAAGCCTTCGCCGACATCGTCGAGGGCGTATTGAAACCCCTTCTCTTTGTAAAACGCCAATATACGCTTCAAATGCGCCAAGTCCTCCGTCTTCTCGGTTTCGACGACTTCGAAAACGAACAGCGAGGGGTCTGCGTTCAATTTTTCAGCTAATTCGATCGTGGACTTTAAGCAGTATTCAGGAGAATAAATGGACGTCGGGATAAAATTAATAAACGTCTTCGCGCGGAGGGGCGCTGCTTCTTCCACCGCTTTCATCCTGCATAGCCGATCCAGCGCATAAAGGCGGCCTCGCGTCTTTGCGGCCGAGAAAACCTGGTTTGGATACAGCATGGAGCCGTTTTGGTCCGTGAACCTCGCCAATGCTTCGTAGGCATAAATCCGTTCTTCGATGTCCACAATAGGTTGAAAATACATGCATATTCGACGCTCGGCGATTAATTTATCGATCCAATTCGTTTCAAGAACCGCCGAGAGCTCCGACATAGCCCTCCAGTCCTCTCCCGGCAGCCGAAACCGCATCTTCTCTCCATCCATATGATCGTCGCAAAAGTCCGCAAACTCGCGAGCGCCGGATTCTTTAATCGTTAAAACGTCTTCGTCCGTGTAATGCACGGCGTTCTTAATTCGCATAAGTCTAGACGCATCACGCAGCAAATGCAGGTTAAGGGGCCCTTCGGCCTTAATATCGATTAGCAATTCATTTAGTCCGCAGCCCTGACAGCTCAATGGCTTTCCCTCCCGCTGTGATCGGATTCGTCGTTTAATTCAGGATCCGCCTGATTTCGTTCGCCTTTCCGTCGAGCTTATGGGCGGCCTCCTCGATACCCTGGAATTCATCGACGGCTTGCTGAAGCCCGTTCTGGCTTTCGGTGGCAAGTGTTCGGGTACTTTTCGTGCTTTTCGCGACTTCCCGTACTCGGGCTTGAATTCCTTCGACGAATCCGCTTACATCCTTAGTCGCTTGCTCGACTTGGGCAGCCAGCTTGCGAACCTCGCTGGCGACTACCGCGAAACCGCGCCCGTGCTCCTTGGCATGGGCAGCCTCGATCGCCGCGTTAAGAGCAAGAAGGTTCGTTTGCGCGGCAACATCTTTAATCGACCGTACGATTCCGCGAATGGAATCGGACTGGCTTTCCAGCTGATGCAGCACGACCATATTGTCTTCGGAGCCCGATACGACGTTGCCGACCGCTTCCTCGATCTGCTTGCTGCAAGCCATGCCTTCTCGAGCCCGGCCGAGCAGCTCTTCGGACATCTGCAAGAGGTCCTCCGTCAATCGGGCAGCCGCCTGTTCCCGCTCGTCGATGTTCGTCGCGATCTTCAGTACGCCGGAAGGTGTACCCTCTTCGTCGAGGATTGGCATATAAGTCGCTTCAAGCCAGACGAGACGGCCTTCTTTTCTCACTCTTTGGATTTTGTCCTGGAACGACTTTCCTTGCCGTAAACCTTCCCACAGCTTAAAGTATTGGGGGCTGTTTTGGAATTCCGGAGTACAGAACGACGCATGTCGCATTCCGATCATTTCCGACGGTTGATAGCCCATGGACCGCGCGAAGTTATCGTTGACATAAAGCACGCAGCTCTCCATGTCGAATTCGATCATGGCAAGGGAGCTTTCAATCGCCGTCATCAGTGCAAAAAGCTTCTTATCGCCTTGTCTCTCTATTGAAGCCGTCTCCTGTTCTCTAATCATTGGAATGTGCTCCTCAATTGTGTATAGATTATTTTGTATAGATTATTGACTATAATTGTACAAAATCTATACATAAACAGCAAGGTATTTGGAAAGATTATTTAAAAGTGAACAATTTTTTGGCCAGGCTCTCCTTATTTTGTATCGATTATGTATAATTACATAGAGGAGGGAACGTATCATGTATAGTATGAAGAGGGCATCCGAGCTGCTGGATATCCCGGTTGTAACGATCCGGGCTTGGGAGAACAGATACGGGGTCATCGCCCCGAGACGCAGCGGAGGCGGACACCGCCAATTAAGCGAAGAGGATCTATCTAGGCTTCGCTTCCTTAAAAACCAAATCGAACAAAACGGCTTGAAGATCAGCGAAGCTGTGCGACTGCTGCGGCAAAGCGATTCCGTCCCTCCGGAACAGGCCGCAGAACAGACGGCAAGCAGCCGGACAGTCGACGGTTTGGTCGACAAGCTATACATGGAATTAATCCAATTCAATTCCGTCCAGGCGGATAAGACGATTGATCTGGCTTTTGCCTTATACGACTTCGAAGAGGCGTTTCGACGTATCATCGTTCCCGTTCTTTATAGGGCCGGAGCGGAGTGGGAGTCCGGCAAAATCGTCGTAGCTCAGGAGCATTTTGCTACGGAAACGATTTTGCGCAGACTATCTGCCTTGTTTCGGGTCTTTCCCGTGAATCCCAGTTTGCCCGTCGTATTGGCTTTTTGCCCCGAGGGAGAACGCCACCATCTCGGACTCATGTCGTTCAGCCTCTTCTTGCGGAAACGCGGAGCCGCCGTTTTGTATTTGGGACCCGATACTCCTTTGAAGGATCTGGACGGGATTATCGCAAATCAGTCTGTTTCTTTCATCGCGGCTTCCGTTACGGACCGCTGTTATGTGGACAAGCTCATGGAGTGGATTGAAGCAGCCGCGCGGAATCATCCCCAATTGCGGTTCCTCCTTGGAGGGGCGGCCTTCGACCGAGCGGAATGGCGTCCTGTTAAGGCTAACGTACGCTACCTGTCTGCCGAACAATGGGAAGATTGGCACAAGGCTTAAGAAAAGCTGGGTCAGTAAGGGGACATGTATCAGCGGAGGGAATTGACCTCAATGACAGAAAGGCACCCAGTCGGGTGCCTTTCGTTCTCGCTCTATTGATGATACGGTGAGCCGGACCACAAGTAAGATCAATCGAAAGGAAAAATCATGAGAAATTTTATTATCTTCGGAGCAAGTAAAGGATTGGGAGAGGCATTTGTCAAAGGATTGCCAGAGAAAGGAGATCGTGTTTGGATGGTTTCTAGAACTTATCCTAACAGTTTAGATCTTGAAGATGGTGTTCAGAAATATTGGATTGAGGCTGATTTAGCGAAGCTTGATGCAAGCAATCTGATTGCGAATACACTTAAAGACGTTACGATAGACGTATTGATATATAATGTCGGGATATGGGAGAGCAAAGGGTTCAGAGATGACTATGATTTTGAGAAAGATGATCCAGCCGAGATCGTCAACATCATGAATATAAATGCGACTTCCGCTATTACCTGCATACAGAAGCTTCTACCGAATCTGAAAAAGTCAGATAACGCTAAAATTTTCTTGATTGGTTCTACGGCAGGTCTTGAACATAATGATTTCACGCAAGTTTCATTCGTAGCTTCTAAATTCGGATTGCGTGGTATCGGAAATTCGATAAGGGAGCATGTAAAAAAGTATGGGATCGGCGTAACTTGTATAAATCCTGGCGAAATTGCAACCCAAATTCCATTGGAAGATGGAATTGAGAAGGTCTTGTCGGCATACAACGGCACACAGATTCCTCTTCAAGATATTGTTTCTTTAGTTAAATGCGTAATGAACCTTTCCAAAGCCTCATGTGTAAAAGAAATAAATATGCCAGCAATGCTGGATACAAATGCGTAGTCAGTCCACTCGATATTTCCGCTCTCTTGCGTCGGGACCTCATAGATGTTTAGCATCAGCTGCACGGGATAGCTTGGTGATTGTTGCGAGCGATGGATGAGTTCGTTGTCAACATAGAAGTCGACTCCTTCAGGAGTCCAATCTACCGCGTATATATGGTAGTGCGTCGGATCAATGGCAAAATCCCGTTCGAAAAACTCTTCTTCTATACTGGGGTCACCGAATGCATGGATGCCAAACCCGAGCGTGCATGATCCTTCCCTCACGTTCCATCCTTTCAGCTCAAACGGGCAAATTTCCGCGGATCGTTCGGGCGAATCCTCAAAGCCTATTATCCAGAACGCGCAAACATTTCGTGGCGTGCCTAGACCTCTAGCCCGTATTTCGAAAAAGCCGTATTGCGGGACAAATAAACGCTCCTCAGCTTGTTCCTCGCGAACGAGACAATGAGGCGAGAACCGATGCTGGCCAAACGCACCGGCTAGCGGTCCTGAGAATACTCCTGTTTGTAAATTGCTTACTTTCACAGTGCCATTGAATTCCGGGCTCCACGGCTGTTGGTCCTTGGTGATGCTCAATAAGAGCTCACTATTCTCGAATTGATAATTTGCAGCAGCATTCTGCCGGCTACTCCATTGCGGTAAATAATAAGGTAGCCATTTCGTGCGATCCAACTCGGTTGTCTCGAAGTCATCGTGGAATATAAGGGTGTAGTCTGGCTTTTCTAAAGGGTTCCTTGGAAAATCAAGCATGCTCATGGTGGCGCATTGGCAAGATTCTGCCGTTACGGACTTCCTTAATATGCTACATGTATTAAATATTGCTTAAGACGGTTCTGATGGGCAGGATAGTAGTAATGCATGTTACAATTGGTTAGCATCCGTTTGAGTCATGTCCTACGAAGAGAGCACACCATTCTAGATATAAAGAAAGGTAACACGATGATAAAAGTTAATAACCTATCCTTCTCATTTCCGCAAAAAGAGCTATATAAAAACATTTCATTTACGCTTGAAGAGTCACAGCATTGCGCTTTTATAGGAACGAGCGGCAGTGGGAAAAGCACATTGATAGATATACTGATGGATCCGGAAAGACATATGTTCGAGGGCATGTTAGAAATAGACCCAACTTGCAAAATCGGGTATGTAAGTCAATTCTCGCAGCTAGACAAAACCAAAGAAACAACCGTTTTCGAATATATAGGGGAACCATTTATTAAGCTGCAAAATGAAATAACATCTATTTGCACTGAAATGGAAACATCATCGGATATTGAGCCGTTATTGGAAAAGTATCAACTCGCTTTAGACGCATTAGATTCCATCGGTGGGGATGATTTTGAAAGCAGCATTAATAAGAAACTAAATTTAGCAAACCTCATGAGGCTAAAAGATCATAGGGTATCCGACCTCAGTGGTGGGGAATTCAAACTTATTCAAGTGATGAAGGAAATGCTGAGTAGTCCGGACTTAATGATTATGGACGAACCGGATGTGTTTCTAGACTTTGAAAACCTAAATGCGCTTAAAAATCTTATTAATTCTCACAAAGGAATGCTGCTGGTTGTTACGCATAACCGATATCTATTGAATCATTGCTTCAACAAAATTATTCACCTTGAGAACACGGAGCTTCAAGAGTTTGATGGGCGATATATAGATTATAACTTCTCATTGCTTCAGACTAAGGTTGAGTTACAAGAAATTACAATCGCTGAGGATGAAGAAATGAAGCGAAACGAGAACATAATCAATAATCTTAGAGTGATCGCAACTTATAATTCAGAAGCCTCTAGAGGAAAAGCACTAAAAGCTAGAGTTAGGTTTCAAGAAAGATTGGAAGCGCGTAGAATTAAAGCGCCATTCGTTGATATTAAGCAGCCGAATATTCGTTTTGGTATTGAACATGAAATGGAAGACGCCATTGTTGTAAATGTCAAAGATTATCGTGTTTCCTTTGATGAGCTGCTGTTGGACAATGTTAACTTTGAGATAAAATCTACGGATAAAGTAGCCATTATTGGTTCAAACGGTACCGGAAAAACGACTTTACTCCGAGATATCTTTAAAAATAATCATGCTTCAATTGAAATCAATGCTGATGTTAAAGTGGCCTATTTATCTCAAATTCAAGGCGAAATGCTAAAGGATTCTAATACAATACTCGAAGAATTCATCGATGCTGGGTTTAACACTTATGATGAAGTCAGATCGTATATTTCAAGCTATGGCTTTGAAGGAGAAATCGTTAATCAGAAGATAGCATCATTATCTGGCGGAGAAAAAAATATTCTTCAATTGGCTAAAGTTGCTGCCAGTAAAGCAAACGTATTGCTTCTTGATGAGCCGACAAGCCATTTAGATACCTATACCCAAATAGCACTGGAGCAAGCCATTGAGGCATATCAAGGCGCAATTATCATGATTTCTCATGATTTCTATTCGGTTGTAAATGGTATGGATTATGTTCTAATCATTGAAGATAAGACGATTAGAAAAATGAGTATGCGCAAATTTAGACAGATGATTTATGCGAGTCATTTTGATAAAGACTATCTAGAAACGGAACAAAATAAAAAAGCACTCGAAATAAAAATAGAATTGGCTCTAAAAGATGCTAATTTTGAACTTGCAAAAGGATTGGTTGAGGAGCTAGAAGAGCTGATTAAGTTGCTTTAAAAGAGAACAAAGAAAAATGCCTTTAAACCGCAATCAGCGGGTTAAAGGCATTTGTATATAAGAACGAGTTGATTGTAAGTTGGTTGCGGGGGCAGGATTTGAACCTGCGGCCTTCGGGTTATGAGCCCGACGAGCTACCGGGCTGCTCCACCCCGCGATAGAATAACTAAGCATGTTGGTCGTAACGTTGTTCAGGTCTCTCATACTACAGCAGTTCGAGCTAAAGTGCAAGTTCTTTAATGGAAATCTCACTCAAGGAGTATTCGTAAGGCGGCGATGGTATAATCACGCTAGAGTGTTGAAACCAGAAGGGTGATTGCCATGAGCGTAATACGTTTGGAGAACGTAACGAAGAAGTATGAAGAGTCCATGATCTTTCGAGATATTTATTTTCGCGTTATCCAAGGGGAACGGATCGGCTTAATCGGTCGGAATGGTGCCGGCAAGTCGACGGTATTTAGGCTCATTATGGGCCAAGAAGAGCCGACATCCGGCAAGGTGGAGATAGATCCGAATGTCAGGATCGGGTATTTCTCGCAATTCTCGGAGCTGAGAGGAAGCCTGTCCGTTCAGCAAGAACTGGAAGCCTGCTTCGAACAGGTGGCCCTTATTGAACGTGAGCTGCAAGAGGTCGGAGACAAGCTGGGGGTGGTTACTGACGATAGCGAGATGGACAAGCTGCTGGCGAGGCAGGCGGAGCTATTCGAGCAGATGGATCATCTTGATGGCTGGAACGTGTCCGTCGAGATTAATACCGTGCTTACGAAGCTGGGGTTTAACGACCGCTCTCGCAATCAGCCGATCGATGAGTTGTCCGGAGGATGGCGTAACCGCGCGGCGCTCGCGAAGATGTTAATCGAGCTGCCCGATGTCGTTCTGCTCGACGAGCCGACGAATTACTTGGATATGGAAGGCATCGCGTGGCTGGAGCAGTGGCTGTACCGATTCAAGGGAGCCATGATTCTGGTGTCGCATGACCGGCAATTTATCGACAAGGTTGTCACGCGCACGATCGAGATCGAGAACTACCATTTTCAAGAATACGAAGGCAACTACACCGACTACATCCGTAAGAAGAAAATGCGCAAGAAGGAGCTGGACCGCCAGTTCGAGTGGGAAGAAGAGCTGCTTCTTATGGAATCCGAGGCGATCGACGCCCGTGCAAGCAGGAAGTCCGGTTCCAAGGACCGTCTCTCGCGCAAGCTGGCAGATAATAAGAAGCGGATAGAGCCGCATCCCGTTAACGTGCTGATCACCGATATCTACGAGAAACTGCGCTTTCCGGACAAGCTATGCGAAGTGAAGCAGATCGGGCAAACCTACGAGGGGCGGCAGATCTTCGAGAACGTTAGCTTCGATATTCAGAAGGAAGATCGCTTGGTCATCGTGGGACCGAACGGAAGCGGGAAATCCACGCTCATTAAGGCGCTTACCGGGCAGGAGAACCCGGAGTCCGGAGAGGTTATCTGGGAGAAGGGCGTTAGCTATGCTTACTTCAACCGAATGTGGGAGGAGCTTGATCCGAAGGATACCGTCAGCCATGCGGTGAATACGTACGGATTAGGACTGGATGCTCCGCGCAAAAAGGTGAATAAGTTTCTGTCCATGCTGCAATTCTCGGAGGCGGATCTGAGCAAGATGCTCAGCCAGCTGTCCGGCGGCCAGAAGGCTCGGGTGGCGCTAGCCAAGTGTCTTCTATCCGGTGCGGCGGTTATCATCTTGGACGAGCCGACCAATCACTTGGATCTCATGAGCATTCAGGTCATGGAGCAAGCTCTGATCCACTTCCCCGGCGCCGTCATTACGGTAAGCCATGATCGCTTCTTCATTGATAAGATTGGGACCAAGATGCTGACATTCGATCCAGTAACGGGAGTGAGCGAACAGAGTTTATGAACCCATCAATCAACAAATATTCGATGCATGTGTTTATGTTTTTGTTCTACATATCCAATGCCTCATTCGTTCCATTCTTAAGCTACTGGTTTTCCCAGAATGGGCTAAGCAACCAACAGATCGGATTTCTATACTCACTGGGACCGTTAATCGGACTTGCGGCTCAGACGCTCTGGGGTTATCTTAGCGATCGTTATGGAATAGGAAAGCGATTGTTAATGGTGAGCTTAATGCTGACGCCGGTCGTTACTTTCGGTTTCTTGCTAGGCAAAGAGCGGTTTTACATGTATATCATTGTGTCTGCGGTATATTTCTTTCTGTCTTTGGCCGTGAGGCCGAATATGGAAGAAATTACGATCAGCCATGCCAGGGCAAATGGTCAAAGCTATGGGGGCATCCGTGTATTAGGATCGATTAGCTTTGCGCTCACAGTGACTCCGCTTGGCATTATGTACAATCACTTGGGCATTAATACGATTTTTGTTACTTATCTCGTTACGAGTTTAGTTGCACTCTTCGCGCTGCTGCAAGTGAAACCGTCTTCCGAAGGGAAGAAAGCAAAAACAAATGCCATGGCTGCCGGATTCCGTCAGTTAGCAACCAATCGCTATTTTGTAGTATTTCTACTATCCGCTTTTTTGATCGGGCTTGCTAATGGCTTCAATATGGTATTCTTCCCGTTACTTGTCAATAAATTAGGCGGAGAAGTAGCCCAAGAGCTCGGTGTGCTCAGCACGGTTTCAGCGCTAAGCGAGTTACCGCTGTTTATTTTTTCTGCGTACTTGCTGCGACGGTTCGGTTATTTCAATGTACTCGCTTTTTGTGCGGGCGCTGCAACCCTTCGGTGGTTCGTGCTTTCCTTGGAACCGACGTTCCAGCTATTGTTCATGAGCCAGATGCTGCATGGGATTACTTTCGGTTTGTACACGGCAGCGGCGGTCAACTTTATTTATGAAATGAGCCCTGGGGGCCTAAAAGCAACAGGCCAAACCATCTTCGCCATTATTGCTGGCAGTTTGGCGAGCCTTATCGCGAGCAGCAGCGGCGGCTGGATTATCGATCATTATGACTTTAATGTGTTATATACAATAGGCTCCGTATTAGCCCTTATTTCCTCCTGTATCTTTATCGGGATGTCTATTATTCAGAAGCACATTCATAAGTCAATCGCCTTGACAAGCAGAGACCTCTCAAATTAATATGAAGTGGAGATGTCTCCGGTTAATATTGCAGGGAGTCATAACCGGGTACGGAGGGAGTGCTTGACTCATGAAGATCAAATGGTTTGGTCATTCTTCATTTCTGCTGACATCGGATGCCGGAACGAGGATTCTCATCGATCCCTATTATAAGTTTCTTGGCTACCGTATGCCGGTTCCGGTTGAATCGGACATTGTCGTCGTTACGCATAATCATGGCGATCACAATAAGATTAAGGCTGCTTCGGGCAATTACTTGCTTGTGAATGAACCGAAGGAATACAGCTGTGGCGATGTGAGCATAAGCGGCTTCAAAACTTTCCACGACAAGGTGCAAGGCAAGAAAAGAGGACCTAATATTGTTTTCCGTTTCCAAATGGACGGGCTGACGATCTGTCATTGCGGGGATCTGGGGCATTTGCTCACAGAGGAACAAGTCCAGGCTATCGGCAAAGTGGACGTTCTCATCGTTCCCGTAGGGGGAAGGATGACGCTCGATGGGCCGGAGGCCGTTCAAGTGATGCGCCAGTTGCAAGCGACTGTAGCGATTCCGATGCATTACAGCACGAAGGCATTGGGGCTTCTCGGAAGGATTATCTTCGCTAAGGTAGACAAATTCCTCGAGGCTGCAAGAACGCAGACGACAGACGTGAAGATATTAGACCTATCTAAAGAAAGTCTTGCCCGATATGCAGGCGTCGTTACGATGGATTATAGGTAAGAGCGCAAAAGAGAAGGGCACCCACAACTACAACTGGGTGCCCTTTTCTCGTCAAGAGATTATGAAACCATGATCAAAGCTCCATCTTTCAAATGCATGACACGATCGCACAACGGCAGCACCCGCTCGTCATGAGTGACCATGACAGCAGCTTTACCCGCTGCTTTGACTTCCTCGGCGATCATTCTTACAACATCCTGCCCACGCATGGCATCCAGGCTTGCCGTCGGTTCATCGGCGAATAAGACGGAGGGGCTGTTCATCCATGCGCGTGCAATTGCGACGCGTTGTTTTTCGCCGCCGGATAGCTTATCAGGATAATATTTTTGACGATGCGTTAATCCCATACGCTCAAGTAATTCGGCTGCAAGCTTGGCCGCCGTAGCTGCATCCATCCCTGCCAGCTTCGCAACGAGCAGCAGTTGCTCCTCGACTTTGAGGTAAGGGACCAAGTTAGCGCTTTGGAATATGAAGCCGATCCGCTTAAGCCGAAGCTCCGCCAGCATCTGCGCTCTCATCCCCGAGAGCGACATTCCATCTATGGAGACTTCTCCGCTAGTGGGAGTCAACAAGGCTCCGGCAATGGAGAGGAAAGTGCTCTTCCCGGATCCCGATGGCCCCATTACGGCGACAAGCTCGCCTGCATTTACTTGAAGAGATAGCTTGTTCAATACCGTCAATTCGAAATCCCCGTCATGAAAGGTATGGGTTACTTCATTTATGCGTAGCAGCGGCTTCATGCGGCAGCCCTCCCTATCGCATCTAATGCATCCGTCCGGGCGACTTTGACCACCGATAATAATGAGCCCAGTATCGCCGTTACGACAAACAAGGAACAAGAGAGCATCAGAGTTGATGGATGAAGCTGAAACGGCATCGATGACGGAAGTGCCGAGTAAACAATGCGAATGAGTCCTAGACTAATCGCTAAGCTTCCTAACGTCAGTAACAGCACTTGACCGACGACATTACGCGCCAGATATCCTGTTCTCACCCCAATTGCCTTAAGAATACCGAATTGACTCGTTTTCTGTATCGTAATCACATAGAAGAAGACGGCAAGCACCATTGCGGATATTACGTACAAAAAGGCAATCATCATCAGAAGCGAGCTTTGCTCTTCTTTATAACCTGGAACGGCAGCTACAGTACGGCTCTTAGAGATGATTTCCGAATCCGTCAGCTTACTGCTTAGCTGAGCCGCTTGGCTTCCGTTCGCTTTCAAGGCAATCGCATTATACAATTTGACCGAGGAATCTTGCATGCCCACGGAGGTAAGTCCCTGCAGCTTCTGCCAATCCTTTTCATTCATAAACAGGCTTGGCGTGTGACTATATGATTCGTTGGAGACAAACCCGCTCACCGTCCAGCTCATCCCGGTCATCTGATCGACTAGGATGCTGCCGATCTTAATCCCGGCATCTTGGAGCTTGTGGTCCACCAGTACTTGTCCTTGCGTGTTATTTGTTAGATTCTGCCCTTCAACTACCTTTGGAGCGAGCCAGCTTGACATATCAATCGCGAACATGGTCACATCTGATTTCAAACTCAAACCCTTTTCTGTGAGTGTCGTCATCCGGATGTTTAATGGAACCGCGTTGTTCTCACCTACAATTGAACGAGCAGCAGCTAAATCGGTTTCCGTCAATTGTGACCGTCCAAAACGACGATCCGAATCCTTTTCCAATATAAAGTGACTCGCCGACATATTTTTTATCGATGAAGCATTCGCATAAGCCAGTCCATTGGCTAATCCCGTCACGAACAAGACCAAAAATGAAACCAGCAGCATAATCGTCACGACCATGACATACCTCGTCTTTGCAAACCTCAGTTCCCTTAGTGCCAGATACATCGTTCATCCCTCCCTTGGTTCTGTAACCAATTTAGGGCTCGAAAATGAACGGCGGATGAATACCAGATTACAATTGCGGAAGCTTGACGACAAATACGGTACCGTGACCGAGCTGGCTGGTTACCTCAATCGATCCGCCATGCAATTGAACGATTTTCTTGACGATCGACAAACCCAAACCGGTCCCTCCGGTCTCGCGATCGCGCGATGGGTCTACTCGATAGAATCGATCGAATAGGAATGGCAGATTTTCTTCCGCTATACCGGGGCCCGTATCGGAAATCTTGATCTCATATCCGTCGTGAACCGATACTGCGCGAATGGCAATCTCCCCGCCAACAGGTGTGTGTTTCACAGCGTTTACGAGCAGATTCGTCCAAACCTGGGAGAGCAGCAGTTCATCTCCTTTAAGGATCACTTCTTCTGGCACCGCAATAGAGAGAGCCAACATCTTATCTGTTAATTGCCATTCAAGCACTTGGACGATCTGGCGAATCTGCGTGCGTAGTTGGAAGGGCTTCTTTATGAGTACGTTCGTGGATTCTTCCAATGAAGATAACGTTAGCAATTGCTTGCTTAGCCTGGATAAGTGACTGCTTTCTTCTGCAATGATCATCGCATAGCGCACTCTTTCCTCTGCTTCGAGTTCGGGATTAAGCAGCGATTGTGCGAACCCTTTGATCGAAGTTAGAGGCGACTGAATCTCATGGGATACGTTGGACACGAATTGTTTGCGGGCTTGCTCGGCGCGTTCCAATTCCCGGCTCATGCTCCTAAAGTGGACTGCCAGCTGGCCAATCTCATCCCGTCGCTTCTCGGGCAGGGTCAGTTCGTATTGCCCAAGGGCAATACGCTTGGTTGCATCGGTTAAATGGGCAATCGGCTTGACCAAATATCGCGTACTCATTAAAAAGATCAGAACGCTAAACAGTACCGTGAGAAGGCCGATCATAGCGAAAAAACTGCGAAGCTCGCCGAACTGCAGCTCAACATCAGGCCTTAAGAACAGGGCGTAGCGTTTGTCAGTCAATTGCAGCGGAATACCGACCGTATTGCTTAAGCTATTTTTAAAAAAGCCTGAAATGAACGGCTTGTTAGGAAATTGAGCGACGCCATGGTACACGCCACCCTCGAGAACGAGCTTGCGAGCATCTGCCATCAGGTCTAACTGTCGAAAGCCATGACCATAATACTGTTCATTGCCTTGCTCATCCGTCACATAGATCTCATAACCCGTCTGGGCAACGCTATTTAAGTAGGATTCCATTAATTCGGGATGCTGCTCCGTGAATAGCCTTATGTGGTTAGCGATGTCGATGAGTTTCTCGTCGTTGAAAGGTTTAAGCTTTATGTGGTAATAGATGTTCGATGCAAGAAACCCAAGAAGGCTGCTAATGAGTACCGCTGAGATTGTAATAATAAAGACCCGGGAGTACAACGACTTCATGGAGAAGTCACTTCCAGCTTGTATCCGATTCCGCGTACGGTTTGAATGGTGAAATCCTGCCGGCATACGGCAAATCGTTCCCGCAATCGCTTAATATGGACGTCTACGGTTCGGTTGTCTCCGGTGTAATCTGCGCCCCACACCAGGGTAATCAACTCTTCGCGAGAGAACAAACGGCCCGGGTACTGGGCCAACTGTACAAGCAGCTCAAATTCTTTGAGCGGGAGCAGCAGTACTTCATCCCCGAGGGTAATTTCAAAGTTTTTGCTATCGATCATTAATCGATTCAGACGAATCTTATCCGTAGATATGCGGGAATATCTGCGAAACAACGCCTTGATTCGGAACAATAGCTCCATGGGCTCGAAGGGTTTCGTCATATAATCGTCTGTGCCTCGCAGATAGCCTTGCTCCTTATCCGCCAGCTGCTCGCGTGCGGTAAGCAAAATAATCGGGATATCGTAATTTTCCCGAATATGCTCGCACAACGCTAAGCCATCAAGCTTCGGCATCATCACATCAATGATCGCCATGGCGATAGAAGCTTCTTTCAGCAGCTTGATGGCTTCCAGACCATCTCGTGCTTCCACTACTTGATAACCATCACGCACCAATACGAGCTTAAGCAATGAGCGTATATTCGAATCGTCATCTACAATTAACAGTTGCTTCGACATGGATAGTCTCCTTCCAGTTACTATTCCAACATTATCACGTTACCGGGAAGCTACGCAAAATGTGGTGGATTGGAGCATACTTTCACTTTAGTTTCGGTTAGATTGGGGATATTGACATCAATTTATCTTCAATTTATTATTAAACTGACTAGTCAGTACAGTATATAGCTGTTTATTCCACTGTCTATTCCAGACTTGATATTAAGGAAGGGGCACATATACATGTATACGCAATTTGGAAGAGAGTTTCTGTTCGGAACGGCAACAGCCGCCTATCAGATCGAAGGGGGTTGGAATGAGGACGGCAAGGGAATGTCGATTTGGGACAAGTTCTCCCATGCGAAAGGCAAGATTCGTGACGGCAGCACGGGCGATGTGGCCTGTAATACTTATCATGATTTTCAGACGGATATCGATCTCATGAGCAGCCTTAAGATGGATGCTTACAGGTTCTCGATCAGTTGGTCGAGAGTGTTGCCCGAAGGCAGCGGAAGGGTTAACCACCAAGGGCTTGATTATTACGACCGTCTGGTGGACGCCCAGCTTGAAAAGGGGATACGACCGTTCGTAACGCTGTTCCACTGGGATACACCGTATGCGTTGTTTGAGAAATACAAAGGCTTTGCCGGCAGAGAAACCGCGCAGTACTTTGCAGAGTATGCGGGACTTGTCGCCGGGCGTCTCGGAGATCGCGTCAAAGACTGGATTACGCTGAACGAGCCATGGGAGCACGCGATGATGGGGCATTTCCTCGGCGAGCACGCGCCGGGCATTCGAAATCCATGGACCTACTTCAAGGTTGCCCATCACCAGCTTCTTGGACACGGCCTGGCAGTGCAAGCAATGAGAAGCGAGCGCAATGACTTGAACATTGGCGTCACGCTCAGCCAGTTTCCGGTTTATCCGGCTAGCTATGAGGCGAGTCAGAAGGAGATGGAATCCGTCGAGATGGCGGATATGTTCATCAACCGGTTCTACTTGGATGGCGTATTTAGAGGGAAATATCCGGAGAAGCTGCTGTCGAAGCTGTGGCCGATCGCACCCAAAATTCATCAAGGGGATATGGAGACGATTAATCAGCCCATTGATTTTCTGGGGATTAATTACTACGGTCGGATATTTGCCGCGAGAAAGGGGTACATTCCTTTCTTAAAAACATGGGTCGATAGAGGATATAGCGATGAACGATATGCCCATCCGATTCTCGGTGCCCATGGCTATCCGGAGGGCTTTAAGGAGCTAGCCAAGCGCTATCGCGAGGAGTATGGGAACCCTGTCGTCTATATAACCGAGAACGGTACCGTAGGGGATGAGATTGCGGATAAAGATCGGATCGACTATCTTACCCACTATTTGAAGTCGCTGCGAGATGCCATTGACGAGGGCTCCGATATTAGAGGGTACTTCTATTGGTCGCTGCTCGACAATTTCGAGTGGAATTCCGGACTAGCTTGCCGTATGGGACTTCTCCATGTGGATCACGAGACCCAGCGGCGTACCGTTCGCGATAGCGGGTATTGGTTGCGGGATCTCATCTTGAACCAAGAAAGCAGAAAGTAGACGCGTGAGAACAGGGGCTGCTGAACGATTCGTCGTTTAGCGGCCCCTTCGTTTCCCATGACCAACGCCTAGTCCGGCTTAAGGAGAATCAAGCTCCAATTGCCTGTTTTTCGAGAATTCCGAGAGCTCCTGCTCCTTTTTCTTGTTGATTGGGAAATACAACAGCGGAATGATGTCCCCGTCCTCAAGCACCTCTCCATTTAAGGATATGCCTGTTGGCGGTGCATTAACCGGTGGGACTGCCATGGAATGGAATGCAGTGCGAATTTAGAGCAATTTTCTCAAAGGAAACAAGTGTGCACTTACTCTGCTCCGCTTCTAGAGTATAATAGTAGTATAGAAGCTTGCGTATTGATGGTTTCTTGAAGAAGGAGAACTTATGACATTTGAACAATTGCAGTTGATTCCCCCTATTATTAAAGCAATAGTTAAGGAAAATTATACGAAGCCCACGCCTATTCAGGAGCAGGCAATTCCGCCCGTGCTGGCAGGCCGCGACTTGTTTGGCTGCGCCCAGACGGGAACCGGCAAGACGGCGGCGTTTTTGCTGCCGATCATCCAGTTGCTGAGCACGCAGCAGGGGCGTCCGAACGGCAAGCGCGTCATTCGCTCGCTCATTCTGACGCCTACGCGTGAGTTGGCTATTCAGATTTCCGACAACGCCAAAGCTTACGGAAGTTTCACTAATCTGCGCTGCGGCGTAATCGTGGGCGGTGTCTCCCAGAGAGCTCAGGAGCAGTTGCTGGAGCAAGGCACGGACATTCTGATTGCGACACCAGGAAGGTTAATCGACCTAATGAACCAAGGATTGGTTGACCTGCGTCACGTGCAGATTCTGGTGTTGGACGAAGCCGATCGGATGCTCGACATGGGATTCATTCATGATATGAAGCGAATCATTGCCAAGCTGCCGGTCAAGCGACAGACGTTATTCTTCTCTGCGACTATGCCGCCTGAGATTACGTCCTTGGTTAACTCTTTGCTGAAGAATCCGGTGAAAATTGAGATTACACCTGTTTCCTCAACGGCAGAGAGGATTAAGCAGGAGCTCTACTATGTGGAGAAGGCGGATAAACTGCAGCTGCTGACCGAGCTGCTGCAGGACAAGTCGATCGCAAGCGCGCTCGTATTCATCCGTACGAAGCACGGCGCGGACCGTTTGGTGCGCGGCTTGACGAAGGCGAAGATTGCTGCGCAGGCCATTCATGGCGACAAATCGCAAAATGCCCGCCAAATGGCGCTGAATAACTTCAAAACCGGTGCGATCCGCTTGCTGGTGGCGACAGACATTGCGGCACGGGGCATCGACATTGATGAGCTGTCGCACGTTATTAACTTTAACTTGCCGAATATACCGGAGACCTATGTACATCGGATCGGCCGTACCGGACGTGCAGGCTTAAGCGGAATCGCGATTTCGTTCTGCGAGAACGAGGAAATTCCTTATCTGAAGGATATCGAGAAGCTGACGAAGCAGAGAATTCCAGTCATTACAGATCATCCTTACCAGATGACGGTCACGAAGCCGGCACCTGCGGCGGTCGGAGCGGGCAGAGTGGGCGGTGCCAACAGACCAGGCAATGCCAACAGAACGGGTAGTGCCAACAGAGCGGGAAGAGAACCATCTAAGGACGGCGCACGCGGACATAGCGGCGAGGCTGGCCGCCGTTACAGACCGCGAACAAAGGCTGGAAAGTGAGCCGGAGATAGGCCAACCATAAAGTTAACCTATAATTATGCAGAAAAAAAATGGCGTACGATCCCTGAAACGAGGGCGTACGCCATTTCATTTTAACTCTTCTATTTCGAAGCAACCTTCAAAGCCAGCTTATTGGTTAAGAATAATGCTGGAACGATCATGACAACCATGAGCATACTCGCTGTCAGAAAGCCGAATTGATACGCGGATGTCAAATGAGATACATCTGGAGCCGCAGCATTCAACTGACTTACGACAATGGTCGCCAATACAGCTGAGCCGAAAGCGCCGCCGATATTTTGAATAATACGGGTGCCGGTGCTGGCTTGCGGAATTTGCGCTTTTGCCAAGCCTGTATAGGCATCGCTCATTAATGGAATCGCGACGCCACCGACGCCGATACCGCGAATAAGGAGTATAACGGCGATGATCCAGTAGCTTGTGCTTTGATCGACCCATATAAACGGAATGGTTCCAACTAGAGAAATGGCAATCGATATAATGACAACAATTCTGGCACCGATGCGATCAATCCATTTCCCAATCAGAGGTCTTACAAGCAGCATGCCTACTGCCTGTGGGATTAAGGATAACGCAGCTAAAATGATGGAATCGTGACGAACATTTTGAAAGAAAAGCGGCAGCAGAAGCATAGGACCATTGGTGCCGATACCTGCAAGAAATAAGCCGCAGAACGATGCGCTAAAGCTTCTGTGCCTAAATAAATTTAGGGGCACGATGACATTCTTCTCATTTCGAAGAGCGTATATCACGTAAATGATGGTTAGCAAGGCTCCAACAATGATGAAAGCGATCGTCTTCGTATTATTAAAACCCGCCACCCGCGCTGCAGCAGAGATACCATAGATAAAACTAACCGAATGCCCCCGAGTACTAAGATCCCGAACCAGTCCAGCTTTGCATGTTGATTTGCGGGTGGGAAGCTTGGCAGCATAGGTTCCATGAAAGCCCCGAAGTAATCGAGCCAAGTAGAAAAAAAAGCTGTGCGGCAATATAAACCTTCTTCCTATCAAATCGCTGAATGAGCCATCCAGAAAAGGGAACAGCTATTCCTGTAGCCAATACATAGCCCGTTACGATCCATTGAATATGATCAAGTGATGCGTGAAAATCCGTAGAGAAATCATTCAGTGCGATGTTCACCATAGTTCCATCCAACATAGGAGCGATAGTGCCAAGGACAAGCACAATTGCGATCGTTAACAAAGACTTCGGTATTTTTGCGTCTTCTTTTGCGGCCATTACACAAGCTCCTCTCCAAATAAGGTACAAATTGAACCTTATTTACATATTGAACTATACATCGTTTCGAAACAAGTTACAAGATGCAATGTGTATCTTAAATTCATGTTATATTGGTCTGTATAGAACCTGCGAGGAGCTTTGAAATGCCGAGTATAAGAAAACGAGGGAAAGAGCTTGAACGCGCCATATTAGAAGCGGCATTTGAAATTTTTCAAACCTCTGGCTATCAAGAGATGACGTTTCAAAATGTTGCTAAAAAGGCAAAAACAAGTCGAACGGTACTGTATCGCCAGTATGATACTCAAATAAACTTACTGCATGAAATGGCGCATTATCGAATATCGCAAGTGTTCGGAGAGCTCACCATACTTGACCTGATAGAAGATCGGGGAAGCTTGCGATCGGATTTACAGGCAATGGTAAGTATTTATAGGCGTTTCCTGGTTGCTGTTGGGCCGGAATTATTTAGCGCCGTCATGCTAGAGCTAAGCCGGAAGCAGGATATCTTGAAAGAAATGAGCATTCATGCGCAAGAAGTAAGTGCGCAGATTATGCAAAAGATTCAAGACTTTGCAAAGAAACGTGGAGAACTAACCTGCGATCTTACTACTATGCAAATACAGCTGCCTTTCAGCATGATGCGATATGAATACATTATTCAGGGTGGTAACTTGTCGGAGTCCTATTTGAGCCGCTTGGTTGACGAGGTGTTGCTGCCTATTTATTTGAATAACAAGAGTTTGAATAACTTCCAGAGAGCAGGGCAAGTTTAAAATGGATAAAAAACAACGTTACCGCTTTAGTGAAGCGCCTATATGGGATATTCAACGGAAATATTATCAAGAAGTCGGATTGAAGGCCTGGAACAATGACCAAGTTCCTCAATATATTACGAGCAATCCGATGATCGCTACGGCGTATGCGGAAATGATATTCGGGTTTCTTCAAGATCGCGCGAATAAGGAAGTTAGCCCGGAGCCTGTACTCATCGCAGAGCTTGGAGCAGGAGCGGGGCGTCTTGCTTACCATGTGTTACACGAGCTGTGCCAGCTGAGAGCTTATGCGGGGGGAACGTTGCCGCCGTTTCGCTATATCATGACGGATTTGGCGATGAACAGTGTGTTGGCTTGGAAGGAGCATCCTGCTCTACAGTCATTTATTGCCGAGGGTGTGCTTGATTTTGCACGCTTTGATGCTGTTCATGATTCGGTTCTGAATCTGATCGTATCGGAAGAAACCATTGATAAAGGCGACTTAAAACAACCATTAATCATTGTAGCCAACTACTTTTTCGATAATATTCCGCAAGAACTGCTTTACGTTAAGAGTGGACAAGTATATGAAGCGGATGTTTTCATCGAATATCCCGACCAGATGGATGCCCTGAAACCATCGGAAGTATTAGAGCAAATCTCATTGCATTACGAGCATCGGCGGGCGGAAGAGTATGAGCAAGAAACCTATCGTTACCATGATGTTATAGCCATTTATCAGGAGCAAATGGAAGATTCATATTTACTATTCCCAGTCGTTGGGTTAGATTGTTTAGCTCGATTGAATCGATTGTCTCAGTCGGGCTCTCTGTTAATAACGGCAGACAAAGGCGAGCATTTGCTCGATAACTTGACGATTGTAGAACCACCGGAGTTGATTGTTCATGGAAGCGGAAGCTTTTCTTTAACGACCAATTACCATGCGATTCGGCAGGTTTGGGAACAGAACGGAGCCGCCGGGCTATTCCCCCCGCAGCATTATGAAAGTATAAATGTCGGTTGTATAATCAATACGGATACGCCGATGGACTACTTCCAAACTAGATTAGCCTATCGTCGATTCATTGAACGCTTCGGCCCAGATGAGTTTTACAGCATGAAGCAGTGGGTGGATCGCAATCTAGATAGTATGGAGCTTCAGCAAATTTTAAGCTTTTGGCGTTTGGGCGGGCATGACGCGGAATTCTTCATTCAGAGCACGCAGCAGATCTCTAAGCTGTTAGAAGATGCAACTGATGAAGAAATGCAGGATATTCTGAGGGGTATCGAGTTGATGTGGTCGTCTTACTATGTGATGGAGCAGCGCTATGACGTCGCACTTGATGCAGGGCTGTTACTGTTCGAGATGGGAATGTACGAAGACTCCAAGCGGTATTTGGAAATATCGGTACATCAAGAAGAAGATGAGATCGTATCCACCGTATTTTATTGTCTGGCCATTTGTTGTTTTGAGTTAAATGCAATCGAAGAAGCGTTGAATTACACGAGGGAATTATTAAAGCTTGAGCCTGATCATGAAGAAGCATTGGAATTGATACGGCAGTTCGAGATCGAGATGTAGGTCTTAAAATAAAGCAAGATCAAACAAAGGGCCATCCTGCAAAGGATGGCCTAAATACTTGCCGTTAATCACGTTACGGCCAGTCGTAAACTTCGTTTGCGGTTTGCGTATAAGAGGAAATATCCGAACGTCACGAGTGTACACATGAGGACATCGACACCGATTAAGACTTGATAATTGTGAAAGTAATCGAAGGAAATGCCTCCGGTTAGCGAGCCAATAATACCTCCTCCTTGATGAAAGAAAAGCAGCCAGCCCGTTTGTTTGCCTTTTCCTTTCCAGTATTCGTTGACGACTAATAATCCTCCCGGTACCGCACTTAAGTAAGTAATACCAAACGCTATGGCAAAGAATATCGGAGACCAGCCGAGATGCATGAAAAGTAGAGAGAACCCAATGATCCGTATGCCATACAAGAGAGTAAGCATGATTAGTTTATTGACTCTGTCTAACCAATAGCCTACAATAATCGATCCGGTAATTTCCATAATGCCAAGTACACTCATGGATACCGCGATCATATCTGGCGACGTATTCGCTAACTGGTGAATAGCGACCAAATTCATTTCTACAGTCCCCATATTAAAGCCGCAAGTGAACAAGGCGCCAGCTACTACGATGAAGATTGGCAAGTGGGCAGCAATTCCACGGAGCGGAGAACGCACTGTTTGCCGTTCTTCTTGGCCATTCGCTTCACCAAGCTCTTTTACCGACACTCCTGCTGCTTTGTTGCCTCGCGGCTTCGTTCCCTTAATTCCGAATAAAATAACAGGTAACGTAACGATGATGCTCAGAGCAAATGAAGCGATAAAAGCATCCTTCCAAGTCAGTGAACTTGAGGAGACGAAGATCGGCGTGCTAATCGCCAGTCCTAAAGAGGACGCGCTAGCGAGCAGTCCTGTCGCTTTGGCCCGGTGATGCTGGAACCACTCAAAAATCAACAGATAGGTCGTGGTCGTTCCGATGCCTGCAAACCCTGATATTACTCCGTATCCAATAAAAAAGACGATGTCATGATGTCCAAACACGACGGTTCCTGTACCTGCAATCCCCATAATGGAGCTAATCAGCATGACTCTCTTTGGCCCATATCGATCTGCAAGCCACCCTCCCAGTGGCGCACATAAGGCTCCAATCAGCAAGTTTGTAGACCAAGCCATCGAAATAAATCCTCTGCTAATTGCCAAATCTTCTGAGATTTGAACTTGAAAAAAAGCCATAATAAATCGCATAAGCGCACCAATAAATCCGATGATCCACAGATAACCCAGCCCAATCCACGCATACTTAGGTTCCTTAAACCATGTCATCTCAAGGCTCGACCTCCTATAAAAGGGGAGTTTCCAAAAAAAGATACCGATCGGTATTTTTAATATAGCATAAGGAATCGCTTATCGAAAGCAAATTTTCATTTGTTATAATAAAAGGAATCATTCTATATGTGCACAAGGGAGAATTGACATGCTAAAGGGAGAAAGCACCCGCAAACACATTATCGCGAAGTCTGCCGAGTTGTTTAACCAGAAGGGCTATGCTGGCTCGTCCTTGTCGGACATTACGGAGCTAACGGGCATTAAGAAAGGCGGTATTTACCGCTACTTTGCCAGTAAGGATGAAATCGCAATTGAAGCTTACCAATATGCAGGCAGCATCGTGAATAGTAAACTCAAAGAGGCACTCGATCAAGAATCAACTGCGATGGACAAGCTGCTTGTCTACCTGCAAGTGTATGAGAACGTAGTCGAAGCCCCTCCTTTTATAGGCGGGTGCCCGCTGCTTAACCTGGCTACCGAGTCCGACGACAGCCATCCGGTTTTACGTGAAAGAGCTCGTCAGGGGTTGGATAGCACGTTGGATGCAATGAAGAAAATTATTTTGGAAGGTGTACAGTCCGGGGAATTCAAAGCGGATCTGAATATCGATGCCTTAGCGACCTTCACGTTATCCGTCATGGAAGGCGGCATTATGCTCAGCAAGCTGGAGGGAGACAATCGGCATGTCCGCATGAATATCGAGAGTCTGACGGCTTATTTGAAAGGGATGTGCTTGTTATAACGGGAACTCCTAAGGCGAGATCAGACAAGCAGTTAAGTATGCAGAAGTCAAAGAGAGTCTAGGAATGGATTTTGACTCGCCTGAAAATATTAATACTACGGATTGGAGGTAGGACATATGGGGTAGATGTGGCCATTTTTAGTAGTGAACTCTTCTAAATCCACGTAATGGCTGACCGGCTAAATTTGTTTGTTCTTCTTTGGCTAATTAGCTCGTCAGCCGTCCGGCGGATGATTCGAATGCCGTGCTCAATCTCTTGTTCGTTCGTGCGAATAATGCTGAGACGCCAACTGTTCGCGGACTCCACGCCGGCTGATTTGCTTAGACGAAAACCATCGTTTAAATATCGGTCACATGCCTCCTGCAGAGCCCTCATTCGAATGCCATAGTGTTCCCTCATCCTCGCGGCGTGGCGCTGAAACAGTCCGCTCCCCAGATGAATCTCTAAAGCGGCTTGTGACAGGGCGGATGTGCTTAAATCGCTCGACGATTTGTACATTTGGAACAAAGTGATTAGTGATGCGGGAAGTACAGCGGCACCCAGGCGCAGACCGGGCAGCATGATTTTGGAGAAGCTTCGGATGTAGATGACGCGGACCGATTGATCATAGCTGCTGATTGGATCGGCTTTGCCGTCCGTTTCCAAGTCTGCGAGATAATCATCCTCCACGATATAAACATCTTCTCCGCCAGTGATGCAATTGCTTCTTTCTCCAGGCGTGACAAGCTGGTTCCGAGCGGGTTGTGGTACCTTGGGACCGTATAAAAGAACTTAATGGAATTGTTCCGAAAATGCCGTTCCAGTTCATCAAGGTCAAGACCTGCTTCCGTTCGAGCAATTGCGATTGGGGTTACCCCGAGGAGGCTCATTATTCTTAGCATTCCGGTATAGCAGGGCTGCTCGACCAAAATCGCCGATTTCCCATTTGGGAACGGCATGGAGGCAAGCAAATGAAGAGCTTGCTGGGAACCGGAGACGACGCAGATCCGCTGGGGTTCAGCAAAAATTTGCGAGACTGCCAAGTGCCGAGATATAGCCTCGCGTAGAGATAGAAATCCGAGCGGATCGCCATACGTAAAGAGACGATCCCCGTAGAGCTCTACCGCCCGATTCAACCCGTGCCCAATTTCTTCATAAGGAATAATACCGGGGTCCGGAGAAGCCGCGGCAAAATCAATCCGACCTTCCGGCCGGCCCTCAGACTTGGAGGGGCGAACAATCACATAGTAGCCACTCTTCGGTACCGAGTAAATGAGATGTTCCTTCTCCAATTCATCGATAGCCCTTATTACGGTGTTTTTGCTGCACTTCCATTGCATGCTAAGCTCTCGGATGGACGGCAATTTACTGCCCGGCTTGATCGCCCCGCTATTAATCTGTTGTTTCAGAGCGTCCTTCACATTCTCGTATTTCATGATTTATCCACCCCAATCTGTATGGGTATAGTTACGTAATAAATCAATATTATCTCCCAACTGTTACCATTATACTGAACATATTACGTATCGTGAACTACAGGAGGGGTACAGATGGAATGGAATCATGATAGCTTGCCTTACAGAATCAGTGACCGTGCGGAAGAACTGCAGCCGGATGCCATCCTTGCATTATTGAGGGGCAGTTATTGGGCTGCGGAACGGTCGGAAGAAACCATCAGGAATAGCTGGAAGGAATCGCTTTGTCTCGGAGTTTACAGCGAGGCTGGGCAACAAGTAGGCTTCATGCGGGTTGTAACGGATGGAGCAACCTTTTCCTGGCTGTGCGATGTAATCGTAGACGCTGATCATCGCGGCAACGGACTCGGCAAGTGGATGATGGCTGTTCTGGTCAACCATCCTCGGATTCGCCATACGCCTATTTATCTCGGCACACGAGACGCGCATGGACTCTATGAGAAGTACGACTTCGTACGACGGGAACTGATGGTCCGCAGAGCAGCACAATAACGTCCAGTTACGTGAATCTGGACTCCTTGATTGAATAAACGGTTGCCACGCACGCTATTGAACTGGCAACCGTTTAGATTTAGGCGAGATGCTGTGCTCTAATTGATTAACACGCCATCAATTGCAATTCGATTGGAGCCGTTTGATTTGGCGAGGTACATGGACTGGTCGGCCATACGAAGCAGATCGGTTTCCATCATGCCTTCTGACCATAGCGTACAGCCAACGCTTGTTTTCATTGGAATTTGAAGATCCTTGATGCACATTGGTGCTTCTAATTGGTCAATTAGACGATTTGCTATCACTAGAAGGCTATCATACGAATTAGCTAACCGCGCTGCCACTACGAATTCATCGCCGCCAAAACGGGCGATAAGATCGGTATCCCTAAGCGCTTGTTTGATTCGAATCGCAAATTCTTTGAGCACGAGGTCGCCGATCTCATGTCCAAACGTATCATTAATCTGCTTGAACTTATTCAAATCGAGGTAAAACACTCCGAATGGACTCTTTTCACGATTCGCCTGACTAATCCATTGCTGGATTCTATCCCTATATCCCCTTCGATTAAGCAATCCCGTTAAGATGTCTCGTTCAGCCATTTGAACAAGCTCTAATTCTAACAATTCACGCCTTTTAATTTCAGATCGTAATTGCTCTAATAACAGCTCATAATCGTTTAGAATACGAATTTTCTCGTCATAGTTAATTTGTTTGCCCAGCTCTGCTCCGAGTGCAAGCGATAATAATTGTAAAGTCTCAATATCGCGGTTCGAGAAGGCGTCTGCTTGACCGGATATGACCTTCAGAACACCGACGGCTTGGCTGGCTTTGAACAACGGAACGCAGACCATGCTTCGAGCTCCGACTTTTTGAGTTGCAGCCTTGTTCACGCGTTCGTCGGATTCCGTATCTGGTGAATACAAGATTTCTTTTTCCGTAACGCACATACCGGATAAGCTACCGTTCTTATTTAACCTGATTCCTATATGCGGCTGTAAGGTTCCGCTGACTGCAGCGTAAACCATCTCGTCGCCCGACAGCATCTCGATTGTGGAGCCGTCCGCACCCGTTAATAAGCGCATACGATCGCAAAGCGTTTGCATAAATGGTTCTAAATCAAAACTGGATAGAAGCATCTGCTGTTGGACATCCATAATGATTTTTAAACGACTCGTTTCATCAATCATAGGTTCAAGATCCCTTCTATTGACATTAAAATCGACAAAATGTGCTAATAGATCTTTTTTTCAATATACATGCTAGATAGGCCTGATATCAATTGCCATATGTGATTTGAAGTCTACTGTTCTACCGAATTCAATAGGTATCGGCTTCCGGAATATGGGGCCATCGTACACAAAGGTGTGGTATTCACCGTTTTCACCGCAAGGGTCAGAGCCTGCCGCTGTTAGTTGTTCCACGAGATTCGTCGTTAGCGTTTGCCCTAAGAAGCTCTCATCTAATATATCGCTTTGAACAATTTTAATAGCCGCCTTAAACCCTGCGCCAATGACCTCCTCGGTTAAAGCTTTTCTGTCTTCTTGCCAAAGCGGCAGCACACAGCTCAAACCGGCATTGATACAGCGTTGTTCGTTCCACTCTCTATGACCTTCGATATCAATATCGCCAAAGGCGCAACCCTCCGCACCGAGTTGAACTGCTTTTCTAAGACCCTCCTCGGTGGCTTCGGAGTAATTATGAGGACCGCAGCGACAAATGATAAGGGGGATGTCCAAGCTCTCCGACACCGAAATTAATAGCTCCTCGGATACACCATGAAACCATGAACGGCTTTGTTCTTCATTGAATGTCGTAACCAAGGCGACCGGAGTATGACCCTCGTTGATCATACGGTAAAGCGCCAAACTACTGTCCTTCCCGCAGCTGTACATTATAGCAAATTTCATATGTGGTTCTCCTTGTCCTATATTATTCTATTATCATAGTTGAAAATCGTATCGTGAAGCTACCGCCAATGAAACCCCAAAAAAGGCCACCCATAAGAATGGCCGTTAAACTTGCCGTTACTTACATGCTCTATAATTTCTAATGCACCAAGCTTTTCTTGATATTCTCGATCATCGGGACGATAATGTTTACAAAGTCCGAAAGAAATAGGTAATACTGGAATGTCCACATTATAGGTTTATAGGAGGCAATGTTTCGATGTTAGCAGAGAGATATGTGAATGAAACACTCGGTGACTTATTGCATTCTCGGGACAATTACAAGCCCTTTCCTACAATCGAAGATCGCAATCAATGGGATGAACTTCCGCCCAATCTAAGAGAATTCTGGATCAACAAGGGCGTTCAAGAGCTCAATCATTCATGGGGAGCTCTGACTGCCACTGCGTATATGGAATATAGCCGAACAGGCAATCGGAATAAGTATGACGATGCATCGTGGGCGAGAAGACGGGCGCTGGGTGCTTTGGTCATCGCAGAATGTATCGAGAACCAAGGACGGTTTATGGATGATATCGTCAACGGAATTTGGTGTATATGCGAGGAAACATTCTGGGGCATTCCGGGACATGGTTATATGATGAAGAGGCGCGACCCGCTGCCAGACGTATCCGATCAAGTCATTGAACTATTCTCGGCTGAGACGGCATCACTGCTCGCTTGGACGCATTATCTACTCCAAACCAAGTTGAATGAAGTTAGCGTAATGGTCTGCGAACGTATTCAGCTTGAAGTGAAGAATCGAATTCTTGATCCATACTTAAGTCGCAACGATTTCTGGTGGCTCGGTTTCAATCAAGAAAGGATGCTCAACAATTGGACTCCTTGGTGCAATTCCAATTGTCTATCGGCATTCTTGCTCCTGGAGGACGACCCCGAACGTAGAGAAGCTGCGGTTATCAAGGCGATGCGCAGTTTGGATCACTATATCGATAGAATCCATTCAGATGGAGGCTGTGAGGAAGGGCCGAAGTATTGGATATACGCTGGGGGAACACTTCTTGACTGTCTAGAGCTGCTATACGGTGCCTCGGACGGCAAAATTAGTGTATTCGATGAGCCCAAAATCGCGCAAATTGGTCGTTATATTTACAGGGCCTATATCAACGATTCCTTCTATGTTAATTTTGCAGACAGCACGCCTAAGGTAAAGATCCCCGCGGAGCTTGCCTATCGGTTTGGACGTCGTATTGGAGATGGCCGGCTGTCCCAATTCGGAGCATTGGAGCTGAAGAAGAGACGCGAAGAAACCACTCATTTCGAGTTCCCTGCGATGGTCCGCATACTTCCAGCTTTATTTCATTATTCGGAAATCGAGCAATATACGGGAGAATCCCCTTACATAAGAGATGCTTGGCTTGACGGCATTCAGATGATGGTGGCAAGAGAGCAGCCGGATTCAAGCACGGGGTTATATCTTGCAGCCAAAGGAGGACATAACGATGAAAGCCATAATCACAACGATATTGGACAGTTCATCGTCTATTGCAACGGGTCCCCGATGATTATAGACCCTGGCGTATTAACCTACACATCCAAGTCCTTCTTCTCCGAACGATACTCGATTTGGGCGATGCAATCTGCCTATCACAATGTGCCGACAGTCAACGGGATTGGGCAAATGAATGGAAGAGAACATAGAGCGACTGATGTGAATTATCGCGTAGAAGATGGAGCGGCATCGTTATCCATGAACATTGCAGCAGCCTATCCAGAGTCAGCCCAGCTGAATAGCTGGATACGGACCATTCAACTCATTCGTGACGCATCTCCCTATATTGAAATCAAGGATGAGTATCAACTAGAGCAAGTCATTGATGACGTTACCTTGCACTTAATGACGCCACATCCTCCTCGGATGGCAGGGAGCGGCACTATTATTTTGCAGGATGAGCATGGCAATAAGGTAAGTATCCAATATAACAGCGAGCTGTATGCAGTATCATCAGAGGAAATTTCACTCGAGGACGAGATCATGCGGGATGCATGGGGAGATCACTTGTATCGGCTTCATTTTACATCCATTACGCCTGCGAATCAGGGCGAATGTTCGATCCGAATCAACCAAATTTAATTGCGCTGTGGAGGACGAGGGAATAGTGGTGATGAACGGCTCAGATCCGATGCTCCCGAGTAGCGAAGTTCTAGACAAGTTAAAAATCAATATGGTTGCCCCGCTCGGAGGGAGACTCAATCAGCATTGGCTTGTAAATGTCAGGAACGAGCGCCTTGTATTACGGCTCTGGTCGAGTGCAACTGACAAAGCTAGTATCCAGTATGAGGTCAATCTGCTTAATCGCATTGCCGAGCTTGGATGGCCTGTTGCAGCCGTCATTGAAGAGCCGATTGAGATTGGGGGTCAGGTTTGGGGGTTGTTCCCGTATCTTCAAGGTGAACCGCCATCTACTCGGAATCCGGCTGCCGAGGGCCGCCTGATGGCTCAATTCCACAATGATCTTAGGAAGCTCAGCGGAGTTGGACAGCGCAAGGGCTGGCGTCGATGCGAAGAGATTCTTCAGGACTACGAGTTAGATCTATTGCTCTCTGAGAATGAAAAGAATAGACCAGAGGAAATACGAATTCTGCGGTGGCACCTAGAGCGTGCCCGCAAGCGGGTAGAAGGGCTGAAGCTTCACTCCCGCCCCGGTATCGTCATCCACGGTGATTTTGCTCCATGGAATTTACGATTCCAAGATGGCAAGCTCACCGGCATTCTCGACTTTGAACTCGCGCATTGGGATCATAGAGTCGGGGAATTTGCTCTCTCGTGGAGGGGGAAGTACGACGAGGTTGTATACGGTTACGATGAAGTATCGCCCCTAGAGCCCGAGGAGTGGGAGCTTCTAACGCCAATGTGGTGGGCAGGGCTGATTGAGCTTGCATGCAAGCACTTGAAGGAAGGCAGTCATGACGACGGCTGGATCATCGGGAAGCTGCTCGAGCGCTCGCCATTGATGGGACAGGATGCTAGAACAAGACCTACGATATAAAGAGGTGGCCTTTGAAGAGAATTCATAACCCGTGGTTAAAGCTCAAAGAAGGAATGAATAAAGAGGATTATGACTTGATTAACGGTCTGCAGGAGAGGTGCATCCGCGAAGATCAGACGACGTTAAAGCTGGAGCTGGACTACAAGCTCGGTGTGCATTCAAGCACAGACAGCGCAGGGATCCGTCAAATCAATGAATTCATGTACTTCGATGGGCATGAATTAATCGGCTATATAGGGATGAGCGAATTCGGCGGGGCAGGTACACCGTTTGAAGTGAACGGCATGGTGCATCCCGAGTACAGGCGCCAAGGTGTCTTTGGAACATTAAGCAAGCTAGTCATGGAAGAGTGGGGGCGCAGAGCTTCCAAGAGTATGCTTCTTCTAAGCGACCGGAAGTCGGAAGCCGGACAAGCGTTCATCCAAGGAACTGGCGCAAAGTATCATCATACGGAGCATGAGATGTATCTTCAGGAGGGCTGGACGGGAGTAAGCAATGACTCGGAAGGCATTACTCTTCGGAAGGCGACGAATGCAGATCGGCGGGAGATTCACCGGCAGAATGGAATATACTTCGACGGCGAGCCGGTGGAAGAGGGCGCGGACGATCCAGAGCAAGGGATGATTCTCCCTGAGGAAGAAGAACAACGGGGCATGATCATTTATCTTGCAGAAGCCTCTGACGGGCAGGTTATCGGGAAGGTCCACATCCAGCTGTCTTCTGGCATTGGGGGCATATATGGCCTAGGCGTTCTGCCCGAGTATCGCGGCAAGGGATATGGAAGAGCAACTCTCTTGAAGGCGATTGATAAGCTGAAGGAAGCCAGCGCGAGTGATATTATGCTGCAAGTGGCCGTAGAGAACGCGGGCGCACTTCGGCTGTATCAATCCTGCGGCTTCGTTACGAAGTCGACGATGGATTATTATGAGTTATCCTTATAGGAGATGAGAGAAAGAAGAGGCGGCAATTTACCATTGCAGCCTCTTCTTTTTTGCTTTGCTCATCCATTTAAGATCCATTAAAGGTTCACTGCCTAAGATAGGAGCCGTAGAGCGAAGATGCTTGTGCGGCAATGCCAAATAAACAATAAACGAAAGGTGATGGGAACGGTGTTTATAAAATCTACATGGGTCATCTGTTTATCATTAGCTATAGCGGTTACGATTCTGACCGGTTGTGAGGCGACCACATCGTCGAATGCGAAGCTTAATAGTCAGAGCGAAGAAGCGATAACCGCATCGCTTAATTATGTGAATGAGATGGATAAGAATAAGATTATGACATTTGCAATCACGGTAGAGCAAGCCAAATGGAAGGAAATGCAGGACAACGCGGCTGATGAAGAATACATTTCCGCAGATGTAACGATTAACGGCACAACGATCAAGAATGTAGGTATCCGTCCGAAAGGGAACTCGAGTCTTTCTTCCATTGTGCGGGACGGAGATACGGACCGATATAGCTTCAAGATCAAGTTTGGTGAGTATGTCGAAGGGCAAACTTGGCAGGGTCTTGATAAGCTCGTGCTTAATAACAACTTTTCCGATGCAACAAGCTTAAAGGAATACCTCGACGGTCGCAATGGCGCAATTGGTGTTGCCGGTGCTACAGGAGCAACAGGAGCAACAGGCCCAACAGGTTCCTCTGGCATTACTTGCTATACTTAATAAATTAATAATGCACGATAAAGAGGCACCCAATTGCGGGTGCCTTTTGTTTTTATACCGTAAATGGATGCTCTTTTACAGGCAATAAAGGGATTTACCCATAGATCACGAAAGTAGCAGTATTCTGCTCTTGTGCAAGGAGTGATCAGGGAGGGATTGTCGTGACGGACACGGATATTAATCGTTCCATTGATGCAATATGGAGGAGTGAGTCGGCGAAGATTATTGCAGTCCTCACCAGAGTCGTGCGTGATGTTGGGCTTGCCGAAGATCTTGCGCAGGATGCACTGATCATCGCTATTGAGCGTTGGCCTCAATCAGGTATACCGGAAAAGCCAGGTGCTTGGCTAATGACAACCGCCAAGCGCCGGGCCATCGATCTGCTGCGCAGAAATAAATTAAGGGACCGCAAATATGAAGAGATTGGCTACGAGCTAAACACGCAGGAAGAGCTGGATCTTGATGCTGCACTTGATGATCACGTTGGAGATGATATCCTCCGCCTCATATTTATGACCTGCCATCCCATGTTGTCGGCAGAGGCGCGTGCGGCACTCACGCTGCGCTTGCTTGGAGGACTAACGACCGAAGAAATTGCCAAAGCATATCTCACTCCAGAACCAACAATTGCTGCGCGAATTACGCGGGCTAAGCGAATGTTCTCGGAGCAGCGTGTTCCATTCGAGCTTCCTCCGAAGGCTGAGCTTACGGCAAGGCTGTCCTCGGTTCTCCAGGTGGTATATCTCATGTTTAACGAAGGGTACTCTGCATCCTCCGGCGATAATTGGCTGCGGCCCGTACTTTGTGAAGAAGCTCTGAGGCTAGGGCTTATTCTGTCCGAAACTATATATAACGAACCCGAGGTCTTCGGGCTTGTTGCACTTATGCAATTCCAAGCGGCGAGATTTAAAGCGCGGGTTAACCAAGCGGGGGAGCCCATTCTGCTGATGGATCAGAACCGGGCGCTCTGGGATGACTCCCTAATTAGAAGCGGGCTGGCTATGCTTGATCGTGTCGAGCAGCTTGGCAGCGAGCTTGGTCCTTACTCCCTTCAGGCGGCTATTGCTGCGTGTCATGCGCGGGCTCGAATCGCAGCGGAGACGGATTGGGTACGGATATCCGAGCTCTACAATGAACTCTACCAATTGACGCCATCGCCTATTATCGAGTTGAATCATGCGGTAGCCGTATCGATGGCTTATGGGCCGGCAGTTGGACTTCAGCTTGTCGATAGGCTGCTGTCGGAGCCAGCGTTGAAGAACTATCATTTATTACCGAGCGTGCGTGGCGATTTCCTAATGAAATTGGGACGACTAGGCGAAGCGAGGCTGGAGTTCGAACGCGCTGCAACGCTCGCTGGCAACACGCGTGAGCAGGAACTGCTGTTAAGACGCGCGGCTGAATGCTCTGAGGGTAATGATCTTTCTTAATTCTTTTTAAGGGATGTCGATTCTGCCACGTATCGTTCGTTGATTAAGTAGAGGCAAGTCTGATTGCTTCAATCTAAAGTCAGAGGAGAAACCAATATGCAATTTCTATGTTTGGGATACTTGGAACCAGCGAAGATGGATGCCCGCCCGAAGGATGAGATTAATACGGTTATGAATGCATGCATGCCTCACCTGGACAATTTCTATAGTAGCGGTCAAGTGCTCGTCGATGCGGGGCTTGCTTCTGAAGCGAAATGCTTGCGAAGAGAGAATGGGATAGTAAAGGTTATGGATGGACCCTTTATCGAAACAAAAGAAATGATTGGCAGTGCGTTTCTTATAGAAGCACAGGACATGGATGAAGCGATTCGAATCGCTTCCTTACATCCGAGTGTACAGATAGGCGCAGGCGAGCAGTTTGGTTGGGGAATCGAGATCCGCCCCATTCATTATTTTAAGATGCGAGATTAGTGTCATCGACTAATGGGATAGGGAGGGAAATGAATTGAACGATTCTGTTCTCCATTTCTACGATGAAATTGCTGAAGACTATCACCTAATCTTTCATGATTGGAATGAAGCAATTGCACGGCAAGGTGTGACTCTGGACAGGCTCATTAAATCCAAACTAATGAACCGGCCCAATCTAACACTCCTGGACTGTTCGTGCGGCATCGGTACACAAGCAATCGGATTGGCGAAGCAGGGGTATCTCGTAAGTGCGACAGACATAAGCTCAGCTTCGGTCAGAAGAGCGGAAGAAGAAGCAATAGCTCACGGAGTGGCAATAAACTTCGGAGTAGTAGACTTTCGTTCGCTGGATAAGGATGTACAAGGGAGCTTCGATATTGTGCTGTCGGCGGATAACGCGATTCCACATCTTCTGACCGATAAAGATTTACAGACAGCTTTTGCGAATTTGCATGCAAAGCTTAACCAGAATGGCCTGTTAGTCGTCACCATAAGAGATTACGACGAACTAACATTGGAGAAGCTGCCTTCTACGCAGCCTCGTATATTCGATGAGGGTAAGCGGATTGTCTTTCAGGTATGGGATTGGGCGGGGGACGGAAAGACGTATACGGTTAACCAGTTTATTTTGCAGGAAATGAATGAGCAATGGACAACCAAGCATTACAAGACAGAGTACAGAGCGTTGCTGCGGGAAGAGATGAACCAATTACTGCGCGAGACCGGTTTCACGGATATCGAGTGGCATCTCCCGGAGCTCACAGGCTATTACCAGCCTATTGTGACCGCACGGAAAGAGTAATATACGAAGGCCGATAGGTCAGGACACCGCCCCCGAGGCGAGTTCCTGACCTATTTTCAACGAACTGGGGTCCAAAGCGGTTATTGCTGCAGCTTCTGAATCTTCTTCCCGAAGGCGGATATGCCATACCCCAGAACTATAAATATGCATACGTAGATGATGAGTACTGGTACAATAATACTCCATGGCCGATCATTAAATCGTGCTAGCAGATTGAACATATTGATGATCATGATCGCGAGGTTCGCAAACAACAAGCCGATAAAAACTCGTTTAATCTTCTGGAAATGCGTCATCAATGACTCACGGTCCGTATACAGCCGAGGGAGTTCCCCCGGATGCCATTCTCTGCGGAAGTAGTGCCACATTCCTCCGTATGAGCTGACATGCTCCCAGCCCGCATCGCGATATAACTCCAAATAGGCTTCAAACTTGTCTCCTCGTCCTAGCCCATTCTGAAAATCAAGCGCATACGTATAACGCTTCGCTACATCGCGCGCGAAGGTGTAACTGAATATGCCAACCTTCCTAAGCTGCAGCCCTCGTCTAGACTGCTCCGATAGCCAAGCTTCGTCCTTCTCGTAGTTCCAGCTCATCGACAGCCGATACCGTTTCTCTGTCGGTATTGTCATTTGCCTCACTCCTTCCCATCATTAAGAACTCGGCGACCTGCCTGCAGAAGCTCTTCCAGCCTGTTAATCTCCGCCGCTGTGACGGCTCGCCCGTATGAGGTGATGACATACATTTTGCGCCTGCTGTCTGTTCCTTCCGGGCCCGGATAATGCTCAATAAGTCCTTTGGTGAGCAGCGTGTTCAACGCCGTATACAAAGTGCCCGCGCCGATCTTTACCCGCCCGCTGCTCATACGTTCCGCATCCTGCATGATGCCGTATCCGTGCGTAGGCTCAGCATGCAGCGCAATCAATATATAGTAAAAAGCTTCCGTCAGCGGCAGCATCTCCATCGGATCCCGCATCTGTATTCCTCCCTTCACTTATATCGTTAGACGATATATCTTATGACGATATATTACGGGACGATATAAAAATTGTCAATATATGTTAATGCAACGGGGATGGAGTTAGAGGAATGGTTTCGGCAAAGGCGAATAGATTTGAGGATATCTCGGTATTTCATCCTAAGTGAGGAGGTATTCCAAGTTGGTCCAGCAAACGACGAATCGAAAGGTCGTAACAATTGGCCTGCTGGCGGCACTGTTCATCGGTGCGTTAGATGCAACGGTTGTCAGTACAGCGATGCCGCATATTACGAAGGAATTAAGCGGGTTCAGCTTAATCAGTTGGGTATTCTCGATTTATACGCTGACGATGTGCGTCGCGACGCCTATTTTCGGTAAACTGGCTGACTTGTACGGAAGAAGATCGGTGTTTACAGCAGGTCTGCTTATCTTCGCAATCGGATCTATTCTTTGCGGAGCAGCGACAAGCATGACCGCCTTGATCTGGTTCCGTGCCATCCAAGGGTTTGGAGCGGGTGCGCTTACGCCGGTGACATTCACGATCGTCGGAGATTTGTATCCGGGAGAGCAGCGGGCGAAGGTTCAAGGGATATTCGCTTCCGTATGGTCGGTGGCGGGATTGCTTGGTCCGCTCGTCGGAGGAATGTTCGTCGACTATATCTCTTGGCGCTGGATATTCTACATGAATGTGCCGGTGTTCGTGCTAGCGTTCATTCTCGTCGCCTTGTTTCTACATGAGAAGTTCGAGAGGAAAGCGAAGAAAATCGACTTCATTGGCGCGTGTCTTTTCACGATTGGTCTATCGGCGCTCCTGTACGCGCTGCTTAATGGCGGTGAGAAGTATGCATGGGATTCGGCACTAATCATCGGACTGTTATGCTTCGCGGTGGTATTCATCTCGCTGTTCCTGTTCGTAGAGACGCGGGTGAAGGAGCCAATGATACCGCTGGGGCTGTTTAAGACGAGGGAGATTCGCGTGATCTACTTGCTTAGCTTTCTAGGTTTTGCGATAACGGCCGGTGTCATGGTGTATGCGCCTCAATGGATTCAAGTTGTGCTTGGGCATAGCGCGACAAACTCCGGGTTCACGTTAATGCCGATGTGTCTGGCTTGGCCGTTCGCGGCAACGATGACGGGAAGGCTGATGTTCAAATACGGGCCTCGCCTCTTCATTGTCACAGGCGCGATTGTCGTTGCAGCAGGCAGCCTATGGCTCATGCTCATTAATTCGGATTCACCATACGCAAACTTGGTCGGCATACTGGTTGTCATCGGCTTCGGCATGGGCTTGTTGACGACGCCGATTCTGGTCTTGATCCAGAATGCCGTAGATTGGAGCGAGCGGGGAGTGGCGACCTCGACGAACTCGCTGATGAACGCGCTTGGGCAGACCGTTGGTGTAGCGTTGTTCGGCACGTTATTCAATAACGCGGCAGCAGGGCTTGATACGAAGCAGGTCGCTCATGGCATGCATGTCGTCTTTATATCGATCTTTGCCATATCAATCGCGGTCGTGCTCGTTGTCGGCTTGCTGCCGTCTCAGCGCAAGGAATCGGGCAAGACGCGCTCAAGTGTGGCGGGGTAGGGAGGCAGAGGCACAGGCTTGTTAAAGGTGCGCCATAATTGGTGCACCTTTTTTGTCTTATTTTTCGCTGTACGTTCGACATTTTCCAATGAGAGAAACCTAATCTATCGTGGGACTCCAGCATGATGCTTACTAACACCTGGTATGGCAAAGTAATACTAAGGCATACGAAACCTAGCGATAACGATAACGATAGGAGGATGTAAGGATGAACTTTCACTTCTTTGTCGGTAACGATAATGGGAACAGCGAGCATGATCTAATGATCGACGGTAGATTGATTCAACAGCCGAACGTGAATTGTAGAGTGGACGAGCTGCCGTGGCGGGAGGAGCAGGTGCCGGAGAGCTTCATTAAGAATCTCCAAGATCAGCTGGTCGTCACCATCGACTCGCCTTCTGCTCAGCCGGGAATGTACTACATCGGGAAGTTCGCGCTTGAGAGCGGCGAAATTATTGACAATATTCAGATCGGCATTGATTCCAAGAGCGAGATGGATCTGCCGATTATTAACACGCTGGCACAAATCGCCGCGGTGTCAGTTCAGAAGGCCTATGAAGAGGAGAAACGGATTCCGCCACAGCTCGACATCGAAGTTGATATGGCGACAGCGCTGCCGGTTACTCAGCATACCGACGAGTCATCTGCGAAGTTCGAGAAACGGTTTACGTCGGGCAGACATCATGTGACGGTTCACCTCGGTACTCTCCGTGTGTCGGTCAATATTGTATTTCCGTTTGTGAAGGTCGTGCCAGAAGCGACGCCGGTCATTTTCACTTTGCAAAAGGATGCTGCGGGCAATTGGCGGGAGGGCGAGATCTTTGCCGATTTTGCCGCATCGTACGGGATGGAGAAGAAGTTCAATGGCAGCTTCTTCAAGGATAAGCGGATTCTGCATGTTGATATCGGGGACGGCTCGACGGAGTATCCGATCACGGAGGGCAATCGATTCCTGAGGCAATTCGTGCACGGCAGCCATCACGGGGCGGGCTATGCAATTGAGGAAGCGCTGCAGGAGTTCAATCGTCTCATTCATCTGCCGGACAGCCCAAGGCAGTTCTTCAGCGACGTGCTCAAAAACCCGAAGCATAAGTATCATGCGAGAGCGCTAAAGACACTGCGGCGGCCGCTGGAAAGTCAGGTCAAGCAAATCGTGCAGCAGACGAAGAAGCAGCTGACCAAAGCGCGTAATGAGATCGACCTGATCTGCGTGTACGGCGGCGGCAGCATTCTGATGCGGACGATTCTGTATCCGTACCTGAAGGAGCTGAGCGATGTCCGCGAAATCAAGCTGTTCTATATTCCGGCTGAGTACGCTGTCGAGCTGAACGCGACAGGGCTGGACGCTTTCGTACGCGGCAAAATTTATGAGGCGCTGAAAAATAAAGCGGAGCAGCCCGCATAATCAGAGCGGAGCAGGTAGGTGATCGCGGATGAAGAAGACCAAGCTAGCGGGCGATAATATTAGCCTGAAGACGAGGAAGACGGAGGATGCTCTTGTTATGGCGTGGCTGAACGCGCAAACGAATCTGATGGATTCTTTTCGCTATTTGGTAGAGAACGAAATCATGCAGCATGGCGTCCGCAATCTGCAGATGTTTATACCTGTCGAGCGGGCAGGTGTTCAGAGCTCGGTCGCTCCCGTTCAAGCCGCCCAAGCGGAAATGGCAGTTGCTGCAGAGGCTGCCGACCATGACGAAGAAGTAGCCGCCCACGAAGCGCCCACGGTAGACGAGGTTGATGATGAAGATATTGAAGCTTGGAGCTAGCACGATGCGGTAATACCTAGTCATACCAAGTAACACGAAGTAATACGAAGTAATACCAGGCAATACGAAGTCATGCTCGGTCATATCGAGTGATACGCTGCATTACGAGGGCATAAGAGGTAGTACGAGGTAACGTATAGCAGTCGCTAAGCCAATGGAATACTTATACCATAAGGAGGGTATTTCATGCATTACGACTGGATTTGGAAAGCCATCCTCATTATGGCCGCTGGCTCGTTGCTCCTCCGGTTAACCGGTCGAACGTCAATCGGGAAATTAACGATTGTCGACGTGTTACTCATGCTGATTCTTGGTCCGTTATTTATTCGCCCTGTCGAGAATGAGAATTTATGGACAACCTTCGGCACCGCGGTCGTTCTCATACTTACAGTACGTATTATTAGAGCTTTGTTTATGCGCTACGAGCCCATTCGCGCTTTATGGATCGGCAAACCAACACCCATTATCGTGAGCGGAAAGCTGAATCATGTCGCTATGGAATCGCTGAAACTAAACGTCGAAGAGGTTAACGCGCAGCTGCGCATTGCAGGGATCTATGACCGGGATGATGTCGAATACGCTGCTATTGAGGCTAACGGTCAGCTGACCGTTAAGCCAAAACCGCATAAAGCTCCTGCCACGAAACAGGATATTGAGCAGCTGAAGGAGCTTATTGAGTCTCGGCTTTCCCGATAGTGTTCATTTTGATTACAAGAGCAAGGATGCAAATCGCCGGATTCCTTATTGGGATTCCGGTTTATTTGTTTGTTGTGGCAAAATCCGCTCTTCCGTTATACTAATTCCATTCAAGAGAATGGGAACCCTGAAAGGATGTTGGAAGTGGACTTTAAACCGTGCCAGTCTCACGAGATCGAGCATCTCATGCAAGAGTACACGCAGTCGCTATCCTCGCCGTTTGATTCGTTTTTGGAACAGCATATCCTCTCATCCGCCACTTATGTAATCCTCGATGAGTCATACGAAATTGGCTATTATGCGATTCTAGCTTAATATCGACCGATCGCAACGATAGCCGCTAGCGCGATGAACACAGCATTCACGCCGACCTCGCGATATTCCTTGCGTACCAGGTGGAGCAGGGCGCCGAGCAGCACGACAAAGGCAAGAGCGGTTGCGGCAATAGACGTTAATATCGGTGCAATGCCAGTCGCTTGTGGAACGACGAGCCCAATCACTCCGATTAATTCTGCTGCCCCGATGAAGACGACGAATGCTCGGGGAACGCTTCTCACCCATCCCCATTCTGCTCGTGCTTTCTCATACTGAACCGCCTTCAGCCAGCCTCCGTAAGCGAAGGCTAGAGCTGCAAGTCCTTGAATGAACCACAATGTAATATTCATATATGCTGCGAGCCTCCTGACTACTTTTTCGCTATCCTCTACAGGTATAATAAATGGTAGTATCCCATGACGGAAGTAGGCACTTTTTCTAGACCTAGTAAATAAAAAGTTACCTTGCTTAAAGCAGCGGGAAGGAGGAGGAGCTTATTGCAACCGGCACGATGAGATTCAGCGAACTCCAGAAAGCAATCCCGGATATAAACAAAAGAATGCTTACCCAGCAGCTGCGAGAACTGGAGCATCACGATATCGTCCGCAGAGAGGTGTACAACCAGATTCCGCCTAGGGTGGAATACTCGATCTCGGAATACGGGAAAGGTCTAAGTACCGTTCTGCAGGCATTGAATGATTGGGGAGCGGCTCACGCTCAGCATATGGATGAGTTGCATGGAACAGATCGCGAAGAGAATCAATCAGGAGGTGAAGCGCTCTGAAAGCGAATCGGATGGAAGCCTTCAGCGATGGCGTGCTAGCGATTATCATTACCATTATGGTGCTGGAATTCAAGGTGCCAGAGGATCACGATTGGGGTGCATTAGTGGAGCTTGGGCCGAAGATCCTCAGTTATATCTTCAGCTTCGTCTATGTCGGCATCTACTGGAACAATCATCACCATCTGGTGCATATGGTTCGTACGATGAGCGGGCGGCTCATGTGGCTGAACCTCCTGCTTCTATTCTGGCTATCACTTGTGCCGTTCACGACGGCTTGGATGGGAGAGAGCCATTTTGCGAGCACTCCGACGGCGCTGTATGGCATCATTCTGATGCTAGCGGCGTTATCTTACTGGCTTCTTCAGCGCGCAATTATGAAGCAGCATACCAGTGAATCTCAGTTTGTAATAGCGGTAGGGAAAGACTTGAAGGGCAAGCTATCGCCTGTTCTATACTTGATAGCGATTCTGACTGCATACGTAAGCGCCTGGATTTCCGGCTTCTTCTTCGTGCTTGTTGCGGTAATCTGGTTTGTGCCGGATAAGCGGGTTGAGCAGGCTTTGAAGAGCCGCCAATAGGTTGAAAGTCTGTCGCCGAACCCGGCTTTTCTGCTGCCTGGCAGCGGTATGTTAAAATAATGGTGCGAACTTTAAGCGCAAAGGAGTGGCAAGCATGGCACGCGTGCTTTTTATCAATGCTGGCTCAGAAGGACATATTAATCCAACAGTTGGCGTCGTGCAGGAGCTGATTTCACGTGGAGAAGAGGTCGTGTACTTCTGTGTCGAAGCGTTCCGCGAGCGGATGGAGAAGACGGGCGCAACCGTTCGAACGCTGGACGGGCAGCGGTTCATACAAGCTTTCGTCTCGGGCGGCAGAAGCCATATGCTCGAACGTATCAACGGTCTCTTACATACAGCAGATGTCGTCATTCCAAGTGTGCTTGAGCAGATTCAGGGCGAGCAGTTCGATTACATCATTCACGATTCCATGTTTGGATGCGGACGAATCCTTGCGGAGATGCTGAAGCTGCCCGCCATCAGCTCGTGTACGACTTTTGCGCAAAGTGAAGAGTCGTTCAATTCCATGCTCAAACGCGCAGATATTCCTGGTCCGATCTACGATCAATTCAATACTCTCGCCGCGATGGTGAGTGAACGATATAACGTGGAGCTTCAGTCTCCATACGAAGTGTTCTGCAACCCAGCCCCGCTTACGATTGTGTATACGACAAGGGAGTTTCAGCCTGATGGCGAGACATTCGACTCCTCATATAAATTTGTAGGCCCGTCCATCGCGTCGAGGCAGTCACAAAGCACCTTCGATATCGCAGCAATCGAGGGGAAGAACGTCATTTACATCTCGCTGGGGACTGTCTTTAACCAAGCTGCTGCCTTCTATAAGCTGTGCATGGAGGCGCTTGGGAGCACGGAGCACTCGGTGGTCATGTCTGTCGGGACAAGGACGCCAATTGCGGACCTTGGCGAAATTCCGGGCAATTTCATCATCAGTGATTATGTGCCACAAACAGAGGTATTGCAGCACTCGAAGCTATTCATTACGCATGGCGGCATGAACAGCGCCCACGAAGGGCTCTACTGCGGGGTGCCGCTCATCGTGCTTCCGTTAAGCGCGGACCAGCCGATTATTGCTGGGCAAGTCGCTGCTATCGGAGCAGGAGTTCGGCTGGACATGCCGAGCTTGACCGTGGATCAGCTGCGTGAAGCGGTAGCTCATGTCCTAAACGATGCGTCATTCGAGCCAGCTGTTGCGTCGATTAGGGAGTCCCTGCTGGCGTCCGGCGGCTACCGTCAGGCAGTCGATGAGATTTTTCAAATAAGGATGGAGCATCAATGAATATTGAAGAAGTGAAACGAATCAGCAAGGTGTCCAAGCTTGAGAAGTGGCCCTACCCAAGAACGTTCCAGGAGCTGCTCGCTGCGGGAGTCGTCTCCTACCGGACAAGCATCGCGAATAACCGGACCGTATTTATGGGGGAAGACAATCAGTACGAGGAACCGAATGGGATGGCGGCTGCAAGCCTAGAGGTGGCAGAGCAGTTCCAAGGAGATGCGGTCAGACGGGGGCTTCTGCATCATCAGCAGCACCGGACGCCCTTCACGGATTTCATTCAGGACATGGCGGATGCCGGTGTGCAGTATTACGAAGTGAATATGAAAGAGCGGATGATTAATTATACGAGCGGGAAGCCCTCGGAATCGTATGAAGAAGCAATCCCGCCCTTCGAATAACGGTAAGCAACAGCTTTAGCGAGCTGTATATTCTTCGATAATACGGTCAATCGCACGTCTGCCCCAATGAGCAGCCTCCGATTGTTTATCGTTCCAATGATAGGTGATAAGCGCCTTCCAGAGCGCCCACCCGCGTGCACGGTCGACCGTGTCATCGCCTAGATTCATACTGCCAAGAAAGAGGCTGCGACTAGCCGCGTCAAAATAATTCCAAGCCATCACAAGGTCACTTGCAGGATCGCCTACGCCCATCGTGCCGAAATCAATGACCCCGGAAAGTCTTCCGTCTTGAACGAGCAGGTTGCCGACAGCGATGTCGCCGTGAAGCCAGAGCGGAGCCGAATGGTACTTGGACGCCAGAGCAAGCTCCCATATTTCCGTTAATAGATTTGCACTGTAAACGCCCGAGCCCGAGCCCGAGTCTGAGACGTGCTCAATGACGGACCTTGTTTCCGAATCGTAGACGGCAAGGTCGCCGCCGCGATGGAAGTTCTGCACCCCTGCCGGTACGCCGCCTGTTGCATCAATCGCCTCGAGCTCTTTTAGAAAATCGGCCAGATCTTGAGCGAACTCGTTCATATTTCGTATATTAGAGTCTGTAACCGTCTCGCCCGCAAGCCATTGGTTGACTGACCATGGAAGCGGGTATTCTTCCGTCGGCTCTCCCTTAGCAAGGGGTGACGGAATGGGCAGAGAAAGCTGAGATTTGAATTGAGGCAGCCAAGTCAGCTCCTTCTCTACAGCCGAAGCGTATCGCTCATGACTCGGCAGTCGGACGGTCATCTCGGTTCCTAAGTGAAAGGTTCGATTGTCATGGCCGCTTTTTTCAACGGGCCGTATCTCAAGATGTTTCCACTCGGGGAATTGCTTGCTTATTAAACGGCGTACAAGATCGGTTGTAATTTCAATTGCAATCATTGCTCGTCACTTCCCTTCACTGGACATGGTGTCATTATAATACCCTATCATGGAAGTTGAACGGGATAAAACCACTATAATTAAACTTGTTTTCAGAAGGAGACTGTTGATTTGCAGCTTATAACGGAACGACTTCTCATTACAGCCTTCGACCACGATAATTATGAGCAGGTCAGGGCACGCCTCATAGAGGATGTGTCCTGTTTTGTTGTTGACAGAGTGACTCCTGGGAATTATATTAGCTATAATGAATAATAATCTCTATAACTAATATACGCTTGCAAGGCATGATGACAAAAGGAGACGTATACGTATGATAATCCCAGCTTACGAGTATGACATTCGGTTTCCCGCCAATATGGATGCGAATAAACGATATCCAGTCATCTTCACGCTGCATGGCAAAGGGTCCAATGAGCGGAATATGTTCGGTCTGGTGGAGCCGCTTGCGGAGCAATTTATTATTGTCGGCATTCGCGGCAATCTGACGCTTGGCGCAGGGTTTCAATATTATGAGCTCCGCAGCCTCGGAAACCCGATCCGGGAGATATTCGATCTGGCGATTCAGCAACTGGAGGCTTTCGTCCAGTACGCAACGGAGAAATACCCGATTGATGCTGCTCGGCGGTACTTGCTCGGCTTCAGTCAAGGCGCGATTCTGTCGATGACACTTGCTCTGACGATGGGAGATCAGCTGAAAGGGATCGTTGCGCTGAATGGCTACGTCCCTGAGTTTGTGAAGCTGGAGTATCCGCTGAAGAGTGTCACGGACGTGTCTATGTTTATTTCCCACGGGGAGTTCGACGGCGTATTCCCGGTTCGGATCGGGCATGAGACGGCGAAGTACTTCGAGCCGCTAACGTCTCGGTTGACCTTTAAGCTCTATCCAATCGACCATGCCGTCTCCGAGGAGAATCAGCGAGACTTCGTGCAGTGGCTGAGCGCGGACGCCGCGGTCGAATAAACTTAATCGTTATGAAAGAGGCAAATTCCTAGTCCTGCTTGCAGGCAAGGGAGTTTGCCTTTTTTTGTTTGCATGACCTTGCTGGACGAATTTACATGCTGCGTATTTGCATTCATTCACGGTCAACCAGTCGTCTACGGTGATGTAGGTTTCAAAAAAATGAGCCGCAATGAAAAATAGCAGCCCGCTCAGTTGTATTACAAGTGAAAGGAGGGCTTAAGGTGTACGATTCATATGAGCTCAATGAATCCGTGCGACGGGCATTGGATGAACATTCGCAAAGCTTGATTAAGGTCGCTTTTGCCTATTTGAAGAATACGGCGGATGCCGAGGAAGTCGCGCAGGACGTGTTTCTCACTTACTTGCAGAAGCGTCCTGTCTTCCAAAACCGCGAACACGAGAAAGCTTGGCTGATCCGAACGACTATTAATAAAAGCAAAAATATGCTGAAAACCGGATGGTTTAGAAGCAGAAACCCGGTTCCCGAAGACCTGAGCTACCTCCCCAAGGAAGAGAGCGAGGTTCTGCAGACCGTGCTCGCCTTGGATAAGAAATACCGAATTCCGATCCATCTACACTACTATGAAGGATACTCGATCCAGGAGATAGCGGTTATTTTGCAGGCTAAGCCCGCAACGGTCGGAACATGGCTTGCCAGAGGCCGCCAGCTCTTAAAAGAGAAGATCGGAGGCCTGGATGATGAAGAAATCTGTTTATAAATCCGCAATGTCCCATGTGAAGACAAGTGAAGATTTCAAGGAAACGACGTATCGGAAGCTTCTGCAAACACAATCAAAGGAGAGATTACGTATGGAACAAGCAAAGAAAAGAAAGCTGATTGGTTTGGCTGGACTCGCGGCATGTGCGGTATTGTCCATAAGTATTTTCATCATGAATCATAATGATAATTCCACCCAGACAGCTGCAACATCACCGTCAACGGAAGCGACAACGAAACCACCGATTCACGGCAAGGTAGCCGTCAATATTGAAGGTGCCATCTCTGAAGTAAGCGCAGACGGCAAAAGCTTCAAAGTGGGCGACCTGTGGGTAACGGTAACGGATCAAACGAAGCTCGGCAGCAATGAACCGACAGCAACGCCGCCATCCGAGGAATTGCTGCAGAAGGAGTTTAAAGTCGGCAACATCGTGGCTGGCTTCACGTCGCAGGATGTCAGCACTGGCAAAGTAACGGCGGACGTCATCTATAACAATATGGCGCCGGCGAAGGACAGCGGCACAAACGCGCCTACTAAAGGCGGCAAGATGGCAGCCAACATTAACGGTGAAATTACGGAAGTAAGCGCAGACGGCAAAAGCTTCAAGGTCGGTGATCTGTGGGTGACGGTGACGGCGGATACGAAGCTGGGCATCGACGGCCCTAACGCGGCTGAACCATCCGAGGAGATGCTGCAGAAGGAATTTAAAGTGGGCAACTTCGTATCCGGCTTTACGTCGGAAGATGTAAGCACGGGTAAAGTGAACGCCGCGCGTATTTACAACAATATGGCTCCGCAAAAATAAGAGAGAGCGGAAATGTTAGCAAGGGCACCTTTAATTACGGTGCCTTTAAGGAACTGCCTATAGGCAGTTCCTTTTTTTATTTCCACTCACGCAGCTCCAAAAGCAGCTCAAAGCCGGCTATTTGCTGAAGCGAGAGTGCCAAACAAGCAAGGTCGGTCTGAAGGTCGCCTTTGAGATCCGACGGCTAACGGAACGTATAACCTTTATTTTCGCGATTTTCACGCTTTGGGAACTGTAACGGACCGTAGAGTCGTTATTAGTCGCTTTTTCACGTAAAATGCTTTGTTTCGGCTCCAATAGCGATGCGGAGTTCCGTTAGCTCGCCACAAGCCTCGATTTCCGCCAAATAGCGAGTGTGAGTTCCGTTACGCACATACAGGTTAGCCCCAGCTGGGCGAAGCGGGAGTGGTCGTGAGGACATCCTTGATTAATACAGAATCACTTTCTGAACGAAGGTAACTATATTTTTTTAATCAAAATCTAACGTTTGTTGACTGCGGTCTTATGTTTGTTGTCTGGAATGGGGATCGCCATTTTCATTACAATTACAACTGTTAGAACGTTTTGAAAGCGTTACCTGTAAGCGCGTACACATGAAAGGAGTGGCTAACATGGATTCGAAGAGCGAGCGTAAACGCTTGCGAACGCGCTGGCGTACACAGGATACAGAGCTGACGCTGCTGGCCTTACCGACAACGGTCTGGTATATCCTATTCTGTTTCTTGCCGATGTTCGGCGTCATTATTGCCTTCAAGGACTTCAAAATATACGGAGGCTTCCTAAGCAACATCATCCACAGCGAATGGTCCGGCTTCAAGAACTTCGAGTTTCTGTTCAAGTCGAACGACGCCTGGGTCGTTATCCGCAACACGCTGGGCTACAACTTGGTGTTTATTGTACTCGGCATTGTGGTGCCTGTCGCCTTAGCGCTCATGGTCGGACAACTGCACAGCCGCAAAGCAGGCAAAGTGTATCAAACGATGATGTTCCTGCCTTATTTCTTATCCTGGGTCGTCGTATCCGCGGTCATCTGGGCGTTCCTCAGCTTCGATAAAGGGATCGCCAATCAGTTTCTAGCTGACCTTGGCAAAGATCCGATCAACTGGTACATGGAAGCGAAATACTGGCCGTACTTCCTCGTGTTTATGAACCTGTGGAAGGGTCTCGGCTACGGAATGGTTGTCTACTTGGCAACGATTACGGGTATCGATAGCACGTATTACGAGGCTGCAGTCATTGACGGCGCATCGAAGTGGCAGCAGACGAAGTTCATTACGCTGCCGCTCATGAAGATGGTTATCGTCATGATGTTCATCCTGTCGGTCGGCCGCATTTTCTACACCGACTTCGGGCTGTTCTTCCAAGTGCCGAGGGATTCCAACTCGCTGTTTAACGTAACGACGACCGTCGACGTGCTCGTCTACAAGCAGCTCAAGACCGCAACGGTCGGCATGGCCTCCGCTTCCGCTTTCGTACAATCCGTGCTCGGATGTGCGACCATTCTAATCGCCAACTGGGTCGTACGCCGTGTTGATCCAGACAGCGCGATGATGTAGGGGGAGCTAACAATATGTCAACGAAAGCTAGAGCGAATAATGAGTCTGGTCTTGATAAATTCAATCGAGTCAGCAATGCGACCAACGTTGCATTCCATACGATTTTTATACTGCTAGCGATTGTCTGCCTGGTGCCCGTCCTTGTGGTGCTGTCGGTATCACTGTCCAGCGAGGACTCGATCCGTCATACCGGGTACCACATCATCCCGACGGCTTTATCGGGAGAGGCGTATCACTATATCGCGGAGCAAGGCACGATGATCTCGAGAGCGCTCGGCGTTTCCGTACTCGTGACCGTAGTCGGCACCGTGCTCGGCATCCTGCTCACCACTTCAATGGGCTATGTCATTTCCAGACCGAACTATAAGTTAAAAGGGCTGCTGACATGGATCGTATTCATTCCAATGGTGTTCAACGGGGGCTTGGTGTCCAGCTATTACATCAACTCGAATCTGCTCGGGCTCAAAGACACGGTGTGGGCGCTCATTCTGCCGCTGGCTGTCTCGTCCTTCAACGTTATTATTTGCAAAACGTTCTTCAGAAGCACGATTCCGGATGGATTAATCGAGTCGGCGGAGATTGACGGGGCGAGCCAGTTCAGAATCTTCTTCAACATTATTTTGCCGATTTCCTTACCGCTGATTGCGACTATCGGCTTGTTCCTTTGCTTCTCGTACTGGAACGACTGGTTCCAATCCATGCTGTACATCAACAATCAGGATCTGTACTCGCTGCAGGCGCTGCTAAACAGCTTGATGAGCAATGTGGACGCACTGGCGAAAAATGCATCGACCATGGGCATCAGTTACGCGACGCTGGTCGCGACAATGCCGAAGGAATCCGCGCGTATGGCAGTCGCAATCGTCATCGTAGTTCCTGTGGCTGCGGCGTACCCGTTCTTCCAGAAATATTTTATATCCGGCCTGACGGTTGGCGCTGTTAAGGGTTAAAGGTTAAAGGTTAGCTCAAGGGTTAGTAAGCCTGGGTAAATGCCCGGTTTATGATAAATAAGGTAGTCATTATAGGGAGGTTCTTGTAGATGAAAAAGACAATGAAACACCTGCTTGTACTTAGCACAGCAGCACTCCTGACAACAGCCCTTGCGGGCTGCGGATCGAGCTCGAACAATTCGAACGCCTCGAATAATGCCGCAACAACGAACGCAGGCTCTAACGCGAACAAGCCAGCGGATTCGGCCGAAGTGCCTACACTGGTATGGTGGACGATCGGCGGACAAACGCCTGAGAACTTCGATAAGGCGATCGCCGCAATGAATGAATACACAGCCGAGAAGATCGGCGTGAAGATCGACATTAAAGTAGCAAGCTGGGGCGACTGGGACACGAAGATCAACACCATCGTGAACACCGGCGAACCGTTCGACATTATGTTTACGAATAACGGAAAGTATAATCAGCAAGTGAACATGGGTGCTTTTGCCGATATTACGGATCTGGTTCAGAGCGAATCTCCTGATCTCTACAAGCTCATTCCGCAGAAGGTATGGGATGGAACGAAGGTCGGCGGCAAGATCTACTCCGTGCCAACGTACAAGGACTCTTCGTTGTCGCAATACTGGGTGTTCGACGACACATATGTACAGAAGTACAAGATCGACACCGCGAACATCAAGACACTTGCGGACCTGGACAAGCCGCTGCATGATATGAAAGCAGGCGAGGGCAAGAGCTTCTATCCGATGCCGCTTACGCAGGGCGATGGCTTTAACGGCTTCTTCAACGGCTACGATGATATGACGCTCGGTCTGCCGCCAATCGGTGTGAAAGTAGACGATGCCTCTCGTAAAGTGGTCTCTGTACTTGAGAACCCGGACGTTATGAACGACCTGAAGCTGCTGCATAAGTGGTACCAAGACGGCATTATTAATCCGGATGCACCGACGAAGACGGAAGCGGACAAAGCGCGTCCATTCTTCGCAGCTCAAGCATTCCCAGGCGCGGAAGCGAGCTGGCAGATCAATGAAGGCGTAGCGAAGTACGACATGTTCCCGATCTTCGGACCGATCTACACAACGAGCACCATTCAAGGCTCCTTGAATGCGATCTCCGCGAACTCCAAGTACAAGAACGAAGCTTTGAAATACTTGCAATTGGTGAATACGGATCCGAAGCTGCGTAATATGCTTGCTTTCGGAGAGCTAGGCGCAGACTATACGAGTGTAGACGGAGAGAAAGTAATCGAGCGTACTTCGGATACTTGGCCGCTGGCTGCATACACGCAAGGTACATTCTTCGACTTGGCGGTTACAAAAGGCGCGCCGGTTGATCAATGGGAGCAAGTCCGCAAGCTGAACGACCAAGCAACCTCCTCCACAAACCTTGGCTTTGCGCTTGATATTAGCAAGCTGGGCACAGAAGTGGCTAACACCAAAGCGGTGTGGGACAAGTACCGTTATGAGCTGATGACAGGCGCTTCCGATCCAGAGAAAACGGTTCCGAAGATCTTGTCCGAGCTGAAAGCTGCCGGATTGGATACGATCATGACAGCTGCTCAAGAGCAGATCGACAACTATTTCAAATAAGCATATCGCAGCAAGAGAGAACCCGAACGGATGGCCGTTCGGGTTTTCTGACACAAATTGCCGGATTGATTTTACGGGCAGCTCGGGTATATGGTGGGAACAGCACCCTGAGCAGAGTTAGACATAACACCTATCGCAAAGGAGAAACCGCATGTCTTCCTTTCTTCAAATCAAAATATATCGCGGTAAATTCATTGCCTACATGGTGTTTGTCGTATGTATCGGCCTCGCTCTCGGAGCGATTACCTGTGCGGTGCTGCTTGATCAATGGGTGCAGAACTCCCGGAACGAGGCAAGCGGCGCGTTCACTAGGGTGGAGAATACGCTTCAGAACGATTCCGAACGGATAGAAGCATTCATGCAGCGGGTCTATTCGAATAGCGGGCTTATCGCGGATGTTCGTTACTTCCTCGGCAACAGTGCGGAAGGGTATTTGACGAGCAGGCTGCATGACAGCCACTATAACCGGCCGCTTCTTTCGTTCCCCGAGGATCTGAAGTCCTTCCTGAGCAATGGCGGACATGGCGATATTACGCAGGTAAGCCTGCATACCAGCTACAAGGGCAATGTGGTGCAATTCGACGCCAACGGGAATACGAAGTTTCTATTCAATCTGCCCAATGCGAGCCCGGTATTCCGAGAAACGATTGGGGAGGGCTTCGTCTATCGGAAGAAGCTGTCGGATCCAAAGCAAATCTCTCGCCAACTCGGCGAGTTCCGATTTCTGGTCAGCAGTGACCGCATCTTCAGGACGCTGCAAAATTACCGGCTAAGCAATGCCGGCGCCGTTAGTCCATCCGGCGAGGTGCATCTGATTGCTGGCAGCGACGGCAAGGCGGAGGAACTGATCAAGCGAGCGGCGGCGGATGAACGCGACCACGGCTTCCTGCGGACCGGACTTCTGGATCGTGCGTATTTTGTCACTTTTCAATCCACCCAGTTCGATTATAAGTTCGTCAGTATGATAGATATGGCAGCGCTTGTCCGTCAGAAAGCAAGCGTGCTGCTCATCGTATTCCTTATCGTGCTGGCTGCGATGATTAGCGTTCTGCTGCTCATCGTGTACAATCTGCGCGAGGACGCGAATTTCCTGCGGCGCATTATTAATTCCATCGGCCGCGCCAAGACTGCGGACTTCGCGCCTATCAATCCGGCTCGTTACCGGAGGAACGAATACGGCATGATCGCCAGGGAACTGGACGATATGATTCACCAGCTCGACAAGCATATCCGTACGAACTATCTGCTGAAGCTGAAGCAGCAGGAGACGGAGATGAAGGCGCTTCAGCACCAGATTAATCCGCATTTTTTATATAATACGCTTGAAGTGATAAGGTCCTTTGCACTTGGCAGCCGCGATGAAGGTACATCCGATGCGATCGCAACATTAGGCGCGCTGTACCGCGATATTGTGAAATACGAGAATATCATTCCACTTGGCAGCGAGCTGGGCTTGCTCCAGAAGTACTTGAAAATTATGGAATTCAAATATCCGGACAGGTTCTATTATCAGTACAACGTAGACGACGCCTTGCTCACACTGCCAACGGTGAAGTTCTGGATGCAGCCGCTGGCAGAAAACTTCTTCATTCATGGCTTCAATCAGGCAAGCGAGTTCAATCTGCTTGTCGTGAACGGCTGGGAGGAAGAGGAGCATTTCGTGCTCGAAATCGTGGATAACGGCAACTGGATTTCCGAAGAGCGCTTGGCTGAGATTAGGAACAACCTAGCTAGAGGCGACGACGCTTCAACAGACAGCATAGGGCTGCGAAACGTGTATACCCGCCTTCACTTCTTCTATGGAGAAGGCTTCCGCATGCAGATCGACAACAACGAAGAAGCTGGCATCAAAATTACCGTAATCCTGCCAAAGGAGGCTGCTTGAGATGTATAAGCTGCTAATTGTAGATGATGAGCCGCAAATTTTGGAGGGCATGAAGCGAACGCTAGACTGGGCAAAATACGGCTTTGACCGTATAGAGACGAGTGAATCGTACGAAGGGGCAATTGCGAAGGCGGTGGAGTTTATGCCGGATCTCGCCATCTTCGACGTATGCATTGGCAAGCAGCGCGGCTATGACGCCATTCATAAGCTCAATGAGCTTCGCCTTCAATCGAACTATATTATTATGAGTGGCTACGGCGAATTTCAGTATGCGATAGAGGCGCTCCGCTGCGGCGCGAAGGATTATCTTCTCAAGCCTGTGGACCGCTCCAAGCTGCAGAGCATCGTGGAGAAAATCATCGTCGAGGATTTGCACGGAACGGTAGAAGGTGCAGAGCTCGATGACCTGGACAAGGACCCGGTACTCGGCGTGCGTTATGATAGCCTGTCCAAGCTGACGAATCGGATCCTGCTCATGGTCAAGGCGGAATATGCACAGAACATTAATTTGAAATCGGTTGCAGAGCGGTTTCGCATGAACGGGACCTATCTAGGGCAGCTGTTTCTCAAGGAGACGCAGATGAAGTTCTCGGAGTATCTGATGGCTTACCGGATGCAGCGTGCCAAGGAACGGATTCAGTCGACGGATGAGAAAATCGTCAGTGTGGCGCTTTCCGTCGGCTATCCGAATCTGAACTACTTCTATTCCCATTTCCATACGTACTTCGATAAATCTCCCTCGGACTTGCGGAGAAAGGAATAGCCCGTAATGCGACAACAACAACGGCTATGGCTATGGATTCGGCTGCGGCTACAGCAGAGAATGAGACGTCTTGCATTCGGTCTCATACTTGCTGCGATGCTGATATTGCCGCTTACAGGCTGCTTCTCCTCGTCCGGTAATGGTGAGACGGCTGCGACGACCGGCAATACGGTGAATTTGATCTACTACACAATCGGCGATCCCGACAAGGACTTGAAGCTGGTCAATGAGAAGATCAACGAAGTGCTGGCGAAGAAGATCGGCGTGACGATCACGTATATCAAAGTGGGCTGGCAGGAGTATGAGGATCGGCTGAATACGCTGGTGTCGGCGGGGACGCCTTTTGATATCGCTTTTGCACCGGAGTATGCTTCATTCGCGCAGCGAGGGGCATGGCTGAGGCTGAACGATTATTTGCCCACTATCGGCAAGGGAATGTATGACGCTATCGACCCCGTCTTCTGGAAAGGCGTGCAGCTGGATGATGGCGGCATCTATGGCGTGCCGACCAACAAGGAGTTCGCCGTGCGCGATCAGTGGATGTACCCGGATGCGCTCGTGAAGAAGTACAAGATAGATATCTCGAAGTACAAGACGCTTGCTTCGCTTGAGCCGCTGCTGCGGATGATCAAGGAGAAGGAGCCGACTTATCAGCCGATGGAGCTGGATAAGGACTCTCAGAACTTCTTCGCGATAGACGGCTATCAGTACGTGTCTGAGAAGTATCTTCCGCTTATGATTCGGGCGCTCGATCCGAAGTCGCCGGTCGTGAACATCTTCGAAACGGAAGAAGCGCGGAAGGTGCTTGATATCCTTCGGCACTACTACGTTAAGGGATATATTAACGAGGATGCGGCATTGCGCGACAGCCAAGGGCTGAAGCGGGGGGAGCTCGTCTTCTGGAAAGCGGCAGGCGGCGGACCGCTGTCGGATAACAGCTGGAGCAAGGACCGCGGCTACAAGCTGGTCGCCAATCCAGTCACTCCCGCGCTCATTACGACGGAGTCCGTCCGCGGCGGGGTGATGGCAGTGAGTGCGGACACGAAGCATCCGGTCGAGAGCGTCCAGTTTCTTAATCTGCTGAACACCGACCCGGAAGTGCGCAACCTGTTCAACTTCGGCATCGAAGGCGTGCACTATACGCTCGACAGCAACGGCCAAGTCGTGCCGAAATCGCCTCAGGACAAGGATGGCAAGCCCATTCCGGATGCATCGCCCACGTATAGCAGCGTACAGTATACGCAAGGAAACTGGTTCATTCTAAAGACGATGGGCGGCGAGTTCCCCGATCCGCTCGACAAGTGGGACCAATTCCGCGCAGGCAACAAGGAGGCTGTTAATTCGAGCGCCGTAGGCTTTACGCCGGACTTGTCCAAGGTGTCTGCGCAGATGCAGAACATCCAGATGGTGTGGGAGAAATATTTTCCGAGTCTGATGACAGGCAGTGTGGATGTAGATACGGAGCTGCCGAAGTTCAATGAGGAGCTTAGGCAAGCGGGCATTAACGAGGTGCGGGCAGAAGTGCAGAAGCAGCTGGACGCCTGGCGGGCGGCTCATCCAAGCGAAGTGAAAAAGTAGGGAAATTGGACGAGTATGGGAAATTATGCAATCGGATAACCTAACAGGCGATGCTAAAGAAGCATGAAGGGAAGGAGGGCTGCATATGAACCAGTCTCTTTACGACAAGTTCGGCGGGGAAGAAACGATCAGCAAGGTCGTCGACTACTTCTATAAGCTAGTACTTGACGATAATACGGTCAATCATTTCTTCAAGAACACGGATATGGAGAAGCAGCGCAAGCATCAAACGAAGTTCATCAGCTTCGCGTTGGGAGGTCCAAATCAATACACCGGGCATTCGATGGCGAAGGCGCATGCAGGCATGAATTTGCAGGAGGAGCACTTTAATGCGATTGCCAAACATCTGCATGATGCGCTTGCGCATTTTGGTGTAGATGAATCAGATATTGATCAGGTTTTGACGCATGTTGCCGCTTTGAAAGACGATATTCTTCATAAGTAACCGAGAGAAGGGCCATCCGAAGTGGATGGCCCTTTGTCGTGCCCAGTGGCGTAATAGCTCAGTAATAATCCCAATAGTTTCGTTGCTGCGGAGGGTACGGATACTGCTGATATTGATGATGGTAAGGCACCGCCTGCTGCTGTTGCTGCGGATAGGGATGATGCATATTTTGCTGCCCGGCCAAATTCACTTTAGGGCTGTTGCAGTCGGTATAAGGTCCGATATAGGTGGACGGCTTCACCGGCTCAACCGCCTTCTTCCACGTCTCTTCGTTAATGCAGTAGGTATGGGACATGACGTTGGCAGGCGTGAATTTCAGAATGTCGGAGCCCAGTATAACCTCCGGCTGAGGGGCATCGAAGATGGCCAGCAGATGCGTGTGATCCGCTGTCGCGATTTCATAATGCCACCAGCCTTGCGGAATATTCGCGACTTGCCCTGGGGTGATGGGAAAGTTGAGAAGCTGCTTCGTGAACGGGTTCAGCATGGATACCGTTGCTGCACCAGAAATACAATAGACCAGCTCGGCAGCGTTCTGATGGTAATGCGGTTCGACCACATTGCCCGCGCTGAGATAAATGTCGAGGAGCGACGAATTCTCGAGCGAGTTCAGCTGCTGCACGCCGAGCACGTTTATATAGTTATTGGCATCCTTCTTGAATAGTGGGCTCTTATTCACGTCAAATGCGTACTGCACAGAAGGTGACGTGTAATCGATATAAGCGGACATTCTCTGCTTTCGCCTCATTCCAGTTTAGTTTGAGCCTAGATATAGGCAGTTTATGTGCGCGCCCCGTGTTCGGTGTATTTGTCTGGAAAAAGAGAAGAGTCGCCCAGCAGTAGGGCGGCTCTTCTTCGAATTGGCGCATATCGTTACAGCGTGCTGTTAGCTCCGATAATTCGGGTGGCGAGTGCAGCGAATTGCGCCTGCTCCGCCTCGGAAAGTCCCGCAGCTGTGACAGCCGCATTCAGCTGGCGTATGATCTCTTCGCCGCCGCCGTCAATCAGCTTCCGACCGGCGTCCGTGACGCGGACAAGGAAGCCGCGCTTGTCGGTCGGCGATGGAATACGCTCGACAAGCCCGCGCTTAGCCGCACGGTCGATCAGTCCGGTGATGCTCGATTTGTCGAGCGCCAGATGCTGGGCGAGCTGCTGCATGCTCGGCTCTCGGTCGCGCAGTATGCCAAGCAGTCGGATTTGGATAATCGACAGGTCATTCTCTGCGCCAACTCGGCCAAGAATGCCGTGGACAAGGAACGACAGCTGCGCCAGACTGTCGACAATAGATAGGTCTTCCTGCGAATGAGAAGAGGTAGTGTTCATAAGCATTCACTCCGAGCCATAATCATTTTCTCCCATTATAACACAACAGCTATTGACATAGTACGTTATACAAACTATATTAGTTTGTATGACAAACTAAATGAATGCAAGCAAAACATAATGGAGGTTTTACTTATGATGATTCAAGCAGCAGTAGTACGTTCTTTCGATACAGCACCGAAGTATGAAGCGATCGACCTGCCGCAGCCCACTGGGAAGCATGAAGTGGTAGGCGATGTTCTGGCAGCAGGCCTGCATATGCGCGTACGTGCACAGGCTAACGGTTCCCACTATACGAGCACGGATGAATTGCCGCTTATTCCCGGTATTGACGGTGTAGGGCGGCTGCCGGGCGGGCAGCTCGTCTACTTCGTTGCCCTAGACACGCCGCTCGGTACATTCGCGGAGCGCACAGTCATCGATGTCCGCCGCAGCGTGCCTTTGCCCGCAGGGGCAGACCCTGTCCTGATCGCGGCTGGGATGAATCCGGCGATGTCGGCGTGGGTCTCGCTTCGGCGCAGGGTGCAAATCCAGCCTGGGCAGAAGGTGCTGGTGCTTGGTGCGACCGGCAACTCTGGACAGATGGCGGTCCGGATTGCGAAGCTGCTTGGCGCAAGCGAGGTCATCGGCGCCGGGCGGGACCAAGCAAGGCTTGAGTCGCTGCCTGCGCTTGGCGCGGATAAGATCGTATCGCTTGCGGGCGACCCGGAGGCTGCCGCCGAGCGACTGGGCGAGGCAGCGGCAGAGGCTGATATCGTGCTCGATTATTTATGGGGGAAGCCGGCCGAACTAGCGATGGTTCCATTGCTAACGAAGCGGTCCGACCGGAGCCGGGCGCTCGCCTGGATCCAGATCGGATCCGTTGCTGGCCAGACAGCCGCGATTCCTTCTGCTGCGCTCAGATCTGCCAACTTCCAGCTGATTGGCAGCGGTCAAGGCTCGGTCACGGCAGCGGGGTATCTAGCTGAATTCCCGGCGCTCATGGATGCGATTGCCGCTGGTAAGCTTCGTGTGAATGCGGCTTCGTTGCCGCTTTCCGAGGTGGAGACGGCATGGCAGGCTGCATTAGCTGATTCAAGTCGTCGGATTGTGTTTGTCCCATAAGGGTAAGCTGTAATCGAATTAATCCAGATTAAGCACGTGCACAGGCCCATGGTAGTGGATCCGCATCATAATGTGGGCCACTTCCGTGGGCGTTTGCTTCATGCCGGTCGCGATCCAGTGCGTCAAGATGCCGAAATTCGCTGATGTGGTATAGGCGAGCAAATATTCCGAAGACAGGGTTTTTGCTATCTTCAGAAACGTTGACAGAAACGGTTGCCTGTCATATAGTTGTCTAAACAACTATTTAAAGATGAGAGGTCTTCTTGCGATGACAACGAATCATGAGAACCATACGAATCAAATACCGGTTGGCTTCGCGCTTGGCATAGCCTACCGCAAAGTCGCGGCGCAGTTCCAGCAGCGGCTCGCGCCATATGGCATTACGACGGAGCAATGGTCGGCGCTCAATCAGATTAATCGGGCGCAAGGGCTCATCCAGAAAGAAATCGCGGAGCGGACGAGCAAGGACAAGCCATCGACGACCCGTATTCTAGACCATCTGGAGAAGAAGGGCCTCATCTATAAGAAGCCGGGCGAGCAGGATCGCAGAGCATTCCTCGTCTACAGCACGGAAGCGGGCAAAGCGCTCATTCGTGAGACGACGCCGATTGAAGAGACGGTCACGGCAGATGTGAAGAGCTGTTTATCGGAACAAGAATATGACACGCTGCTTGAGCTGCTTATGCGCGTTCAGCACCATATAACCGCGAATTTTGGCGGCAGCACGGGCGGGCACGGTCATGAATAACGAACATAAGGAGAGGTGAATCATGAAGCCAGAGCTACAACAGGAGCAACAACAACAACCGGCAGCTTTGTGGACAAGACCTTTTATCGCGCTCACGGCAAGCTTCTTTCTTCTATTTCTCGGCTTGCAAATGCTGCTGTCTTCCTTCCCGTCTTATGTAAAAGGGGAGTTCGACGCAGGTAACGTGCAGGTCAGTCTCGTTACCTCCGTATTCGCGCTCGCTGCCATTGCCTCGCGGTTCGCGACAGCTGCTCTCATGCGGCGCGTATCCCGCATGGCGCTGCTCATTATCGGATTGCTGATCGCAGCGGCAGCAACAGGGCTGTACACGGCAGCCGGATCGTTCGGCGCGCTGCTCGTGCTGCGGATTGCCTACGGCATCGGCTTCGGCATGGCGAGCACGATATTGCCGACGTTCGTCTCCCGCATCATCCCGGTTCGCCGGATGGGCGAGGGGATCGGCTATTTCGGCTTATCGACGAGCCTCGCCATGTCCATCGGCCCGTCGATCGGGCTGAACGTCATGAAGCATGCAGGCTTCATGGAGCTCACGATGCTTGGGCTTATCGCATCGGTGCTGATCTTCCCGGTGCTGTGGCTGTCTGGCTCGAAGCACAGCGAAGCAGCGCCGGCAGCACAATTGCCAGCATCGGCCGTGCAGCAGCAGGCAGCGCGAAACACGGCTGCCCCGGTCAAAACCGGCTTCAACCGCAAGCTGCTATTCCCCGTGCTGCTGAACACGCTGCTGTCCATTACCTACAGCGGTTTGCTTAGTTTTCTCGCCTTGTTCGGCGATTATGTGCATATTGAACAGGTCGGCTTGTTCTTCCTGTTCAACGCGATTACGATCATCCTAGTGCGGCCATTCTCCGGCCGCATCTTCGATCGCAAAGGCCACATGGCGGTGCTCGTTCCCGCCGGCTTATGCGTCACAGCGAGCATGCTGCTGCTCTCCGGCACCCATGCAATGCCGATGTTGATTCTATCGGCGCTGCTGTACGGCCTTGGCTTCGGCGCTATTCAGCCGACGATTCAAGCATGGATGCTGCGCTCCTCCGCGCCGGAGCAGTACGGCACTGTGAACAGCATGTTCTACAACTCGACGGACTTCGGCGTCGCAACAGGGGCCATTCTCCTCGGCGCAATATCCGCCGCGTCGAATTATTCGGTCATGTACCGATACTCCGCCGGCTGCATGGCGCTGTTCGTCGTCTTGATTATGCTGCAAGCCGCGCTGACTACGAACCGCCGCCGCGCGAAGCAAACGGCACTGGAGTCGTAAGCCTCCCCGATAAGTAATGAGCCAACCCCTATTCGCCAATACAGCGTTTAGGGGTTGTTTTTTACCGTACTTTTACCGTTTGTTTGGTATACTAAGCTATTATTTCGAATGTAGCGGCGGGGGAGCGTAAACGTGAACATTTTGCTGGCGGAAGATGATAAGAAGCTGGGCAAGCTCGTTAAATATATGCTGGAGAAGAAGGGCGGCTATCACGTCGATTGGGTGGAGAACGGCGAGGATGCATTGGATTATGCCCGTGGGTCGGCTTATGATGTGCTCATCTTGGACTGGATGATGCCGCTCATGGATGGGGTCGACGTCTGCAAGCGGCTGCGGGGCGACAATTATGGACAAGCCATCGTCCTCTTGACCGCCAAGGATTCGCTGCAGGACAAAATCTTCGGCCTCGATGCAGGAGCCGACGACTATTTGACGAAGCCTTTCGAGATGGATGAGCTGCTTGCTCGTCTTCGGGTGCTGGCACGGCGGAATTTTGCCCCGAGGCAGTCGGATATTGTGACGTTCGGACGGCGGTTCAGGCTCAATCGTGCCTCGCACCAGTTATATAGAGACGGCGCAGAGATCCAGCTCAGCCCGAGGGAATACCAGCTGCTTGATTTCTTCCTGCAGAACACCGGCAATGTGCTGACGAGAGAGGCGATTCTCGATCGCATCTGGGGGCTCGGCAGTGATGTCTCCTACAAAAATGTCGATGTTACCGTGAAAATGCTCCGGGACAAGCTGGATGATTCTGGTGGGGAACCGGCCATTCACAGCATCAGAGGGGTAGGCTACCGGTTTGAAATGGACGCTTAAGAAGGGCAAGAAACGCGACTTATTCCAATATACACAGAGGAAGCTCACCTTCACCTATACGTGGCTCATTATCTTGTTTCTGGCGTTATTCTCGATCATCGTATCGGTTTTCTTCATCATCATGGCGTACCGGGAGCAGAGCAATTCGCTCAGCACGACCATGTATGCGACTGAGGACGGCCGCGTTGTCATTCCGGATTTGGAGAACAGTCGCAATGATGATTTGTACTTCTTCTATGTGCTGGACAATCAAGGGCAAGTGCTTGCTCATAGTGATGCGATTCCTGAGCTCAGCGAATACAGCCTGCATAAGATTCGAGACTGGAAGTCGGATCGGGACGAGTATCGGCTGCGCTGGCTCCCCGAGATTCATAAGCACCAAGGAACCGTGATGCTTGTCTCAGACAATCGGCTGCTCTTCATAGGCGCGCATCCGATTATGACGGCGAACGGGCCGGCTACGATTTATGCGGCCAAGGATGTCACTTACTACTGGGATATTCTCCGTACACTGCTCCTTGTGTTCATCTTTATTCTTATTATTTTCGTTCTTGTAGCCATAAAGCTTAGTTCCTCCATGTCCCAAAAAGCGATGATTCCAATCCAGCGATCGTTCAGGCAGCAGCAGCAATTTCTGGCAGATGCATCGCATGAGCTGAGGACGCCGCTTAGCATTATGAACACCTCCCTAGATGTTATCGAGCTGGAGAACGGGGAGACGATAACACCGTATTCGAAGGAAGTCGTGTCGGATATGAAGGAAGAGATCGGCCGGATGAGCCGGATGGTACAGCATCTGCTATTGCTTGCCCGTTCCGACGCAGGCTCGGTCGAGTTCGAGATGGGCGCTTTCGACATCGTGCCGAAGCTTCGCGGGTGGGTGCAAGCTTTCGAAGGTGTTGCTCAGAAGAAGGCGATCACACTGCGGATGATGCTGCCTGATACGCTGACCGTGAAAGGCGATCCAGAGAAGCTGAAGCAGCTAGTCTATATTTTGCTGGATAATGCGATCAAGTACACGCCCGAGGAAGGCAAGGTCGACGTTGGGCTTGACCCTAACCCGAGGCAGTGGCGGATCATTGTCCGCGACAGCGGTATCGGCATTGCCGAAGCGGATCAGCCGCGTATATTCGACCGGTTCTACCGAGTCGAGAAGCACCGCTCTCGCGAGGAGGGCAGCGCAGGGCTAGGACTCGCAATTGCAAAACAAATCGCGATCGCCCACCGGGCCTCCGTTGTTCTCGAGAGTGCGCCTGGCAAAGGAAGCACATTCTCGGTCGAGTTTCCCGTATAGCACGGCTGGCGAGCGGCCCTTTCTCTTTGGAAGATGAAGAGGAGGGCTTTTTTTGTACCCTTTACCGTACTTTTACCATTGCTCGATATAGTGGGTACTGTAGAGACAAGATCACTGTTAGGAAAGGATGATTAAAGCGTGAGACGCATTAGACCTTGGGTGAAAAAAGCGCTGCTGGTATCCGTCATCATCGTTGCTGTCGGAGCCGGCTTAAGCATGGTGGCCGGTGAGCACGGGCGTGATGTATCGAAAGTAGTGAGAGTAAGTCAGGAGTTCCATGGCAGCCCTGCAGGGGGCATGAAGGTTGAGATAAGAGGCGGAGAGGGCATGGCTATGCCTGCGCTACGCGGCGATGATGCATCTGTGCCAGTACCGCCGCAAGCGCCGATGTTCAAAGAGGGCGGCAACATGCGTTTTGGTCGGGATCACGAGCATGAGCATGGCGTTGGCGTAGCGGTAGGTGGAGCCATTCTGATCGCCGGACTACTGATCTTCTGGATGAGCAGACGAAGCAAACGGTCGAGAGTCGCGGATGGAGCGAACGTGCTTGCTGGCATTCCTAGCGCATCGGACTTCCTGGATCAATGGGAAATGCAGCAAAATCAATCAAAGGAGTCGAAGTAATATGGGTATCTTCAAACGTGTCAAAGATGTATTTCTAGCCGAAACGAACGGGCTGATCGATAAGTGCGAGAAGCCGCTCAATATGGTGAATCAATATATGCGGGAATTTAGCGTGGAGCTGGAGAAAGGGCAGCGGGCGCTGGCGCACCAGCTGTTTATTGAGAAGCGGCAAGCGGTGCTGATTGCGAATGCCGAGACGGCAGTAGAGAAGCGGGACCGTCAAGCGAGGCTTGCGGTGGATCAGGGCGAGGACCAGATTGCGAAGCTGGCGCTGCAGGAGAAGCTGCTGCAGGAGAAGAAGCTGGCCGTCTACCGCGAGCAATACGTAACGATCCAGGAACAAACGCAGGTGCTGGAGGAGCGCATCGCCCAGCTGCTCGTGCAATCAGAGGAGTATAATCATCGCCGGCTGCTGCTCGAATCCCGGGTTAATGTGGCAAGCTCCCTGAAGGAGTTGAACCAGAGTGTCGTATCGTTTCAGACGGACGGCATCGTCAAAGGCTTCGCCCGTGCGGAGGAGAGGGTGCTGATGGTTGAGGCGGAGCTTGCGGCAATGAATCATTTCAACTCGCCGGCAAAGCGGTCCGCGCCGCAGTATCTCGATCCGACGCTGACAGCGGAGATTGAAGCTTCACTGGAGGAATTGAAGCGGAAGCCAGCAGTGGAATTGAAGCAGGAGCAGGAGCAACAGCAGGCAGCAGAATAATTGCATAGCATAGTGCGCGTGCAGATGGCATAAGCCAAAGGCGAGCGCATATATGTGATAACAATAAGAAAAACCGGCAGAATCTGCCGGTTTTGTTATGTTTATAAATGATTTACAAATCAAGCCGTCCTATGATATGCTAGGAAAACCTGTCACGACTCTTATTTCATGAAGACAGAGTAAGAACATCTTATCTATAATTTAATCTTACCATGATAGTTCGCCCGCTGTCAACCGGTATTGCGGCGGGTTGCCAAAACTTATGAGGGAGCGTGTCCGAGAATGATAAGCGAGAACGATTGGAAGCAGGAGCAGGCGCGATTAAAGCAGGTAACAGAGACGCTGCAGACGAAGATCGAGGAGCTTGCGCCAGAGGTGTCAGGGCTGCGCAATCAGGTGACGGACTTTGCCAAGAAGTTCTGGGAAGATGTAACGGTCAACACGAGCACCTTTGACGATTTCGAAGAAACCTTATACAGCATCAGGCAGCAGGAGGCGCTGCTCTCTGAACGGGAACGGAGCCACAAGCAGCGGCTTCAGCGGTGGAACAATATGAAGCGCATGCTGCCGTCGCCTTACTTTGGGCGCATTGATTATGAAGAGAAGGGCGCTGACGCAAGCGAGCAAATCTATATTGGCGTATCCTCGCTTGTCGAAGAGGATGGACTGAACTTCCTCGTATACGACTGGCGTACGCCGATTGCAAGTCTGTATTACGATCATTCCCCCGGATCTGCCTCATATGCGACGCCCGGCGGGCAGATCGACGGAACGATGCTGCTGAAGCGGCAGTATCAGATAAAGAGCGGCGAGCTGCGCAGCGTGTTCGACACGAGCGTCACCATCGGCGACGAGCTGCTGCAGCAGGCGCTCGGCAAAGGCGCGGACGCGCAGATGAAGAGCATCGTCGCAACGATTCAGAAGGAGCAGAACGCGATTATTCGCGACGACAAGAGCCGGATGCTCATCGTGCAAGGCGCGGCTGGCAGCGGCAAGACGTCAGCGGCTTTGCAGCGGGCCGCTTACTTGCTCTATAAGCACCGCGACCGGCTGCGGGCGGACCAGATCGTCCTGTTCTCGCCGAATCCGATGTTTAACAGCTATGTCTCGACGGTGCTCCCTGAGCTTGGCGAGGAGAATATGCAGCAGACGACGTTCCAAGAGTATTTGGCATACTGGCTTGGTAATCAGATGCGGCTAGAGGACCCTTTTGATCAGATTGAATATGTGCTGACCTCAGATGTTGACGGCGATTCGGCATATGAAGGGAGACTGCAGGGCATACGGTATAAGGCCTCGGAGCGTTTCCTTCATGCTTTGCAGCAATATGGAGAATGGCTCTGCAAGAAGGGCATGCTATTCAGCGGGATCTGGTTTAGAGACCGCGAAGTGATTACTGCGGAGCAGATGGCAGAGCAGTTTTACAGCTATGACAGCACCATTCGGCTTGCGAATCGTGCCTTGCTGTTGCGGGAATGGCTGCTGCAGCAGCTGGCTTCAATTGAGCGCAAGGAGCGGAAGGCCGAGTGGGTGAAGGATGAGCTCGACTACCTCGACAACGAGCAATATGAAGAGGCACATAAAGCGGTGCTGAAGAAATACGAGCGCGATGAAGCGGTGTTTGATTTTACGCAGTCGTATATCGATCAGTATGGAGATTTCCAAGGTACCGAGCAAGGTGAGGGAGAAGCGTTTGATTTTGCCGATCAGGAAGAGGAGCTTCTCCGCCGAATGATTGTGAAGGAGAGCTTTGCGCCGCTGCGTCGTGACGTGAGACGGTTCAAGTTCATCGATTTTGTTCAGTTATATGGACAGTTGTACCGTGAGGAAGCTCAGTATCTGGAGATGACTGGCGAGGCCGATGTGCCGGAGAAGTGGGCGGAAATCTGCGCGCAGACGCGAGCGAAGCTGAGCGGCTACGAGCTGCTCTATGAAGATGCGACGCCATTCCTGTATCTCAAGGAGCTGGTGGAAGGCGTGCGGATGAATACGGACGTGCGGCATGTCTTCGTCGATGAAGGCCAGGATTACTCGCCGTTCCAATATGCCTTCTTGAAGCGGCTGTTTCCGCGCGCGCGCATGACGGTGCTTGGCGACTTCGGCCAGGCAATCTTCGTGCAATCGACGATTCTGCACGAGGCGGATTCGCCGCTTGCGCGTATCTATGGGCCAGACGAAACGAGGCTCATTCGTCTCGTTCGCAGCTACCGCTCCACGAAAGAGATCGTGGAGTTCACCAAGGCGATGCTGCCGGATGGCGCGGACATTGTGCCGTTCGAGCGGCTTGGCGGCAAGCCGCAGCTCGTGCGGCTCGGCAGCAGCGAGGAGCGGGCGGCGCGTATCGCCAGCGATTTGGCAGCGCTTCGAGCCGAAGGCTTCGACTCCATCGCCGTCATTACGAAGACGGCAGCGGAGGCCCGCGCCGCATATGACGCGCTCGCGGAGAATGGCGGCGAAGCGCTGCGTCTCGTCACGAAGGAGACGCTCACCTTCGAGAAGGGCGTGGCGGTCATTCCGGCATATCTCGCGAAGGGCGTCGAGTTCGATGCGGTGCTGGTCTATGACGCTTCTGCTCAGACCTACAGCAGGGAGAGCGAGCGCAAGCTCTTCTATACGGTCTGTACGAGAGCGATGCACCGATTGCGGCTGTATACGGCAGGAGATGTAGCGCCATATATGCAGCAGCTCGATACGTCGCTTTATGAGGGATAAGTGCAGGGGCTTGGGGACCTGAGTAGTTGTTGACAAAGCACCGGTATTGACACGCTCTACCTAGCCGCCGGCTAGACTGAGAGATCAAATACGCTCTCTCAGCATGAAAATTGGCCGATTGAAGCTCTGAGCCTGCAGATTCAGCACTCTCAGAAAAGGAACCAGCCGAGAAACGCGTCGCGCCGTCAAAGGGCGGCGACAGCCGTTTCACCATGCAACATAAACATTAACATTGACAGCATCAGCTGCCTTTGGATATGATGTGAATGAACGGGCTCTATAGTGCCCGATTCATTTTAGATAATTATTAAACTTAATTAAATAATAAACTTAAATAAAGAAAGGAGGGTCTCAAGTGAAGTCATTTCTCCCCAATAATATTAAGGATGAGAACCGCAAAATCATTTTTGATATTCTGCTGCAGCACCCGGAGCTAGCTAAGGTCGAAATTACGGAGAAAACCGCGATGAGCTTCGTAACGGTCAGCAAGATTGTCAGCTTCTTCGAGCAGATCGGCCTGCTGGTCGCTACAGGTGAGAGTCGTGAAGGATCCGGCGGACTTGGCAGGAAACGTACCGTCTATCGCTTCAATGCGAACAGCTATGTCACCATCGGCATTCAAACGATCGGCAAGAGGACGACGGCGTTGCTCGTTAATCTATACGGCCAGATCATCGATATGCAGGCAATCGACACGCCGATTCATTTTTTTAGTGAACAGTTTGAAAGCATGTTTGAGGACATCGTGGCACGGATGCGGAGCAAAGCGAAGGCGATGGGCAGTGTCATTCTCGGCATAGGGATTGGCGTCGATGGCGCCATCAATATCCGTAAGCGCACGATCCGAATTATGACTCATGACAACCTCGAAGAGGATTACGCTTACGAGCCTCTTATGGCGAGATTGAAGGAGCGGGTACAGCTGCCGATCTTGCTGGAAAATGACGTGAACGCCTCGATTATCGCGGAGTTCCGTCAGCTCGAGAGCACGGAAGAAGCGCCGAATGACCTTATTCTCATATCTGCGGGTGACGGTGTCGGAGCGGGTATCATCCTGAATAAGGAGCTCCACCGAGGGTTCAATGCAAGCGCAGGCGAGCTTGAGTATATGTGCTTCGATCCGGAGTATCGGAAGAAGAAGTCCTCGGTCGGCTGGCTCGAGAGCAAGCTCGGGCTTGAGACGCTGCTTCGCACGTATGACTTAACGAAGGAACAGGAGCGGGAAGCTTGCGCGGATTACGTCTCCCGCCATCTCGCTCTTGTTATCGCCAATATGATCAGCATCTTGGACATCGATCGGATCATTATCAGCGGCAAGACGGCTGCGCTGTTCCCGGAGCTTATAGGAAGCAGAACCGAAGCATACGTACAGCAATATACCGAATGGACGCCGACGATTACGGTGAGCGATGCCGCGCATCAGGCGGCAGTTGGCGCAGCGAGCTTGATCCTGCAGCAGGAAATGATTCAGGTGTTATCAACTTAAGAGAGGAGAGTAAGGCGCATGCTTCGTATTTTTGACAGCGAAGAAGAGCTGGCTCGTGAAATCGCACGGGAAATGCAGCAGCGATTGGCCCAAGACGAGCAGCCGGTATTCTGTCTGGCTTCTGGCAGTACGCCGCAGAAGAGCTACGCCCAGTTCGCAAGCAGCCTCGTTGGCGATAGCGGCAGCTTGAAGAATCTTCGCATCGTCAGTCTCGACGAGTGGGTGGGGATTGAACGCAGCTCCGAGGGCAGCTGCTATCAGATGCTGAACCAAGACTTGTTCTCGCTGATCCCGCTTGAGAGCGGCCAGATTGAGTTCTTCGACGGTACAGCGGCAGATATGGCGCAGGAATGCTCGCGAATTGATCAGTACATCGAGCAGTATCCAATTACGTTCAGCTTGATGGGCGTGGGCATGAACGGACATATTGGGCTTAATGAGCCAGGAAGTCCAGTGCTGGAGTACAGCAGCGTCGTCGACCTGTCGGCAACGACGAAGGAAGTGGCGCAGAAATATTTTCATGAGCGGACGGTGCTCTCGGAGGGGGTTACGCTTGGCCTTGGACAAGTGATTCGCAGTCAAAGGGTCATTACGGTGATTACCGGCGAGCGCAAAGCCGAGATCGTTCGGGAGATCTTCCGTAATCCAGATGCCAAGCTGCCAGCTCAAGCGCTGCTCGGCTATGATCATATTGATTTCTACTTGGATTCGCAGGCAGCGAAGTATCTGGACATCAGTGGGGAGCAAGCAGGATGAGCGAATATTTCATCGGAGTAGACATCGGAGGCACGAACATCCGGGTCGGATTAGTGAACGAGCAGCTGGAGCTTATTCGTAAGGAAACCGTCCTGACCAGCAGCTTCGGCAGCGCGGAAGAGTTGTTCGCCGGCGTGCGGCGTCTGGTCGATATCGTCGATAGCGAACGCAGAGCGAGCGTAATCGGTATGGCTGTTCCTGTACCTTGGCGCGAAGGGACCGATTCCATCGTCGATGCGGGCAATGTACCTTGCTTGGAAGGCGTGCCGGTGGATGCGGTAAAGTCGTATTTTCCAGAGCATGAGCTGTATTTGGACAACGATGTGAACGTGATTGCCCTCTTGGAAGGGGAGCGGGGAGCTTCGCAAGGAAGCACACTCTCAATGTATATCACTGTGAGCACGGGGATCGGCAGCGGCATTGTCGTGCGGGGCGAGGTGCTTCATGGCGCCAACGGCTACGCGGGGGAGATCGGCAGCATGATTGTCTCGGATCGGGACAACGGACATGATTCTCTGTATGCAGGCACATTGGAATCGCTTTGCAGCGGCACCGCTTTGGAGATCGAGAGCAAGAAGCTATACGGCGGCGCTGCTACGGCGAAGACGTTGTTTGATAAATATGTAAGCAAGGACAAGCAAGCGGAGGAAGTTATCGCGCAGTGGGTCGAGTATTTCTCCAGAGGGATTGCCTCTCTCATGCAGACGCTTGATCCGGGTATGTTCGTTATCGGCGGCTCGGTGATCGAGCACAATCCGTGGCTGATTGAACGGGTTGTGGAGAGCACGAAGGGCAAGGTGTTCGAGAACTTGCGCGGCCGGATTCGTATTGCCGCACCTGTATTTGGTTCTGATGCTGGCGTCATTGGCGCTGCGTATACCGCATGGAAACGATCAAGATAAAGGGAGATGGATCATTTTATGAAAAAGCAAATGAAAATCGCGCTTATCGGAGCGGGCAGCGTCTCGTTCGCGCTCGGCGCATTGAATGATATCGTATTGTCGGAACGTCTCAAGTCGAATGTGGACCTGGAAATCGCACTGATGGACATTAGCGCGGACAACGTAGCCCGCACTTATAAATATGCGAGAGAAATGTTCGATTCCTTCGAGCATTCCGCGAAGATCTGGCACACGACGAATTTGGAAGAAGCGCTGACAAATGCGGATTTTGCCATTGTGGCGATTGAAGTGAACCGATACCATTACTGGTCGCAGGACTTCCACGTTCCGCGCCGCTACGGCAGCAAGCAAATTTACGGTGAGAACGGCGGACCGGGCTCGATGTTCCATACGCTCCGAAACCTTGGCCCAATGCTCGAAATTGCTCGCATGATGGAAAAGGTTTGCCCGAACGCTTGGTTCCTCAACTACACGAACCCTGAGGCTAAGCTGGTTGAAGCGATCTCGAAGCTGACGACGATCAAGATTGTCGGTTTGTGCCATGGTCTTGACATGGGTGTTGATCAAGTTAGCCAGTTCCTCGAAATGAAGAAAGAAGAGATCGGCTTCGAGGCAGGCGGCCTGAACCACTTCGGCTTCTTCACGAAAATTTGGGACAAGGCGACAGGCAAAGACCTGTACCCATTGTTCGACGAAAAAGAGCGCAAAGCAAACCGTCTCGCGGAATGGGACCATATCGGGTTGTCCCGCACGATGTACCAAATTTATGGCATGTATCCGTACCCAGGCACGAACCACTGCGGCGAGTATGTGTCGTATGCATCTGACTTCTACGCGGGCTTGTCGCTGCAATACCGTTACGATCCAATGCGCGAGCAGCTATGGAAGGAAGGCTCCAGAACGCCTGATTTCGTATACTGCGCAGGCGGGCACAGCCTCGATAAAGGATTGTTTGAGCAAGTGAATACGCAAGAGTCGTGGGCTGAAGAAGCGTACAAATTCAGCAAGGAGAAGGTATGTCCGAGCCAGGAGTATGCGATTCCGATTATTGAGGCGATCTTCTTCGACGATGAGATCGAGATCAATTCCGCGAATTTGCCGAACAAAGGTGCGATCAAAGGCCTTCCAGACGATATGGTCGTGGAAACGCAAGCGATCGTTAACGGCCAAGGCATCGAGCTGAAGCCGATGAGCATCGAGCTGCCGACAGCAGTAATCGGCACGATTCACATTCAAGGCATGATTCACAAGCTGCTGCTGGAAGCGTACTTGGAGAAGTCCAAGACGAAGCTGCTTCAAGCAATCCTGCTCGATCCGCAAGCGCCAACGTACTACCAGGCATGCGCGATGATCGACGAGATGTGCGAGCTGCAGAAGGAAATTCTGCCGGAGCTGGCTTGGAGATAGAGGTTGGCTTGAGGAAGATGGGATGAAGGTAAGGCAGGAAGACAAAAAGGCACCCCGGTGGGGTACCTTTTGTCGTGCGGTGGCGGAAAGTAGGGAACCGCTTCATGCGAGTGTAGTCCAGCAGTCAGCTACATTAGCTCGGATCGCCGGATTTCCGCTAAGAGGTCCAGCAAACCAACTAAATTGGCTTGGATCGCTGGATTTCCTCCAAAAGAGGTCCAACAAACCAGCTACATTGGCACAACTCACCGGATTTTCGCCAATGTAGATCCCTGGAGTACTCTCTTCAGATCGATCTGCTGGTTTTCCACCAATGCAGCTCCCATGAGGAGTAGCAGCTACCCTGCATTGGCGAAAATCGTTGGAAATCTGCGTGAGAGGGGTACTCAGTACGCTACAGGAGCGGGCTGCAGCCGGAGAGTTAGGTAATCCGCCGAAGTTTCTCCGGATTGCTCACCATATAGATCGCTTGAATAGCGCCAAGCCCCGCATCGGGCCCGAATATAATCGCGAATGGAGGTCGGCCCTCGCGAAGCAGGAGTAAGCCGCGCTGTCCGCTGATCGCAACCTCGCGGAATTCCCCAACGAGCGAGCCTTTGCCAGCGATGCCTGCGAGGAAGGCGGCGATCCGGTGCCGGCCTTCAATCGGATTGATCGCTGAGCGGACAACGCCTCCGCCGTCAGTGAGCATAACGGCATCTTCGGTGAGCAGATGTATGAAGCTATCGAGCTTGCCGGTGTCGATCGCCTGCGTGAACGATTGGACGAACCGCTTGATGGAGGCGTCGAGCGGGGTGTCGCCCTCTGCCGCCGGACGATGGCCGATCTTGGCGGCTGCGCGGCTGCAGATTTTGCGGCAGGCGGCTTCGGACTTATCCAGCATGGCGGCGATGTCGGAGTAATCGTAGCCGAACGATTCCCGCAGCACGAACACCGCGCGTTCCGGCGGCGTGCACGTCTGAAGCAGGACGAGCATGGCGTAGCCGAGCTGCTCGTCACGAACGAGCCGATCGAGCGGCGCCTCGTCAGCATTCAGCTCAATAATCGGCTCCGGCAGCCATTGCCCGGGGTAGCTCTCCCGTTTACGCGGCGCCGCCTTCATCATATTGAGCGCACGATTCGTGACTAGCTTCACGAGAAAGGCTTTCGGATGCTGCACGACAGTGCCGTTATCCTGCGTGCTGACAGAGACAAACACATCCTGCACCGCATCTTCGGCCTCGCTCATCGAGCCAAGCATCCGGTATGCCACCGATGTGAGCAGGGGCTTGTAGTCGCGATAAAGCTGTTCGATCTGAGCAGGCTGAGCCAGAGGCGTCGCATCATTCATCATCACGGCGGCTCCTTCCTTTTGCAGGTTTTTGATCTTATTGACTATCATTTTATCCATGCACGAGCAATAAAGCCACCCTAGCGCCGGGTGGCTTTATTTTAGTCTGAAACATGGCCGCACGAGGTTTACCCGCGGCCGCGGTGCGGAATTAAACTTCGTAACAGCCTGGGAACATGCCTGTCGTAATCGCCATGCGGTTCCAACAGTTGATCGCGTTGATCGCCATCACGAGTGCAACGACTTCGCTCTCGCTGAAGTGCCTGCGAACTTCGTCGAACAACTCCTGCGGCACGCCTTGAGCGGAAATAACAGTGACCGCTTCAGTCAGTGCGAGTGCCGCACGCTCTTGCTCCGTGAAGAACGGCGTTTCCCGCCAAACGGAGATCAGGGCAAGACGCTGCTCGGATTCGCCCATCTTGCGCGTGTCCGTCACATGCATGTCAAGGCAGAAGGAGCAGCCGTTAATTTGGGAAGCTCTAATCTTAATGAGCTCATACAGGAGAGGATCAAGGCCCATTTTCTTCGACGCTTCTTCCAGGTTCAGCATCGCTTGAAAGCCGGCGCGGTTTGCATTCATATGGTTCATTCTCAATTTCATACTTGTATACCTCCATTGGTTGATTAAAAAATAATTGATCTCTTGAGCTTCGTTATCTAAGACAATCGAGGAGCCGATTTTGTGACAGGTACAGCAAAATTTATTTGAATTGACAGGACTGCATACGTTTGTATACAGTAGTTACATAAGTAGTTGTATACAAATGTATGCACACATTGAAAGGACGTGAACCTATGAGACACGGACACGGACATGGTCCTGGAGAACACGGTCATGGGCATGGCAAACATCGCCACCATCATCACGGAGCACAAACCTTCCGCAGAGGACGGGCGCTTGAATTTCTGCAGCGGCTCACAGTGAAACGCGCAACCTTGCTGCGACAGCTTGATACGCCGGAGTTTCAGGACATCAGACCAACGGTGCTTGGCGAGTTGAAAGCGGTCGAGTCCATCATTGATGAATACACCCAGCATTTCGACATCCACCGGCTGGAATCGGACGCAGCCGGGGCAGCGGCTTCACCAACGGATTCAGGCGCAGCTCCGGATCCAGCCCCAAATTCAGAATCAGCCCCCGCCGACGATACAGATGCAGATGCAGATGCAGATGCAGCCACTAATACGGGCAATGAAGGGGATAGCTAACGCATGTGGGAGTTAAGGGCTTATATTAAGCCGTATTGGAAATTCGTTCTGCTCGGCCCGCTCTTTATGCTCTTGGAAGTGTTCTTCGATCTGCTGCAGCCACGGTTAGCTGCTCATATTGTCACTTTCGGCGTCGTCGAACGCGATTTCTCCGTCATTGAAGAGACAGGAATATTCATGGCTGTCGTGGCGCTGCTGTCACTTGTAACGGGCGTTGCCTGCAACCTGTTCGCAAGCCGCGCTTCGCAAAATTTCGGAGCGGATATCCGCGAAGCGCTGTTCAGAAAGGTGCAGACATTCTCCTTCGAAAATGTGGATCAGCTAAAGTCCGGTTCACTGATCACTCGAATGACGAGCGATGTCGTTCAAGTGCAGAACCTGCTGCAGATTGCGCTTCAGGGTCTCGTGCGAGCGCCAAGCCTGCTGATCGGCAGTGTCGCGATGGCACTGCTCATGAATGTGCAGCTCGGTCTTATTTTGCTTGGAACGCTGGTTGCGCTTAGTCTCGTTCTTATCATCCTTATCAAGTTCTCATCCAAGCTGTTCTCAGCGGTTCAGACGCGGCTCGATGCAGTAAATACGCGCATTCAGGAAAATGTCGCAGGGATCCGGGTCATCAAAGCATTCGTAAGATCCCGTTATGAAACGGAGCGCTTCGAGGCGGTTAACCGCGATTACACGCAGATCTCCATTCAAGCGGCCCGTTTTATCGCGTTGAACGCTCCGATCGTTACTTTTATTATGAATGCCTGTCTCGTAGCAATTCTGCTATACGGCGGCAATGATCTGGTGACGCAAGGGTCCGTGCAGGTGGGGGAGCTTGTCGCTTTTATCAACTATGTCATTCAGGTGCTCTCTTCCTTGCTGATGGTCAGCGGACTGCTCATGAACGTATCGCAGGCGAATGTGTCCGCGAAGCGCATCCAAGAAGTGCTGGCAACGCAGCCGAAGATCGAGGATGCGGAGCGCCAAGAGGGTGATAACGCCATGTTGCCGGTTCAGCACGTGAAGCTGAGCGGAGTTGCATTCTCTTATAATGGTTCGACAGCCGCGAAGGACCTCGTACTGCAAAATATCCACCTCGAAGCCCGGCGCGGCGAGACCATCGCGATTATTGGTGCTACAGGCTCAGGCAAATCAACGCTTGTTCAGCTTATTCCGCGCCTGTACGATGTTACATCCGGCTTCATTTCGATCGATGGCAAGGATATTAGGGATCTGCCGCTCACCAAGCTTCGGCGCAGTATCGGGATGATGCTGCAAGAATCGTTCCTGTTTACGGGCACGATTAGAGATAACATTGCCTTTGGCAAACCTCGCGCATCGCAAGCAGAGATTGAAGAGGCTGCAAGGATTGCACAGGCACATGACTTCATCGTCAAGCTGCCGGATGGTTATGGGACGTTGCTCGGTCAGAAGGGCGTCAATTTATCCGGAGGCCAGAAGCAGCGGGTGTCGATTGCGCGCGCCCTGCTTATCAAACCTCCTATTCTGATTATGGATGACAGCGCGAGTGCGCTGGATCTTGGCACCGAGCGGAAGCTCCGCGATGCTTTAACAACAATTATGAAAGACACGGTGACGTTCATCATCGCGCAGCGCATTACGTCAGTTGCCCAGGCGCATAAAATCATTGTGCTCGACGATGGCATGATCGCTGGCAGCGGCACCCACGAGGAGCTGCTCGTTTCTTGCGAAGTATATCAAGATATTTACCGATCCCAATTCGGCAAGGAGGAGGTTGCGGCATATGTCGAACAGCACCAATCCATCGCGTCCAGCTAACGCGAACCAAGCAGCGACGCAGGCTCCGGCTCCGGCGGCGAATTTCGATCAGATGGGCTTTCGCCAAGGCTTCGGGCCGCAGCTCGGGGGTCCTCAGAAGGTAAGGTCGAAGAATACGGCAGAAACGCTGCGGCGGATCGGCAGTTATTTGGCAAGACAGCGCAAGGCGCTGCTTGTCGTCGTGCTGAGCACAATCATTACCTCCGGTCTTGCGCTACTAGGTCCCTATATGATCGGTAAAATGGTCGATGACTACGTTGTTCCCCGCCATTTTGAAGGATTTATGAGAATGGGCATGCTTTTATTAGGCGTCTATTTGCTTGGTGCGGCATTTACGTGGATTCAGCAGTATTCGGCATCGAGCTTATCGCAAAATACAGTTCGCGACATGCGCAAAGATATTATGGCCCATTATCAGCGGCTGCCTGTGCCCTTCTTCGACCAGAAGACGCATGGCGAGCTGATGAGCCGGGCGACCAACGATATCGCCAATGTCTCCAATACGCTGAATCAAACGGTCGTTCAGCTGATCTCGGGCGTCCTGATGCTCGTTGGCAGCATCATCATGATGTTCGTGTTAAGCGGCTGGATGACGTTGATCACCATTCTGACCGTACCGCTCATTGCGTACATTACGAAGAAGATTACGAAGTATACGCGGCATTATTTCACGCAGCAGCAGAAGCATCTTGGCGAGGTGAACGGCTTCGTTCAAGAGATGATCTCGGGGCTGAAGGTGGTCAAAGTATTCGGGCGGGAAGAAACCTCAACCGAGCAGTTCCGCGACATTAACGAAAAGCTGCGGACTGTCAGCATCAAGGCTCAGAGCCTATCCGGCTCGATGGGACCGATGATGAACACGATGCGCAATTTGACGTTTGTTATCATTGCGGTATGCGGCGGTCTTTTTGCTTATCATGATCTGATTACGATTGGCGTTATCGTCAGCTTTCTCAACTATTCCACGCAGTTCAGCCAGCCGATCAACCAGCTCGCGAATCAATATAACTTGTTCCAATCGGCGGTTGCCGGAGCGGAGCGCGTTTTTGAGGTGCTGGATCTGGAGCCTGAGATGCAGGAGGATAGCGAGTTCACGCAGGGCGGTAATCGCAAGGGCCCAAGCCCGATACGAGGCGAGGTCGTGTTCGATCGCGTCAGCTTCGGCTATAAGCCAGATGTGCCGGTGTTGAAGCAGCTCTCGCTGCACGCCGAGCCTGGCCAGATGATTGCACTGGTAGGTCCAACAGGCGCAGGCAAAACAACCGTCATTAACTTGCTGACGCGTTTCTATGAGATCGGGTCGGGGAGCATTTTGATTGACGGCGAGGATATTCAGTCGTTCAGCAAACAGGAGCTGCGGCGGCAAATTGGACTTGTACTGCAGGATGCATATGTGTTCTCAGGGACAATCCGTGAAAATATTCGATATGGACGCCTTGAGGCTACCGATCAAGAAGTAGAGGCGGCGGCTAGACACGCGAATGCAGACACGTTCATTCGAAGGCTGCCGAAAGGCTACGATACAGATCTAAGCGCCGATGGCGGCAACCTGAGCCAAGGGCAGAAGCAGCTGCTCACAATCGCGCGCGCGGTGCTGGCGAATCCAGCGATTCTCATTCTGGATGAGGCAACGAGCAGTGTCGATACGCGGACGGAACTTCACATCCAAGAGGCGATGAAGTCATTGATGAAAGGAAGAACGAGCTTCGTCATTGCCCATAGGCTGAGCACAATCAGGGAAGCCGATCGCATTCTTGTTGTGAGCGGCGGGGAAATTATCGAAGAAGGTTCGCACGAGGAGCTGCGCCGGATGAACGGCTTCTACGCCGGTCTGGTTCACAATCAATGGGCGGCGCAAGAGCAGACGCGTTAGCATTGCTTATTGCTTATTGCACGAATAAAATTGCCGCTTTATTGACAGTCAGATGAGAAGTAACTATAATGGTTACAACGGTGGTGGTTAAAGTGAAGCAAATTAGTACGCGTTTCTCAATTGCGGTTCATACACTTTCTCTTATCGCCGTTGCGCCCGATTGTACAGGCGACTATATCGCAGGCAGCGTCAACACGAACCCGGTCGTCATCCGGCGGATCATGGGGATGCTGAAGAAAGCCGGTCTGGTCGAAGTCAGGCCGGGCGTAGGCGGGACGGTCCTGCTGAAAGCCCCTGCCGATATCACGCTGCTTGATGTGTATCGCGCCGTGGGCGTGACGGAGAATAACCAGCTGTTTCGCATTCATGAGCACTCGAAGATCGAATGCCCCGTTGGGCGGAATATTGAGCAGGTGCTTCAAGAGGAGCTTGCGGAAGCGCAGGCGCTCATGGAGCAGAGGCTCGCGCAGACGACGATTGCGCAGCTGCTTGAGAAGTTTAAGTAAAGGTTCTTTTAAGAACCTTTCTTTTATACACATGTTGTAACTTAAGTTGTTATAACAATACTGGATACAACAATAAGGAGGAAAAAGACGATGAAATTGTTAGTGACAGGTGCAACTGGGAAGCTTGGCGCAGAAGTTGTAGAGGAATTGCTGAAGACGGTGCCAGCGAGCCGGATCGCAGTAAGCGTACGTAATCCAGAGAAGGCAGAAGGGCTGCGTGCACAAGGAATCGACGTTCGCCACGGTGACTTCGAACAACCAGAGACGCTCGATGCGGCATTCCAAGGCATTGACCGTATCTTGATCATCTCGACTGACGGCGACACAGAGACGCGGATGCGCCAGCATGTGAATGCAATCGAAGCCGCTGTCCGTGCGAGAGTCGGCTTCATCGCTTATACGAGCCTTGCTGGCGCCACTGACAGCAAGATTCTGTTCGCCCCTCCGCATCAAGCGGCAGAGCAAGCGCTTCGCGAAAGCGGCGTCCCATATGCGTTGCTGCGGAACAATTGGTACCTCGAGAATGAAGCTGGAAGCATTCAAGGAGTCATCGCAGGAGCGCCTTGGGTAACTTCCGCAGGCTCCGGCAAAGTCGGTTGGGCGCTGCATCAGGAATATGCGCAAGCAGCAGCGGCTGTACTTGCAGGCGAAGGGCATGAGAACAAGACGTATGAATTGTCGGGCACATTGCTGACACAGGAAGAGCTGGCAGCCGCGCTTGGCGCTGTTCTAGGCAAAGAAGTTGCCGTCCAGCAGGTAGACGATGAGACTTATGCTGGCATTATGAAGAGCGTTGGCGTACCGGACTTCGCCATTCCGATTGTAGTCGGCATTCAGCAAGGGATTCGCGACGGCTCGCTTGCAGTAGAGAGCAATGACTTCGAGAAGCTGCTCGGTCGTCCGCTGACGCCAATCCAGGATGCGTTAAAGCAAGTTGTAAGCAAGCTGTCATAAGTTTTTGAAAATACAACAACCTTAGCCAGTAGCGGATGAAATTCCGCTGGCTAAGGTTGTTTTCATGTTTTTATGCAGATCAAACTAGTCAGTTCTCACACCATACGATTTACTTCACAGCACCTGCCGTAATGCCGCTGGCGATTTTGCGTTGGAACAGGATGTACATAATGAGCACCGGAACGATGGTCACGAGCAGCGCCGCGAACAGCGGGCCCCACTCCGTGCGGTACTGCATTTCCTGCTGCATGACCGCGATCTCGATCGGAAGCGTGTACTGGGTCGGGTCATTCACGATAATCGTACCGACAACGTACTCGTTCCAGATGTTCAGCACGTTGATGATCGCGACCGTTACGAGGCCCGGCTGAGCCAATGGCAGCATGATGCGGAAGAATGTTCCGAAATGCGAGGCGCCGTCAATTTGCGCCGATTCTTCCAGCTCCTTCGGCAGCGACTTGAAGAAGCCGACGAGCACGAAGATGCCGAACGCCAGCAAGCTGGACGCGTAGACGAAGATGAGGCCAAGCTTCGTATTGATGAGATGCATCGAGTTCATCAGGAAGAACAGCGGGATGAGCGCCAGAATGAACGGGATCATCATCGAAGCAATGTACAGCAAGTACAGGAAGTTGCTGCCTCTGAACTTATACCGCGCAAGCACGTAGGCGGTCATCGCGGAGAGCAAGAGGCCAAGCACCGTGGAGCCGACTGTGACAATAAGCGAATTGACGAAATACGTGTTGAAATTATATTTGCTCCACACATAGCTGAAGTTCGACCAGAGCAGCGGGAAGCGGGGAAGCGACCACGGCGCGTGAATGAAGAACTGCTCGTTATCCTTCAGGGAGTCTAGCAAGGTCCATATTAACGGGTAAATAACCGACACGGTCCACACCAGCAGCAGGATGTAGAAGAAGCCTTTCGCGACAGGGTTTCGGATGCCTAAATTCATGATTATATCCTCCTCAGCCCAATTCCACGGTTTCGTGACGGAGCAGACGCTGCAGAACAACCGTCGTAATCAGCGATAGGACAAGAATCAGTAAGCCGATCGACGCTCCGTAACCGAAGTGATATTGCTGGAATGCCATTTGGTACAAATAAGAGCCCATAACCTGCGTGGAATTGTCCGGACCGCCCTGCGTCATAATCCAGACGATAACGAAGGAGCCGTTCAGCGTCGTCATCATGATGTTCAGAATCGACACCTTCATCTGCTCCCAGACGAGCGGCAGCGTAATCTTGCTGAACTGCTGCCACTGATTCGCGCCTTCCAGCTCAGATGCTTCATAGAGTGAATCCGGAATGTTCTGAATAGCCGCGATGAGCAGGATCATATAGAACCCGATACCCGCCCAAATGGTCGGGGGAAGCAGCATCCAAATCGTATGGTTGGTAAAGCCGAGCCACGTAATGCTGACCGTATCCTTCGTGAACAGCGACAGAAACCCATTCAGGAAGCCGATCTGCGGGTTATATATGAAATTCCAGAGGACACCAATAACGACGACTGAAAGAATGTTCGGGATAAAAAAGACCGAGCGGAAGAAGCTGGCCAGCTTGAAACGGAATCGTGTCAGTGCGACCGCAAAGAAAGTTGCGATTACCATAATGCCGATCACTTTACCCACAACAAGAAAGTAGTCGTTGCCAATCGCTTTCCAGACGATCGGATCGTGAAACAGGTCTTTGAAATTGCGGAGGCCAACAAACTCTTTATTCTGCGACATGCCGGACCAATCGAACATCGAGTAGTAAAGACCTTGTATAACCGGATACACGGTAAAGATGCAGTAGAACACGAACGTCGGAATAATGAATGAAGCGATAAAAATGGTACGTTGCAGCTTGGACGAGCTCGAATTCACCTTAGCCCACCGTCCTTCCTAAAGTCTAAGTGCGAATGATGACCAGAGCCTCTAGAGCCCTGATCATCACTCGTTTGATCCTATGTGAGGGGGTAAGCTTATTGCTTCACTTTAGCTGCTACGTCGGTGACGCGCTTCACCCATTCTTCTGGCGTGATTTTGCTGATTGTAAGAGCGTCTGTCGCATCCTGCATCGCTTTGTCTACGTCAGCGTTGAACGTAATGGTCGGAATAACGACTGTGTTCGAATCTGTCAGGAATTTCGCAGCATCCTTAACGAAGCTAGGCGCATTGGAACTGCTGATATCGCCTTTGATGTTGGAAGGAGCGCCGCTCAGCTCAGCCCATTGCGATGCTTGGGCCTTCGAGAAGATGAACTGCATGAACGCTTTTGCTGCATCTTTGTTCTTCGCATTCTTCGCGATTGCAACTGTAGCTGTGGACGTATTCGCTACCACTTTGCCGCCAGCATCTTGTGTAACGGACGGAATGAAGCCGAAATCGAAGCCGCCTGGGATGTCTTTGGACATTTCGTTCGGCAGCCACAGACCATTCGGGATGAATGCGTCCTTATGCTGCAGGAACAGCATTTGCGAATCGGTATGGTTGATTTGGATCGACGCTTTGTCGATGAAGCCTTTGTCGCGAAGCGCTACGATCTTGTTCAGCGCTGCAAGTACAGCAGGCTTCTGGAACGCTTCAACCTTGGAATCTGCCATATCCTTCAGAATGCTTGTATCGTTGTTGTTTGCCGATACGATCGCCGGATACAGGATGGCGCCGTTGATATAGTACGGATATTTACCGGTATGGATGAATGGCGTAATGCCGGCTGTTTTAATTTGGTCGCTGACTTGCAGGAATTGATCGAAGTCTTGCGGCTCTGACCAGCCTTTTTCCTTGAAGAGCGCTTTATCCCAGAACACGCCCCATGAGTTCAGAACGAGCGGAATGTTGTACGTCTTGCCATCGAATTGCTGTGCAGGCTGAGCGAGCAGATCCGTAATGAGATCGCCGTCAACGTTCTTCGCGTCTTTCAGCCAGTCGGTCAAGTCCTCGAGCTGACCATCGTCAACCATTTGGCGGTCATTCAGACCAGGGCCGTCGATGTAGACGAAATCAGGCGGGGTGCCGCCGATCCAGCGCGGCTTCGTTTGTTCGTTGATTTTCGGGCCAGCAAGCTCTTTGATGTGGAGATCAGGGTTAGCTGCTTGGAAGTCGGCGATGACCTTCTTCCACCATTTGTCGCCGTAGCCGCCGACGAAGTATTGGATCTCGAAGTCGCCAGTCAGCTTCGTAGCTGTTGCAGTCGTATCCGTAGTTGTGGAATTGTTTGTTGTTGCATCGGTTGCGTTATTCGTTGAAGTATTCGTGGATGTGTCCGCCTGCGTATTCGTCGTTTGGTTGTTGTTGCCGGAGTCGTTAGAGGAACCGCAGCCTGTCAGAGGAACGACAGCCATTACGGTTGCAAGGCTTAATGTAGCTAGCTTTTTCTTTAGTATCATGTGATGCACACCCTCCCGAATTTGGTTTAACAAAAGTTCTATCTTTATGATAGAGGGGAGGGTGGCAAGTCTCTATTGAATATCTTCCTTGAAATCTTTAGTATTTTCTTTTTCTTTTATTTCGTGCTATGGGCTTCGGCAAAATGCTGCAGCTCATCAAGCGCCTGCTTCGGCGTCATCCGTCCAAACAGCACCGCATCGCCAAGCTTGCGCGCCGTGTCCATGACCGATTGCCAAGCGGGCTCCTGAATCGGGTAGAACTCCGCTTTCTCAAGTGCAGCGAGCTCGCTCTTCATAATCGGATCGTTTCCCGCGAGCTTCTGTCCGACCGTAGACGTAACCGGCAGTAAGCCTTCGCGCTGTGTAAACTCCTCATAGCGTCCATCGTCATAGAGGAAGTCCAGAAACTTGGATAGCGCTGCCGTGTCCGTATGGTCGTTCTTGAACGAAACGAGCATATCCTGCACGCCGAACGATAGCGGCGCCTTGCCATCCTTCACCGGAATCGGGCCGACGCCCCAGCGCAGATTAGGGAATTCGCGCGGCACGACGGAAGTGAAGTAGTTGCCGGAGATGAGCATGCCGAGCTTGCCGTCGCCAAGCACCCGCTGCTTCTCGTCCCGTGTTGTGACCGTGGGCTCTGGATCGGTCAGCTTTGCGTCAAACAGTCCCTTCAAGAAAGAGAGCCCTTGTACGTTTTCGGGCGAATTGATCGTCCACTTGCCGTCCTTGATCCAGCCGCCGCCAGAGCCGAAGAAGAAGTAGGACAAATACGCCTGCGTCTCATTATCGGTCAGATCGACGCCGAAGCCGGTCGCTTTGCCGGTCTTGACGATTTTGCTGGCAGCGGTCTTCAGCTCAGACCATGTTTTCGGAGGAGAATGTATCCCTGCTTCCTCGAACAAGTCTTGGTTGTAGTACATGTTGCGAACGGAGGCTACGTATGGAACCGCGAACTGGACGTCATCCATGCGATCCTTCTCGAGCAGATTCGGATAAATTTTCCGCTTCAGCTCTGGGGACATAATATCCCCCATATCATTCAGCAGCCCATCGCTCGCGAACTGCGCGTATGCGTTCGTGTTCAGCAGGTCCGGCGGTTGGTTCTTGCTAATCATCGCGGTGTAGATGCCGCTGAGAATATCCCAATTGGCGACCTGCAGCTCCACATCAATGGTTGGATTCTGGATCTCGAACTGTCTTACGAGCTCCTCCAGCAGAGGCTTCGTCTCGGAGCTGTACTCGGCTGCGACGAAGCGGATGAGGGAGGGCTGCTCCTTTGTTTCGATAATTGGCGCCGGCTCGGACGGGGAGCAGCCAGTGGACAGCAGCAGTACGCTTGCGGCTACAGCAAGCAGCCGGGTCCCCTCGAGTAGTCGCTTCGCTTTGTTCGTCATCTCGTTATCTCGCCCCCTGACAGCATTATTTTTGAATGAACGGGAACAGCAGCTTCTGATTCTCCGGCGTATACATATTGGATTTGGTCACGACAACGGAATCAATATAGGTCGTCTGATCCGTCCGCTTCCCATCCACCAGCGCAAGCGCAGTCTTCACACTTAAATAGCCCATATTGAACGGCTTCTGCACGATTGTAGCGTGGAGTACGCCTTCCTCCAGCAGCTTGATCTCATAGACGGAGCTGTCGAAGCCGATTAGCTTCACCTTGCCTGTGAGGTCCAGCTCCTTCAGAGCCTTGGCCGCTCCAAGCACAGCCGGCTCGCTAAGCGCAATGATGGTGTTGATGCCGGGGCTGCGGAGGAGAAGCGATCTCGTATAGGCGTATGCGTTCGCCTCAGAATTGCCTGCATAGAACGTCTCATCGTATTCATCCGCATGGGCGTCGAGCGCTTCCTTCACTCCGAGCTCGCGCTCGCTCTGCACGCCTGAGTTCGGGAAATCGCTAATGATGGCGGCGCTCAGCTTGCCGACAGTCGCCTCCACAGCGGTTCTTCCCGCCTGGCGTCCAGCTTCCTTGTGATTGTTCGCGACGTAATACGGCGGCACATCGAGAGTCAGTGGCGTATCGACAACTACGAGCTTAATGCCACGAGCACGGATGCCATGCAAAATATCGTTAAAGCGGGGATCATGGACAGGTGCAACGATCAGCGCATCAGGCCCTCGGCCCGCTGCCTCTTGAATCATCCGGATTTGGGCGTCTGCATCCATGTCCTGAAGCGGCCCTTCTACCGTGAGCCCGGCTTCCGACTCCTTCGCCGCCGCCTGTGCGCCTGCGCTGACCGCCTGCCAGAAGTCGCTCCTTGCATTGCTCGTCTTCAGCACGAACGCAACCGACCGTGCCTTCGGAGGAGACACATCGCCGAGCTTGTAGTTCAGCACTCCGAAAACAAGCAGTGCAACGAGCAGCGGAACGAGAATGAAGGTCATACGGTGCAATCGCATAAGCTTAGGTCCTTCCTTATTTCACTTTGGGAATCGTAATCGTGACGCATGTCCCTACATCAAGCTCACTGTGAATTCGCACCCCATACTCGGGTCCAAAATACAGCTTAATCCGTTCATCGACGTTATGAATGCCGATTCCTTTCGGACTAACAGTCAGTAATTCATCGGCCTGAACAGGCGCAGGCTTCCATATTCGCTCGAGCTGCTCATCTGTCATGCCAAGCCCGTCGTCCTCGACCTCGAAGACGATGTTTCCTTTTGATTCATACCCGCGAACCGTTACCGTTCCTTTGTCCGGCTTACCACGCAGACCATGATAAATCGCATTCTCGACGAATGGCTGGAGCAGGATTTTGAGCGTTTTGTATGGGAAAATAGTTCGATCGAAGTCAATCTGATATTCCAGCTGGCTCTCGTAGCGCATTTTCTGAATGAGCAAGTAGTTCGTAATATGCTCGGCGTCGACACGGATGGAGACAAGCTCCGTATCCTTGGCAATGCTTGCCCGAAACAGCTTGGCGAGCGCCGAAGTCATTAAGACGACCTGCTCATGCTGCTTCTGCTCGGCCATCCATACGATCGAATCCAGCGTATTGTATAGAAAATGCGGATTAATCTGCGACTGAAGCAGCTGCAGCTCGCTCTTGCGCTTGTGCTCCTGCGTATGAATGATCTCTTGCATGAGCCGCTTGATCTGTCCGACCATTATGTTGAACGTATGCCCAAGCTGACCGATTTCGTTCTGCTCGCGCACAATGGTCTGCGTGTCGAAGTTGCCCCGTTCCACCGCTTTCATATCGCGCTGCAACGTGCGAATCGGTCGGGACAGGCGATGCGAAATAGCGATGGACAGCAGCAGGCTGACGATCAATCCGGCGCTGGCGTATAGCAGGAAGGTTTTGCGGATGTCGCCCTTATTGCTAATCAGGTCATTGGCGTATGCGACGCCAACGATTTTCCAGCCAAAATTCGTGTCCTGGACGGTATAGCTCCGCTTGCCTTCCTTGTCGTTCACCGTAAACACCGTACCGCTTGCCGCTTCCTTCACCCGGTCAATCTGCTCGGTGCGCAGGTTGCTGTAGATGAGCTGCTGCTTCGGATGGTAGACGATATTGCCGTCATTATCGACGATGAACATATAGCCTTTCTTGCCGAGATTGATTTGACTGCACAGATCGGTAATGACGCTAAGGTTCAAATCGACGAGGAAGATTCCCTCCCCCGTAATGCCGTCCGAATTTTTCAATTCCCGACTCAACGAGACAACCCAGCGATATTCGTTTTGGATCATATTTTGCACATGTGGGGCAGACAGAACGGATTTGCCGCCTGCCGTCTTGGCGTTGCGATACCAAGCTTGATCAGCGAACACTGCATATGGATTGAGACTCGTAATACGCCGATCGGACACGACTCTGCCGTTGTAGCCGAACACCATCAGCGAAGCGATGTCCTTGCGCGTGTAGAGAATCGCCTGGAACAGATCGGAGATTCGCTTCTCGTACGCCCTGCGGTCCTCATTGCTTATAAAATTGTTGCTCGAAATGTAATAATTGACGTCCTTGTTGGTCATTGCGAGCAGCGAGATATTCTCCATATTGTCCACGTAGGACTGAATGTTTGTGTTCACCTGCTTCATAATTTCCTCGATGTAACCTTCGGAGTTCCGCTCGGCGGAATACACCGCAAGCTGGTAGCTCGCGAGGCTTGTTATCGTAATGCTCACAAGAATGAGACAGGAGAAGGCGAACGAAATGCTTGACTGAATGCTCTTGAATGGCAGCAAAGGCGCAAAGGGCTTGCGGTCCGTCATAGGGTCAGCCTCCGCTTCGGGTATCGCGATATTCTCTCGGTGTTCGTCCGGCGTGCTTCTTGAACAACAGGCTGAAGTAGTTCGGATCCGCATAGCCGACCTTCTCCGCAATCTCATAGAGCTTGAGCGAGGTTGTCGATAGCAGTACCTTCGCCTTCTCTACGCGCACGCGGGTCAAATACTCAATAAACGTCTCGCCGGTATACTGTTTGAAAATAAGGCTAAAATAGCTCGTGCTCATCAGGACGTGGCGGCAAAGATCCTGCAGCGAAATCTGTTCATCCGCATAGTGCGCCTCGATATATTCCGTTGCGCGGATCATCTGCGTGTTGGTGTAATGGCTCCGATTGGCGGAGACCGCCGTTATGAGATTCGAGACGATATGCATCAGCCATAGCTCGAGCTCGTCCAGCGTCTTGAAGCTGTAAATGTCCGTCAGCCAGCTCTGCTGCTGGCTAGCGAGCCCATTCTCCCCGATGCCAAGCTCTTGAATCGTATTCATTAGCGAGAGCGTCAGCTTCTGCAGCTGTAAATAGCAGCCTTCGATCGGGAGGCGCAGCCGCTTGAGCCCATCCACAATCAGCTTAATGAGCTGCTGAGCATCCGCAGCCGACCCGGTCTTCACGATGGTTGCTAGCTGGCGATCCCAATCCAAGGTCGGAACGGTAGTGGATACCGGAGCGCCTTCCATATCAATAATGCTAAGTACGCGATTCTTGCCGACCAGGAACCGGTAATCGAGTGCGGAGAGTGCGCTCTTGTAAGAGAGCGGCAATTGATCGGCAGAGCCGCAGCTTCGTCCGACGCCAACCGTCACGGTCAGCTTGAGATAGCGCTCAATCTGGCGGCGAATCTCTTCCGCGAGCTCGTAGGCGTGTTCGTAAATATCGGTTTCGGGCGGCACGCCGGTTATGACAGCGGCCATTCGTTCTTCGCGTGTCCGGAAGGACAAGGCATTCTTCTGATCGGTAATCTCCTCGAACACGTTGAAAGCGGCAAAACGGAGAAATTCCTCGTCGTGCACGCTATCCAGCCGCTCGCGGTCGCCGAAGTCGTCGATATCCGCCACAATGACAAGATACGGCGGAGTCAGCTTCGGGATATCGAAGTAGCCGAAGCGCACTTCAATCTCGGGCTTGCCGACGCCAAGCACGACAAGCCGCTCAAGCAGCCGCTCTCGGAGCAGCGGCATGCTCTGGCGCAGCTGGCTTTGCAGCATGCTGAGATCCTCGCGGATCTTCATCTCTTCATCCATCTCAGCTCGCACTTTATTCAGCAGCACGCGAATTTCCATAGCTGTAATCGGCTTGAGCAGGAAGTCAGACACCTTCAGCCGGACAGCTTGTTGAGCATATTCAAACTCGTCGTAGCCGGTTAATATAATGACTTTAATATCGGGATAATTCGATGTGATCAGGCCTGCGAGCTCAAGCCCGTCCATATACGGCATGCTTATATCGGAGATAACCAGGTCGGGCTGCTCGCGTTCGATCTCATGCCAGGCATCACGGCCATTGGCATAGTCGCCAATGAGCTGAAAACCATGCTCCTCCCAGCGAATTGTATTCTTAAGGCCGCCGCGTACGACCGCCTCGTCGTCGACGATCATCACTTTATACAACGTCATACACCCGCCTTAGTTTTTATGTAAGCGCAAACATGCTAGAAACTAAACTATTATACACGATTTCAAGTGCTAGAGTCGTTAATCGGAATATGGAATCATCATAACGCAATGTTAGATTACCTGACAACGATTCGATTTGGCAGCCTGTTTGGATTGTTTTTTATCGCTTTTTGACCGCCCCGAGAAGGGCTTTATGCTATACTTTATTTACATATATGGCCAATCCAAAGGGGTTTTGATGTTGTCATCGCAAATAACAGAAATTCACTACAAACAGCGTGTATTTGCAGTTGATATTGGGACAAGGAGCGTTATCGGCCTTGTTGGCTACTACAAGAACGGGAAGCTCGTCGTGGAGCACGGCGAAGTGGAGTACCACAAGGATCGCGTAATGATCGACGGGCAAATTCATGATATTGACGGAGTTACGGAGTCGATTCGCGTTATTAAGGCGAAGCTTGAGGGAGCGAGCGGCCAGACGTTTACGGAAGTCGCAATAGCCGCAGCCGGGCGGTCGCTTATTACGGGAAGAGCGAGGTTATCGCAGCACATCGACGAGACGAAGCCGATTGAGAAGCATGTCATCGACTCGCTCGAGATGGAAGGTTTGCAGAAGGTATATGCGGAGCTGCTGGAAGCGTCGCAGGAGATGAAGGATTATTTTTGCATCGGACATACGGTTGTTCATTATTACCTGAATGAGAAAACAATGCTGAGCCTCCTCGGTCATAAAGGCCGGACGATAGAGGTCGACTTAATTGCAACATTCCTGCCCCGTACAGTGGTGGACAGTCTCTATGCGGCGGTGAGCCGGATCGGGCTTGATGTCAGCTATCTGACTCTTGAGCCGATTGCTGCAATCGAAGCGGCTGTTCCTGCGAATATAAGGCTGCTCAATATTGCTCTTGTCGATATAGGCGCCGGGACGAGCGATATTGCCATCACGAAGGATGGCACGGTCGTGGCGTATGCAATGACCGCAACAGCGGGAGACGAGATAACAGAGGCGATTGCTCAAGCCTACCTGATGGACTTCGACAGCGCGGAAGAGCTCAAGTGCAAGCTGCGCGATCAGCCGGTGCAGCAGTATAAGGACATTATCGGTATGGAGTATGAGAAGCCGACCGAGGAGATATTGGATCAGCTGTCGGAGGTCATCGACCTGATCGCAAAGAACATCGCGGACAATGTGCTCGATAAGAACGGCAAGGCGCCGAGCGCGGTGTTCTTGACCGGTGGAGGCAGCCAAATTCCGCGGCTGAATGAGATGATCGCGGGGTACTTGGAGCTGCCGGTGGAGCGGGTTGCGACGCGGGATATGTCGAACATTCCGAATCTGAGCGTAAGCAACTTTCAGCTGAAGGGGCCGGAGGTCGTGACGCCGATCGGGATATTAGCGAAGGCGGTGTCGCATCTAGGCCGGGACTTCGTCGAGGTGTTCGTGAACGGCGCCGGCGTGAAGCTCATCAATACGAAGACGCTGAAGGTGATTGATGCGCTCATGCTCGTAGGCTTCAATCCGCAGCAGCTTATTGCGAAAGCGGGCAAGTCGTTCGAGGTATACTTGAACGGACGGAGAAAGACGGTGTTCGGCGAAGCGGGCGAAGCCGGCGAAATCTATGTAAACGGGGAGCCTTCCCATATCAGCACCCCGATTAAGCCGCAGGACCGGATCGTGATCGTGCCTGCCAAGCATGGCGTGAAGCGAGAGATGACGCTCGGCAAGCTCGTCCACGTACACGCAGGCTGGAAGGTAAACGGCGCTTGGATGAGCGCGATTACAAACCTGCGGGTGAACGGGCAAGCTGCCGAAGGCGACCTGCTGCTGAGCGATCAGGATGTCATCGAATATGAGCAGCTTGAGAGCGTGGCGGACCTGCGCCGAGCACGGGGACTTGGCGAAGCTGCTATTGTTTGCGTGAACGATGTGATCGCCGAGGACAGCTATCGGATCGCGGAGCGTGATGATGTAGCGATCGTTGAAACGGTTGGTGATGCGGTTGTTGAAGTGGACGGAGCAGCGGTCGCCGTAGTGGCTGCTGCGAGGGATGAAGCTGCTGTAGCCGCGGAGATGATAGAGGCTGAGGTAGCTGGTGGTGATGTCGAAGCTGCTAGGGCGTTTGTCGGAAGTGGCATAGCCGAGGAGACTGGCAGTGCGGAAGCGAACAACGCTGCGGAGCAGCTGCTGGAAGTCATCGAAGAGACGGAGCCTGCGGCTGCTGCCGACGATTCCACGGTCATCATTATTTACAACGGTTTCCCGCTGGCACTGCCGAGCGGCCTTGCTTTTGTGAACCTGTTCGACTACGTCGACTTCGACAGAAGCAAGCGGCAGGGCAGCTTGCACATGACACATAACGGTGAGCAGGCTTCCTATACGAAGCCAGTTGTGGCTGGCGATGTCATCGAAGTGAAGTGGGTGTAGTACGCTTACGTTTGTCACGAACGCTATTTAGCCTCAAATGGCTATTTCGAGGGTCTAACGGTTGCCAGCTACGCTATTAGGTGATTTTGCAGTGAATGATTGCCGATTTGGAGCCGAATAAGCTCTCAGACAACCGTTAGAATTTTAAAAGGGTAATCATCGTGGAAATAAGCTTTGTAGTAACCGTTACAATTCTCAGCTCACCTGATTCATCAATCTGTGTTTCTCTACAACAAAACCGCCTTCCCAGGAAGGCGGTTTTTCTATATGCCACAAACATTATTTAAAAGCGGTATAGCCGTCATCTACCTTAACCGTTGTACCGTTAATGCCGCTTGCTGCATCGGAAGCGAGGAACAAGACGGTATCTGTGATATGGTGCGGGTACAGCAATTCCCCGTGCATATGCTTCTTCGCAATCGGGTCTTCCATGCCGCTCTCCTTCAGTCCGCTTATAATGTTCGTATGAACAAAGCCGGGAGCAACGCCGACGACACGAATGTTATACGGCGCAAGATCTAGCGCAGCGACTTGTGTCATCATGACGACGGCTGCTTTCGAGGTGTTATAGCTGAATCCGTTGTTCATCGCAAGGAAGCCCATGACAGAGGCAGTATTAATGATGACACCGCCAGTGCCAAGCTCCTTCATTATGTGCGCGGCCGCAAAAATACCATAATACACGCCATCTTGATTGATGCGGATCACGCGATGGTACAACTCCGGCGTGTGCTCGAGCATGGGCGCACCGCTACCGATACCGGCATTGTTGAACATAATATCAAGCCGTCCATAAGTGGACACCGCAAACTTTGCTAGTGCCTCGACTTGCTCGAATTCACCAACATCGCATTTGAAAAAAGCGGCATCGAAGCCTTCTGCACGGATAAGCTCTACCGTTTCTTGACCTGTAGTCTCGTTGAAATCAGCGACGACGACTTTCGCGCCCTCCTGTGCAAATTTGACGCAAGTTTCCCGGCCGATTCCGCTGCCGCCGCCTGTAATTACCGCTGCTTTATTTGTGAATCGCATCTATTGTTTCCTCCCGTAGCTCATTTTTATGTGCGGTGCGTAAGCGGTTAAGCCGATGCTCCGCCGTCGATAACCATCTCTGCACCTGTAATAAAGCTGGATTCATCGGAAGCGAGGAAGACGACCAAATCCGCTACTTCCTCCGGTGTGCCGCAGCGTTTGAGCGGGATGGCAGCTGCTGCAAGATGATCTGTAGTCGCGTTCAAGCCAGAAGCGACCGCGTCGCCCATCGACGTTTGGATGACGCCAGGGTGGATGGAGTTAACGCGAATTTGATGTGCCGCCACTTCTTTCGCAAGGTCCTTCGACATCGTGCGCACTGCGCCTTTACTTGCCCCATAGAGAGTATGGTTTGATGCTCCTCTGATCCCGGCCATCGATGACGCATTAATAATCGAGCCGTTGCGCTGCTCCACCATCGCGGGCACGACATGCTTCATGCCGAGGAAGACGCCGACGACGTTAATCCCGAGCAGGCGATTCCATTCTCCCACCGTATATTCGGTAACCGGCTTCGTGCTGTAAATCCCGGCATTGTTGAACAAAATATCAATACGGCCGAACTTCTCGAGCGTTGTGGCGGTAACAAGGCTCCAATCCTCTTCTTTTTGTACGTCGTGCTGCACGAACACAACATTTTCCGATAGCTGCTTCATTTCCTCAAGTGTTCGCAAGCCGGCCCCCTTATGAATATCTGTGAATACGACGCTCGCGCCTTGCTGCAGAAATTTCTTTACCGTTGCTTTGCCGATGCCGCTTGCACCGCCTGTGACAATTGCTGTTTTTCCTTGTAGTCTCATCTGTCAGCTCTCCTTCGTTTATGGATCTATCTGAATCAAGTAATCGAATGGTCCTGTTCAAACGAGTCCAGTATAACGCGCGGCTTTGAATAAGAATAATTAACATTTATAATTCTATTATTAGATCAGCTAATGTAAAAAAGGGGACTAGCGTGCCGTGAACTTAGATCAGCTGTATTACATTATCGAAGTGGCGAAGACCAAATCGTTATCGCTCGCTGCAAGCAATATGCATGTTACGCAATCTGCCATCAGTCAATCCATCGCTAGCCTGGAGGCGGAGCTTGGGATACCGATATTCGTCCGTTCGCGCTCAGGCACGACGCCGACGAAGGAAGGAACCGACATCATTCAGAAAGCGCTAGAAGTGGTCGGCAAGCTGCAGGAGATGAAGGATGGAGCGTCCCGAATGTCGGAGATGATGCATGCGGAATTGCGGATTGCGGCCATTCCAGGCGTGATGGCATCCTTGGTTAAGACGGTGTCGGGCTTCAAGCAAGATTATCCGAATGTTGTATTTCGAATCGTGGAAGAGAAGTCCGACCGTATTCTGGATGAAATCAGACATAACAAGGTCGATATCGGTCTGATCGGCATAAGAGGCAATGAGGCGTCGATTGGGACGGGGCTAGTGTTTGAACCGATCTGGCAAGGGAGGATGGTTATCGGCGTTTGGAATAACTCTCCTCTTGCAGGCAGGAAGCGAATTACGCCGGAAGAGATGAAGAAGCTTCCTTATGTTCTGTATGATGAGCCGCATGTGCATGATTTTGTTGAGGAGTTCGCCAAAGTGCACGGTCCGCTCTCCATCATGTTTACGAGCAATAACCCGTATGCGCTCGTCACGGTTCTTCGCGAGAATCTGGCCGGTACAATCGGCTATGATTTCTCCTTCATCGACAGATCGGGGTCACTGAATAGTGGTCTTATGAAGCTGGAAATGGATGGTGTTGAACAGCCGAAGATCCAGCTTGGATGGGCGCGGGCGGAGACGAATAAAGGGACGCAGGTGTCCAAAATGTTCATTCAGCGATTTCAGCGTCAAATCCAGCTGGGAAATATGTCATAATAATGGTAAAGAAGATGATGGGGAGGAAGATGCGTAATGCTAGCAGTCGTGCAACAAGCTGGTGATGGCTATACGGCTCGTTTTGAACGCATGTTTAATCATTCGGTTCAGCAGGTGTGGGCGTATCTGACTGACAATGATCTGCTGCCAACTTGGTTCTCGGAGCTGCGCGTTGGAGAGCTTCGTGAAGGAGGCAGCATGAAGTTTCATATGCCGGATGGCGGCGATGTGCTCGATATGCCGATTCTGGAGATGAAGCCGCAGACTGTTCTCGAGTACATGTGGGGCGAGGATGTGGTTCGCTTCGAGCTGAATTCAGAAGCCGCTGGCTGCAGATTGGTACTGATCGAGAAGCTGAACAAGCTGACGGACCATACGCCGAAGGACCTCGCCGGCTGGCATGTTTGCCTGGATGTTATCGGCGCATTGCTGGATGGCAGAACGATTGAATCCCGCAAGGACCAGTGGAAGTATTGGTTCGAGCGGTATCAAGTGGCGATTGCCGGGCTGCGCGGGTAGATGAGTGTGGATGCAAACCAAACGAAAGGCAGCTCGCAGAGGGCAGCAGGACAACAAAAACAACCCGCCAAGTTCACTATGCGGGTTGTTTTTGTTTATAAGCTGCCCAGCAGCATACAGCCGACTGAGCCAGTGAGGACGACAATCCAAGGCGGCAACTTCCAGAAGGCAAGCATGCCGAACAAGATCGAGGCTAGCGCGAAGTCTGCCGGAGTGAAAATCGCTGTCGTCCACAGCGGGTTGTAGAGTGCAGCGAGCAGAATGCCGACCACAGCTGCATTCACGCCGGTAAGGGCGCCTTGCACTCTCGGGCTCGTGCGCAGCGAGCCCCAGAACGGTAGCGCGCCGACGATGAGCAGGAAAGCGGGAAGGAAGATCGCAGTTGTTGCAGTTACAGCCCCAATCACGCCGTCTGCCATCATGCCGAGGTAGGACGCGAAGGTGAACAGCGGACCTGGCATGGCCTGTGCTGCACCGTAGCCAGCAAGAAATTGCTCGGGGCTGACCCAGCCGGTCGGCACGACTTCACGCTCAAGCAGCGGAAGCACGACATGACCGCCTCCGAAGACGAGTGAGCCTGATCGGTAGAAGCTGTCGAACAGGGCGAGAACGCCATTGTAAGAACCGGTCCACGCTTGAAGCAGCGGCAGCGCAATCAGCAGAGCTATAAAGGAAGCAAGGCAGAAGGCTCCGAACTTGCGGCTGATTGGCACTACCAGGGGCAGAGCTGCTGCCTCCGCGACCGCTTCCTGCTGGCGGTGATAGAACCACAGCCCGAGCAGCCCTGCGCAAACAATGAGCAGCACCTGGCTCCATGCGGAGGGCCATAAGAGCGATGCGACTGCAGCCGCTATGGCGATGGTCGCGCGGTTCCGGTCGGGCGCGAGCTTCTGGCCCATCCCCATAATGGCGTGGGCAACGATGGCGACGGCTACGATTTTTAAGCCATGAATCCAGTCGGCATTTGCAAAACCGCCGCCCTGTAGTGCAATCGCGAATGCTGTAAGTGCAAGGACCGACGGCAGCGTGAAGCCAATCCATGCAACGAGTCCGCCAAGCAGCCCGGCGCGCATCAGTCCGATGCCGATCCCAACCTGACTGCTTGCCGGCCCAGGGAGAAATTGGCACAGCGCAACAAGATCGGCGTAGCTTCGCTCATCTAGCCACTTGCGCCGACGTATATACTCGTGATGAAAATATCCGAGGTGGGCGATTGGGCCGCCGAAAGAGGTGAGCCCGAGCTTCGTCGATACGAGCAGCAGCTCGAGCAGCGTTTCTAATCTGTTTATTGGTTTGCTGGTAGTCATCCCGATCGTGATCCTTTCCGCATCTACTGAGTTCGCGAGATCTGCTCAGAGAAGCATAATTATGTCCATACTACCATAGCTCAGCAACAAGAGAATGTTAAGGTTTCGATAAGATGCGGATATATGGCGATTGCTGTTTTTTGTCATTGACGTCACGCGTCAGCAGTGTTAAATTGATTGTATAAAATTAAATTGTATAAAATATAAATAAGGAGCGATCATACAAATGGAAGCATTATACACAGCAATCGCAACAGCAGAAGGCGGACGTAACGGGGCTATTACATCTTCAGATGGGGTGCTTGATCTCCAAATCCGGATGCCGAAGGCACTCGGCGGCAATGGTGAAGCGGGCACAAATCCAGAGCAGCTCTTCGCGGGAGGCTATGCGGCCTGCTTCGATAGCGCGCTGAACCTCGTGGCGCGCATGAAGAAGGTTCAGCATGAAGGCACCGATGTAACCGCTCATGTGAGCATCGGCAAAGCGGCGGACGGCGGCTTCGGGCTGGCGGCGCAGCTGCATGTGAATGTGGATGGCGTCGAGCAAGAGGTGGCGGAGGAGCTGGTCAAGGCAGCGCATGGCGTGTGCCCGTACTCCAGAGCAACCCGCGGCAACATCGAAGTAAAGCTTGTGGTGAACGGTCTGCATATCGGCTAAGAGTGGCTTCGAGAAGGGATCTTATGACAGCAACTAGACAGAACATGAAAGAAGGAACAGCCCACAGGGCTGCTCCTTCTTCATTTCTTAAGATCTTCACTTACTCAAAACACGCCAAGCAGCAGCTCAATCGCCCGCTTAGCGTCCACCTGCACGCCAACGTTGACCGGCGTACCGACCGACGGCTTCTCGCGCAAATCAGCAACGGTCATACCGAGGCATACCTCGCCTTGACATTCCACCGATAACAGCAGCTGCTCCGTCTGCACGATGCCAGGCTCGATTGCCGCCAGCACCGTGAGCGGATCATGCATCGGCGCACATTGATTGTAGCCGTTCGCTTCGTGGTAGAAATTGAAATAAAACTGCATGGAATCGTTCATGAAGCTGACCACGCCTTGGTTCTCCGGCTTGCAGGAAGCTTTCAGCGCATCAAGGTGCGACTGATGCAGCATCGTTTGCAAGGTGACATCAAGCCCGATCATCGTAATCGGAAGCCCCGACTGAATGACAAGGCTGGCCGCTTCCGGGTCACCCCATATATTCGCTTCGGCGGTTGGCGTAATGTTGCCCGGTACGCGAACAGCGCCGCCCATAATGTAAACATGTTTGATTTTCGAAGGGAGCTCCGGATCCTTCTGAAGCGCATGCGCCAGATTCGTAAGGCGTCCAAGCGCTACGATGACAAGCTCTCCACGCAGTTCGCTTGCTTGGCGCACGATAAAATCTGCTGCTGCTTCCTCCACCGGACGCTGAGCGGTGTGCGGAATTTCAACATCGCCAATGCCGTTGCTGCCATGGACAAATGTAGGGAAAATGTCTACTTTGCGGACGAGCGGCTGTGCAGCGCCTTGGCTGACGGGAATTTGACCTTCCAGTCCAGCAAGCTTCAGCACCTTGAGCGCATTCTCGGTCGCAAGCTCGACGGGAATGTTGCCGAAGACCGATGTGATGCCTATAATATCCGCCTTACCGGATTTGACCCCGTATAGAATCGCGAGTGCGTCGTCAATTCCCGTATCGGCGTCGATAATGATTTTCGGCTGTGCCATGTCCTTAATCCCTCATTTTTCTAAAATAATCTTAACTTCGTAATGATACCGTCTGCTCCATGTGTAAAGCAAGATCATCCAAATGACTTTACAGGACTTTAGCATTTGCAATATGCCATGCCTTCAATTCGTCCCATTATAGCCGATCCGGCTGATAATCCGTCTCCGTATAGATCGAGATGAGCACGACCGCCGTCTCCTCGCCAATATTGCGAACGAGATGGGGGATGCATGCGTTCCAGCTGAACGAATCGCCTTCGTGAAACTCTGCCGCATCATCGCCTTGCTCGGCGTAAATACTTCCTTTAATGACCACATGCACTTCTTCGCCTTCATGTGCGTGCGGCTCTGATCCTGTCGAAGCGCCAGGCGGCAGCTCGACAATGACGATGCGTACTTTATCCGTAGCGCTAAGATGCTCCACCTTAAACTGCTCGCTGCCGCTAGACGTAATGCGCCGTTCACCCTTGCGCACGATCTTCATCCGGTCTTCCTTTTGCAGCAGCAAGTAAGCAAGAGGGACCTTCAGCGCCTTGGAGATGCTCTCCAGCGTGGAGATGGAAGGCGACGTCTTATTCGTCTCCACCTGACTGAGAAACCCTTGCGACAAGCCAGTTTCCTCGCAAATTTGGGCAATCGTGATGTGCTTGCGCTTGCGGATCGCTCGAATCGAAGAGCCGATATCCATACCTTATGTTCACCCTAACTCAAATATTTGTGATACAAAATATAAGTTGATATTAACAATTTCCAAGTTGACTTGCTAGCACTTCAAGCATAATATTAGTCATATAGAAATTAAATTGTTTAAACTAATATATAATGCACTCACATAAGGGAGAGAAACGACAATGATGCCAGCTTATTTCTTCGCGCACGGTGCGCCTTCACTTGTTTTGGAACAGCATGCTTACAGCGATTTTCTGAAAAATTTTGCTTCCACGAGGCCGCGGCCGAAGGCGATTGTTCTCTTCTCCGCCCACTGGGAGCAGCCTGTTCAGAAGGTTAGCGCAGTCAGCACGTACAGCACGATCTATGATTTCTCTGGCTTCCAGGATGAGCTGTACCAGTTGACGTATCCGGCGAGCGGCAACCGCGCATTAAGCGAGCAGATCCAGACGTTATTCGCGCAGCACGGCATTCCAAGCGAGCTTGATGAATCGCGAGGGCTCGACCATGGCGCATGGTCGGTGCTGAAGCTGATCTATCCGGAAGCGGACATTCCGGTTATCGCGCTATCCGTCAACCCGATGCTGACGAATGAACAACAGTATCAGATCGGCAAAGCATTAGGAGCGCTGCGGGAGCAAGACGTCCTTATTATTGGCAGCGGCGGCACGGTTCATAATTTGCGCCGATTGAATTGGCGGGCGGCAGAGGCAGACGAGTGGGCGGCCCAGTTCGATCAGTGGTTGGAGCGCAAGCTTACGAGCTGGGACACGGAAGCGCTTTTCCGTTACCGCGAGCAAGCGCCGTTCGCAGTAGAGTCGGTGCCGACGACTGAGCACTTCATCCCACTCTTCTTGGCAATGGGGGCAGGCGATGAGAACCGCAAGGCGACACTCATTCACCGAAGTTACCAGTTAGGCAGCCTTAGCCTGAGCTGCTGGCAGTTCGACTAAAATCACAACGGGAGCGTGGAACGACGATGGACAGCAAGGATCGGTTCTCGGGTAGAGTGGACGCTTATGTGAAATACCGTCCGACCTATCCGCTAGCGGCTATCGATTATTTGTACGATACGGTCGGATTCAAGCCCGGCAGCGTCATCGCCGATGTCGGCGCGGGAACGGGCATTTTTTCCGAGCTGCTGCTGGAGCGGGGGAGTCATGTGGTTGCCGTTGAACCGAACGAGCCGATGCGCGAGGCAGCGGTGGCGCGGCTTGGCGCCGTGGGCGGCTTTCGGGCGGCGACAGGCTCCGCGGAAGCGACCGGCCTCGAGGACCGCTCGGTCGACTACATCGTCTGCGCCCAGTCGTTTCACTGGTTCGACCGTGCTCTTGCGGCATCCGAGTTTAAGCGAATCCTACGCCGAGACGAGGGCAAGGTTGTGCTCATCTGGAACACGCTGCTTACCGAAGGCACGCCGTTTCGAGAGGGATATGAGCAGCTGCTGCAAACGTACGGCACGGACTACAAGACCGTCCATCAGAAAAATATTTTGCCCGAAGCGCTCGCTGCCTTCTTCCGGCCTGGAGATATGCAGGAGGTACGGTTTGCGAATCAGCAGCTTTTCGACTATGAGGGCCTCGGAGGACGACTCGCGTCTTCATCCTTCGTTTCGGTGTCCGGTGACCCGAAATATGAACCGATGATGGCTGCTCTGAGGGAGCTATATGATCGTCACCATGGGAATGGTTACGTGAACTTCGATTACGAGACCCGGCTGTACTGGGGCTCTCTATAGCACGAGCAACTAGAGGCCGGCCGCCATGGCTGGCTTCTTCTGCTATGCTTCGCTTTCAGATGGAGTTATGATAGGAAAATAATTGTTCTAGTTATCGTAAGGGACTGAGATCATATGTTCAAAATCGATCGTTTACTCATATTCGCACTCGCCGCCGTCTTCATCGCTTCACAGCTGACAGGCGCAGATTCGCTCGTTTGGGCGCTAGGGAGTCTCGTCTTCATTGCCATGGCGGTGCTTCTGCCACAATTACGGGGCATGACGCTGTGGCTCACTACCGCTTTTATTGCCGGAGGCGCTGTCCTCCTGATCGTTCAGCAGGCGAGCGCTCGCGTCTGGTTTGAATCGGCGGGCATTAATGCGACGCTGGTGACGCTGTTCGTCTTCGCGCCGTTGTTCGGCATTCCGGTGCGTATTCCGGCGTATGTCGAGGCGCTCAGAAAGTTCTACGATACGAGCCTTAGGAGCGGCAGTGTCATGTTCATCGGCACGCAGCTGTTGACTCAAATTATGGGAGCTTTCATTAATGTAGGATCGATTCCGGTCGTGTACCATCTTGCCTTCGTCAAACCAAGACCGAAGATGGAGGGGCTGCTTGCCGGTGCTTTGAATCGGGGGTTTGCGGGGGCAATCTGTTGGTCGCCGTATTTTGCCGCGATGGCGATTGTGACGACGGCGCTGAAGCTGAACTGGTCGGCGCTGCTGCCTTATCTGATCGTGCTGTCACTGCTTACTCTTATCGTTAGTTTCGTGATGGATTACGCGAAGTTGAAGCAAGTGGGCGAGGAACAGGCGGTTGAGGCGGAGGATGTGAAGGAGCTCTCGGGAGCGAAGAGCAAGGCTGCTTTTCCGGTCGGGCTTGCTGTCTATCTGATTTGCGCCATTGGCGTCATTCTCCTGCTGGAGCCGCTCATCGACGTGCCGATGGTCATTATTACGTGCATGTCTGCCGTCATTTTTCCGCTGATCTGGTGCATCGCCAAAGGTTCGATGGCGACGTATCGCCAAGGGCTGACTAATCATCTGACGGTTACATTGCCTGCACTGAAGAAAGAAATTACGCTGTTCCTCGCCGCTGGCTTCTTCAGCGGAGCCGTTGGCGCAGTCGGCTTCGGCGCGTTCGTGCCGAAGATGCTGGCGTACATTCCGCTGCCGATTGCCGTCGCGTTCTCGCTTCTCGCGATCGTGCTCATCGCCGGCACATCCATCATCGGCCTGCACCCGATCGTGCTCGTCAGCGTCTTCGCCAATGGGGTCGACCCGCACAGCGTAGGCGCTACGCCGATCTATATGGCCGTGCTGCTGCTCGGCAGCTGGGCCGTCTCGAATACGGTTTCGCCGGCGTCAGCAGTGAACAATCTGCTGTCGGGGCTGTTTAAGCGAACCGTCTTCGAGCTGGCGCGGCCGAACTACAAATTCGCCGCCTTCATGGGGGCGGCGCTCATGGTGTACTTAATGCTGCTGCTGCAATTGTAGCGGGCGGCTAACGGAGTCCGCAGCCGCAATAGTCAGCAATTCAAAGCCGCAAGCCGCTTTACAGCAGCTCCAGCTTGCGGAAGTTCGAGAACGGCTGAGCGGCCTCGGCTAGGCTCGCGAGCGCTGCCATCTCTGCCACTTCCATCATAACGCCCCACACCTCACGCACGGCGGGCGACCGATGGGCGGCATCCTTCGCTTCTGCGGATGCCCACTCGAAGATTTCGAGGATCGACCCGTCCTCCGCCTGCAGATGAATCGGCGTCATGTCCGTAATGAATCCTTCGGAGCGAAGTGTCGGCAAGTGCCGTCTTACAATATCTTTCAGCTGCTCTTCTTTGCCGGGATGAGGGCGGTAAGTGGCAATGGATGCAATTCCTTTGGACATAGATGAATCCTCCTTATTGGTTGAGCGCCTGCCGTACAAGCGGTGCCACCTTCGTGCCGAGCAGCTCGATGGCATGCAGCACTTCCTTATGCGGCATTGTGCCGACGTTCACGTGCAGGAAGAACCGCGTGACGCCCAGGTTCTTGCGCAGCAGCACGATCTTCTCGGCGACGGTTTCCGGATCGCCGACATAGAGAGCGCCGCGCAAGCTGCGCGCGGCATCGTACGTCGCGCGCGTATATTCCCCGCCCCAGCCGCGCTCGCGGCCAATGACGTTCATCTGCGCGGCGGTCGGCGCGTAGAACAGCTCCGCCGTGCGGTCATTGTCATCGCCGACGAAGCCGTGCGAATGCGTCGCGATTTGCAGCTTCGACGGATCATGTCCGGCCGACGCAGCGGCTCGCTTGTACAGGTCTACCAGCGGAGCGAATTGCTCCGGCATGCCGCCGATAATCGCGAATGCGATCGGGAGCCCGAGCAGACCTGCGCGAACGGCTGATTCCGCATTGCCGCCGCTGGCGATCCATACCGGGAGCGGACTCTGCACGGAGCGCGGGTAGACGCCGAGATTCTCAATAGCAGGGCGGTGACCGCCGCGCCAATTCACTTTCTCCGATTCGCGTATGGCAAGCAGCAGCTCCAGCTTCTCCTCGAACAGCTCGTTATAGTCGTCCAGGCTGTAGCCGAACAGCGGGAAGGACTCGATGAACGAGCCGCGGCCAGCCATAATTTCCGCTCGTCCGTTCGAGATGCCGTCGAGCGTCGAGAATGCTTGATAGACGCGAACGGGATCGTCCGAAGAGAGCACCGTTACGGCGCTAGTGAGCCGGATCCGCTTCGTGACCGCTGCGCCTGCGGCGAGCACAACGGCAGGCGCTGTGCCCGCGTAGTCCGGGCGGTGATGCTCCCCGATACCGTATACATCGAGGCCGACTTGATCGGCGAGCACCATCTCCTCGACCGCATTGCGAAGCCGCTCGGCGTGGCTCATGATGCGGCCTGTCGCCGGGTCTGGCGTCGTCTCCAGAAATGTACTGATTCCAATCTCCATCGTAGGTGTTGCCTCGCTCATCGTGGAAAGCCTCCTTATGTAACTCTATATAGCTCTAGTTTACTCATTCCGCTTCGGCATCACAAACGGCTATAATGTATAGAGAACGATAGCATGTCATCGGGAGGGTAAACGCTAGTGAACATTACGTTAAATTTGAGCAGCAGCTCCAAGGTAGCCATAATTGAAAGTGAAGAGGTCGTTATCAGCTGCGTGCAGGACGCGCTTGATCTCATGGCGACCGTGTCGTACAACTACGACGGCTGCTATAAGATTCTCATTCACAAGTCGGCTATAGCTGAGCCGTTCTTCGATCTGAGCACGAAGCTCGCCGGTGATATTTTGCAGAAATTTACGAACTACAAAGTGAATCTTGCGATTGTCGGCGACTTTAGCGAATATAGCAGCAAGAGCTTGAAGGACTTCATCTATGAGAGCAATCAAGGCAAGCAGTTCTTCTTCCTGCCGGATGAGCAGACCGCGCTGGAGGCGCTGCACAATGTCGGATAAATCGCTGTACACGATCGGTTTCGCGCAAAAATCATTGCGTACCTTTGTCACCCATCTGCGCGGGCACCAAGTGACGAAGGTGGTCGATACGCGGCTGAACAATGTGTCGCAGCTTGCGGGCTATGCCAAGAAGGACGACCTCAGCTACGTGCTGGAGCTCGTCAATATTGGTTATGCGCATGACCTTGATCTTGCTCCGACGAAGGAGCTGCTTGAGGCTATCAAGCAGAAGCAGGTGTCGTGGGAGGAGTTCGAGAAGCTGTTCATCGACCTGATAGCGAAGCGGCAGATTGAGAAGAAGATAGAGGAGCTGTTCGGCGAAGGGGAGACGGTCTGCCTCATGTGCAGCGAGCATAAGCCGCATCAGTGCCATCGGAGGCTGCTGGCGGAGTACTTAAGAGAATACAAGCAGGACCTGCAGATTCACCATTTGGTTTAGCGGCTGCAAACGAACAAAGAGAGCCTGCTTGCGGCTCTCTCTCTGTGGCTGCTAGGACAGCCTGCTCAGCTCATCTGTAATCGACTCGATCATGCTCACGAAGTTTGCCAGCTCCTTCGAGCTCTCGGCTTGGGTACGCGCAAGCTTCACGGTCTCATCGCCCCGCTGCATCACATCGCCGATGATCGCATTCATATCGCGCAGCTTCTCGTGAATCGTCTTCGATGATTGCTTGGAGCTCTGCGCCAGCTTGCGGATCTCCCGCGCGACGATTTCGAAGCCGTACCCGCTCTCGCCGGCATGCGCCGCTTCAATCGCTGCGTTGAGACCGAGCAAGTTCGTCTGGTCGGCGACTTCCTGAATGACGCCGCCCATCAGCTGAATGTCCTTCATCTGCGCGTTTAGCTGCTCGACTTTGCCTAGCGAGTACTCTTGCAGCTGCGCAGTATGCGTTGCGGTCTCGGCGACAGACTGCGTGCTGCCCGTTAGTTCCACCATCATCGTTGCGAGCTCTTGAACAGCGGAGCTGATCGTCGTAATCATCTGCTGCCGGTCGTCGGCCATCTGCTGGACAAGCGCTTTCTCATCCTTCTCGTAAGCCTCGAGAACGAGCTGGGAGTCGAAATTGAACATTTTGGACAATGCTTGAATAATTTGGATCCACTGATCCGGCACTGCGCTCATCAAATAATGAGTCGCGATGTCGAGATATAACATATAGGTACCGAGATACCATTCCGTCGTAAGCCCGATGCGCGAGTGCAAGGAGCCGATGAAGAGGCGCTTCTCAATAAAGGCCTCGTCAATCAGTCCGGCGGTCATCGTTTGAAAATACCAGATTTGCGTCGATTTCAGCCGCTCAATCGTGCTGTGGGCCGTAATAATGGCAGCCAGCTCGGACTGCTTGTATATACGGGCATATAGCTCGTCCACGACAAGCCCCGTAATTTGCTTGAACGTATACTCGTGCGACTTCAAGAATGCGAGTGTTTCCGAGGTAATGCCTATGTAATCCAGCTGTTTCTGCCGGGCCTTATTCACTGTAATCATAGCTGTAGCCGCTCCTCTTGTAGGTGTTCTTATAATCCTACCTGAAGATCGAGCAAGGGGATATTAGGGAATTCACTGAATATATGGGGGAAAAACACTGATTCCGATGTCGGTATTCCCTAGGGGGAACATGCAATGATTCGAATATTAATCGTGGACGACCATGCTGTTGTGCGCTCCGGTCTGAAGCTGCTGCTCGATGAGAAGTACGGCATCCATGTCGTCGGCGACGCAGCTGACGGGAATGAAGCCATTCGCTTGGCGCAGGAGCTAACGCCGGATGTGGTGCTGATGGATCTTAGCATGCCGAATGGGCGTGACGGTATGTCTGCGACGCAGGAGCTGAAAAAGCTGCTGCCGAGCACGAATGTACTCATTTTGACGATGCATGATGATGATGAATATTTATTCCGGGCGATTCACGCAGGCGCTTCCGGCTATATTTTGAAGAGTGCGCCGCATGAGGAATTGATAATTGCGATTCAGTCGGTTGCGACGGGGGACGCTTACCTCTATCCAACAGCGACGAAGCGGCTTATGCTCGATTACCTGGAGAAGGTGAAGCACGGGGAGAGCACAGACTCCTACGAGACGCTGTCCGAGCGGGAACGGGAAGTGCTCGTCTGGATTGCGAAGGGATACGCCAATAAGGAAATCGCAGAGAACCTGATGCTGAGCGTCAAGACCGTCGAGTCGCACAAAAGCCATCTGATGGACAAGCTCGGCCTCCGCACAAGGCCCGATCTCGTCCGATATGCGCTGAAGAAGGGGCTGCTGAACTTTGAGTAGTGAGCGTGCGTATCCAGAAGTAATCGGACATAAGGTCAGCGCGCCGCTGCACGAGCTGGACGAACATATTCAAGATTCGGCGTTCCGCGAAGACCTGAAGCACATGCTGCTGCAGCTGACAGACGTGAAGCTGGCGCTTGACGAGTCGTCCATCGTAGCCGTGACGAACCGTCGTGGTGTCATCCAGTACGTTAATGATCGATTCTGCGAAATTTCCAAGTATAGCCGCGACGAGCTGCTTGGGCAGGATCATCGCATTATTAATTCGGGCCACCATGACAGCGTGTTTTTCCGTGAGCTGTGGGCGACAATTCGTGCCGGCTCCGTATGGCGCGGAGAGATTAAGAATCGGGCGAAGGACGGCTCCTACTAGTGGGTCCATACGACGATAATGCCTTTCCTGGATGAAGCAGGGCAGCCGTATCAATACTTGGCGATTCGCAGCGAAGTAACGCAGCTGAAGGTAGCGGAGGAAGAACTGAAGCGGATGATGATGCGGGTGATGCAGATTCAGGAGGAGGAGCGCAAGCGATTCTCGTTGGAACTGCTTGATGGCATCGGCCAAAGCTTGTTCGGGCTGGTCATTCAGCTGGACCGGCTGATTGGCGAAGAAGGCAGCGATAGAGCGGAGCTGTCCGCGATTCGGGGGACGGTGACGAATATCGTCGAGGAGGTACGCGGCCTCGCATGGGATTTGCGTCAATCCGTGCTCGATGATCTTGGCGTTGTACCGGCAATCCGCACGTATATCGACAGTTTCAAGCGACACTACGGGCTTCACGCGCAGCTTCATTGCGAGCTTCGCAAGCGGCTCGATCCGCGCGTGGAAACAGCGCTCTACCGCATTATCCAAGAGGCGCTGACGAACATCGGCAAATATGCGGAGGCATCTGTTGCTGTAGTGGAGCTCTGGGAGGAAGGAGACTTCGTCCATGCGCGTATCGCCGACAATGGGCGAGGCTTCGTCCGCGAAGCGGAGCGCAAAGGTGTAGGGTTGTTCAGTATGGAAGAGCGTGCGCGCGGCATTGGCGGACAGCTCGTCATTCGCTCGATTCCGGGCGAAGGGACGACGATTACGCTCGCTGCGCCGAAGCAAGTGGAGTGAAGCGAAGCGGCATAAAGAAGCAAAGCTGCGTGACGCCTGTCAACCTCGTGCGCCGCGAGTTTGCTCTCACGAACCGAACTCGGCGATATTCCTCGACATCCCTCGCTGAGAGATCAAATACGCTCTCTCAGCATTCAAATCCAATATAGCTTTCCATTACAATAAAAAGCTGTCCCTCAGCCACTTTCGAGACTTAGGGGACAGCTTCTACTTTATTATTTGGCTATAAGTGCGTCAGCCGGGGCCGGGGAAGTTAGAAATGCAGCCAGCCGGTCCGCGCTCGCTTTAATTTCCTCATCGGTCAAACGCGGCGCATGGTAAACGACGAACGGCTCCACATACCGCATCTCGGTCAGCAGAACGGTCGCCTTCAGCGGCAGAAGCAGCTGATCCAGCGTATAGAGGCTCTCGCCATCCGGTCGGTACGATTCTTCTGCGCGTCCTACGGAGATGGCGAGCATGTACTCTTTGCCTTTTAGCTGATTGCCCGTGCCATATCCGAAGCCATGCGTGTACACTTCATCCTGCCACTTTTTCAGAAGTGACGGGGTGCTATACCAGTAGAAGGGGAATTGGAAGACGATCCGGTCATGCTGCAGAAGGAGCTGCTGCTCTTGCTCTACGTCAATGACTTCGCTTGGGTAAGTCTCATACAGATCATGCACCGTAATGTTCGGCTCCTGCTGCAATCTCTCCTTCCACATCCGGTTCACACGCGATTCATGCAGCTTCGGGTGGGCGAGTACGACAAGTGTTCTCATGATGTCATTGACTCCTTCAGAAATAAGTCTTATTGAGCGCCGAGGTACTCTTCCAGCACCGATACGATGATTTGATGATCTTGATCGCCAGGCAGCCCGGATGCGGAGATCGTGCCGACAACGCCGACGTTCTTAATGAGCAGCGGGAACGAGCCGCCTTCTGCTGCGTATTGCTTCGGATCGAGGCAAGCCCCTTCAACCGAGCCGCCTTCTGCTTTGAATTTCACATGCATGTAATACGAGCTGTGGCCGAAGTGGTGCACGACGCCTTGTTTGCGCTTGATCCACAGATCGTTGTCGGCAGTTGTGCCGTTCATCTTCGTATGGAAGAGAAGCTCGCCATTGCGTACGATCGTAACTGCAATCGCCTTCTGCTCCTGTTGCGCCTTCTGAATGATTCTCGTGCCAATCTCAAAAGCCGTCGTGTTCGTAAAAGTAGTAAATTGCAAGTCCTGCTCTTGCTTCAGCAGGCGCTCCAGTTCAGCTTGAATATTCGTCATATAAGCACATCCTATCGGTTCTTATTGTACGGCTTTAATAGTACTACAAGTGCAGCGTGATGCGAAACGCCAGGCACCGCAATACCGCTGTAAACATGGTGCGGAGTAAGGTATACTTGTCCTATATTTTCCCAAACAAGGAGCTGAAATATTTGGAAGCCAAACAACCAAAAATTACGCCGTTTCTTATGTTTGAAGGCAGAGCCGAAGAAGCAATGAATTATTACATCTCCGTCTTCGACAATTCGGAAATTGTAAGCATGCGCAAATACGGCGCAGGCGAGCCGGGCCCAGAGGGCAGCGTCATGGTAGCTTCATTCAAGCTGGGTGAACAAATGTTCATGTGCATCGACAGCAACGTGAAGCATGGATTCACATTTACGCCGGCTATTTCCCTCTATGTGACATTTGAGACGGAAGCTGAGATAGACCGCGCCCACGAGATGCTGTCGAAGGACGGGGGCGTGCTAATGCCGCTCGGGGAGTACCCGTTCAGCCGGAGGTTTAGCTGGGTAAAGGATAAATTCGGCGTGACCTGGCAGCTGTCGTTGGCTTAATTCAACCGAGGGAGAAGGGAAATCAACGTGAGCATTCAAGTCGCTCGCGCTTGAAGTGTTCCGGTTTGGAGAGGAGCAGCACATGAATAACGCAGATATTTATGTGCCGATTGTTGATTTATAAGATAAAGAAGGCCATCCTTGCAGGGGATGGTCGTTTTTGTGTTTTTCTGCTTCCTTGGAGGACTTGATTGACCAGAGTTAATGGTCGGACTTTTTTGAATATTCGCCCCTAGTAACGAGCTTGTCGAGGCGAAGGAGAAGGAGCTGGCTGAAGCGAAGGAAACAGCGGAATCTGCCAATCGCGCGAAGAGCGAATTTCTAGCCAATATGAGCCATGAAATACGCACGCCGATTAATGCGGTTATCGGTCTTAATTATTTGCTGCAGCAAACCAAGCTGAACGGCCGGCAGAAAGATTACGTGGACAAAACCATTAGCTCCGCTAAAAGCCTAGTTGCGATCATTAATGATATTCTGGATTTCTCCAAGGTCGAGGCGAAGAAGATTACGATCGAGCAGATTGATTTTGACGTGTACGAGGTGCTGAACAGTCTTTCGAACATGATCAGCTTTAAGGCGTACGACAAGGGGCTGAAGCTGCACTTCTCCATTTCGCCCGAGGTGCCGCAGATGCTGACGGGAGATCCGTTTCGGCTGAATCAGGTGCTGCTCAACCTGTCGAATAATGCGGTCAAATTTACTGAGAATGGCATTGTATCGGTAGCGGTCGAAATGGTTGAGAAAGAAGAGCAAGCCGTCATGCTTCGGTTCTCCATCCGCGATACGGGGATCGGCATATCCGAAGTGCAGCAAAGTCTGCTGTTCCGTGAATTTGCGCAAACCGATATGTCGACGACGCGAAAATACGGCGGTACCGGACTGGGCCTTGTCATCAGTAAAAACCTCGTGGAACTCATGGGGGGAGAAATTAAGGTTGATAGCGTTGTCAATTCGGGGAGCTGCTTCTCCTTTACGCCGAAGTTCGGCTACAGTGCGGGCGTTGCTGCCAAAGGCGAACTGCCGGCGTCGATTAAGTTTCTGCGCATCCTGATTGTGTGCGACCATGCAGAAATGCGGCTGGTGTTGAAAAGACAGTTCGAGCAATTCCAGTTTATTATCAAAACGGTCGATGCGGCGAGCAAGGTAATGGATGAGATTGAAGGGTATGGCCCGTATGATTTGATTATCCTTGATTGGCATCTGAATGACGCCGACGTGACGAAGCTGGCCGAGCAGATTAAGGCGAGCTTCCCAGCTGCAAAACAGGACATCGTGCTTATCAACGCCTACTACGAGTCTGAGACGCTTGCGGAATCGCTCTCGCCGGCGATTAAGAAGATGCTCCATTATCCGATCAGCCAGTCGCTGCTATACGATGAGATTATAGGCCTGTTTGTTCCGCAAATGAGCGCTAAGCCGAGCATGAAGCAGGAGCCGGATTCGGAAGCTAAATTTTCCGTTCTGCGGGATGCCGTTATTCTATTGGTGGAAGACAGCCAGATCAACCAAATGGTTGCCAAGGAGATTTTGAAACAAGTTACGGGGCACATCGATGTGGCGGATAACGGCCTTGAAGCGGTGGAACATGTAGAGGGCAGACGCTACGATGCCATTCTGATGGACATGCAGATGCCGATTATGGACGGCTACGAAGCTGCGCGAACCATCCGGACGCTGGCGAATGGTAAAGACATCCCGATTATCGCCATGACCGCTGATGCGATGAAGGGTGTGGAAGAGAAGGTGCTGGCTGCGGGTATGACTGCTTATATTACGAAACCCGTTGACCCGATCCAGCTCTTTAGCATGCTGCAGCGAGTCATTCAAGCTTCGAACGCGTACGAGGGGGCAGAAGCGGCAGCCGCTGCTGCCGAGCAGCCTGAACAATCTGAACAACCTGGTCAGCCTGAGCCTGTTCTATTCTTGGACAGGGAGACAGCGATGAAGAGGTTCGACCTTAATGAGACGGTGTATGGCCAGATTTTGCAGGCGTTCGAGAAGGATTACGCTGAATCGGCAGTTGAAGTAAGGAACACCCTGGCAAACGGGGATATCGAAGACGCCATCCGGTTGGCCCATACGCTGAAAGCGGATGCGTTATGCATCGGCGCGAAAGAGCTGTCCGTCTTGTCAGGACAGCTGCTACATGCGCTTCGGGAGCGTAAGATGGGAGAGGCGGAGCGCCTTATGCCCGGATTCGATCAGGTGCTGCGGGAGGTTCTTGACGCGATCAAGCAAGGATAGCCGCTACAGCTGATCCACAGCCCCTGCCGAGCCGCAATACTTGTGCAGCATTCGCATCAGGCCGGTCTTCTCGATCGGCTTCGTGACGATGTCGGTAATGCCGGCTTTATAGTAGAGGTCGTGATTCTGCGTGAACGCATCGGCTGTCAGCGCGATAATGGGCAAATAGCTAAATCGCTTGTCGGCGCGAATCCGTCGCGTCGCCTCGCAGCCATCCATCTCCGGCATGTGAATGTCCATTAGTATGGCATCCCACGCGGATTGCTCCAGCAATTGAAGCACCTCATGGCCGTTGTTCGCCATTTCCACGTAATACCCGCTGCTTTGCAAGATTTCCAATCCGATAATTTGATTGATCTCGTTGTCCTCGGCGAGAATGACCCGCAGCTCGCTGCGGCTTGCGGCCACCGCAGCCGCTGTGTTGGTGCTGACTGACTCCGACAGCACCGCTGCATGCCCCAGTAATGCCACGAGCCGCTGGTGTAGCCTTATGCGGCTGATTGGCTTCAGCAGTAAACCGCTCGAGAGCTCTTCGATGGAGGTGTGGAGCAGCGCATTGCGCACATTGGCGGTTGCCATAATGATGCTCGGAATGTGCCGGCGCCGCACTTCTTTCGTCAGGCTCGTCCATAAGCTGGCAGTGAGCGAAGGCTGTGAGGCATCAATGAGCACGACGTCCACGTCTGTATGGAGCGGATGATGCTTTGGCCACGTTTCGGAGACGAGCACCTCTACACCCATCGACAGCAGCTGTTGCCGAACATGGGAAATGGCTAGTGATGGACTTCCGAGCAGCAGCGCGCGGCGCCCTGCGAGCTCCTTAAACGTAGCGGCCGCAGGCAGCTCATCGGCGTTCTCAAGCGGAAGCTGAAAGGTGAACAAGCTGCCTCGATCCTTCTCGCTGGCAACGTCTATCGTGCCGCCCATCATTTCAACCAGGTGCTTGCAAATAATGAGGCCGAGCCCTGTTCCGCCGTATTTGCGCGTCGTGGAGCTGTCGGCTTGCGTGAATGGGCGGAACAGATGATTCAACTTGTCCGGAGAAATGCCAATGCCGGTATCCTGCACGCTGAAGCGGATCAACCGTTCATTCGCATCGCGGATGACTTCAGCTTTAATATGAATCGAGCCGGTTTCCGTAAACTTAATCGCATTGCCGCATAGATTGAGCATAATTTGCTCCATTCGGAGCGGGTCGCCAATAAAGGCGCTTGGACAGTTGTCCGTAATATCGAACAACACCTCTATCGGCTTATTGTCGATAAGCAGTCCAGTGACGTCCGAGAGCTTGCCGAAGAAGTCATCAAGCTGAATGGGCACATGCTCAAGCTCGATTTTGCCAGCTTCGATCTTCGAGAAGTCCAGAATATCGTTAATAATCGAGTGGAGGGCGTTCGAAGCCGAATTAATCTTGGACAGATATTCTCGCTGCGCGCTGGAGAGCGACGTGTTCATCAAAATTTGAGTTAAGCCAATAATGCCGCTGAGCGGCGTTCGGATCTCATGGCTCATCGTCGCGAGGAACTGGCTCTTCGCCTGATTCGCTTCATCGGCGAGAATCCGCTTATGGCGCTCGGTAATGTCAGTGAAGAAGACGATGAGCTCCTTCACCAGACCATCCCGGAATACCGGTTGTATGGCAACGAGCAGGTCGACTCCGGCGATGTTGATTTCGAATCCGGATTTCTCTCCCGTGTGGAGTACCTCGTCGTAGTGGCTTTGCAGCTGATTGATAATCTCTTTGGGCAGCGCCTCAATTTCATCGCAATATAACCCGACGATTTCCGGAACCTTCAGACCAAGCGGGTCCATGAGCTGGCCGGTAATCATCGTGCATTTATAACGGGTTGAATGCACCGCTACTTTATAGATAAGGCCGGGCTGCAGCCGGATCACTTCGTGATATTCGTTCTTCAGCAGCTCCATCTGACCAGCGAGCTCGCGGTTGCGCCTGAAGAAGCGCCAGAGCAGCGCTGTAGACGCCCCGCCAATGAGATTAATGGCAAGATGTTCAGCGAGATAAGGCTGAAGCGGGAAATTGAAGACAAACACATAATCGACAACGAGCACGGTAGATAAAAAAAGCAGCATATAGAGCCACTTGCGTGTATGGGAGCGCAGCTTGATCGAGATGAATCCACAGCCGAGCGCAATAATCATGTTGGCGCAGAGAACGGTCAAGAAGAGGGAGGGCACCTGTATCGTTCGAAATCCGATAATGATGATGGCGCTAGTGACGGATGAGATCGGCCCGCCAAAATAGGCTGACATTAGAATCGCTAGAAATCGGGAATCTATGACATGGCGGTCATCCAGCGCGGCGCCGAAGAGGATAAGCACGATGCCAAAAAGGCCGTGGACAACGCCAACGGCCAGTTTATAACGCCAAGTTCGGGCAACATGCCCATCTTTGTAGTAGAACAATTGTCCGGCGATTACAATAAATACAGATAATATTGAGAGATTAATAATCAAGTCACGAATTGTATTCATTACACAGGACTCCATTCTGCCTATTATAGGCCGATTCTGGTAATGAATTTATTCGACATTATTCTCCGTTTTCCTTTAATAGGGATATCTTTCGCTGTCGAAACTGTTCAACAGTCTGATTAAACTTCTGGAGCAATTGGCCGAATTGTTCGCACTCCGCTTGCGACCAATCTTCCAGCAGAAGCGTATAGAACTGATGGCGGAGCTCCTTCGCTCGCAGCAGGAAGCTGCTGCCGCTATCGGACAATTGCAGAAGGCTCACTCGCGCATCCTTCGGGTCGGAGGCGCGCTCGACGAAGCCCTTCGTCTCTAGCGCCGCAATCTGCCGGCTCGCTGTTGAAATATCAAGCTGCAGCGATGTCGACAATGCCTTCATGCCGACTGGCCCGTTCTTCTTCAGATGCTGCAGCAATAGATAGGTAGAGCGATCGCAATCATGCTCGCTCAAATAAGCAATGCGGGCTGCTTCCGCCCGCCGTATGAAGATGGCCATCTCCTGCTGGAGCAGCTGAAAGGCGTTGTTATCTATAGTCATATTCTTTCACCGCTTATTCACATTTTTGTCAAGATCTGAACTGTAATTGACAGTTCAAAAACTTGTATAATACAATCATATCGATAGTTGTATCTTACAACTAATTGACCGGACAATCAATGCACGTTTCAAGCGAGCAATCATATGCGGGGTGATTTACAGATGGAAGGCGAATTGAATTCATTGAATTCAGTGCTGCAATTAAGGCAAGGCGTCGGACAGCTTGTCCGTATGAAGGTGCTGCCTGCACCGTATCGGCGCAAGCAGAAGGACGAGGTGCGCCATGCGATAAGCGCCATTGACCGGGTTTGGAATGACGGCTCGGTACAGAGCGGCGCTATTTTGCGTGCGACTAGGGGCAAGCATGTCATTTCACTTGCGCATGTCAACACGACCGATGAGGAGTCGGCGGCCCCGAATCGTTATACGGTTGAAATTAGCGATCACAGGTCGGATCAAGGCTACACGTCAATTGAACAGGGGTCGAAATTATCGCATTTTGTGAATATTTTTCAGTTTGCTCCAGAAAAGCGGGAAGAACTGATTGCCCACTTTGAGCATACACTCCCCTATATGCGCAAACAACCGGGTTATGTATCTACAAGCTTGCTGCTTAGTGTCGATCAGCCGCTTGCTGTCAATATTGGTCAGTTTAATACAAATAGGCATTTCCGGGCGAGCATGTGCAAGAGAGAGGTGCTCGCGTCGTTTGCCAAAGGTTATCCGCTCGGCATTATGGCTACGGTGCTCGGCGTTCTGCCGAAGCCGCCGCGGCTGCATTTGTGCGAGCTGGCTCATGTCGTCGGAGGAAATCGGTAGAGCAACAAACGTTAGAGGAGTTGGTGTGTTGTGCCTTTTATAAGAAGGCTGCTTAACCGCAGATTTGTGTATTTTACAATCATTCTATTAATCAAAGGCTTTCTCGCGTGGTCGGTCGTCTTTGACGAAGGACCGTCATGGATGACCATTGTGACGGAAATTCCATTCTTCTGGGTCATCTTCTGCTTGATCGAGTGGCTGGCGACCAAAAGAAAAATGCTATATTACATGATCGTGAATTTATTGACCACGCTGCTATATTTTACCGTCCTCATGTACTATAAATATTACGGAATTATCGTCACATATCATGCGCTGAGACAGGCCGATAAAGTAACGAAGGTCGGCAATAGTACGTATTCTTTGCTGGACCCGTATTATTTATTTATTTTTGTCGATATTATCGTGCTTGCTTTCATCCTGTGGCGACCGAAGAACATTTCGTACCAACAGGCTGTCAGCAGCCGCCCGCTGATGAAGAAGAGGGGCATCATCGCGCTGTTCGCGGTATCGCTTATGCTCTGCCTGCTTAACATTTGGCCGAACCGCGCCAGCATGAACGAGAACAAACAGGCCGAAGAGATGGGCATTCTCAACTACGAGGTGTACACGATCTTCGCGGATACGACGGCAGATGAAGATATCGTACCGATGGATCAAATTACGCAAAGTGAAATCAATAGGCTCAAAGGCGTAGAGCAGCCGCTGCAACCGAAGTTTTATGGGGCAGACAAAGGCAAGAACGTAATCATTCTCCAGATGGAATCGTTCCAGGATTTCCTCATCGGTCTGAAGATCGACGGTCAGGAAATTACGCCGAACATGAACAAGCTGGCAGCGGAGAATTTCCACTTTAACCGCTTCTATACGATGGTTGGGCAAGGCACGACCTCGGACGCTGAGTATGTGGTGAACACATCGCTCTACGTGCCGAAGCATGAAGCGGCTACGGATCAGAACGTCGCCAAGGCGCTGCCGAGCTTGCCGAAGCTGATGCACGCGAACGGTTATGCGACGGCTACATTCCATACGAACGCCGTAGAGTTCTGGAACCGGAAGGAACTATACAGCGCAATCGGCTGGGATAAGTATTACGATCAGTCGTTCTTCGGTGATGACGATCATGTCGCTTTCGGCTCTTCGGATGAGGTGCTCTATGAGAAAGTGATCCCAGAGCTTACGAAGATGGACGAGGGCGATCAGCCATTCTACGCTCAAGTCATCTCCATGAGCTCGCATCACCCGTTCGACATTCCAGAGTCGAAGTACAAGATGCAGCTGCCGGAGCGCTTCGAGGGTACGCTTGTAGGGAACTATATCCGCGCCCAGAACTATGCGGATTACGCGCTCGGCCAGTTCATCGCAGGGCTGAAAGAGAACGGCCTGTGGGATGACAGCGTCATTCTGTTCTACGGCGACCATCAAGGGCTGTCGCTCTACTCGCTCGATCGCAAGGAGAAAGAGCTGGCAGCAGAGATGTTGGGCCATGAATACAGCTATACGGATATGTTCAAGATCGGGTTTGTCATGCATGCGCCAGGCGTAACGTATCCGAAGGTGGTTTCGCAGATGGGCGGCCAAGTGGATATTTTGCCGACGGTAGCAAACTTGACGGGCGTACCGCTGGACGGTCAGATTCATTTCGGGCAGGATCTATTGAACGAGCCTTCCGATATGATCCCGATGCGCCACTTCCTGCCTTCGGGCTCCGTCATTACGAACGATTATTTGTTCCTGCCAGGTATCGAGTATGAGGACGGCACGAACTACTCGCTTGCGAATGGAAGCATCAGTGAGCAGGAGGGCATCACGAACGGTCAGTACAACCGGACGCTGAAGCTGCTGAATCTGTCAGACAGCTACGTGAAGCAGCTACCGGATAAGGATCCGGCAGATCAGCCGGTGGCGGCTAGCTCGGGTGAATAATGGTGTGAAAAATAGTGAAAGCAGTGGCCTGTGGGGTCACTGCTTTTTTTTGGGTGCGGTCATTACAGCAGTGCTGTCGGCTGTAAACCGCGGTAGTAAGAGGAGTAACCAGTACCCTACATCAGCGCAATCAGCCTGAAAATCGGTGATGAGGGGTAACCAGTACCCTACATTGAAGAAATTAACCGGAAAACCGGCGAAGAGGAGTAACCAGTACCCTACATCGGCAAAATCAGCTGGGATTACGTGTGAGAGTATTGTCTAGCAAGCCAAGAACGCGCTTAATACCCGTCGCTCTCGTGACCGAGCTGCTTCGCTTTCTCCACTGCTTGCTCCGGCTTCGACTGTCCGCTCAAGGTGCGGCTCTGGTCCGCATGGCGCAAGCCTTCCGACACGCGCCGTCCGTAGTCGGCGTCCGCTTCGGTGAAGTAGCTGATCATCCGCTCGCGGATATCGTTCTTGCAAATCGACAGAGCGCCGACTAGGTTACCGATGAGCTCGTCCTGCTCCGCGCAATCGAAGGCGCGGAACGTATCGCCAGCCTGCTTGAAGTCGTTCGTGCGCTCCAGCTTCGCGCGCGTCAGCTTCGCATCGTAGCGCGGCTCATGATCGCTGCCCTGCCTCGCTGCCTCCTGCAGACCGCCCATCGAGGACGGCTCATAATTCACATGCGGATTCTGACCGGAAACGCGATCCGGTCTATATTGCATTTGCCCGCCGCTTTGATTCGTCGCCACATGCGTCTGCGGAGCATTGATCGGCAGCTGCAAGTAGTTCGTTCCGACGCGGTGGCGCTGCGTATCGGAATACGAGAAGGTGCGACCCTGCAGCAGCTTGTCATCGGAGAAGTCGAGCCCGTCCACGAGCACACCTGTGCCGAAAGCCGCTTGCTCCACTTCGGTGAAATAGTCGTCCGGGTTGCGGTTGAGCGTCATTTTGCCGACAGGGAGGAAAGGGAACTGCTCCGGGGGCCACAGCTTCGTCGGATCGAGCGGGTCGAAGTCGAGCTCAGGGTGCTCATCGTCAGTCATCAACTGCACGCACAGCTCCCATTCAGGATAATCGCCGGCCTCAATCGCCTGATAGAGATCGAGCGTCGCATGGTTGAAGTTGAGCGCTTGAACCTCATTCGCTTCCGACTGGAGCAGGTTCTTAATACCCTGCTTCAGCGGCTCCCAGTGGTACTTTACGAGCATCGCCTCACCAGCCTGGTTGACCCACTTATATGTATTAACGCCCGAGCCCTGCATTTGCCGGTAGTTCGCAGGGATGCCCCAAGGCGAGAACAGAAAAGTCACCATATGCGTCGCTTCCGGCGTCAGCGAGACGAAGTCGAAGAACCGCTCCATGTCCTGGACATTCGTCAGCGGATCCGGCTTGAATGCATGTACCATATCGGGAAACTTAAGCGGGTCGCGGATAAAGAAGATTTTCAGATTGTTGCCAACGAGGTCCCAGTTGCCATCCTCTGTGTAGAATTTGACGGCAAAACCACGCGGATCACGCAGCGTCTCCGGTGAATGGCCGCCATGAATGACCGTCGAGAAGCGTACAAACACAGGCGTCTGCTTCCCAGCCTCCTGGAACAGCTTCGCCCGCGTATACGGGGCTATAGGCTTATCGCCCGCCTTGCCATAGGCCTCGAAGATGCCGTGGGCGCCTGCGCCGCGTGCATGAACGACGCGCTCGGGGATACGCTCCCGGTCGAAATGAGTGATTTTCTCGATAAAATGATAGTTTTCCAGCGTGCTCGGCCCGCGATTGCCGACCGTGCGAATGTTCTGATTATCCGTGACGGGATGGCCCTGCCGGGTCGTCAGCGTCTGATTCGACGTATCGCTTCCGGTAGCATCGTGCTTGTTGTTATTCACGCGCGTTAAGCTCCTCTCGAACAATAAATGGAAACCCATGCGTATTGTTTCCAGCTGGAGGAAATCATACACATTCTCAGCCGCACCTCTGAACAAAAACAAAAAAAGCGACCCGTTAAGGGCCGCTTTCTCATCTAGTGCTATTCGCTCAACCCATAAATTTTGTACAAGTCCGTCAGCATCAGGTTAGCAGCTTTGATACCGCCCGATGTGTTCCAAGTCGCGTCATCAACCTTGTATGCTTGACCGCTTTCAGGTTCTTCCAGAGCGGATCGTTCGTCCATTCCTTCTCGGTGTCGCTCGCTTTGCCGTCGCCAGTCTCATACGTGAAGTAGAAGATCCGGTCAGCGTCCGCTTCCGGCAGACGCTCTTAAGCCGCAGCGGGGAACCGTCGTGCTGGAGGTTGCGGATATCGCGGGCATGTCCACGAAGGAGGTCGCGCGCAAGCTGGCAATCTTGCCGCAAGGGCCGACGACGCCGGAAGGGCTGACCGTGCTGCAGCTGGTGAAGCAGGGCAGATATCCGTACCAGTCCAGGCTGAAGCAGTGGTCGCAGGAAGACGAAGCGAGCGTGCAGGCTGCGCTATTAGCAACGGGTATGACAGAGCTAGCCGAGCGCGCGGTCGACGCACTCTCCGGCAGCCAGCGGCAGCGGGCGTGGATTGCAATGACGATCGCGCAAGAAACGCCGATTATTCTGCTCGATGAACCGACGACATACCTCGACTTAAACCACCAGATCGAGGTGCTTGATCTGCTTGACGCGATGAACCGCCGCGAGCAGCGAACCGTTGTGATGGTGCTGCACGATATTAATCTCGCGTGCCGTTATGCGGATCATATCGTCGCCATTCGTGACGGGCGTATTGAGTCGCAGGGACCGCCGGATGAGGTCATCGATGAGGCGCTGATTGAGAGGGTGTTCCGCCTGAAGTGCGACATTATTGCTGACCCGCTGTACGGAACGCCGCTATGCATTCCGCATGGCAGCGGGAGAAGGCGCGCGTCGGCTGCTCCCCAGGTGAAGCAGCCGGCAGAGGTATTTTAAAACGCTGGAATAGGCTGTCCGATTCGTCTGCCCTGTGAGCGCAGACTGGCGGGCAGCCTTATTTTGTTAGCTGAGGCGGCATTGACAGGGGGTTATCTCGTCCGATAATATACCCATAGGGGTATATGAACGCAATGCAAAAAGCTCCGAAAGGCGGCCACAGCTAATGGATTATCACTATACGGATGAATTGAAGGCGCGCCTAAGACGCATGGAAGGTCAAGTGCGCGGTGTCCTCCGCTTAATGGAGGAAGGCAAGTCGTGCAAGGATGTGGTCAGCCAGCTGTCCGCCGTTCGCGGCGCAGCGGATAAAGCGATCGCTCAGATCGTCGCCGAAAATTTGCAGCGGTGCATGATGGAAGAGCAGGCTGCGGGGCGTGATTCGGACAAGCTGGTGAAGGAAGCGATTGATCTGCTCGTAAAGAGCCGATAATACTTCCGCAACAAATCATCTAGAGGAGGACGACAACAATGGCATTTCAAGCAGCGCGAGAGCTTTCACCGCAGCAGTTGGCTGCACAGTTAAGCCAAGGCGAGCAGCCGTTCATGCTCGATGTTCGCGAGCCGAATGAATGGGCGGCAGGACATCTGGCTGGAGCGGTCCATATTCCGGTTGGTCAGCTGTTGGAGCGGCTAAATGAGCTGCCTGCAGGACGTGAACTGGTCGTTATGTGCAAGGCTGGCGGTCGAAGCGGACTGGCCTGCGAGCTGCTCGGCGAGCGGGGCTATGATGTAATCAATCTGACCGGCGGTCTTATGAGCTGGACAGGCGAGCTTGTACAGGACTAGCAAGAAAAGGAGTGCTCTAACCAAGTGGAAACTGCAATTAATTTATTATTTATTGTGCTTATAGTATGGTTTGCCTACACGCGATTTGGCCCGACGAAAGGGCTGCGCACACTGAAGGACGCCGACTTCCGCAGCAAGCTCGAAACGGCACCGGAAGCCATGCTTATTGACGTACGCGAGCCGGCAGAATTCGCAGGCGGCGCCATTCCTGGCGCGCTGAACATTCCGCTATCTCAGCTTGGACAGCGAATCGGGGAAATTCCGAAGGAGCGCGATCTGATGCTGTACTGCCGCAGCGGCATGCGAAGCAAGACGGCAGCGCGAATGCTGAGCCGGAACGGCTATCGTCATATTAACCATTTGCAGGGCGGCATAAGCGCTTGGAGCGGCCGCGTTGTACGGTAACGAATGGAGTCCCTTTTTTCGGCTGACATCGGCTGCAAAGGGGCTTTTTTTGTATCATTTTGCCCATTTAGGTTACGCTAGCATTATTGCTGGTTGGTTCAGTTGGAACTATTTACGCAGTAAATCTAACGTTGACGTTAACGTTATAATGGGAGTAAGATGAGATCAACGACAGATTTGCTTTACCTAGTGTGGTGAAGAAAGAAAGGGGGATTCACGATCAATGGAACGATTCAAAATTGACGATGTCGCGAAGGCGTCCGGTTTAACGAAAAGGACGATTCGCTATTACGAGGAGCTTGGGCTAATTCCTGCTCCCGAGCGGACGGATGGCGGTACCCGGCTGTACATGCAGATGCACATCGAGCGGCTAAAGCAGCTCGTTGACGCTCGTGATGTACTTGGCTTCTCGCTGCAGGAGCTGGTCGATTTCGTTTCCATCCGAGAAGAAATCATTCAGCATCGGGATGCTTACCATCAAATCGAAGAGACCGGGCTGAAGCGGGCAAAGCTGCTTGAAGTCGGGGAGATGCTCGATAAACAGAAAGCGATGATTGACATCAAGCTTGAGAAGATTGCGGGGTTCCGCAAGGAGATCGAGAAGCTTCAAGTGCGTGTTGCTAACGCGTTGAACCAACCCATACCAACTAAAAAAGGAGAGTAATCCAACTATGTCTTCAACAGCACGTCAACACGTTCGTGCAGAAGCGCCTGCCAAAGGCGCTCCTGCTCCAAAACAAAGTATGTTTAACCAGCCAATCGCCGTATGGGCGATCGCTTTCGCCAGCATTATCGCCTTCATGGGCCTCGGTCTTGTCGACCCGATTCTGCCGATGATGAAGGATCAGCTGCACGCATCGGACAGTCAGCTTACGCTGCTGTTTACAAGCTATAACGCGGTTATGGCGATTGCGATGCTCATTACGGGTGTCATCTCTGCACGCCTTGGCACGAAGCGGATGCTGCTTACCGGTATCGTCCTCATTGCTATATTCTCCGCGCTAGCCGGCAGCGTAGATGATGTGATGGATATCGTATGGCTTCGCGCAGGCTGGGGCCTTGGCAACGCGTTCTTCGTCGCAACGGCGTTGTCCGCAATTGTCTCCTTGTCCCGAGTCGGCGTCGCTGCTTCGATTATTTTGTTCGAGGTGGCAGTCGGTCTTGGTATCTCTGTCGGCCCGCTGCTCGGCGGCGAGCTTGGCGCAGTTTCGTGGCGCGCCCCGTTCTATGGCGTTGCAGGACTGATGGTCATTGCTTTCTGTCTCATTTCGTTCATGATGCCGAAGGCGCCTGCGAAGGCACCGGCAGCAGCTGCGAAATTGAAGAAGAAAGCTTCGCTGCTTGATCCGTTCCGCGCGCTCAGGCACCGTGCATTGTTCATATTCGGCCTATCTGCTGCGTTCTATAACTTTGGCTTCTTTACACTGCTTGTATACGCAGCGCTTGTGCTTGGACACCTGCATCACTTGGATGTGCACGGTCTTGGCTACGTGTTCCTGGGCTGGGGGCTTATGCTTGCCTTCACGTCGGTCGTTACCGCTCCGAAGCTGCAGAAGAGCATGGGCACAATTAAAGCGATGTGCTCGCAGCTGCTGTTATTCGCAGCAACATTGTTTGCAATGGGCTATTGGACAACGAACGAGACGGTCGTCATTCTGATGGTTATTGTCGCTGGAGCGTTCCTTGGCAACAATAACACGCTCATTACAACAGCGGTTATGAACGCTGCGCCTGTTGAGCGTCCGACAGCATCGGCTGCTTACAGCTTCCTTCGCTTCATCGGCGGCGCGCTTGCACCGTATTATGCGGTTAAATTCGCGGAATGGTTCGACTTCCATGCACCGTTCTATATCGGAGGAGGCTTTGTCATACTGGCCGTTATCTTGATCTGGCTGAATCGCAAGCATCTGAAGCATGTTGATGAGGCGGAAGCGCATTAACGGAAGTAGATCCTTATTTTGGTCAAAATATAACGTTTACGTAAATGTGATGAAAGAACAAAAAACTCCTTCGGGAGTTTTTTGTTGCTTCCAAGGCGTGCGAAAGCTGGTACGATAGAGAAAGAGAATGCTTGGTCTAAAGGAGAGATCGAACGATGGCGGAAGTGGGTAATCGCACGGCTGGAGTCTATGAGTGCAAAGCATGGAACGAGCAAGAGGGCTGGGACTCGCATAAGTGGATCGAACTTGCGGATACCGTTAGCGGCGAAGCGCCTGTGGAGCGGACTCGCGTGCGGTGCGGCTGGACGGATGATGCGCTGCTGATTCAATTTCTTTGCGAAGACACGCATATCGTATCGGATTATACGCAGAAGGACGAGCCGCTGTACAACCAGGATGTCGTTGAAGTATTTATTGATGAGCGGGGTATCGGAACCGGCTATTTGGAGCTTGAAGTGAGCCCGCGAAATGTCGTGTTTGACGCACGCATTACCAATGTAGATAACCGTGCAGTCGATATTGATCTCAGCTGGAACTTTGATGGGCTGCAAACGTCGGTAAATCGGTTGGATGATGGCGAGCTGCTGTACGAGATCTGCATTCCGGCTGGCAATTTCGAGACTCGGCTGGAAGAAGGGCTCCGCTGGAAAGCGAACTTCTACCGCATCGACGAGAGCTTGGAAGGCGTGCGCGAGTATCAGGCATGGCAGCCTACGGGGGCGGTGCAGTTCCATATGCCGGGCAAGTTCGGTACGCTTTTATTGGTGTGAGGAGTACAGTGCTTGTGTTCACCTTGAAATTTTGGGACAATACGAACAAAGAATGTGCACCAGGACGACTATGTTAAGGTGTTGAAAAGAGGATCTATCATGCATAAACCATCCATCTATGGATTGACGTTCGAGCAGCTGACGGCCTGGCTTGCGGAGCGCGGACATAAGAAGTCGCGTGCGCTTGCAGTTTGGGATTGGCTGTATCGGAAGCGGGTGACGAGCTTCGGCGATATGACGGATGTGAATCCGATCTGCCTTGCGCTGCTGGAGGAGCACTTCGATATCCAGACGCTGAGCGAGCATACGAAGCAGGAATCGGCTGACGGCACGATTAAATTTCTGCTGAAGCTGCAGGACGGCAACTTGATCGAAACGGTATTGATGCGTCACAAATTCGGCTTGTCCGTCTGTGTGACGACTCAGGTCGGCTGCAATATCGGCTGCAGCTTCTGCGCGAGCGGACTGCTCGCGAAGAGCCGCGACCTGACGGCGGGTGAGATCGTCGGACAAATTATGAAGGTGCAGCTGCATCTTGATGCACGGGGCGAGGAAGAGCGCGTCAGCCATATCGTGGTGATGGGCATTGGGGAGCCGTTCGACAACTTCGAGAATATGATTGATTTTCTCGATGTGGTTAAGGATCACAAGGGACTCGCGATTGGCGCGCGCCATATTACGGTATCGACAAGCGGGCTCGCCAGCAAAATCCGGGAGTTCACCGACCGGAATGTCGGCGTGAACCTCGCCGTATCGCTGCACGCGCCGAACAACGAGCTGCGCACTCGCATTATGAAGATCAATCGGGCAATTCCGATTGAGGAACTGATGGGAGCGATCGACTATTACCTCAGCAAGAACAAACGCCGCGTAACGCTGGAGTATATCCTGCTGCGGGATGTGAACGATCAGAAGGAGCATGCTCTGGAGCTCGCCGAGCTGATCGGTGATCGTCGCCAGCAGGTCAATGTGAACCTGATCCCGTACAATCCGGTCGATGAGCACAGCCAATACCAGCGCAGCGAGCAGGATTCGATCCGCGACTTCTACGACATATTGAAGAAGCAGGACGTCAGCGTCAGCGTACGCCTTGAGCACGGCACCGACATTGATGCCGCTTGCGGGCAGTTGCGGAGTAAGCAGATTAAAGCTTCGGTTTAAAAGTGAGTAAATGGGCCGGGTGGAATCAACCGCTGCGCGTGCGGATCATTGTTCCGATCGCTGTTGTCGCCGGATTTCTTTGATTGTATAACAGCCTCGGCTGTAGCAATCCGAGGACAAAGGCGCAAATGATCTGCGTAGCTTAGGCAACGCATATCATTTCGCCTAGGCGACCGCTTAGCCCGAACCGCAATGCTGGAATGTTCTCCAAGCATAAGGTTCTGGACAGGCTTCTACACAACGATTCCGCCCTCTCCGCTAATGATTCTGCTTCCCTTTATTGCATTCATACCTCCGCCAGGCAAGTTAAGCGCATCCGAGATTAAACTTTCGGATGCGCTTTTTAATTGAGTCAAAGACCGCAAGGATTGTCAGGTGCAGCATGATGTGCCGGTCTACAATGAGTGATAAGAGGAGGTGATCAGGGTGAATGAAGAGCAGCGGTATGCGGGCGTTATCCGCGTAGCCAAATTCATCGAACAGCACTTGCAGGAGGAGCTGCATCTGGAGGAGCTGGCACGGCTGGCCGGTTACTCGCCGTTTCATTTTCACCGGCTATTCTGCGCCTGTACGGGAGAGACGATATCCCAGTATATCCGTGAGCGGCGGCTCGCTTATGCAGCTGGGCAGCTGAGAACCACGGACGAGTCCGGGACCCGAATTGGGTTCGACATTGGCTATGGCAGCCATGAGTCCTTCATTCGCTCGTTCGAGAAGCGATTCGGTGAGCCTCCCCAATTATTTCGAAGGAGAGCGTGTACGATGAGAGAAGCGAAGATTGAAGTGCTGCAAGCTGCACATGTTGCGGGAGTCGTGTGCCAGACAGATACATCGAAGGACCGTCATATTGCAGGGGCATGGAAGACGATCAGCCAGCTATGGCCGCAAATTACGGGTAAATTGAGCAAGGAGCACTGTTACGGGCTTGAGCTCTATGAGCCGCAAGCAGGTGCGCGCAGCGGGCAGTTCACGTACGTGGCGGGTGTGCAAGTATCCGATCTGTCTGCTTTGCCTAAAGGGGTATCCGGCTATACGATTCCGGGAGGCAGGTACGCCGTGTTCACGCATGTTGGTTCCACGGAGCTGCTTGGCGAGACATTCGGCTATATTTATGGCGAGTGGCTCCCGGCGTCCGGCGAGACGCTGCGAGAGATGAACGGTACGCATAGCTTCGACTTTGAGTTCTACGGTCCCCGCTTTCAAGAGGGGCGGGCGGACTCGGAGCTTCAAATTTATGTGCCGCTCAAGTAATCAGCTGAAGCGGTTTCTGCCCTGGGCAGCTCGTATTTCCCTCATGGTCAACACTGTTGACCGGAGGTTTTTTTTGTATCGGAGGGTAGGAATAAGACGTAAAGCGTGCTGGGTAAGCTCTTATAGGGGTAGCGATTTTTGTCAAGAATGACAAAGGTAGGCGAGCGGGACGAAAATCGGTTAGAATAGAAGAATCAACAGGAACGGGGCTGGATCGATGGCGAAGGAAGAAATGATTTTGACCAAGGATGGTTATGATAAACTGCAGGAGGAGCTCGACGACCTCAAGTACGTGAAGCGCAAGGAGCTTGCAGCGCGTATTAAGCTGGCAATCAGCTATGGCGATTTGAAAGAGAATAGCGAGTATCATTCCGCGAAGAATGACCAGTCGTTCATGGAGACTCGCATTATGATTTTGGAGAAAATGCTCGCAACGGCACGCGTTGTGGAAGCTGATCCGAACATGGACACGGTACAAATAGGTTCAAAGGTTATTCTGCACGATGTTGAGTTCGACGAGAAGATTGAGTATCAAATCGTCGCGCCGGCTGAAGCTAACGTGGCGGAGAACAAAATTTCGTACGAAAGCCCGCTTGGTAAAGAGCTGCTAGGTAAAGAGATCGGGGCCTCCATTAACGTCAACGCACCGATGGGTGTCATTGTATACAAGCTGCTCGAGATCAAGGCGTTCTAATACGGTTTATTCAATAAGGCAGGCATTTACGTTCCAGACAGGGAGCGGGATGCCTGTCTTTTTCTATGTACGCATCTAGGCAGCTGTTGCTCCATGGCATTCGTACGAGTGCCAATCCCGCAAGCGAAGAAGAGGCGATGGCCTCCCGTGTCAAGCGTACAGGCCGCCGATATAAGCAGTGCATAGAATATGGTGTACTCCACAAGAGGAAGGAGTGATTCCTTAGTGAATTACCACCAAGCATTAGCAGGCGCAGGAATGGGTCCTGGCAACAACGTAGCTGGAGCTATGTCAGGCGGCGAGTTCTGTCCGGACTGTCCTACACAAACGATGTATGATCCGCCGGTCACACTGTACGAAGATGTTTATCATCCACAGCTGGTCAATGTCGTTCATGCCGTCAACGTTGTGAAACAGCATCACTGCTGCCCTGTTTACAATCACTGTTACACGTACTCCGAGCAGGATGTTATGGCTAGAGGCAAAGGCAAAGCTCGTGTGTCGAGCGTCAAACGCGCTAAGAAATCCGTCAAGAAACGTTCTAATAAATAGTCCAGCATTTGCGATAGCACGCCAAGTAGCTCGTAAGGCGACTCCCTTCGCAGGGGGCTCGTCTCACGGGTTATTTGTGCGTGGGCGTGAATGTGGATGTGATGTCATGTGCGAAATTGCTGTCTTCGGCTTCTAACCGCTATACTGGAATCAACTACATTATTTGCGGCCAAAAAAGGGAGTTATTATGATGTCATCGAACACGAACACGAACACGAATATGAATATGAATACGAATATGAATAGCTTTCAAACCTATCCGCTGAGCGAAGAGATTGTCCGCGCGATTGACAGCCTGGGATTCACGGAGCCAACGCCTGTGCAGCGTGAAGTAATTCCGCAGGTGCTCGCGCAGCGGGATCTGACTGTCCGCGCGCAGACGGGGAGCGGCAAGACCGCGGCCTTCGGCATTCCGGTCTGCGAGCTTGTTGCTTGGGAGGAGAATAAGCCGCAGGCGCTTATTTTGACGCCTACACGCGAGCTTGCTGGTCAGATCAAAGAAGATATCATCAATATCGGCCGGTTCAAGCGGATTAAAGCGGTAGCGATCTATGGCAAGCAGCCGTTCGCTCAGCAGAAGCTCGAGCTGAAGCAGAAGGTGCATGTCATTGCGGGCACGCCAGGGCGTGTGCTCGATCATATTCAGCGCGGTACGCTGCAGGTGGATAAGCTGCGCTATCTCGTTATCGACGAAGCCGATGAGATGCTGAGCCGTGGCTTTATCGAGCAGGTGGAGGCTATATTGGAGCAGCTGCCTAAGGATCGGCTAACGCTGCTATTCTCGGCTACGATGCCGCCGGATGTGGAACGGCTCTGCCACAAGCATATGAAGAGCCCCATCGATATCGAGATCGAGGCGGTAGGGGGCGTGACGGTGGAGCGGATTACGCATACGCTCTACACCGTGCGGGAGCAGGAGAAGCTGGAGCTGCTGCGGGCGGTCACGATCACGCGGAACCCGGACAGCTGTATCATCTTCTGCCGCATGCAGGAGACGGTCGATCAAGTAGCGCGGCAGTTGAAGCGCTGGGGCTACCCGTGCGACAAGCTGCATGGGGGCATGGAGCAGGATGACCGATTCAGCGTCATGCACGCATTCCGCAGGCGGGAGTTCCGCTACTTGGTGGCGACGGATCTGGCCGCGCGAGGTATTGATATTGAGAACATTACGCATGTCATCAACTACGACTTGCCGATGGATAAAGAGAATTTCGTGCACCGCATCGGCCGGACAGGCCGTGCCGGCATGAGCGGTGAAGCGATCACGTTCGCTGTTCAGCCGGGCGAGGAGCGGTATCTCGAGGAGATCGAGCGCTATATCGGGTTTGCGCTGCCGCGCGCGGAGATGCCGACGGCGGAGGAACAGGCTGCGGCGCAGCGGGCGTTCGAGACGAAGCTGAGCAAGGAAGAGGCGCCGCGCGTGGATCGGCGGGACTTGCTTAGCCAGGATATTACGAAGCTGTATTTTGGCGGCGGGAAGAAGAAGAAGCTGCGGGCGGTCGACTTCGTCGGGACGATTGCGAGGATTGAAGGCGTTACCGCCGACGATATCGGGATTATTACGATTGAAGATAGCGCCACATTCATCGACATTCTGAACGGCAAAGGGCAGCTTGTGCTGCGGGCGATGAAGCAGACGACGATCAAAGGCAAGCTGCTCAAGGTGCATGTGGCGAATAAGTAGGAATGACGGTCTGCGGATCGAGTAGCAGCTTGTGAATCCAGATCGCCGCTTGCGCCCCTTCGCCCATGGCAATAGACACCTGCTCGGCGTGAACGGCTACGTCACCTGCTGCCCATACGCCGGGGACGCTCGTCATTTTGCTGCGCGGATCGGTCCAGATGTGACCGTTCTCGTGCAGGCTGGCGCCGAGCTGGCGGGCTAGCTGCGAGCGCACCTCGTTGCCGCCGTAGGCGAGGAAGGCGCGCTCGGCTTCGATGACGGTGCCGTCCGCGAGCTGCGCGCCTTGGAAGCCGCCGGTTCTTGCATCGGCGGTTATGGCGGAGACGGCCGCCTGGATTCGGCGGATTCCGGCAGCTTCAAGCTGCTCGCGCAGGCGGGCACTCGTGATCTGCCGCTGCGGGCGGGCTTGGGCGTCGGGCGCCGCACCGACATCGGCATCACCTTCGGCTTGGTCGATGTAGACGAGCTTGTCGGTCCAAGCGCGCAGCGTTAGAGCCATGTTCGCGCCGACATCGCCTACTCCCAGCACGATTGTGCGGCGGTCTTTCACTTCGTAGCCGTCGCAGTCCGGGCAGACGTAGACGGTCAGCCCGAGGCAGGGGCGCAGACCGGGATAGTCCGTGAACCGGTCCATGACGCCTGTGGCAATCAGCAGCGTCCGAGCGGTGTACGTGGTGGCGCTGCCGCTTTTGTCGCCGTTGCCGCGAAGCAGGAAGTGCCCGTCCGCTGTGCGTTTCGCTTCTGTAATGGTATCGTGGACGACGTCGATGCCGTATGCTGACAGCTGCCGTATGCCGGCTTCGCGCAGCTCCATACCGGACACGCCGTCCGGATAGCCGAGCAGATTACGGTAGCTGCGGCATATCGCAGACCGGCCGTCGCCCGCGTCGATGACAAGCACCTGATGCGCTGCATAGCGCCCGAGTTGAATAGCTGCCTGCAGCCCAGCAATGCCGCCGCCGATAATGATGCAGTCCATGATCATGGTGGATCTCCTTTGAAGTGGAAGTCGAGTGTAAGAGTCGGCATTATTATTTCCATAGTGGTGGGTATCAGTCTCCTAAACGGAGAATTGGACGAAGAATATCCCCCAAGGTTTTGCATCGCTATCAAGTTCAAATGAAGCGGAGGTATCAACCAACATGATCAAGCTGCAAGACGGGCCGCTCACGTTGTTCGAGAGCGCGCTGTATAAGACGATGTCGGCTGTTGTAGAGACCGACGATGCGGTCATCATTGTGGACCCGTGCTGGTTGCCGCATGAGGTCGAGGAAATTCGGAAGTATGCGGATAGAATAGCGGGAGGAAAGCCGAAATATGTGCTGTTCACCCACTCCGATTACGATCACATCATCGGATATGGAGCATTCCCGGATGCGGTGGTTATTGCCTCCGCGGCCTTGGCGGACAAACCGGAAGGTGATAAAGAGGCGATTCTTGAGCAGATTCGCGACTTCGAGCATGCGTACTATTTGGAGCGGGACTATGAGATTGCGTACCCAATCGTTACGCACCGCGCGGAAGCAGACGGACAAACACTGGAGCTAAGTGACGGCAGCGACGGGACGCGCCTGACGTTCTACCTATCGCCGGGGCACAATGACGACGGCATATACACCGTCATAGAGCCGCTCGGTCTGCTTTTTGCCGGCGATTACTGGTCGGACCTGGAGTTTCCGTATATTTACTTCAGCAGCACCGAGTACGAGACGAGCATCGGCAAGCTGGATACGATACTGGCGAAGCACGCCATTACCCGCCTAATCCCGGGTCACGGCAGCTCTACCACCGATCAGACAGAGATGAAACGCCGCCAACAAGCCGATTTTTCCTACATTGCAGCGATGCGCGAAGCGGTTCAAGCGGGCGACCAAGCAGCAATCGATGGGCTGATCGAGGGCTGCAAATTTCCGCGCAATATGAGCAAATTCCACCGTGGCAACCAGACGCTGTTCGAGCGTGAGTTGAAGGACAAGTGATTGCTGTCAATTAGGTCGTACCAAGAGCTTTGTCGTGATACGCGGCAAGGCTCTTTATATTTCTCGTCAAACACATTTCGGGGCATTGTTTCGCGGCTGGGGAGCTTTTTACGAAACCCATCATCTCAGTTAATTCTGCCTTCACAGACTGCATGTACAGTAGAGATGTGCAGCACGAATTCGACTAGAGGGGGCCATAGAATGGGTATTCATACGTACTTCCGATCACTAAACGAGCTGGAGAGGATCATTCGCTGCCCGGGCAAATTCAAGTTTGAAGAACATAGTGTTGCAGCACATTCATGGAAAGTAGTCCAATACGCGAAGACGCTTGCGGATATTGAAGAGAAGAACGGAGCAATCATTAACTGGAAGAAGCTATATGAGATTACGAGCAGCCACGATTATGGCGAAATCTTCATTGGGGATATTAAGACGCCGGTGAAGCACGCTTCGCCGCAGCTTCGCTCCTTAATCCAGCAGGTGGAGGAAGGGATGGTTCACAAATTTATTGAGGAGCATATCCCGGCTGAATACAAGCAGATCTTCCACAATCAGCTGCGCGAGGGCAAGGATGGCTCTATTGAAGGCTTAATTCTTGAAGCAGCTGACAAAATGGATCAGGTATACGAGGCGTTCGCTGAGCTGCAGCGAGGAAACACGGAGAAAGAGTTCGTAAAAATGTATCGTGATGCCCTTATCAAAATCAAACATATCAAGCTGTATTGTGTCGAATACTTCTTGACCAGCATACTGCCGGATATGATCAATGATGATATAACGTCCGCCATCGATATTAAGCGAATTACCGAAGAGGCGTTGGCGCATGGCACGAATGACTAATCGGCAATGTCAGTGGCACAAGCAAGCCCAGGCTAACCGAGCCTGGGCTTGCAGTTGTTTGTCGAGCATACTGTCAGGAAAGCAATTTTGCGCGTTTAGATTCGTACAGCTTCTCAAGCTGCCCTGCGATGGCGACTAACTCATGCTGCGACTGCAGCAGGCCGATCAAGGCGCGAACGAGCACCATACGCGGACGCTCGTCAGCAGCTTCTTCTTGCAGCAGATGGGTTGCTTCATGCAGCTCCGCTCTGCGAGCGTTCGTCACTTGGAGCTCATGGATGGTGGTCATGAGCTTGCTGAGAGTCGCATGTAGCTGCTCGCCTGCCGGCACGTGACACCCGCGCATCCCGCTTGCAACGAACTGTGACATGACCTCGGCATCCAAGATAGGCTCGTGCGTGGACTTCTTAATGCCTGCAGCCATCTCATCCATACGATCGACGACGAAATTCGCCATCCGATCATAATCGAACGGACTGCTGATAAGTGTAGTCATAATCATATATTCCTTGAGAATACCGGTGTACAGCGCGATGAAGTCCCACTTGTTCTTCTCAACTTCCGGCCCGTATACACTGATCATCAGCTCCGCGAAATTGATAAGCATCTGCGAGCGCATCTGCTTTAGAAAAGTGGAGAAGGCGCCATCCTCGTTCATGGGCAGTTCATAAAAGTCTTTTATGCTGTATTTAAATTCCAAGAAAAATTCAAACTGGCGGTGCGTCTGCAGCACGAATCGCTCTCGCGGCGACAACGTCGGATCCGATTTTATCCGAGCAGACTCCTCGAACATCGACTGCGCGCGGTGACGATATACTTCGACGAGCAAGTCCTCTTTGGAGGCGAAAAATTTATATAAGGATCCTTTGGCTATGCCGCAGTCGTTCGCGATATCTTGGATGGAAGTGGCTGCATAGCCTTTTTGCGAGAAGATTTGCATGGCCGATCCGATAATTTTCTCTTTTAGCAAGCTCATGGTAGTTCCTCTCTTCAAAAAAAGATTGACAACCGACTGTCTTTTGATGAGAATATTGTATGTCATGACTGATGAGTTTTCAACAAAAACCTTGAGTCATGAAAATAAAGAGAAGAATTTTCATGGAGAGAAGGTAGAAAGATGTCTCAACAAACAGCATCATCATCATCGTCCGAGTTCTCGATCAAGAGCATTATCGCCCCGCTCATGGCCGTTATTGTCGGTATGATTATGGTTATACTAGACAGCACTGTCGTTAACGTAGCGCTGGCGAAATTCCAAACGGAGTTTGACGCAACGATTAACACGGTGCAATGGACGTTCACTGGCTATACACTTGCATTGTCGGCGGTAATTCCGCTTGCCGGCTGGATGACCGATAAATTCGGTTCCAAACGGATCTTCCTTATAACCATTGCGCTATTCACGCTCGGTTCCGTTCTTTGCGGAGCGGCGCAAACGGTTGAACAGCTGATCATCTTCCGCGTCATTCAAGGTCTTGGCGGCGGTATGGTTATGCCAATCGGTATGGCGATTATTTTCCGTCTTGCTCCTCAGGAGAAGCGCGGTTCCGTTATGGGTATGCTAGGTATACCGATGCTGCTTGCTCCAGCACTTGGTCCGATTCTGTCGGGCTGGCTGATTGACGCGGTATCATGGCACTGGATTTTCTTGATCAATCTGCCAATCGGTATTGTCGGTCTGTTCGTCGGTATGAAGTATTTGCCGAACTTCGAGCAAGGTAAAGCACCTGCTCTGGACATTATCGGTATGATTCTTGCCCCAATCGCATTTGCAACGCTCGCTTACGGCGTAAGCGAAGGCGGACGCGTGGGCTGGTCAGCGGAAAACACGCTGTGGGGTCTTATTGTCGGCGGCATTGCGCTGCTGCTGTTCATCTTCGTTGAGCTTCGTCATAAGCAGCCGTTGCTTGAGCTTCGCGTGTTCCGTTCATCGGACTTTACGCGCGGTACGCTTCTGGTCTGGATCGTACAGATTGCCCTATTCGGAGCGATGATTCTGATGCCAGTGTTCCTGCAGCAAATCCGTCACTACACACCGCTTGAGACGGGTATCATTATGCTGCCGCAAGCGATTGGTTCGATGATCTTCATGCCAATTGGCGGTCGTTTGTTTGACAAGATCGGCGCGCGTCCGCTAGCTATTGTCGGCTTGCTGCTCGTTGGCGGCGCAATGTTCCTGCTGCATAACATCGAATTGGATACGAAGCTTATCATGGTCCTCATTCCTCTGTTCATGATCGGCTGCGGTATGGGTCTATCGATGATGTCTTTGAATACGCACGTATTGAATTCTGCGCCGCGTCACCTCGTATCACGCGTTACGCCGCTTACAACCGCGGCACAGCAAGTCGTTACATCGTTCGCGGTTGCCGGCCTGACTGGTTATATGACAACACGCGCAGCGGATCATATGAAGACGCTTGGTGCGAACGGCAATCCATTGGATGCGGCAGTTAGCGCGTACAGCGACACATTCTTGCTATCGTTCAGTCTCGTTCTGTTCGGTATCCTGTTCAGTCTGTTCCTTCGCAAGCCGAAGCCTCAGAAGGAAGTTCCGGGTGCGGAGCAAGTTGATCCGGCGATGATGATGGGTCACTAATCGTTGCTAGACATAAAGGTTGAGTAGAAGGATTTTCTTCTGCTCAACCTTTTTTCGTCGCGCACTGCAACTAACGAGCTATTCCCCTCGTATGTTTTACCGTATAATCGAAGTTATAAAATTAACCATTTCTGGATGTGGAATTTACGGTTAGGAGGCGGGAAGAGTGGGGCTGTTTTCCTTCTTGAAAGGCCAGTTTATTGAAGTGATCGAATGGGTGGAAGATACGGATTCGATTGTCTACCGGTTCCCTGCCTATGACAATGCGATTAAGATGGGCGCACAGCTGACAGTGCGAGAGGGTCAAGCCGCCATCTTCTTGAACGAGGGTACGATTGCCGATGTGTTTGGACCGGGCAGATATGAGCTGAGCACGCAGAATATGCCCGTACTGACGGCGCTTAAAGCATGGAAGCATGCCTTCAACTCTCCGTTCAAAGCGGATGTGTACTTTGTAAATACGACGACGATTACCGATCAGAAATGGGGAACGATGAACCCCATCATCATGCGCGATAAAGAAATTGGCGTTATTCGCGCCCGCGGCTTCGGCAACTATTCGTTCCGAGTGACGGATCCTGCATTATTCATGAAAGGCATATTCGGAGCGAAGCAGGAGTTTCATCCGGAGCAAATTGGCGGGTTCTTCAAAACGATGATTGTATCAGGCGTGAGCGATCTGCTGGCGGAGTCGTCGGTCTCCGTTATTGATCTTGCTACGCAGTACGATGAGCTAAGCGTGCAAGCCTCTGCCAAGCTGCAGCCGAATTTCTCGGCGATCGGGCTCGAGCTGACAGCGCTCGTCATCGAGAATATTTCGCTGCCTGCAGAAGTGGAGACGATGATTGACCGTAGATCGTCGATGAATATCGCCGGCAATCTGGATCAATATGTGAAGTTTCAATCTGCTGAGGCGATCCGTGATGCCGCGCAGCACGGCGGCGACGGATTGGCTGGAGCGGGCGTTGGTCTCGGAGCGGGGCTAGCGATGGGCCAGCTGTTCAGCCAGTCGATCGCTGGAGCAGCGCAGCCGGGCAGCGAGGCAGAAGCGAAAGCGGTTAAAGAGGCGGTTCCCGCTGGACAGGAGCAAGGTGGGGGTGCGGCGTCAACAGTGCCATGCGGCGGCTGCGGCCATCCGCTTGGAGAGAAGGACAAATTCTGTTCCGAATGCGGAGTTGCCCGTCCGGAGCGCAGCTTCTGTCCGGAGTGCGGCGCTGCTCAGCGAGCCGGCGTGAAGTTCTGCACAAGCTGCGGCACTAAAATGTAAAGGATGATTCGATTATGGCGACAGGCGAGTCCTTGAAGGCAGGAGACCAATCGACGACCTTTCCATGCGCTTCTTGCGGAGGACAGATGCAGTTCAACGTAGACAGCCAATCGCTAAAATGCGGTTATTGCGGCAGTGAGGCTGCGATTGATGCCGACGCTGAGCAAGAGCCGGTCGAGTATGAGCTTAATTTCGGCGATGAGGATGACGCTGATTTGAAAGACTGGGGAATGGAGCAGCAGCTCATCAAGTGCAGCAATTGCAGCGGCGAAATGCTGCTGCCCGCGAGCCAAACGGCTGCTGTTTGCGCATTCTGCGGATCGCCTAAAGTGCTGCCGCAGGGCGAGCCGGACAGCATCCGTCCGGAGTCGGTCATTCCTTTTCAAATTAAGAAGGATGTAGCGGAGGATGCGTTCAACGTCTGGCGGAAGAAGCGATGGTTCATTCCAGGCGCGTTCAAGAAGGCGTCCTTGAGCTCGAACCTGAGCGGGGTCTACGTGCCTTACTGGACGTTTGATTCGGATACCTATTCGACGTACAGGGTGGAGATCGGTACCCATCACTACCGCACAGAAACGCGCACAAGAACGGTGAATGGCAAGACCGAGACGTACACAGAGCAGGTGAGGTACACCGTATGGCACTGGAGCAGCGGCGATTATAGCAAGGCATTCGATGACGTGCTCATTCCTGCCTCGGGGCAGTATGACAGCAAGCTTCTGCGGAAAATGAATGATTTTCAGCTCGGGGATTTGCTGCCGTATAAGCCTGAATATCTCAGCGGATTTATTGCGGAGCGGTACACGGTTTCTCTGAAAGAGGGCTGGGCGCAGGCGGATGAGGCGATGGCCTCCCAATTGCAAAGTGAGATTCGGGGCCAGATCCACGGGGACGAAGTCCGTAATTTGGATGTGGATACTACGTATTCGAATCGAACCTACAAGCACATCCTGCTGCCGGTATGGAACGCGAACTATATGTACAAGGGCAAGTCCTATCGGTACATGGTCAACGGGGAATCCGGCGAAGTCATCGGCCGCGTGCCGCGAAGCCCGTGGAAGATTACGATGTTTGTACTGTTCTGTGTTGCTGTGGTTGTTGGGATTGTCATGTTGGTGATGAATCATGTTCAACAGCCTAGTGGCTTGTAATTCTTCTTCTTCTGGCGAACCGCTTGCTTACGCTAACGGTCTCCAGATGCGTTATTTGGTGTGCGGTCCGTTAGCCAGGTATAGAAAAAGCACAACCTTCGCGGTTGTGCTTTTCTGTATTTAACGGCGCAGCTTGGCGAGGTCGAATTCGGGGACGAGCCCTTCCTTCGCCGCGCGACCGAGCAGCGCTTCGACGGCTGCGTAGCCGCTATCGCCGAGGTTTGCGGAGAACTCGTTCACATAGAGCGCGATGTGCTGCTTCTGAACGTCTGGCGACATTTCTTGAGCGTGATCCATGACGTAGCTTTTGGACACTTCAGGATGCTCCCAAGCGTATTCGACAGATTCGCGAATCCAAGTCGTGAGCGACTCGATGTCCAGCGAGCGGCGGGCGATGATGGCGCCGAGCGGGATCGGCAGGCCGGTATCGGATTCCCACCAGCTGCCGAGGTCGGCGAGCATGGTCAGGCCGTAGTTCTGGTAGGTGAAACGTGCCTCGTGGATAACGAGTCCGGCGTCAATTGTGCCTTCCTTCACCGCAGGCATAATTTCGTGGAACGGCATGACGATGATTTCCATCTGGCCGCCAGGCACTTGCTGCGCCGCCCAGAGGCGGAATAGAAGGTAAGCGGTCGAGCGCTCGCTAGGAACGGCAACGCGTTTGCCTGCTAGCGAGGCAGCAGAAGCGGAGCCGTCCTTCGTTAGGACGAGCGGGCCGCAGCCGCGTCCGAGTGCGCCGCCACATGGCAGCAGTGCGTAATCGTCGAGCACCCAAGGGAGTGCTGCGTAGGAGATTTTCAGTACTTCCGGGCCTGTCCGATTCGCAGCCAGATTGTTGGTGATATCGATATCCGCATAGGTCACGTCAAATTCCGGCGCACCTGGAACGAGACCGTGGACGAGGGCGTGAAAGACGAATGTATCATTCGGGCATGGTGAGAACGCAATATTCATAATGAGAGCACCTCCGTCAAAATTGTACTTGCTTGTTCAAGCGCGCGCAGCGCATCGCCGATGCGCCACGCATCGCGGTCACGCGGGCCGACCGCGTTCGAGATGGCGCGCAGCTCCAGCACGGGAAGCCCCGCGTGCTGCGCCGCTGTAGCGACGCCGAAGCCTTCCATCGCTTCGGCGGTCGCGCCGGGCACGCGCCGCTCATGCTCCGCGGCGGTGGCGGCGGTGCCCGTCGCCGTTGTTACCGTGAGCACGGGTCCCGTGCTCACGGACAGGCCGGCTTCGCCGCCGAGCTTCGCGACTAGCGCGCTCGCGAGGCGGGCGTCGGCCGCAATGCGGGATGAGCCGAAGCCGAGCTCATCCACGCTGGCAAAGCCATCCGGGGTCTCGACCCCGAGATCGGCGGCAATGATATCGGTCGCGACGACGAGCGACCCGATGGGCGCGCGCCCGGGGAAGCCGCCCGCGATGCCGGCGCTGATTACGAGGCGGTACGCCCGCGTTTCGGCTCTTGCTCCTGCCGTTGGCGCGGCGAGCTTCGCATCAGCCCCCGTCTCGGTAGCCTCCGTTCCTGCACCAGCCGCCGCCGCCAGCTTCGCGGCAGTTCCCGCCGCCGCCGCCGCCGGGCCAACGCCTGCGGCGATGACGTCGAACCGTTCGTCGCCGCGAAGGCCGCGAAGCACGGCGTCGCGCTCCGCGTCGACAGCCGTCACGATCAGCACGCGTCCAAGCGCAATTGCTTCGTGCACTCGTTTTGCTTCACGCACTTCTTTTACTTCTTGCACTCCGTTTCCTTCCCGTACTTCTTGTTCACTCAATTGCATGTCCTCCTTTGTGAAACACCAACGGTCGTCCGTGTTCCAAGCTGCAAGTCGATTTTCAAAAAATATTCCGCTTTAGATAATGCCAATTACATGTATTGTACCGCCCTCCCAGGGCACATTCAACTTGACGCCTCCCCTCGCGCTTGAGGCAAGCCGCCCATAAGAGTAAGCTAGGAGGGTAATTATATGGATGAGGTGACAGAATGAAAGCTTTAGTTTTCCATACATTTGGCGGACCAGAGGTGCTGGCGCTGCAGGAGATCCCGGCTCCGCCGCTCGTGTCGGGAGCGGTAAAGGTGCGAACCCGAGCGATCGGACTCAATTACGCCGATATTTACCGCCGCCGTGGCAATTACCATCTGGTAGGCGAGCCGCCGTACATCCTCGGCTACGAAGCTGCTGGTGAAATCGTCGAAGTCGCGCCGGATGTGGCGGGCTTCCAGGTCGGCGACCGGATCGGCTTCGCTGATGTGCCGCATGCGAATGCAGAGTTCGTCATCGTACCGGCTGACCGCGCCATCAAGCTGCCGGAGGGCATCAGCTATGAGGCTGCTGCTTCTGTGCTGCTGCAAGGCCTAACCGCGCACTACTTAGTGAACGATAGCTACAAGGTACAAGCGGGCGACACGGTGCTCATCCATGCTGCGGCAGGAGGCGTCGGTCAACTGCTGATCCAGCTGTGCAAGGCAAAAGGTGCGCGAGTCGTCGGCTTAACGTCAAGCCCGGCGAAGCGCGATGCGGCGCTGGCAGTCGGCGCGGATGAAGTATTCCTCTACAGCAATGATTGGGTGAACAGTGTGCTGGCGTGGACGCAGCAGGCTGAAGGCGTCCATGTCGCCTACGATTCCGTTGGCGCAACGCTGATGGACAGCTTCAAGGCCGTGCGCATACGCGGCACGGTCGTCTTCTTCGGTATGGCTGGCGGCGATCCGCAGCCTGTCGATCCGCGCATGCTGATGGATACGAGCAAGACGCTGACCGGCGGCGATCTGTGGAACCATGTGACTTCTGCGGAGGAGCGCAGCCGCCGTGCCGGTTCGCTTTTTACAGACATGCTGGATGGTCATTTAAAACTGGCTGAGCCGAACACATTCCCGCTCGCAGACGGGGCGGAGGCGCACCGATACTTGGAGAGCCGGGCAAGCACGGGCAAAATTTTGCTAATCCCGTAAATATGCTACAATGAACCTACGAATCTTACATTGGAGTTGACAACTATGAGCGAACAAATCAACATGCAGGAGCTTGTCGCTTTCATCGCAGACAAGACGAAGGCCGCTCCGGCAAGCATCGAGCAGGTATTGAGGGTTGAGCAGGATTTTATCAACAACGCGCCGGAAGATAAGAACGGCGAAGTGAGCATCGACAGCGACGAGCTCGTCGATTACATCCTTAGCCGTCCGGGCATTAAGCTGGACGAGCCGACCGTCGAGGGAATTCTCGAAGCGGAGATGGATTTCTTGATGGACAAAGGAATCGCAGGCTACGAAGATTAATCGTTCTACCACCAGAAAGAAGCATGCCTCTTGAAATTCGGAGGGATGCTTCTTTTTTTTTGCGCGCTTTTGCACGGATGCCGTTCCTCTTAACGCTCAGCAAGCACATACATGAAGTAGTAGATTGCTAGAGAAGCGTAGAAGCTAGAGGAGGAACTTATTCAATATGCCGCATACAGCGTTAGCCAGTTGGTTCAGAGAGATATATAAAGAAACCGTTACCGCGCAATCGGCGGGAGGCGAGGAGTGGCATTGGCGGGCGCCTCACCCGCTTGCTTCGCGGCCTTCGAGGCCGATCGCACAAGCGCCGCAGTCTGGGCAGGAATCTGCAGCGAACCCCGTATCATCCACAGCTCCGCGAATCGCCATCGTTGGGGCAGGTCTTGCCGGTTTAACCTGCGCGTATCGGCTGAAGCAAGCGGGCTTTGCTGCGACGATCTTTGAAGCGGATCACCGGCGCATCAGCGGACGCTGCGATTCGAGAAGAGGCGCTTTTGACGAAGGGCAAGTGATTGAACGGGGCGGCATGTTAATCGACACTGGCCATTATGCGCTGCGTAGGCTGATTGATGAGCTGGGCCTGAAGACTACGGATCTTATTGCGTCGGAGCTGGCGGGAACGGAGCCGTTTTATTATTTTGATGGACAGCCCTATACATTAGCTGAAGCTGCCGCTGACTTCAAACAGATCATTCCGAAGCTGAATGCGGATGTACGGCAAGCTGGCTTCCCAGCTACGTATAATCAGTACACGCAGCGTGCGCTTGAGCTGGACCGGATGTCCGTCATCGACTGGATTGAAGAAAGCGTCCCAGGCGGTGCGAAGTCGAGGCTCGGGAAGCTGATTGATATTGCCTGCAACATCGAATATGGAGCGGAGTCCGAGGAGCAGAGCGCTCTGAACTTTATTTACTTGCATGAACAAGTGGGAGAGGAAGACAAGTTCTCGATATTCGGCATATCCGATGAGCGGTATCAGGTCAAAGGCGGGAACGACCAGATTGTGCACCGGCTGGCGGACAGGCTTGCGCCTGGCAATATTCGCAGAGGCAACCGGCTGATTGCGATTGCGGAGCAGCAGAATGGGACGTATCAGCTTAAGCTTCAAGACCGGGGGGGGACGTATGCAATCGAGGTAGATGAGGTTGTGCTGACTATACCGTTCTCCATTCTGCGCAGCTCGGTCGACTACAGCAGTGCGGGCTTCCGGCCGCTGAAGACGGCTGCGATTGAAGAGCTTGGAATGGGGGCTAACAGCAAGCTTCATCTGCAATTCAAGGAGCGGTACTGGGCGAGACTTGGCAACAACGGGGATACGATCTCGGACACAGGGTATCAGAATACATTCGATGTGACTCGGGGCCAGCTTGGGGAGCATGGTATTCTAGTCCAATATACGGGTGGCCATATCGCGGAAGGGACGAATCTGGGCTCGCCAATTGAGCGGGCGCATCGGTTTCTTCAGCAGCTAGAGCCGCTGCTGCCAGGCATTACCGCACAGTGGAACGGGAAGGCAACGCGCGATTATTGGGTGCATAATCCATTCTCGCTCGGCTCCTACTCCTATCGCAAAATCGGTCAGTTTACGAAATTCGCAGGCATCGAAGGGGAGTCGGAAGGTGTGAAGGGGAATTGCCATTTTGCCGGGGAGCATACGTCGGTTGTCTATCAGGGGTATATGAACGGAGCGGTTGAGAGCGGTGAACAGGCTGCGGAGCGAATTATAAAAGGCGCCAGTCGATCTTCCTAAGATCGGCCGTGCGCCTCTTCTTCTATTTATTCGTGCTGTGCTGCTTGTTCTGGAGCTGCTTCGCCGGGGCTTTGGCTTTCTTATTGTGCTCGGCCTTCGACTGGGTTTCATTCAGCTTGTTTACAAAATCACTCGTTTGATCCAACTGCTGTCCCTCCTTCTTTATTTGCGCTTGTTAGTCTGCCCCTGCCAGCGGCAAACATGCAGCTTCGAGCAGTCTATCCGGCGGCGGTTAAGGTATAATACAAGTAGCTATTCACTTGAACTTGTATATTAGAAAAGAGGTCAAAATCCGTGCATCCTGACTCCTTCATGTGGGACATGCCCACGATGCTTGTCCTGTTCTCGCTCGGCCTTGTCGCATCTACCTTCGGCGCAATCGTCGGGCTTGGCGGCGGCGTTATTATTGTCCCGGCGCTGCTGCTGCTCGGTCCGTCCATGCTCGGCATGGATGTGGATACGACGCTCGCTGTTGGCGTCTCGCTAGGCGTGCTTGTGTTCACGTCGCTATCGTCGACGCTGACCTTCATGCGCGAGGGCAAGACAGACCTGCGCAGCGCACTGTTCTTCGCCATCTCAAGCGGTCCGATGTCGATGGTGGGGGCGAGCCTAACGTCGCTCTTCAATCCGGATACATTTCGCCGTGCGTTCGGTATATTCATGCTGTTGATGGTTGTACTGCTGTTGCTGCGCAGCCGGATCAAGCCGTACCGGGGAAAATGGCGCTATATCCGCACGTACACAGACGCTAGCGGAGCGACGCAGCACTACGGCTACAACGCAATGCCAGCGCTGCTGATCGGCGGCGTGGTCGGCCTCGTTGCCGGCTTGCTCGGCATCGGAGGCGGCGTGCTGCTCATTCCGGCGATGCTGCTGCTGTTCAGCTTTCCGCCGCATATTGCGACAGCGACCTCGATGGCGGTCATCTTCATCTCGGCATTGCTCGGCAGCGCCGTCCATCTGTACCGCGGGGAGTGGGACTGGATGCTTGTCCTCTCGCTGGCGCCGGGCGCACTCGTGGGCGGCTGGCTGGGCGCGATTATCTCGCGCCGAATCGGCAGTGTGCTGCTCGTTCGGATTATGTGCGCAGCGCTGCTGTTCTTTGCATGCCGCATGATTATTACATAGCTGATTTTTGAGGCAGACCTTATCCATATTCCGTTAGCGTTAGGAGGCTCGCTCTTCATGGCTTCTACAATCGGTGTAAGCTTGCTGCAATTGGCGCCGTATGTGCGCTATGTGCACTACAACGAAGGCGACGAGCATTACCGCGTGCCGCGCCGGGTGATCTACGACTATGAATTTATTTACCTCACACGCGGCAGTGCCATCTTCACGCTTGGCGACGATGAGTTTCTGCTGCGGGCAGGCGATCTGCATGTCATCCCTCCTTTCACGGTCAATGCGTGCCGGATGCCGAAGGGCGGCTCGTTCTCATACTATGCTTGCCACTTCGATCCGCTCTATATGGGCGAGGAGCAGGACTTCTCCGACGAAATTTATGTCGGCGTCGACTATGCCAATCTGCCGGAAGTGCCGGTGCAGGAAGAACTGCTTGAGCGGCCGGTGCTGGGCTTCACCGACTTCGAGCTGCCGCCGTACGTCCATTGCAGCGCGGCGCATAAGGTAACCGGACGGTTCGCTGACTTGCTCGCCCTGTACAGCGAGAGGCCGTTCGGCTATCAGGCGAGGATGCGCGCTTGCCTGCTCGATATTATTGGTCTGCTGCTCGAAGAGACGCATACGGCAGAGGGGATTAAGCAGGATAGCCCGCATAAGGCGATGATTGCGGAGATGATCGGGCTGATGCGGCACGGCAGCGGCAATGGTAGCGGCAGCGGTGAACAAGCCTCTGAGATTGATATTGAGGGCGTCGCCCGCAGCTACGGTATGACGGCTAAGTATGCGCGGACGCTGTTCAAACAAGCGACGGGGCTGTCCTTGACACGCTATCTCGCGACGCTTCGGATGGAGCGGGCGAAGGAGCTGCTGCGACGGGGCGGACTGTCCATCGCGGAGGTTGCCGCCCAGTGCGGCTATGACGATCTCCATTATTTTAGCCGCTTATTCAAGAAGCTTGAGGGGCTGCCGCCGCGGGCATATGGCGATTCGCTGCGCGGCACGTCATCGTAGCTATTTTCGCCATTTGTGCAAAAAGAAGCGCTTACGCTCCAAATACACCACCCTCCGGCCGATGTAGGATGAACCTAGTGGAACGACCATTCGTTAGGAGGGTATCAGCCGATGAGCAAACCGTATGAAGCAGCCGTCTATTATTTTCCGAATTATCACGTTGATCCGAGGAACGAAGCTTGGCATGGCAAAGGATGGACGGAGTGGGAGCTGACGAAGCAGGCGACGCCTCGGTTCGAGGGTCACGAGCAGCCGAAGGTGCCGCTGTGGGGCTATGAGGATGAAGCCGACCCTGCAGCTATGGCACGCAAAATAGATGCAGCGGCTCACCATGGCATTGACGCTTTTATTTTTGACTGGTACTGGTATGAGGATGGTCCGTATCTGGATCGCGCGCTAGAGAAGGGGTTCCTCGAGGCAGCGAACAGTGATCGCTTGAAGTTCGCGCTCATGTGGGCGAACCATGATTGGATTGACATCCATCCGGCGCAGCGGAGCAAGCCGCTCAATGTGCTCGCCGAAGGCGTCGTCAGCCGGGCAGCGTTCACGGAGGCGACGGATCATATGATCCGCACGTACTTCGGTCGCAGTAACTACTGGCGCGTGGACGGCAAGCTGTATTTCTCGGTGTATGAAATGATGAGCCTTGTCAAAGGGCTTGGCGGCATCGACGCGACGAAAGAGGCACTGGATGACTTCCGCGATCGCGTACGCGCAGCGGGGCTTGGCGAGCTGCATCTGAATGCAGTCGTATGGGGCGTGCAAATTCTTCCCGGCGAGGAGCGCATCTCGAATCCGGTGGAGATGATTACGGCGCTCGGCATCGACAGCGTATCCTCGTACGTATGGATTCACCATCAGGAGCTGTCGGTATTTCCAGAGACGACTTATGCCGAGATTGCAGAGAAGTCGGCGGGCGATTGGGAGAAATTTAGTAGCGCCTACGGTGTGCCGTACCTCCCGAATGTAACGATGGGCTGGGACTCATCGCCGCGCACCATACAGTCCGACGTGTATGAGAATCTCGGCTATCCGCATATGGCCATGATGTCCGGCAACACGCCGGAGCAGTTCCAGCTGTCGCTCGAACAGATGAAGGAGTTCCTGGATCGGGACATGAACGGCTTTAAGGCGTTCACGATCAACGCTTGGAATGAATGGACCGAAGGCAGTTACTTGGAGCCGGATACGAAGCGCGGCATGGCTTATCTAGAGGCAGTGAAGCGCGTATTTGGCGGCGGCGAGTAGAACCGAAATCCACTGTGCTCTCAGCGCCGAAATTGGCAATCGAGCATTTTAAAATTTGGCTGAGAGAGGAAAAAGCCTCTTTCAACGCTCGAAATGATGGGAATGGTGATCTAGAGAGGGAAAAGCGCAGGAGACGGGAGGGGAAGCTGATATTTCCAATATGAAAAAGCCGGTCCCCGATATAAGGGACTGACCCCGTAGCGTGAGACAAATTAAAACACCTTCAAGTGAAAGGCCCCATGTCGTAAGATGTGGAGGACAACTTGGAGGTGTTTTTGCGTTGGCAACAAGAGTTAGCTATCCCGTTGAAGTGAAAATGAAAGCAA
>NZ_JBVYOI010000010.1:0-164199 GCF_056120345.1 Paenibacillus sp. sgz302114
CAGCCCAACTGCTTCGCAAGCGACCGTTACCGGTCTTACGCAAGGCGCACCATATAAATTCCGCTTGGTCGTTACCGGCGGTCAGAACGCAGGCAATTCTACCGTTCTAGACGCGACAACGCTAACGGTACCTGTAGCGAATTTTGCACTGAAAGGTGCTGCAACGACGACAGGTGCATCGTTCACATGGACAGCTGCCGTGCGCGCAACAGGTATCATCGTTGAGCAATCCAGTGATGACGGAGCGAATTGGAAAAAATCAACGAGCGCAACGATAGCGACTTCCGCAACAACAGCAACTGTTTCGGGCTTGACGCCGAATACGACATACAAGTTCCGTTTGAATATAACTGGCGGCGCTAATGCGGGAACTTCCAATGATGTTGAAGAGAAGACATTGCCGGTGCAAATCACAACCTTTGCAAGCACGGGTAAAACGGCGACTACCGCTTCATTTAAGTGGACACCAAGTACAGGTGCGAATGCATCGGCTGTTACGGTGGAGCAGTCCACAGACCAATTGAACTGGGAAACGTCTACAACAACAGATACGCCGCTTGCATCGAGCGCGGCAGTCGCAACGGTAATAAGTCTGACGCCGAACAAGGCGTACAGCTTCCGCTTGAGAGTCGTCGGCGGCATGAATGAGGGGCTTTCGAATGTGACGGCGGTAACCACGATTCCACAGCCAATTACAGACTTGATGAGAAGCGACGCGACAACGCTTACGAGCATCTCGCTGCAGTGGACGCAGGCGAAAGAAGCGACAGCCGTCGTTCTTCAACAGTCCACGAATGGCACGACATGGACGCCAGCAGCAACGGGCACGCTCAGCCCGGAAGCATCGGAAGCAACCATCATAGGCTTGCTGCAAGGCGTATCATTGAAGTTCCGTTTGCTTATTACTGGGGGTCAGAATGTGGGGTATTCCAATGTTCTGGATGCGACTACGCTAACTGAACCGATAGCCGACTTTGCACTGAAAGGCACCACGACAAAAACAAGCGCGATGTTTACATGGACAGCTGCCGTGCGCGCATCAAGCATCATCATTGAGCAATCCAGTGATGGCGGGTTGAACTGGAAAAAAGCAACAAGCGCAACGATTTTGAATTCCGCAACAACCGCGAGCGTTACGGGACTAAAGGCAAATACCTCTTATATGTTCCGATTGAAGGTTGTCGGTGGCGCAAATGCGGGCACGTCTACTAGTGTTGTTGAGACGCAGACAAGCCCCTAATCGTTTCAAGCGTTCTATGATTCGTCAAGGCGCGGTTCCCAACTAGTCGGGAACCGCGCTTTTTTACTAAATGTTTCGCCGATAACGGCGCGGTCTCCGATCGATTCGGAGATCGCGCTTTTTTGAGTGTGTTTCATGGAAAACCAGCTGTCCCTTTAACGAAGCCTCTGCTTACAATCGTTTTTGTTGTTGCTGGGGCGCATACTCGTCCTAAATTCGGCGAAACGCTGAAGCGCTCCGCCGGAAACGAAAGCACACGGCAGCTAGATAATATTGCTATACCAATCTAATAGAGCATTTTTTACTGCGCTTTTAATCTCTTTCTCGATGAAACTTCCTGAGTATATTCGGGTCGAAATCGAATCATACACAGCATCGATGTTGATGCTATCTAAATGGGTTGCCGACACCCATAGCCCATATATCCTTGCGTTTGCATACGAGATATAAATTGCTCGAAATGTATTGGATTGCATTTCTAAAGTACGATCAGTTTCAACAAATGCTCTAATAACCGGCATCATTTCAGACTTTACACGCTCTATCACATCGGTAACATCATCTTGATCCCAGTGGTTTTTGTTCATTTTCTCTTGCTTCAACTTTTTAATTCGGTCTCGGAAGTCTACGAAATCGAAATCATCTTCTTTATTCATTCCTAACTATTCTCCTTTCAAAAATGTATTGCCATGGCAGGGCTGCGCATCACATAGTAATCTGTATCGACGACTTGGTGCCCATAGATTTTCAATAAAAAGGGGCACGGATCAAATTCCGTACCCTCGCCGGCTATAGATTGGATTGACCTAGCAAACTACATATTCATTTCAATTATGAATCGAGATTGCTTGAATACTACGAGGATTAATAAACAAGACTTCATTATTGACCAAGAACAGTGCAGAATTCCCTTCAAAGCCAAGGAAAGTAGCTTGGATCCCTTGTGGACCAGTGTGATCAAATACAACGTCTACGCGTACCCCTGGAGAGAGACGGAACAAAATGCTTGGAGCTCCTCCAAACCCTCTATCGAAACCAAAACCACAACTCATATCTTTTTCCTCCCTTCAATGAATCTCATATACAATATGAGAGTCTGTATGCAAATGACAAGGCTAATCTACTAATGAATTAATGAATTTTGTGAGATTGAGAGATTTGCAACGCTACATAATGGAGATCTGACTTAACATGATTTACGAGATGAATGCAACGAGATCGCTTGAATGCTGCGAGGATTAATGTACAAGACTCTGCAATTGGACAGGAACAGTGCGGAATTTCCCATAAATCCAAGAAATGTAGCCTGAATCCCTTGCGGACCAGTGTGGTCAAATACAACGTCTACGCGTACCCCAGGAGAGAGACGGAATAGTATGCTTGGGACTCCATTAAAGCCTCTACCAAAACCTCCACAAAAACCACAACCCATATATTTAGCCTCCTTTCTTTGACTCTCAATTAAAATATGAGAGTTTACTAGCAAACGGCAAGGCTAACTTACTACTACAATAATGGATTTTGAGAGGGTATCCCTTTATTTCTAGACACCGTGGAGGGTATCTAAGAGAGGTCGCTTGTAAAAGCGGAGGCAATCTGTTTTGTTGTGAACCGATGTTGGCGCGGCGGCATAAGCTAGGAGCAAATGGCCATTTGACTATGGAGGTGAGGGTATGCCGTTTATACCGAATTTCCCGCGAGCCTTATTAGATGAGCATATGCGCTGGCACCATACTCATCATCATGATAACCCGGCTCTGCTGCCGCCTGGCTACGGGCAGGAGTTTATGCAATTCCACCGGTATTTTATTCGAAAAGCACTGCAGTGGTATAACGCTCAGGGCCTCGATCCGCAGCTTGTGGCGGCTTGGCCGAGTGTGCCTGAAGTCATTCGTAACGCCCCGTGCTACAACCGTGCGGCTGAAGCCCGCGTGGTGAATAACCCGCAGTCCTTCGCGACGCTGGATCAGCTTGGCTTGTTTATTGAAGGCACGAACTTGCACGGCTGCATTCATCAAGAGGCGGCGAGATGGTATAACGAAGAGGCGCTGAACGACTTCGACATTGCGCCGGCCACTACGATGTTCTACAAAATCCACGGGCTCATCGATCAGTGGTATACGAACTGGGAACGCGCAACGGGCCAACCGAACGCGGGCAGAGGCGGCATCGAGGCTGGTATCGCCGCCGTACCGCAGCTACAGCCGCAGTCACAGTCTAAGTCGAAGTCGAAGAATCCGGGAAAAAGTAGCCAAAAAAAAAGCGCTTTACTGCTCAAAGGGAGAGCAGTAAAGCGCGGAATACACCGGAATAGTAGCTTGCAGGCCTTGGCACGAAATCCGAAGCCTTTACTTGAACGGAAGCCGCTACTGGCTGCTGATCAGAGCCAAGTCGGAAACCGGCCGCCGCTGCGTGATCCTGCCGACCCTCAAACAGCGCAATCATCGCTTCGAGATCGGCTTCGTAAATCCCGGCCACTTCTTCCGGCTGCAGCGTTAGTGAAGCGAGCGGCGCGTCGTAAATAAAGCCGAATACTTCGCTCGCCTCGCGATCGATGAAGTCCACGCCTTTGGCGAAGCCCGCCGTTTCCTTGCGGGCTTCGCCAAGCGGGATGAGCGCATCGAACGGTACATATGCGCCGAGCTCTTCTTCGATTTCCCGAGCGGCATCGCGCATCGTTTCGCCGGCGCTTAGATGGCCGGCAGCGGTAACGTCGAAGTGGCTCGGGAACGTGTCTTTGTCTTCACAGCGCTGCTGAAACAGGACAAGCCTGCGCTCGCCGTCCCGCCGCGCCAGCCAGCAATGAATGGAGCGGTGCCACAGCCCGCGCGCATGTACGTCGCTGCGGCTTGCTGTGCCGAGCCAGTTACCGGCTTCGTCGTAATAATCGAACTGCTCTTCCTCAGCGGAGGAAGCGGGAACAGCTGCGTCAGCGCCATTATCGTTCGAATCGTGCGCCGCCAACGGTTAGGCCAAGCCTTCCTGTACGCCATCTGGCATTTCTGTCAGATGCGAGGTGCAGTGACCGCAGCGCGTTGCTTTGATCGGAATTTTGGTCAAGCAGTACGGGCAGTCCTTATCGGTCGGTTCAGGGTTAGCTACGACCTCTGGTTCCTTGGTGCCGATACGGCGGAGCGTGTTAGCCCCCTTCACGATCATGAAGATACAGAAGGCAACGATGGTGAAATCGAGAACAACGTTAATAAAATTGCCGTATGCGATGACAGAGACCGATTCTGCCTGTGCTTTTGCCAATGTATCAGGACGCTTGTCCACATGGGAGAGCAAGAAAAACTTATCCACCAGATTGACATTGCCCATGAGCTTGCTGATCGGCGGCATAATGATGTCGTTCACGAGTGAGGTGACGATTTTGCCAAACGCACCACCTATGATTACCCCGACAGCAAGATCGAGCACGTTGCCTCGGACGGCGAACTCTCTAAACTCTTTTAAAATTTTCATGATGCTATCAACTCCTTCTGCCCTATTATATCGAAATCGAGAAAACGTTCAAAGATTATCTCACCAAAAGCAGCCGATTTGAAGCAGCTTCCACCTCAAGAGGCACCTCGCAGGCCGGTTCGCCGTCTCCGAATGCGGAGATAGACGCAGCTCCTTCGACAGAATCCCCGGTCACCGATACGCGGCCACCGCGCAGCATTGTCACGAACGGTAGTCGGACATGCTTACCTGTGAGCAGTGTAGGGAAAAGACGAAGCAGCTGCAGCGGCGTGCACGTATGCACAATGCAAATATCAAGCAGTCCGTCGGAAGGCGATGCCTCCGGGCAGATACGCAGGCCGCCTCCGTAAGCGGGTACGTTGCAGATCGCAGCCATCCAGCCGCGCTTGTACACATGTGGCGTACCGTCAACCGTCACCGTCATCAGGCGAGGGCGATAAGTCAGCAGCATGTGTATGAGGGCGATGAGGTAGGCAAGCGAGCCGACGCCAAGCTTATTACATAGCTTCTTATATGAAGAGCGATTCACCGCAGACGCGATTGCTGCGTCGAAGCCGACAGCGAGTGCTGTCAGAATAGGTCTAGGCTGTTTGCCCCCATCGCCAATCATTATTAAGTCGATCGGCATAGCCTCGCCTTGAAGCACACGTTCCAGCGCTGCAAGCGGCTGCTTCGGAATGTCGAAGGCGCGCGCTGTATCGTTGCCGGAGCCGGACGGGATGAGTCCGAGCGGAACGCCGCTGCCTGCAAGAAGCGGCAGGATACTATGGACCGTGCCGTCGCCGCCGATCACTGCAACCGCTCTCACTTCCGGATTCGAGTCATTGCTGCTCAAGCTGCTCTGGCTCCGCGCAAGCAGGCTTCGCAATTCCTCGCACGCCGTCTCCGCTGAAGCCGCTATGACCGCTTGATACGGAAGGCTTCTGCGCCGCAGCTCGGCTTCAACAAGCTTCCATATTGTTTTCCCACGGCCGCTTCCAGCTCGTTCATTAACTACGAATATCCACATGACGCGACTCCTCCTAACGACTTGCACTCATTATAAGGGGCGGTGTACAGGCTCGCCAACTTCTTTTTGCAGCAGAATCGGCTATAATAACGGAAGGAGGTAAGACAAGATATGGCTGAACCGTTAAAAGCAATGTATGACCTGCCGTTTCTGCGGCAATTCGCGGCGCGCGTCGCCTCCGCGTGGGCACCTTTTGAGCAAGAGGCGTTTATCCGGCTCGTCATGGGTGACGGCTGGGAGGCGCTTGAGCTGAAGGGCCGAATTCGGCGCATTACGCACGCACTTGGGGCAACTTTGCCTGCATCATACCCGGAGGCACTCGGTGTATTGCTTGCCATTCATGAGCAGTGCGCAGGCTTCCCGTACTTATTTTTCCCTGATTTTGTTGAGGTGTATGGTCTGGAAGAGCAGCATCACGAGCGTTCCTTGGACGCGCTTGCGCGCTTCACAGTGCAGTCCTCAGCTGAGTTCGCGATCCGGCCGTTCTTGATGCAAGCGCCAGAGCGCACGCTCGCGCGTATGCTGGAATGGGCGTTGAGCCCCAACGAGCATGTACGCCGGCTTGCCAGCGAGGGCTGTAGACCGCGCCTGCCGTGGGCGCCGGCCTTGACGATGTACAAGAAGGATCCGTCACCGATCGTGCCGCTGCTTGAGCTATTGAAGTGCGATCCATCGCTTTATGTACGAAAGAGTGTCGCTAATAATTTGAACGATATCGCGAAGGATCATCCAGCGATTGTGCGAGAAATCGCGAAGCGCTGGAGCGGTCATCACCAGTGGACGGACTGGATCGTTCGCCATGGCTGCCGTACCCTCATCAAAGCGGCGGACCCGGAAATCATGGCGCTGTTCGGCTATGAGGAGCACAGCGATGACGCGGAAGGCTTCGTCGAGCACGCAGCGCTGCAGTCGCTCTCGCAGGAAGTGCGCATCGGCGAAGATAGCGAGCTTCGCTACGAAGTGAAGCTTCGCCAGTCGCCAAGCACAGAGCTGCTGCGTCTACGCGTGGTGCTCGGCGTCTTCTATGTGAAGTCCGGCGGCAAGGTGACGGAGAAACGATTCCTTGTATCCGACAAGAAAGCTGCGCCGGGGACTAGCTTCTCAGGCGCGAAGAAGCTTAGCTGGAAGGATTTATCGACACGTAAGCATTATGAGGGGCTACATAGGCTGACTCTTGTGGTGAACGGCCTTCCGGTCGCCGAGACGAACATTCATTTGTCTGAGTCTGTCATAAGGAGCGGTGTGGAATGACAATTGGCGCACGAGTTCTGAAGACGGGGCTTGCCGTCGCTCTGGCTGTCTACCTGAGCAATATGCTCGGCTTTGCCTCCCCGATCATCGCAGCCGTTGCTTCGATCTTTACCATTCAGCCGTCCATTTCCAGATCCTGGCAGCAGGTCGTCGATCAGCTCCAAACCAATTTGCTCGGCGCCGCTGTCGCACTGGCGGCGGTTCGTCTGTTCGGGACGGCGCCGATTGCGGTCGGACTTGTTTGTATTATCGTCATTCTTATTAGCATCAAGCTGCGGATGGAGAGCACGATCGGCCTTACGCTGGTTACGGTTGTAGCGGTTATGGAAGCGAATCAGGAAGGTTGGACGTTCGCGCTCGACCGCGTCCTCATGGTGCTGACAGGGATGGCGGCCGCTTTTGCCGTGAACACGCTCATTATTCCGCCGCGTCCGCGCAAGCAGTTCGTCAGTCAAGTTCAAGAGGCCTACAACCAGCTGTCGCTCCTGCTGCGCCTCGCTATCTCGAATGAGATGAAGGAGGATGTGCACCGCAGGGAGAAGGAGAAGCTGGTCGGCATTCTGCGCAAGCTGGATGAGGCGTACTTGCTGTTTGAGGAGGAACGCTCGATCCTTCCGAAGCGCAAGGTTGCGCGGGCGAGGCAGCTTATTCTGTCCAAGCATCTCATTAAAGCGCTGCATAAAGGCGTCGATCTGCTCGAAGTCGTAGAGGAGCATTATTTCTCGGCGGCGGATGCGGAGAGATGGGCGAAGCGGTTCGATGCGCAAATCGAGGAGCTGGCGAAGTATCACGAGCATATCCTGCTCAAGCTTGCCGGCAAAATGAAGCCGTTCGCGACGATTGAGCCTGAACAGGAACGGGAGGATCGGCTGATTGAGCAGCTGACGAGTTACCTGCATGAGGAACACGGGCAGAACAAGCGCCTTGTGTTCGTAGCATCGTCGATGCTGGAGTACGGCTATCATTTACGCCGGCTCGACAAAGTGGCAGATCAGGTGCAGCAGCGTGAAGGCGCTGCAGAGCTGAGTCTGCAATGACCAAAACGCCCTTGTATCCGCCTCTGCGAAGAGCAACTATTGCTCATCGCTGGCAGGTACAAGGGCGTTTATCGTCATACGTTTAGTTTAGGCAATTATTTATCAACATCGTCGGGATGTCTGCGCGGATGCTGCAGATGCGCTTCATGCTGCGTAATTTCCTTCTTCGGCGTAAGCCGCTCATCGGTTTTGCCTTCATGGTGATTATCGAAGTCGAGCTGGACGAGCTCCCATTCCGTAGTCCCGATATTCGGGTCAGCAGGGAAGACATCATTGCGCTTCAGATGCTCCTCACGCCCAATCTCGTTCTTATAAACACCATCTACCTCAACGGGCTCACCTGACACCGGGTCCATCTGATTATGCCCTAATTGTTCGTTCATCACGTTCTCCTCCTGAAAAGTCTCATCGGTCAGCCGCAGCCTACAGGCCATGCTTAGGAACAGCGGCGCGGTCAGCAGCGGATTGCGCTGAGCTCGCCTCAGCTTTGCCTGCGCCTGTCCGATCTGCTTTCGACTGCGCCTTGCTAGCTTTCACTTGCAGGTGGGACGGTTGTTCGCCTGACATATGGTGGCCTCCTGATCGATAGGTCATAATAATTGAAATGCCTTTCTCAGTGTGCCACGAGGGAGGAGAAACTATGTAGAATAGGTGAGACTGGGGGCTGTGCCAGCAGCCGTTATCATTGCGGCGACAGCAGCCGCAATCCGCAGGATGGGCAATCGACGTCTTGATGAGTGACAGGATCGCCACAGGCAGGACACGGCTCCGTGAAAGGCTGCTTGGCCGCAGCTTGCAAGGCCATGGCGTTCTCCGCCTGTCGCTCTTCGGGCGACTCCTTGCTGGCAGCATGCGAGGCAGATCCGCCAAACAGCGCTTCCACGAACTGCTTTAAATCGGTATGCTTGCCGGAGTCGTCACCGGAGATTCGGATCATGACGATCATCGCCGCAACGAGTGCGCCGGCAACGGTAAGAACAATAACGGTTGCAATCGTATTCATCATGGCTGAGGTTCCCCATTTCGTTCAGTTCAAGGTCATTTGCTTATTGCTTAAGATTACCTAAGATTACTTAAGATGATAGCGGGTCTCCAGCTTCTTGCCGCCCAGCCACATCGCAACGAGCAGTACGAGGGCAAGAATGATCCGCCAAGGCTGCTTGGTCAAATCGCCGATATCGAAGCTAAGCACCGATACGCTCAGGATCATGACGGCTTTGCCGAGCAGAATCGCGAGGACGAATGAACCGAAGGAGATACGGCTAAGTCCAGAGACGACATTGATGAAAGCAGAGGGCGAGAAAGGAAAGCAAGCGAATAGAAACACCGGTGTAAAGCCGCGTTTCTCAATAAACACGAGCAGCTTCGAGGCGCGCGGAAATTTGCGGCGGATCCAGCCGCTTAGATGGCCGCCTAGCCTGCGCGAGATCCAGAACAGCAGAAGCGAGCCGCTGCAGACGCCGATCCAGGATAGTAAGGAACCCAGCCATAGCCCATAAATATTAGCGTTGGCAGCGACGAATACGAGCAGCGGCAGCACCGGCAGGAACGATTCCGCCAAAGGGAGTAGAATGCCCGGCAGCGGACCGTATGCCTTATAACTCTCGAGCGTCCGCTGTAGATGCTCGAGGTCTAGATTTTTAAGTGAGTGAATCCAATCTCGATAATAATCCATGCGTGTAACTCTCCCCTAACCTCATCCCGGTAAACCGCAGCTTTATGACACTTCTTTCTCTCTAAACGCACGGAATGGGAACCAAATATAGAAAAATCCGATAACGGCGTACATAATGCCGCTGTACCACAGCACTGCCGACTGGCCTTGCCAAGTAGCAAGCGTACCGCCGATGACAGGCCCAATCATGCCGCCAATGCCTTCAACAGTGGAGAAGATGCCCCATCCGAGCCCTTGCTGCTTCGGGGGCACATAGTTGGCGAGCAGCGCATTCCAAGCAGGAAGCAGCGTCGCATACGAGAGGCCGAGCACTCCGGTCAATACGATGCACTCCCACATCGGCGGTGCGAGCGAAAGCAGGTACAGCGAGACGCCAATGAAGACGAAGCCGAGCACGAGAAACCATTTCTTGCCGCCAAGGATGTCCGATAAGCGGCCAAGCGGAATGAGGCCAAGCACCGTGCAGGCGCCTCCGGCCGTCAGAAGCAGCGAATATTGCGCACCGTTCATGCCAAGCTTGTTCTCGGCGAAGCTAGGCAGAATAGGGACGAGCATCCCAGCGCCCATCGTCTGCAGCACCATGCCAGGCAGCAGCAGTCGCATATGGCGAAGACGGTCTTTCAGAATGACGAACTGCTCCCGAAGCGGAAGTGACGTTGCTGCGCCTGGCGCCTTGCTGTTGTTAATGAATAGCGAGAGCAGCCAGCAGAGCAGTGCGAACCCAAGGAGCAGGTAGTAGGTGAAGGACTTGCTATAATCGAGCAGCAGGTTGCTAACGATCGGTCCGGCACCGATACCGATGAACCAGATCGTATAGAGGAAGCCCATTTGCATCGCCCGACGGTCATCCGACACTTTCGTTAAGCAGACGATCCAGATTGGCGAGATGCCTACCCCGTATAATGCTGCGGCTACAATGAAGAGCCAAGGAACATGTGCGAAAGGGACGAGAAAGATGCCGATGAGCGAGACAAACAAGCCGGTATGTACGACGAAACGAATTGAGAACCGGTCAAGCAGATAACCGATCGCCATCTTCAGCGCGGTATCGGTTAAGTAGTGGGCGGTTATCGCAATGCCGATAATATCGAGCGATAAACCGAGCATTTTTTCCCCGTAGATGGGCAGGAAGCTGATAAGTGCAGCCCCTCGCACGAATTCGACGAAGAACAGAATGACGGAGAACAGAATAATTTCGCGTGAAAATAATCGTTTCGGCATGTGTCTGAATCCCCTTTGCATCCACGATTCGGGAACAACGGGCGGGCAGGCTTCTTCATTATATGCAAGCTGGTACAAAAATCCAACCAAGCCATGCAGCCAGTATATCTATCGAAGAGTCACTGCCCCTCCATTTACGAATCGGATGATCAGTACGTTTCACAAAGTATTATCAGGTTTCCCCTAAACACGCCAAAACATTGCAAAAAAAGCCCGTCCGCTCGTTAGGAGCAGTCGGGCATTCGATATCAGCAAGTATTAGATGAGCAGATTGAACAGGACAGGGTCTTTGTTCAGCTCCACGAAATTGAGGCCTTTCTTGTTCATCCGTTCGACGAGCGGTTCATAATCTTGACGGTTCTTCAGCTCGATGCCGACAAGGGCAGGGCCGTTATCCTTATTATGCTTCTTCGTATATTCAAACCGCGTGATGTCATCGTCCGGTCCGAGCACCTCATCGAGAAATTCGCGAAGGGCGCCGGCACGCTGCGGGAAGCTGACCATAAAATAATGCTTCAGCCCTTCGAAGACGAGCGACCGCTCCTTAATTTCTTGCATCCGGTCGACGTCGTTGTTGCCGCCGCTAATGACGCAGACGACTGTTTTGCCAGCGATTTGTTCACGGTATAGGTCAAGCGCCGCAATCGGCAGCGAGCCTGCAGGTTCTACCACAATCGCGTTCTCGTTGTACAGATCGAGCATCGCCGTACATGCTTTGCCTTCCGGCACGATAATAATATCGTCGAGCATTTCGCGGCACATGCGGAACGTCAGCTCGCCGACCCGCTTCACTGCGGCGCCGTCAACGAACTTATCGATCGTATCCAGCGTCAACACTTCGCCGGCATCCAGCGATGCGCGCATAGATGGCGCACCTTCTGGCTCGATGCCGATAATCTTCGTGCTTGGAGATACGGCTTTCACATAAGCGGCAACGCCTGCAGCAAGACCGCCGCCGCCGATTGTGACAAATACGAAGTCTGGTGCAGAATCGACCGCTTCCATAATCTCTTTGCCGATTGTGCCGTTGCCTGCAATAATCTTCGGATCGTCGAAAGGATGGATGAAGGCGAGATCATCCTTGCGGCTAGCTTTGATTGCCTCATTGAACGCATCGTCGAAGGTGTCACCTGTCAGGATGATTTCGACATCCGATCCGCCGAAGAACGCCACTTGGGTGACCTTCTGGCGCGGCGTCGTGCTTGGCATGTAGATTTTACCAGGGATGCCGAGCGTGCGACAGGAGTACGCAACGCCTTGCGCGTGGTTGCCTGCGCTTGCGCAGACGACGCCGCGGAGCAGACGCTCCTCCGGCAGCGACTTAATCAGATGATAAGCGCCGCGCAGCTTGAAGGAGCGAACTACTTGCAGGTCCTCTCGTTTCAGCAGCACGTTGCAGCCATAACGCTCCGACAGCACCCGATTCTGCTGCAGCGGCGTGCGTGCCGCCACTTCTTTTACATGCATTTGCGCCTGTGCGATCTCCGTCAGTCCAACGGTGTGTGTGCCGCTGTAGTCCCATTCATTAGCCATAGCCTTCATGCTCCTTTCATCCTCTCCCAAACACAACTGAGCAAATAAAAAAATCCCGCCCCGAAAGGGACGAGATTCGTATCTCGCGTTACCACCCTAATTCCGTATGCGCATCACGCCTAATCGCTGGCGGATGACATAACGGCTCCTTTGTCACGTACGATCATACGTGCTCCGTGTAACGGCGGATTCCGTCCGTGCTTACTGTTAAAGGTTCGGCACGGATTCTCGGGGAGGATACAGCAAATGCTTGGCAAACGCCGGCTTTCAGCAGGTACCGGCTCTCTGGGGGATGCCTTCTCGCAAATGCGCGTGTTCCCGTCAGTAGAATTTTCATAATTTCGAATTATTCTTGTTATACTCCCCAGAAGGGGCAATTGTCAACGGGTTTGTTCGTGACAGGAATTGGAGGGGTAAAATTGCCATTTCGGCGCAATTATGTGCTGCACATCGAGATCGTTCTATTCCTCGTCTTCTGGGTGCTGCTCGCGATTCACCCGAACAGCGTACTCGACTGGTGGATGGAAAATATATTGAACGTTGTCGCGATCCTTGTGCTCGCAATCAGCTATCGCAGGTTTACATTCAGCAGGCTGTCTTATACGTTGATCCTTCTGCTGATCATGCTTCATACGATTGGCGCTCATTATGCGTATCACGAGACGCCGGTCGATCGGTGGATGAAGTCGCTGTTTCATTTGAAGCGGAACATGTATGACCGTATCGTCCATTGCGGCTTCGGCCTGCTGCTCAGCTATCCTGCAATTGAGCTGCTTACTCGCGTTGGTCGGACACGCCGGCTATGGGCATATCTGCTTACGCCGTGGATTCTGCTTGGCTTCGGTGCGCTCTATGAGATCGGGGAAATGTACGTCGTATTCCTCGCGCCAAAGAAGGAAGGGCAAGATTTTCTCGGAATGCAGGGGGACATCTGGGATTCGCAGCATGACATGGAGATGACGCTGTATGGGGCAATTCTCGCAGTAGCTGTAATCGTATTTTGCAGAAAGCTGTGGAGGAAAAATTCAGATACACCGCCGCCGGAAATGGAATATAATGAGTGAAACACGTCATTTCTGGGGAGGGGATTCGAGTGCGAACAAAGCTAATCTTCGTTAGACATGCGGAGTCCGCCGGCCCTTTTGTGCCTGAGCATGACCGGACGCGAGGGTTATCCGAGCGTGGACAAGCCTCCTTGATTCGCGTTGCTGAGACGATTTGTGAAATGAATATCGATCATGTTGTCTCCAGCCCGTATCGGCGGGCGATGCTTACGCTGCAAGGGTTAGCGGATGCCCGTAGACTGCCGATTGTTTGCTATGACGCGCTTCGGGAACGCCAGCTGCATGGTTCCGAATATCCGCTTACCGGGGAAGAGTTCCACGGGGCGATTCAGCAGTCCTTCGAGGACAAACGCTTCGCGCTGCCAGGGGGAGAGTCGTTCGCGGAAGCCCAGCAGCGGGCGCTTCCGGTCATTAAGCAGCTGCTTCGCGAGCATCAAGGCCAAACCGTTGCCGTTGGGACGCATGGGAACATTATGGTGATGCTGCTGAATGCGTTCGATGAAAAGTACGATTATGCATTCTGGCAAAGCACCACGATGCCTGATTTGTATGAAGCGGAGTTTGAAGGCGAGCAGTTGATGGAGGTGAGACGGCTATGGAGTTGATCTATCGGGAAATGACGATTGGCGATTACGAGGCTGCTTACTCGCTATGGGCGAAGACCGAAGGGATGGTGCTCAGCAGCGCCGACTCCAAGGAAGAGGTCGAAGCGTATTTGCTGCGCAATCCAGGCTGCAGCTTTGTTTGCGAGACGGAAGGCGAACTGCTAGGCACGATACTAGGCGGTCACGACGGCAGGCGCGGGTTCATCTATCATGTTGCCGTGTCTCCGAATACGCGAGGAAGAGGCATCGGACAGCGACTGGTTCAGCTGTCGCTTGGCAGGCTGCGCGAAGCGGGCATTTCCAAATGCCATCTTTTCGTACTGGAGGACAATGCAATCGGAGGGCGGTTTTGGGCTCGGACGGGCTGGCAGAAGCGGTCAGGGATTTTGCTGTTTTCGAAGGATACATAGGGAAGCTAGGGGAGCGGGAGAACGCAAGATCTGGAAGCTGGGAAGCTGGAGGCTAGAAAGCTAGAAAGCTAGAAAGCTAGAAAGCGAGGCTGGTCGAGGCTGCATATTGATATCTGCAAAGTAGAGCGTTTGGAGGACTACGATCTGACTTCGCTGCTGACCGAGAGTGAAGCGCAGGGATTCCGCCATGTCGGGCGGCTCGTGAGCAACTATCATGATGGTTCTAATCGGTTCGATCGCGAAGGTGAAGTGCTGTTCGTGGTGAGAGTTGATGGCCAGGTGGCTGGCGTTGGCGGGCTTAATCGAGAGCTGCATGATATGGCAAGGCAAGCGGCTGGTCGCGTGAGGCGAGTTTATGTGGCTTCGGCGTATCGCAGGCAGGGCGTTGCCCGTGCACTTATGAAAGCGATAATGGAGTATGCTGAGAATGGGAGCTCCTTCGCGTATGATCGGCTCGTCTTGCGGAGCGGTAGTCCGGAGGCGGATATATTTTATCGTTCACTAGGGTTCCAATCGGTGGATGGAAGTGAGAGTATTACTCATGAGTTACTATTCAATCAAACAATCGAGGAGGAACAGAAAGTGGAAAACAACAGCATTCAACATATGGTGATTTTTGATTTGAAGCATGCAGCAGGATCGGTGGAGGCCGAGCAGTTTCTGAAGGATGGCGAGCGCTTGTTGACGTCTATTCCAGTCGTTCGTAACTTCCAGGTGTTCAATCAAGTGAGCGTCAAGAACGACTACCAATATGGCTTCTCCATGGTGTTCGATAATCAGGCAGATTACGAGGCCTACAACGCTCATCCGGTTCACGTTGACTTCGTAGAAGGCCGTTGGGTGCCGGAAGTGGCGCGGTTTTTGGAGATAGATTTTAAGAATTATGGGGCTTAACTTTATTACGTACTCTGAGAGATCGTATTGGTTCTCTTAACTCTTCAATTGAAGCCCATTGAATGCTGAGAGATCATATTTGCTCTCTCGGAAGGACTCAGACAGCGAAAATAGCCAATATCACCTCTGAGAGATCATATACGTTCTCTCGGCTACAAAATTAGTTTGTTTCGACGTTGAGAGATCATATAGGTTCTCTTAGCGTAACTGAGCAGCAAAGTGCTGGGTGGAAAACCTACATAGGCGGTTGGAGAGAGGAGCGGAGGAGTAGGATGACATTACGGCAGTTTGCGCGTGGCTTGACTGGTGCGCTGGTTGTACCTTGGTTAATCTACTTCGCGCTTAATTATTTCGTCGATCATAGAAACCGAGCACTCCAAGATTATGCGTATCATGACAGCTATTTCTTGGCGGTGAATGTTGGATGGATCGGGTACGTTGCTCTCGTTGTCGTGCTGCTCGCGGTATATAGCGTCGTAGTTGCGAGCTTCAATTGGATAGGGAACAGAAGAAAACCAGGCCGCCGTTAGGAGCCTGGTTTTCTTTGTGTTGCGTGTTGTTGCGGGCTAACGAACCGTAATAACCTTATTCAGCGGAATTCGGCACTTTTGAAACTGTAACGAACTTAAGCAACGCTATCGAGCTTTTTCTGGGGCAAAAGAGGTTCGTTTGGCAGCAATAGCGTGTCTGTGGTTCGTTAGAAATCTGAAGGCGAGTTATTTTCGCCAAATAGCGACTCTGTAGTTCGTTAGCGCGACGAGTTAGGGACCGGGCTTCTGCAAAATCGTTCGGAATTGCTCGGTCAGCAGAGGGACCACCTCGAACAGGTCTCCGACGATGCCGTAATCGGCGACGCCGAAGATTGGAGCTTCGGGGTCTTTGTTGATCGCTACGATGACGCGGGATTGGCTCATGCCCGCCAAGTGTTGGATCGCGCCGCTAATGCCGCAGGCGATGTAGAGCTTCGGCGTGACTGTCTTGCCCGTCTGTCCGATCTGCAGCGAGTAATCGCAGTAGGCAGCATCGCAGGCGCCTCGTGATGCGCCGACCGCTCCGCCGACGACGGCGGCAAGCTCTTCAAGCGGCGCGAAGCCCTCCGCGCTGCGCACTCCTCTGCCGCCGGAGACGATAATGTCGGCCTCGGCGAGATCAATCCGTCCGCTCGCTTTGCGAACAACGTCGCGGACGATGGTCCATAATGGCGGCGCCGTGTACGGCAGCGCCGCGATTATGCCCTCGCTGCCGGGAGCGACCGGCTCCGCGACGGGCAGATTGTTCGGGCGCACCGTAATGACCTGCGGTGCGCCGGGGAGAAACCGCCGCTGCTCGAACGCCTTGCCGGCGTAGAGCGGGCGCGTAAAGATCGCGGCTGCGCCGCCGCCCGTCTCGAAGTCGACGGCGGTCACATCCGCGATGTGGCCGCCATGCACGGCGGCGGCCACGCGGGGCGCGAGCTCGCGCCCCGCTGCGGTGTGGCCGAGCACGATGATGCTCGGCTGCACCGCAGCAATGGCTGCGCCGATGGCGGCGGCGTACGCCTCCGGCACAAAGCCCGCTAGGGCGGGGTCGTCTACGACGTGGACGACCTCCGCCCCGCGCGCGGCGAGCTCCGCGGCGGCTGCGCCGAGCGCCGCGGACGCTCCGCCGCCGACAACGACGGCGTGCACGCTGCCGCCGTCCCCGGCTAGTCGCCGCGCTGCGCCGAGCGCTTCCAGCGCCACGCGCCGCAAGGCTCCCTCCGCGCACTCGGCATACACGAGTGCCGTTCGTTTCCCTGTATCGCTCATCGCGTTCATACGCCTCCTCTCTAAAACAATTTCGCTTCGCGCTGCAGCAAATCCGCAAGCTGTGCGGCTTGCTCCTGCGGCGTGCCGCCGAGCTTGCGTCCCGCCGCGCGAACCGGCGGTGCGAGCAGCGCTATGCGCTCTGTCCGCGGCGAGAGATCCGCCGCCGCGAGCCCAAGCTCCGAAGCGCTGATCTGCTTCAGCGGCTTCTTCTTCGCTTTCATAATGCCCGGCAGCGACGGATAGCGCGGCTCGTTCAGCCCCTGCTGCGCCGTAATGAGAGCGGGGAGGGGAACCTCGACCGTCTCCACGCCCCATTCGGTGTCGCGTTCTACGACAGCGACTTGTTTCACTCCGCCGCCTTTAGCCCACGATGCTCCACTCAGGCTCGAGCTGTTTCCTCCCGGACCTGCTGAGCCGCCAACATCTCTAACCTCCACCTTCAGCGCCGCCGCCGCTTGCGGCAGTCCGAGCCGTTCCGCGATTTGCAGCGCGACGCTGCCCGCGCCGCGGTCAACGGCGAACAGCCCGGCGAGCAGCAGGTCTGGCTGCAGCTGCTCCACCACTTTGGCGAGGGCAGCGGCCACGGCATAGCCGTCATCGCCCTGCAAGCCGTCCGCAGACAAAAGCACCGCTTCGTCTGCGCCCATGGCAAGCGCAGTTCGGAGCGCCTCAATGGTGCGGTCCGATCCGCAGGAGACGGCGATGACGCTGCCGCCGTGCGCCTCGCGCAGCCGAAGCGCTTCCTCCAGCGCGTATTCGTCATATGGATTAATGATGAATTTCACATTTTGCTCGTCTGCGGTTCCATTCACGAGCTCGATTTTTTCCTCCGTATCAAACGTCTGCTTCATCAGAACGACTAGCTGCATCGCTTCGAAAGCACCTCCTGCTGTAACTCTAAATTGACCGCATCAGTCATACCGCTGCCGAGCGGCCGAATACGATAAACTAAGCCCTCCATGCCTGCTTGCGACTAGTAGTTACCTTATGAACTTGGCCCTTAAAATAGACCGCGGGCCGCCCCGCGGAAGGTGCCTATCCGCATGTTCCCGGCAAGAGGGACATATACTGAACCACTCCCGTTATCCAAGGCACAAACGGCTCCGAAGGAGGGATCTTTGTGGGGTTTCTAAGCGCGCATCTGCTCGCTGCGCTCTTGCGGTGGCTGCTGCTTGCAGGGATGACGGCAGGAGCGATCGCGAGCTTTTACCTCGTTGTGAGCAGGAGAATTGGCTACATCCGGCTTGGTCGAAAGGCAGCGCCTAGAAGGCCCGCCCCGCCCTATGACGAAGCTGGTGACGAGTATGACGACCGCGATGGCGAGAGCGAGGAAGCAGTCCGTCTCACCTCTTTTTCCGCGAATGCCGCACTGGCGTCAGAAGCGGTTGCGAGTCCCGAGGCACGCAGAGGGTTGGAGTGGGTTTACCAAGTGTTCGGTCACCGCAAGCTGCTGAAGGACATACGCAGCGGACTGATGCATCTGGTTCTGTTCTACGGGTTTATTGTGCTGCAGTTTGGCGCGCTGGACATCATTTGGGAAGGAATCAGCGGCTCGGCGCTGCCTATTCTGGACGATCACTGGTTTGTGTATACGCAGGAGATTACCGTGTCGCTCGTGCTGCTGGCGCTGCTCTACGGCGGCTTCCGGCGATATGTGGAGCGGCTTCGCCGTCTGAAAAGAGGCTGGAAGCCCTCTATTGTGCTGTGGTTTATCGGGGGTCTGATGGTGACGGTGCTGTTTACGCAAGCTTTTAATCGCTTGCAGGACGCGTCTTCAGGCAGCGCCTCGCTGTATGTGGGCTACGCCCCGGTATCCTCGGCAATTGCTGAGGCGCTGCGTCAGGTTGACGTTACACCGGGCGTCGGCCGCGTATTTTACGAGCTGTTCTGGTGGCTGCATTATGCCGTGCTGCTGTCGTTCCTGGTGTATGTGCCGCAATCGAAGCATTTTCATATTCTGACCGCTCCGGTCAACCTGTGGCTGCGCCGCCGCTCGCCGCCTGGAAAGCTGACGCCGCTCGATCTTGAGGATGAAGAGGCGGAATCGTTCGGAGTTGGCGCGATTGAGCAGTTTACGCAAAAACAGCTGCTCGACCTCTATGCCTGCGTCGAATGCGGACGCTGCACCAACGTATGTCCGGCATCGAATACCGGCAAGCTGTTGTCGCCGATGCATCTCATTATAAAGCTTCGCGATCACCTGACGGAGAAGGGGGCTGCGATTACGTCGAAATCTCCGTGGGTGCCGTCTTTCGGAGGCGCGGGGGTGGCGGCAAGTGCGCATATGATGCAGAGCGATACGCCGGTGCTTTGGGTGAAACAGTCCGAAAGTGAGGGTGCCGCCGTAACCATTGAACCGACGATGTCTGCGCAAAAAGGCGCGTGGACTCTTCACGGCGACATCGCTCCCGCGGATGTGGCGCTCATTGGCGACGTGATGACGGAATCGGAGCTGTGGTCGTGCACGACCTGCCGCAATTGCGAGGACCAGTGCCCCGTAGGCAATGAGCACGTTGACAAAATCATCGATATGCGCCGCTTCCTCATCCTGACGGAAGGAAAAATCCCGGCAGAGGGCCAGCGTGCGATGAACAATATCGAGCGGCAGGGCAATCCGTGGGGGCTGCCTCGTTCGGAGCGAGGGGGCTGGATCTCGGCGTACAATAGCGCTTTTGCTATAGAGGGGGCTGGGGCTGCACCTGTGCTGACGATGCAGGAGGCAGCGAAACGGAAGGGGAGCGAGGAGCGTCCGGAGCTGGTGCTGTGGGCTGGAACGATGGGCGCTTACGACCAGCGGAGCCGCAAAGTGCTGTTCGCCGTCGTGCGGCTGCTTCAGCATGCAGGCATTCCGTTTGCTGTGCTCGGCGGAGAGGAGCGCAACTCCGGCGATACGGCGCGGCGGATGGGCAACGAGCTGCTATTCCAGACACTGTGCAGCGAGAACATTGCTACGCTCGAACGCTATGGCGTGAAGCGGCTTGTGACGATTTGCCCGCATACGTTCAATGCGTTCAAGAATGAATATCCGGATTTTGGGCTGAGCAAAAGCGTCGTGGTGGAGCATCATACAACGCTGCTCGAACGGCTCGTCGCGCAGCAGCTGATTAAACCGGTGCACCCGCTTAAAGAGCGAGTCGTGTTTCACGATTCGTGCTACTTGGGCCGCTACAACGGCATCTATGATGCTCCGCGAAATTTGCTTCGCGCGATTCCGGGAGTGAAGCTGCTGGAGATGGAGCGCAATCGCGAAAATGGCATGTGCTGCGGCGCAGGCGGCGGCCTCATGTGGATGGAAGAACGCAGCGGCGTGCGGGTGAATGAAGCGCGAACGTCGCAAGCGATGGCTACGGCGCCGACCGTCATCGGCTCGGCCTGCCCGTACTGCCTGACGATGATGGAGGATGGCATCAAGCTGCTCGATGCGGAGGACACAGTCCGGGCACGCGACGTCGCGGAGCTGCTGGCGGAGAGCGCGTTTGGGTGAGGTGAAGCTGCAGGCTGGCAGGCTGCGGCAAATGCGCCTTTGTGGAGCTGAGAGCACAAATACGTGCTCTCAGCGCGGGAAACGCGCAAAGTAGCTCGCGAGAGCACATATATGCTCTCTCACGCATCAATCTCTCTCGCCGCCGGCGGTTTGTGGAGCTGAGAGATCGTAATGCGTACTCTCAGCCCCAAAATTAGCCGATTGTAGCTCTGAGCGTGCAGATTCGGCACTCTCAGAGAAGGAACCAGCCGAAATCGGCAGCTCTCTCGCCAACACTATGCCGGTCCGCCGGCCACCGAGAGCAGCATTTTCAAACTAACTACCTAACTAAAGGAGGGAGCCATGTGGGAGGAAAAACGCCAGGGACCCGCATTAGCCGCGCGGCGGTTATCGGGTCGGGTGTGATGGGAGCGGGTATCGCCGCTCATCTTGCGAATGCGGGCATTAGCGTGCTGCTGCTCGATATTCCGCCGTCGACGCTGACGGAGCAGGAGACGCGCGCGGGCAGGACGCTGCAGGATCCGGCTGTGCGCAACCGGCTTGCGGCCGCCAGCATTGCGAGGCTTACGAACCAACAGCCGCCCGCTTTATACGACGCTGCTTTCGCAAGGCGGATTACCGCAGGCAACTTGGAGGATGATCTTTCCAAGCTGACGGATATGGAATGGATCGTCGAAGCCGTCGTGGAGCGGATCGACGTGAAGCAGGGCGTGTTTGCGCGCATCGAGCCGTGGCTTGGGCCGGAGACGCTCGTCACTACGAACACCTCAGGCTTGTCGGCAAGCGCGATGGCAGAGGGGCGCGGCGAACAGTTCCGAAAACATTTTGCCGTCACCCATTTCTTCAACCCGCCTCGTCACATGAAGCTGGTCGAGCTTGTTGCCGGTCCGGATACGGAATCTGCCGTCATGGCACGGCTAGCCGCCATCTGCGAGCGCCAGCTTGGCAAAGGCGTCGTCACCGCAAAAGACACGCCGAACTTCATTGCGAACCGGATTGGCACGTACGGGATGATGACGACTTTTGCGGCGATGAAGCAGTTTGGGCTGGGCGTCGATGAGGTGGATGCGCTGACCGGACCGGCAATGGGACGGCCGAAGACGGCGACGTTCCGCATGTTGGATCTCGTCGGACTAGATACGCTGCTGCATGTGGTGGACAATGTGCGGGAGCGGAGTGATGACGCAGAGGATCAGGAAGCTTTTGCAAGACCGCCGGAGCTTGAAGCGCTTGTGGCTCGAGGGTGGATCGGCGAGAAGGCCGGATGCGGATTCTATCGCAAAATCAAACGTCCCGGCGGAGGAAGCGACATCGAAACGCTCCAGCTGGATACGATGGAGTACGCGCCGCGCCGCAGCGTGAACTCCCCGGTCACCGAGGCCGCGAAGTCGGCAAAAGGAGCCGCAGGCAAGCTCAAAGCGCTCCTTTTCACAGACACGAACGATCGTTATGCGAAGTTCTCGTGGCAGGTGACGAAGACGGTGCTGCTTTACTCGGCGCGGCAGGTCGGCGTCGTTGCGGATACGATTGACGATATCGACAAGGCGCTCGTCTGGGGCTTCAATTGGGAGCTTGGGCCGTTCCAGCTGTGGGATGCGATCGGGCTTGAGAAGTCGGTGCAGCGGATGCGGGCAGAGGGCGACGACATACCGGGGTGGCTCAGTGAGTGGCTGGCTTCGGGAAATAAAAGCTTTTACAAGGAGGAGGGGCAGCGCAGATTTTATGTGGACAGAGGCGAATACCGGCAGTTGGAAGAGAAGCAAGGTGTCATATCGCTAGCTGCGCTGAAGCGTGCCGGCCGAACAATTCTCGGAAACTCTGGAGCCTCGCTAATAGACATTGGCGATGAAGTCGCATGTCTTGTGTTTCATTCGCCGAACAATGCGATTGGCGGTGATATCCTGAGCGCAATTCGGCAGAGCGCGGACGAGGTTAGCCGTAATTGGCGGGGGCTTGTGCTTGCCAATGAGGGACGGCATTTCTGCGTCGGCGCGAACCTGATGATGCTGCTCATGGAAGCGCAAAACGGCGATTTCGACGAGGTCGACGATATTATCCGCCTATTCCAAAACAGCATGCTGACGCTGAAGCGGCTCGATCGGCCTGTCGTCGCAGCGCCGCACCGGATGACGCTTGGCGGCGGGGTGGAGGCTTGCTTGCCTGCGGATCGGATTATTTTCTCGGCGGAGACGTATTTCGGACTCGTCGAGACTGGCGTAGGGTTAATTCCGGCAGGTGGAGGCTGTAAAGAAGCGGCGGTAATGGCGGCTTCGCGCGCCGGAGCGCTCGGCGATTTGCAGCCGCATGTGAACGCTTTGTTCGAGACGATCGCGATGGCGAAGACGTCAACGAGCGGCTACGATGTGCATCGAACGGGGCTGATGCGGCCTGGGGACCGCGTCATTATGCGCGACGAGACGCGTGTAGCGGAAGCGAAGCGCAGCGTGCTTGAGCTGGATCAGGCGGGATACGCAGGGCAGCCGGCGGGGGCTCGGATTCGCGTCGCGGGCCGCGAAGGACGCGCGGTGCTGCAGCTCGGCGTGGAGGCGATGCGCCTCGGCGGGCAAATCAGCGAGCACGATGTGAAGATCGGCCGCAAGCTCGCGCATGTGATCGCCGGCGGCGACGCAGCGCCGGGGGCTGAGGTGAGCGAGCAGTATTTGCTCGATCTGGAGCGCGAAGCGTTCCTCAGCTTGTGCGGCGAGCCGCTGACGCAGGCGCGCATGCGGCATATGCTCTCGACGGGCAAGCCGCTGCGTAACTAGGCGTGAGGGGTGTAACAGCGAAGCAGTAACGATAAAAAAAGTAATGATTGCGATGCCACTACCTAAAGGAGGTGACCGCCTATGCCAAGTGCGAATCAGAATCATCCGCTCGACGCTGTCATTGTGTCGGCGGTTCGAACGGCTGTCGGCAAGGCGAAGAAAGGCAGCCTTCAAGGCACGAGAGCCGAGGATTTAGGCCGCGCAGTGCTGCGCGCGGCGGTGGACCGCGTCCCCGGACTTACATACGGGGACGTGCAGGACGTTGTCATTGGCTGCGCGATGCCCGAAGGGGAGCAAGGCCTGAACTTTGCCCGCATCATGACGTTGTATGCGGGCTTTCCGGTGACGACGCCGGCCGTCACCGTCAACCGGTTTTGCGCCTCCGGCTTGCAGGCGATTGCCTATGCAGCGGAGCGCATCCGGCTCGGCGAGGCCGACGTCGTGCTCGCCGGAGGTGTCGAAAGCATGAGCCACGTCCCGATGACGGGCTTCAAGCTTTCGCCGCATCCCGGCATTGCCGACGCGATGCCGGAGGTGTATATGGGCATGGGGCATACCGCCGAGGAGGTGGCGAGGCGGTATGGGATTAGCCGCGAGGCGCAGGATGCTTTTGCAGCGGCGAGCCATGCGAAGGCGGCAGCAGCGCAGGCAGCCGGCCGCTTCGCGGAGGAGATCGTTCCGCTGCATGTGCAGCTGGAAGGCGTCGATGACAACGGCCGGCCTTGGTCGCGCAGCTTCGTGTTTGACAGCGACGAAGGCGTGCGCGCCGACACGACGCCGGAGGTGCTCGCGAAGCTGAAGCCGTCCTTCGCGCGCGAAGGCACGGTCACCGCGGGCAACGCCTCGCAGATGAGCGACGGCGCAGCAGCCGTCGTCGTGATGAGCCGCGCTCGCGCTGAGCAGCTCGGCGTGAAGCCGCTCGCGGTATTCCGCGCGTACAGCGTCGCAGGCGTCGCGCCAGAGGTGATGGGGATCGGCCCGATTGAGGCGATCCCGAAGGCGCTGGCGCGCGCGGGCATTTCACTCGAACAGGTGAAGCTGTTCGAGCTGAACGAGGCGTTCGCGGCGCAGTGCTTGCCGATCGTTCAACGGCTCGGGATCAACCCCGAGCTCGTGAACGTGAACGGCGGCGCGATTGCGCTCGGCCATCCGCTTGGCTGCACGGGGACGAAGCTCAGCGTCTCCCTCATCCACGAGCTGCAGCGCCGCGGCGGCGGCCTCGGCATCGTCTCCATGTGCGTCGGCGGCGGTATGGGCGCCGCGGGAGTGTTTGAGGTACCTTCGGCTTAGATACGAGAGTGATGTGGGGTGCCCAGTACCCCACATGAGCGGAAATTGGTCCGAAACGGTGAAAGAAGGGTAGTGGCTACCCTGCATTGGCGGAAATCCGCGTGAAAAGGCGGAAGAGGTGTAGCAGGTACCCTACATTGGCGGAAATCCGCGTGAAAAGGTGGAAGAGGTGTAGCGGTTACCCTAAATTGGCGGGAATCCGCGTGAAAAGGTGGAAGAGGTGTAGCGGTTACCCTACATTGGCGGAAATCCGCGTGGAAAGGTAGAAGAGGTGTAGCGGTTACCCTACATTGGCGGAAATCCGCGTGAAAAGGTGGAAGAGGTGTAGCGGTTACCCTACATTGGCGGGAATCCGCGTGAAAAGGTGGAAGAGGTGTAGCGGTTACCCTACATTGGCGGAAATCCGCGTGAAAAGGTGGAAGAGGTGTAGCAGGTACCCTACATTGGCGGAAATCCGCGTGAAAAGGTGGAAGAGGTGTAGCGGTTACCCTATATTCTCGGAACCATAGGCAACCAAGCGCGAGAAGCTGGTTAGGTGGACTACATTCGCCGAAATCCGCTCAAACGAGCGCAAGAAGCTGGTTTGCTGGACTACATTCGCCGAAATATGCCCAAACGAGCAAAAGAAGCTAGTTAGGTGGACCACATTCGCCGAAATCCGCTCAAACGAGCAAAAGAAGCTGGTTTGCTGGACTACAACTACTAAAGAGTATCCCCCAGGGACCCACATTAGCGAAAAAGCAGCCAATCGGCAAAAAGAATCCCTCAGGTACCTACATTGGCGTAAATCCAGCAGTTCGGTCCAAAGAGAGTCCTCCAGTTACCTATATTAGTTGGACGAAAGATGAAGTCGGTTTACGGTAAGCCCCTTGCTTCTCCTAGAAAGGAGTGAATAAATATGGCGCAAAACAATCGTTGGGGCGGGCGCTTCGTGGTGGAGGATATTACGCCGGAAGCGATCGTCACGCCGGAGGACTTCACCGATGAGCAGCGGATGATCGCGGATGCGGCGCGCGCTTTTCTTGCGGGTGAGGTGCGGCCGCGCGATGCGGAAATTGAGGCGCTCAATTATGAGCTCACCACGCAGCTGCTGCGCAAAGCCGGCGACCTCGGCCTGCTCGGCGCGGACGTGCCGGAGGCTTACGGCGGCCTCGGCCTCGACAAAGTAAGCTCGACGCTGCTCGCCGAGACGTTCTCCGAGGCGTCCTCGTTCGCGCTCTCGATCGGCGCGCATGTCGGCATCGGAACGCTGCCGATCGTCTTCTTCGGCACCCCTGAGCAGAAGCAGCGCTACTTGCCCGATCTCGCCACTGCCAAGCGGATTGCCGCATACTGCCTGACGGAACCGGCTTCCGGCTCCGACGCGCTCGGCGCAAGGACGACGGCGCGGCTGTCGCCGGATGGCAAGCATTACATCTTGAACGGCTCCAAGCTGTACATTACGAACTCCGGGTTCGCGGATGTGTTCATCGTGTACGCGAAGGTGAACGGGGACCATTTTACCGCATTCATTGTGGAGCGCGGCTACTCAGGCTTCAGCATCGGACCGGAGGAGCACAAAATGGGCATCAAAGGCTCGTCGACCTGCCCGATCTTCTTCGAGGATACGCCGGTGCCTGTGGAGAACGTGCTCGGCGAGATCGGCAAAGGCCATCTCATCGCGTTCAACATTCTCAACATCGGACGCTTCAAGCTCGCTGCTGGCTGCGTCGGAGGTGCGAAGGAAACGATCGGACTCTCTTCCAAGTATGCCAATCAACGCAAGCAGTTCGGACGCTCCATCTCCTCTTTTCCACTCATCGGGGCGAAGCTGGCTGATATGAATATTGCCACCTATGTACTGGAAAGCATGGTTTACCGGACGGCAGGCTGGATCGACGCGCTTCTGCAAGAGAGTGAAGCGGAAGGCGGTTCGGACGAGAACGCCGGAGCAAGAGCGGCCAAAGCGATCTCCGAATACGCGCTAGAATGCTCGATCAACAAAGTATTCGCTACGGAAGTGCTCGATTACGTCGCGGACGAAGGCGTTCAGATCCATGGCGGCTACGGCTACATCCGTGATTACAAGGTGGAGCGGATTTACCGGGACTCGCGGATTAACCGGATCTTTGAAGGGACGAACGAGATTAACCGCATGCTTATCCCCGGCACCCTGATGAAAAAAGCGCTCAAAGGCGAGCTGCCGCTTCTGCGCAAAGCGCGCGCTCTCCAAGCGGAGCTGCTGCAGCCGATGCCGCTTCCTGCATTCGATGAGCCCCTTTCCAAGGAGACGTATAGAATTCAGCAGTCGAAAAAGATCTTTCTCGCAGTCGGCGGTCTTGCCGTGCAGAAGTATGGGTTGGCGCTCGAACAGCAGCAAGAGGTGCTCTGCCTGCTTGCGGATATGATGATCCAAGTGTTCGCCATGGAAAGCGCCAACCTCCGCACGCGCAAGATGCTTCAAAAAGCCGATCCAGCCGCTGCAGCCCGCATCAAAAACGCAACTGAAATGACCGTTGTTTTCGTGCAAGAAGCGATGGAGAGAATCGAACGTTACGCGAAGACGGCGCTGTCCGCACTGGAGGAAGGCGACTCGCTCCAAACGCAGCTTTCGGTGCTGAAGAAGCTGACGCGCGCACCGCTCTCCGATACGATCGCGCTCAAACGCGGCATTGCCGCTCGTGTCATCCGCAGCGAACAGTACACGTTGTAGGAGGAGGCGCACGCGTTATGGATCAGGCGCAAGCATATCCGTGGTTACGAAATTACCCCGGCGAAGTGCCGCATACGTTCGATATTCCGAACATTAGAATCAGTGATATGCTGCTTCAGACGGCAGCCAAATTTCCGAGTAATGAAGCGCTGCACTTCTATGGCAAACGAACGACGTACCGCGAGCTGCTGGCTGCCGCGAATCGGATGGCGGCTGGCTTGCAAGCGATTGGCATCGGCAAGGGCGACCGTGTCGCGATCATGCTGCCGAACTGCCCGCAGACCGTCATCTCTTACTACGGTGTCCTGCTCGCCGGTGGGATTGCCGTCATGACGAATCCGCTCTATGTGGAGCGGGAGCTGACGCATCAGCTTAAGGACAGCGGCGCGAGGAGCATCATTACGCTCGACTTGCTCTATCCGCGGCTGGCGCGGGTGCGCGGCGAGGTGCCGGAGGAAGGTCCGGTGCCGCAGCTGCGCACCGTGCTCATCACTTCGATTCAAGATGAGCTGCCTTTTCCGAAAAATATGCTCTACCCGATCAAGCAGCGCCGCGCCGGCCATAGCCCAAGCATTCCTTACGGCAAGCATGGCGTCACAAGGTACACTTCATTTCTATCCAAGGCCCCGAAGCTGCCGGCTGAAGTTGCGGTCAACCCGGAAACCGATACGGCGCTGCTGCAATATACCGGCGGCACGACCGGGCTTGCGAAGGGCGTTATTCTCACACACCGAAATTTAGTTGCCAATGTGATGCAGAGCGCCGCTTGGATCTATCGCGTGGATGAGGGCAAGGAGCGCTTTCTTGCCGCACTGCCGCTCTTCCACGTCTTCGGTCTAACCTCGCTCATGAACTTGTCTGTCATGAAAGCAGGCTCCCTTATCCTACTTCCCCGCTTTGAAGTTGAAACTGTTCTACAGACGATACGCAAACAGAAGCCATCGCTTTTCCCCGGAGCCCCGACGATGTACATCGCTTTGCTCAATCATCCTGATATAAAGAAATATGATCTCTCTTCGATAAAAGTTTGCGTTAGCGGTTCGTCGCCGCTGCCGCTTGAGGTACAGACGAAGTTTGAAGAGTTGACCGGAGGCAGGCTCATTGAGGGCTACGGCTTAACGGAGGCATCGCCCGTTACCCATGTGAATCCAGTATGGACGAAGCGCCGGATCGGCTCCATCGGTCTGCCGCTGCCGAACACCGAGGCGCGTATTGCGGATATGGAAACAGGCGAGGATCTGCCGGATGGCGAGATCGGTGAGCTGCTCGTTCGAGGTCCGCAAGTTATGAAGGGCTATTGGAACAATGAGGCTGCGACGGAGGCGGCGTTCCGCGGTGAATGGCTGCGTACCGGGGACTTGGCGCAGTCTGATCGAGACGGCTTCTTTGCGATTGTGGATCGCATCAAGGACATCATTATCGCGAGCGGATTTAACGTATACCCGCGTGAGATCGAAGAAGTGCTCTACGAGCATCCAGGTATCCGAGATGCATGCGTAATCGGGGTGAAGGATGAGTACCGTGGAGAGACGGTCAAGGCGTTCGTCGTGCTGCGCAAGGATGTGAACGTATCGGCGATGCAGCTGGACCGCTGGTGCCGCGATCGGCTAGCTGTCTTTAAAGTGCCGCATCTCTATGAATTCCGCACGGAGCTGCCGATGTCGATGATCGGGAAGGTGCTGCGGCGTAAGCTGCAGGAGGAGGAAGCGAATGAACGAGAAGGAACAGGAGGACCCCCGCCGTGATGAGCTGGGGCAGCTGAACCAGCTTGCCGAAGCTGCGAAGCCGACGTTCTGGGGCTATCTCGGCTGCGAGCTGGTCCATGCTTCGCCTGGCAAATGCGGCATCTCGCTGCAGGTGAGACCGGAGCATCTTAATCTCGCACATATTGTGCATGGCGGCGTGCTCGCTTCGCTGCTCGATAACGCGATGGGGCTCGTCGTTATTTTGGAATGCCCGGGGGAGAAGACCGTCACGACGCAGTTGAACGTGCATTATTTGCAAAGCGCAGGGCAAGGTGAAATCCGCTGCGATGCGACGCTTATCCACAAATCTCGGCGAACGCTCACATTACAAGGCAGTATTGTCGATAATAATGGTGAGCTGCTGGCTTGGGGAAGCGGAACATTCCGCCGAGTAACTTAATTGTAACATGTTACATTTCTGCAGAGGGTTGTCTGCCACATTGAAAGCGCTATCCCTTTCCCCTATAATTAGCCTGTAAATGGAAATCTTTATTGGGGAGATGGAGGGTGCATAATGGTTAGCCCATGGGTTACGGGCGCGGTCATCCTACTCGGCATCATCGTCGCGGTTACAGGTGTGATCGCCTACTTGCGGATGTATAAGAACAGCGCTTGGTCAGCCATGACTTCACGCTCGCCGGAATCTGATCCGCGAAGGACGATTATTATGGGTCCGAAGCAGCGAGAAGAGTCTGCATCTGCCGAAGCGAAGGAAGAGCCTGAACGGGACGAGGATTGAAATAAATGTAAAGTTTGGGTGTTCGCTTTTAAGTAAAAGTTTAAAATGTTATAATTAATTGATAAATGAAACAATTTCGGCAGAAGTTGCTGCAACGAGATTGTTTCAAGAAACAATTCTGCATATAAAGAAGCAGCGCAGGATCGTTTCGAATGAAACTATTTGGTGGATGTGATTTGATTTCTAGCTGCTCACAGAGCTTCCTTTTCTCGCCTTCGTTCAAACGGATTGTCAGGCACCAGTGGGGTACCAGCCGCGGTTCAAGTTCCGCCGTGCGCGTTCTCGTACAGTAACTGTTAGGACCAGTAAGCCGATGCTAGGGAGGGGATTTCATGGCGAAACGCAGCCATAATGAAGTCAAAGAAAGCCTCGTGGAGCTGACTCGCATTTTTCAGCCGAAAGATTCACGGAAATTTGTCAGAGAGTATATCCGCAAGTATCGAATCATGGGGGGATATGAGGAAGAATTAACTCTGCTGGTTGAACATGAGATGGGCAGACTCCGGTCGTCCGTCAGCTGAATAAATTAATTATTAACCTTGTCCGGCACGTTAGGACAAGGTTTTTTTGTTATATGCGCCTGTGCTGACGGAGGGGGAGGAAGGCTCCAAGATGATACATTACAAGACGGATGATCAGCTGCGCTCCATACGTAAGGCAGGGCGCATCGTTGCGGCGTGCCACAGGGAGCTTGCAGCGCGGATAAAGCCCGGTGTGACGACGCTTGAGATCAATCGGTTCGCAGATGCCTACATGCGCAGATGTGGTGCGCGGCCGGCGCAGATCGGGTATAAGGGCTATCCTTTTGCAACTTGTGCATCTGTCTGTGATGCGGTGTGCCATGGCTTTCCGACGGCGACTCCGCTGAAGGCAGGGCAGATCGTGACGATTGATATGGTTGCGGAGCTGGACGGCTGGATGGCGGATTCGGCATGGACTTATGCTGTCGGCAAAGTGAGTCCTGAGGTGCAGCGGCTCATGAAGGCGACGAAGCAGGCGCTCTACCGGGGCATCGCACAGGCTGTAGAGGGCAAGCGGCTTGGCGATATCGGCTACGCGGTGCAGCAGATAGCTGACCGAGAAGGGTACTCGGTCGTGGAGGAGTTCATCGGACACGGCATCGGACGGAGGATGCACGAGGACCCTCAAGTGCTTCATCGTGGCAAGCCGGGGACGGGCAAATGGCTGCGCCAAGGGATGGTCATTACGATCGAGCCGATCTTGTGTTTGGGCGGCCCTCTTGTGAGCATCGACAATGACGGTTGGACGGCACGTACGATAGACGGCTCATGGAGCGCGCAATATGAGCATACGGTGGCCGTGATGGACGGGGAACCGATTATTTTGACGAGGTGATGAGCGGCTCGGAGCGTTGGGTGGACCGGTACTCGCGCGGCGTCATGCCCGTCTTCTTCTTGAACAGTCTGTTGAAAAATTTCATGTCCTGATAGCCGGCGCGCAGAGCAATTCGGCTTATCAATTCATCTGTGCTCGCCAGCAGCTTGCAGCTAAGGTCGATTCGTGCGCTCTGGACATAGGCGAGGAATGTCATGCCCGTCGCCTTCTGGAAGCTGCGCTGAAATTGGCGCTCGCTGACGCCAAGCTGCGAGGCCATTGCGGCAACGGATAGCTCGGAAGCTGAGCAGTCGGCATCGATGGCTTCAATAACCTGCTGCATGGAGCTAGGCGGCATCGATTGCTTAGTCTGCTGCTGGGGCAGCGCTTCGCGTTCGAGCTGCCTGCGGTAGAGCATAATGAGCAGCTCGATAACCGCTGCACACATCGAAGCGGCATAGCCGGGGCGGCGCGTCGTGAATTCTTGGTACAGCTTATGGAACAGCAGCTGACCTTCCTCGCCTCGCTCATGCACATGCAGCCACTGTCTCCCGTCGCATAGCTGGCGGTACATGGCTGCGATAGATGGCTCGGCAGGCACAGCGTGCAGCAGCTTGTTCAGCGTCTCCATCGTAAACGTGCAGTTGTAGATGATGAGTTGGCGGCTTCTAGCGGTCGATCCAGGGCGAAATACATGCGAGACGCCGACCGGTATGAAGAAGAGGTCGCCTCTTGCAACCGGCATTTGCTCGTCGCCGATGTAATGGAAGCCCGTCCCCTCGGCAACGATGCACACCTCGATGAAATCATGCGCATGCATAAGCAGCTCGAAGGTTTCATGTACTCTGTTCACGTAGATCGGAGCTTCATTGTCGCTCTCGAAGAGGGAGGAGAAAGGCAGCAGACGCTCGCCCCTTGAGAACTCCGGCACGGAGGAGGGGCGTTTGTTCGGCGCATTCGGCGGCGTGCCAGGCGTATTCATCTGTGTGTTCGACGTATTCGGCACATTCGGCATTCCTGGAATACTTGGCATGGGGCGGATTCCCTCCTTTCGTTATCTTTGATTATAACGCACCTGCAGCGAAGTAGGGTGGAACGTTCACACATGATTTAGACGCATCCAGGCAATAATAGCCGAAATAACTGGAGGTGTTTTCCGATGTGTGAAGCAATTGCCATTACGGCGCAATCATCCGAGCTGACGGATAAGTTCGAGCTCGACAATATCTTGCTCTATATCGCAAACCGAAACGAAGTGACGCCGACCGATACGATATCGGCGATCTTTGAACATAAGGAGTCAGGTCGGATCTTGGATGAGTTCCGCTGGGGAATGGTGCCCTACTGGGCAAAAGATTCCGTACATATGGACCGAAGTCAGCTGTTCCATAAGCCAATCTACGAGCGCATTGTGCAAAAGCAGCGCTGTATCATCCCGTGCAACGGCTTCTATGTGACACGGACAATTGGCAAAGAGGTGCATCGCCTCAAGCTCATCATGCGCAGCGGAACCTTCGCCATTGCCGGACTCTACGATGTGTTCCGCCAAGCATCCGGCTTCGAGATGCGCACCTGCACGATGATGATGACGGAAGCGAATGCGCTCGTCTCGCCTTATCAGCCGCTGATGCCGGCGATTCTCGAGCCCGAGTCTATCGGCGATTGGCTGCATCGCGGGAAGCGCCCGCCCTATGAGCTGCATTCGATGCTGCACCCGATGGACGAGCTGCGCATGATTGGCATTCCGCTAGGCGGCACCGGCGACGAGGAAGTCGAGCTGCAAGCTCCTCGGACGGAATGGGTGTAGCTCATCTGCATAATTGGAGGGACCGCTGCTGCGGTCTCTTTTTTTTTTGTCTGATGGAACTTTGTTGCCTCTGACTACTCCAGCTGTGACCGCTCCATAATGACATCAGAAGGTAGCCGTCCGACCACTTTTTTGAAAATCCGATTGAAATATGAAGGGTCGCTGTATCCGAGATGGTCGGAAATATCCTGCACCGTCAGATGGGAGTGGCGGAGCATGTAGTGGGCAGTCTTCATCCGTTTGCGGTGCACATAGTCGCTGATGGTGAGGCCGGTCACTTTGCGGAACAGCGTTGCGGCGTAGTTCGGGCTGACGCCGATGCAGGCGCCGAGCTCGTTCTTGGTGATTTTGCTGCGGTAATGATTCTCGACGTATTGCTTCATCCGCTCGATATGTTGAATGGAGGAGGGAGCCTTCTCTCCCTCGTCGTACTCGCGGCTGATCGTGACGATGAGCTCCGTCAGCAGCGCGGCGCACATGACAGAGAAGTATCGGTCGCGTGCGGTCCATTGCTCTACAATGCCGAGCAGCTTCTCCATCAACAGCTCCGGCATATGCGTGACCCAGCGCAATGGTGCTCGCCTCGAGAGAATGGGCAGCAGCTGAGTCGCGGCGGTGTCGGCGGGACTGAAGCGGACGGTAACACTTTCGCGGATGCTCCCTGAACCGCGCAGCTCTGCGGCGGGAATGCCTGCCGGGATGAGCAATATCTCGTTCTTGCGGCAGCTGACAACTTGACCGGCATAGGTGAAGCTGGTCTGGCCAAAACGAATCCAGATGAGTGTAAAGCTATCGATGCCGAGCATCCGGCGCTCCTCTTGCAGCACCCCGCGCTCCTGCCTAATATCGAAGATATGGAACATAAGGACAACACTCGCTTTTTGTCGATTAGTATACTATTTTACAGCTACTGTACTATAGTGCATCGCGCTTGTGCAATCGTTCTTTTAAAATGAAAGAAACGGATTGAATTTGGACAGGAGTGAGCGACATGAAAAAAACAGCGATTGTGTGTACAATGGGACCCGCTTGTATGGCCGCTGAGAAACTGGAAGGCATGCTGAAAGCAGGCATGAACATCGCTCGTCTTAACTTGGCGCACGGAGAATTAGATGATCACCGCGAGCGTATTCTGATTGTGCGTGAAGCTGCGCGCAAGCTGAATGTGCCTGTATCGATCTTGCTCGATATTAAAGGACCGGAAATTCGTACAGGGCTCCTGCAGGAGCCGTCTTATATGCTGCAAAGCGGAGAGTTTTTGACATTGACTACGGAACAAATCGTCGGCAACGCGTCGCGGATCTCGGTATCGTATGATCTCGCGAAGGACGTGGTTGTTGGCTCGCGCATCATGATCGACGATGGCCTCATCGAACTGAAGGTCGTTCGCATCGAAGGAACGGAAGTGGTGTGCGTCATTCAGAACGGCGGCATCATTAAGTCGCGTAAAGGCGTTAACCTGCCGGGCATTCGTACTAGCTTGCCAGGCGTGACGGAGAAGGATAAGCTTCATATTGCTTTTGGCATTGAGACTGGCGTCGATATTATTGCGATGTCGTTCGTCCGCCGCGCGGAGGACGTAATGGAAGTGAAGCGCATGCTGGCAGAGCAAGGCGCTAGCCATATTCAAGTACACTCGAAGATCGAGAACCAAGAGGGACTCGACGAGCTGGAAGCGATTATCGCGGTTTCCGACGGCATTATGGTCGCGCGTGGCGATCTTGGTGTTGAAATCCCGATCGAAGACGTACCGTTCGCGCAGAAGCGCATGATTGCAGCTTGTAACCGTGCTGGTAAATTCGTTATTACAGCAACGCAAATGCTTGAGTCCATGCAGAGCAACCCGCGTCCGACGCGTGCCGAAGCTTGCGATGTAGCGAATGCGGTATGGGACGGTTCTGATGCAGTCATGCTCTCCGGAGAGACTGCTTCGGGCGCGTATCCGGTTGAAGCGGTGCAGACGATGGCTGCAATTGCGATCAAAGCCGAGGAAGCGCTAAAGGAAGTTGTAAAGAAAGATTTGATTGAAGCTTAGCCAATCGTTTAAAGTGAGTAGAGGACAAAATTATGCGATGGTGCTCGTCCGCGGTGGACGGGCAGCTCTCACGGTTTTGAGATTCACTAACGTTAGGCGGGAATGAATAGCGATGCACGTATTAACGGTTGATCATATTTCGAAGAACTATGGCGAGAAAGTATTGTTTCAAGACGTGTCGTTCGGCGTTGAGATGGGCGACAAAATCGGCATTATCGGCGTCAACGGTACCGGTAAGTCGACGTTTCTGAATGTCGTTGCAGGAATAGAGCCCCCTGATTCGGGCTCTATTCTTGTTGCTGGAGGCGTGACGGTGCGCATGCTGTCGCAGGACCCGCAGTTTGATCCGGAGCAGACGGTGCTTGCGCATGTGCTAGGCGGCGACTCGCCGCAGATGGTTGCGATCCGCGCTTATGAAGCGGCGCTTCAGGCACTTGAGCTGAAGCCCGGCGATGCGGAGCTGCAGGAGATGCTTGTTCGCGCGAATCAGCGGATGGCTGAGCTGGATGCATGGGGCATTGAGAGCGAGGCGAAGATCGCACTGTCAAAGCTCGGTATTACAAGCTTCGAGGCGAAGCTCGGGGTGCTGTCAGGGGGCCAGCGTAAGCGTGTGGCGATGGCGGCGGCTCTTATTCAGCCAGCAGATGTGCTGCTGCTTGATGAGCCTACGAACCATATCGACAACGAGTCGGTCGCATGGCTTGAAGGGATGCTGCAGAAGCGCAAAGGCGCGCTGCTGATGATTACGCATGATCGGTATTTCCTTGATCGTGTCAGCAACCGGACATTGGAGCTGGATCGCGGACGGGCGCATTTCTACTCGGCGAATTACAGCCAGTTTCTGGAGCTGAAGCTGGACCGCGAGGAGCGGGAAGCGGCATCGGAATCCAAGCGGCAGAACCTGCTGCGTAATGAGCTCGCTTGGATGCGCCGCGGGGCGAAGGCGCGCACGACGAAGCAGCAAGCGCGGATTCAGCGTTTCGAGGCTTTGAGCGCGGCAGCGCCGGAGAAAGCGCTCGGCAAGCTTGAGGTGTCCGTGGCTTCGACACGCCTCGGGAAGAAGATCGTTGAAATCGAAGGCTTGACCAAGTCGTTCGAAGGTCGGACAGTCATTCGAGATTTCAGCTATATCGCGGTGCCTGAGGACCGCGTCGGTATCGTCGGACGCAATGGCCTCGGCAAGTCGACGCTGCTGAAGCTCATCTCCGGTAAGCTGGAGCCGGATGCGGGCGAGGTTCGTCTTGGGCCGACGGTGAAGCTCGGCGTGTTCTCTCAGGAGCGCGAGGAGATGGATGAGTCGATGCGCGTCATTGATTTTATCAAGGAGAGCGCGGAGCGGGTCATGACTGGCGACGGTACGACTGTGACAGCGGCGCAAATGCTGGAACGGTTCTTGTTCCCGCCGGCGCAGCAGTGGACGCCGATTGCGAAGCTGTCCGGCGGCGAGAAGCGCAGGCTGCAGCTGCTTCGCGTGCTGATGGAAGCGCCGAACGTCCTGCTCCTCGATGAGCCGACGAATGATCTCGATATAACGACGCTGACGGTGCTTGAAGATTATCTAGACGACTTCCCTGGCGTCGTGTTCACCGTATCCCATGACCGGTATTTCCTGGATCGGACAGTCGATCGGATTCTAGCTTTTGAAGGCGACGGCGTAATCGAGCAGCATGTCGGCAATTTCTCGGATTATCAGACCTATGCGGAAGCGCATGGGGTGCGCTCGCAGGCTGGAGCGGCGGCGGCAGGTTCCGCTGCAGGCGGCAAGAGTGGCAAGGCCGCTGAGTCTGCAGGCGGCGCTGGAGTGGACGCATCCGCGTCTGCGCCGGTGAAGGAGCCGGTAGGCCCGACCAAGATGAGCTACAAAGAGCAAAAGGAATTCGAAACGATCGATGCCGACATTGAGAAGGCGGAAGCTGCGCTTGCAGCTGTGCAGTCGAAGATGGAAGTGTCGAGCAGCGATTCCGCTACGCTGCAGGAGCTGCTGAACGAACAGCAGGAGCTGGAAGCAAAGCTGGAGCATCTGATGGAGCGTTGGACGTTCTTGAATGAGCTTGCCGAGCAGATTGCGGCGAATAAGAAGAAATAGTTGAAAGAAGAGCCGCCATGTGAAAGCAGGGCGGCTTTTTTATTTTGTTTGTTGGGGCAGCCGGGACTTAGCTGGCATGGTTGGAGTCTGCGTGGGGGAGAGGCGGAAGAAGCTGGTTTGGTGGACTGCAGTCGGTAAATTGCGGGGAAGTGGAGGCATGAAGCTGGTCTGAGCAGTTTTTTTGTTGATATTGTAGCCAAAGAGAGGTACCCAGTACCCCTCTTGCGGTCTTTTCGCCGGAAATTGGTCAAAGAGAGGTACCCGCTAATAGCTCCAAAAAACAAGAAAGCAGCCCCCGAGTAGGCTGCTATTCATTGCTTACTCGAAATCCTAGCGTCCGTTAAACGCCTTCAGCATCCAAATATGCTTCTCCAGCGCGCTGTGGATGGCGAGGAGCATGTCGCCGGACGTTTCGTCGCCGCTCGATGCTGCTTCTTCCATACCTTCCTTCAGCTCCGCTACGATTGCGGCGAAGTCAGCGATGACGGAGTCGACCATCTCGATGGCGGACTCTTTGCCGTTCGCTTCCTTGACTGTCGACAGCTCGATATATTCAGACATCGTAGCTACCGGCTGACCGCCGATTGCAAGAAGCCGCTCTGCGATTTCGTCGACATGCAGCGTTGCTTCCTCATACAGCTCTTGGAACTTCACGTGCAGGGTGAAGAACTGATTGCCTTTCACATACCAGTGGAAATTGTGCAGCTTGACATAGAGAACGCTCCAGGTCGCAATTTGTTTGTTCAGAATCGTTTGCAGTTTTGTTGTCATGTTGGTTAGCTCCTTTGTAATTGAATTGGTATATATAGCTAAAATTAAACTTCGACTACTTTTTTCAATCGCCCAGCTTTATACGATTCGAGCTCATGCTCACAGTCGAGCGCTGCCATACAGCCGCTGCCGGCAGCTGTAATGGCTTGGCGGTAACGATGGTCCTGTACGTCGCCGCAAGCATACACGCCTGGAATGTTCGTGAGCGAAGTGCCTGGCTGGACCTCTATATAACCGAGTTCATCAGTCGTCACTTGACCGCCGAGGAAGCCAGTGTTCGGCGTGTGCCCGATAGCGACGAATACGCCGTCCGCTTCGAGCAGTGTTTCTTCGCCCGACGCATTGTCACGGACACGAAGTCCGCGTATGCCCCGCTCGCCTGCTTCGACTTCAATCGGCGTGACGCCCAGACTCCATTTGATCGAGCCATTGGCGCGAGCCCGATCCTGCATGATCTTCGATGCGCGCAGCTCTTCGCGGCGATGCACGAGCCTTACCTCAGATGCGAACCGCGTCAAGAAGCCCGCCTCTTCCATCGCAGAGTCGCCGCCGCCGACAACGATAATCTTCTTTCCACGGAAGAAAAATCCGTCACATGTCGCACATGTGCTCACCCCGCGCCCGATATTGTCACGTTCGCCAGGGATACCCATATATTTTGCCGAGGCGCCAGTGGAAATAATCATCGAATGTGTAAACATTTCACTGCCATTCTCAAGCGACAGCTTGAACGGTCGCTTAGACAGATCTGCGGATTGCACCCATCCTGCCTGGAAACGAGCTCCGAAGCGTTCAGCTTGCTGGCGCATATTCGCCATAAGGTCGGTGCCGAGCACTCCGTCCGGGAATCCGGGGAAGTTCTCCACCTCCGTCGTTGTCGTCAATTGGCCGCCTGGCTGTGGACCTTCCAGTACGAGCGGGTTATACCCGGCACGAGCGAGATAGATGGCTGCCGTAAGTCCGGCTGGCCCAGTACCTACAATTACGATATCTTCCATGGGGAACAACTCCCTTCGATGTAAACCGATCATCCAATAATGCTGTCGAGCACGAGTTCTTATTAATAATAACTTCTAAATTAAAATTATTATAAATAAGATCGGAAGTCAACCCTTTTTTCACAATTTAACATGTGCTGGAGCGATAGCTGCACTTGGACCGCTAATGCTGGATAGCTGAATAATTCGGGTTAAGTTGGCAAAACAAGTAAGAAGTCGCTTAGGCGTCGTTAGGTTTAGAGGAAGCGAGGATAACATATATGAGGAACAAAGCAAGGGCGGCATTATTCGTTACGGCGGCGCTTCTGCTGCTGATAAGCAGTACAGGCTGCCGAAGAGGCGCTCCTGTCGTACAAACGCAGACGGCGGCAGCGATGGATGCTATGCCGTCCGATATGCATCACAACCCCGACAGCGAGATGAGCATGGATATGGTGGAACCAAGCGCTAAAGGGCCGAACCGCACTGATATTGCCAAATGGACATGGCCAAGCGGGATGCCGCAAGCCGGCAAACCGGCGCTGCTGCGTATCGCTGTTACGGATGCTGGCGGAGAACCTGATCAGAAGCTTCAAATCAACCATGAGAAGAAGCTTCATCTCATCATCGTAAGCAAAAGGCTGTCGTCGTTTATGCATCTTCATCCCGTTGAAACGAAGGCGGCAGGTGTGTTTGAAGTGGTCGTTCAATTCCAAACAGCCGGCGCATACAAGCTGGTCGCTGATTTCAAGCCTGCAGACGGCAGCCAGCAATCGCTGAGCAATTGGGTGGTAGTTGCGCGAGGCAAAGGGAGCGAGCCGAAGTCTGAACCGGTATTGACAGCCGACAAGGAGCTGACTCGTTCAGCAGGCGGTATGGGCGTAAGCTTGTCCTTTAATCAAGAGCCGCGAGCGGGAGCATCCGAGATGCTGACCTTCTCATTCCGCGATCAGATGAGCGGCAAGCCTGTCACCGATTTGCAGCCTTATCTAGGGGCAGTCGGTCATGTGGTCATTATGGATGCGGACGCGGAGCACTATGTGCATGTGCACGCGATGGATGAGCTGGGAAAGGGACCGAACGCGGAATTCCATGCGACATTCCCAGAGCCGGGGCTGTACAAGATATGGGGGCAGTTCAAAAGGCATGGCCAGCTTCTGATCGTGCCATTTGTAATTGAAGTGAAATAAGCTGTTTTGCTCGCCTTGCTGTCAACGAAAACTTAACAAATTATTAAATTGTTGGATAAACCGGCTGAAGTTGCTTCAGCCGGTTTTTTTTATTTGCCTAAACTGATAAAATATTCGTAAATCTTTGAATTATTTTTCATTGTCATATGAACAACTGTAGTCAAGCGAGGAGAACAATCCATGATTCAGCGAGGCAGAGACGAGACGGACCTGTTGTCACAAAACCGTCTTATGAACCACAGCAAGAAGCTGTATATCGAAGAGTTGTTTAGTAAGCTTCATCAGCTGCAGCAATTGTGCGCAGTTGTGGATGTAGACATGTCATTGGACAATGCCGCTGAAATCTACCGCATTGTGCATTCGATAAAAGGAAGCGCGCCGACAATCGGGTTCAAGCGGATCGGCAAAGTCGCGCAGCAGCTGCTCTTGAGTTGGCATTGGGCGAGGCAAGTCTCGCTGACGGCGGTTCTGGAAGAATATGACGACGCCTACCTTATGCAGCTGTTTCGGGGGAGCACGCTGGAGTCGATGCCGCTGCTTTGCGCGCTGGAAGCAGAGATTGATGAATCCGCGACCGTCATTGCTTCACTTCAGCAGGAGGCACCACTTGTGCCGATCGAAGGGCAAGGCGCGCATACGGATCTGCCTGGGGTGAGCAGGATTCTAATCATTGATGACGATGCTGGCCTTCGCACTTATTTGGCAGGCAGGCTTGAACTCGAAGATTACCTGGTCGATACGGCATCGAACGTGCAAGAAGCGATGACATTGCTGAGAGGCAGCAGCTACCATCTGATTACGCTCGATCTGATGATGTACCCGCAAAGCGGTTACGAAATCATGCATTTGCTCAAGAACGATCGAGCGATTCGGTTAGTGCCGATGATTGTGTTGTCCGGAATCAATGATACAGAAGATAAGGTACGCTGTCTCGATATGGGAGCTGATGATTATGTCAGCAAGCCGTTCGATTATGAAGAGCTTAGTGCGCGTATTCGGAGAATATTGGAGCGCAATCGGGAGTATGAAGTGGTTGCGTTCCGTGATCCACTCACAGGCTTGTACAACCGCCGGTTCTTCGACTGCCAGATTGAAGTGGAGCTGAGCCGGATGACCCGGAAGCCGGCGAACATTTCGATTGTGCTGCTTGATGTGGATCATTTTAAGAACGTGAACGATACCTACGGTCATCAGATTGGCGATCTTGTGCTGCAGCATTTTGGCCAGCTTCTTGTCAAAAGCCTGCGCAGCTCCGATATTGTGGCGCGGTGGGGCGGTGAGGAGTTCGTCATCATTATGCCGAATACGACCGACTCCGATGCCTACAAAGCGATCGGCACCATCCTGCACAAGGTGCAGAGTACGCCCATTGTGACAATCGAAGATCGGAGCTTCTCCATTACGTTCTCGGCCGGTATTTCTCAGTGGCGCTCTGGCCTTACCGTGGAGCAGTGGATTCAACGGGCGGATTATGCGCTATATAAAGCGAAGCATCTGGGACGTAACCGCATGTACAAGATTTCAAGCAAGCTTCGTACCGATCAGACGGCGGCTGGCTTCGTGTCGGTAAAGAAGGTTATCGTCGCTGAAGATGACCGGGTGCTCCGGATGATTATGGTCGATAATTTGAACAGCGCTGGCTACCAAACACTGGAGGCCCACGATGGCGAGATGGCGTACCACATGCTGATGAGCGAGGGCGCGGATCTGTGCATATTGGATTGCATTATGCCGGTGATGAGCGGTCTTCAGGTGCTGAAGCGGATGAAGGATGAAGGCTCACGGCCTGCAAGCACCAAGATTATGTTCGCGACTGGTCACGATCTATCTGATACGGCAAAAGAAAGCTTGGCGCTTGGCGCGGATCACTTCATAACGAAGCCGTTCTCCATGCAGGACTTCGAGCGGAAGGTACGCAGCTTAATGGAATAGAGAATCGCCCGCAGTCCAATTTGGATTGCGGGCGATTTTTTTTTGAGCGTGGGTTGTGTTAGCCTTGTTGCTCAGTCTCTTCCAAGCGCTGAAGCGCTTCAAGGTTGTTCTCGATGACTTCCGGGTATGGCTGGAAGTTGTCATCGTCATTTCGCGGTATGCCAATTGGACCAACAAACAGCTCAAGTCCTACGTTATCGCCGGATTGAACAGGGAAGTAAAGCAGCGATTCCGGAATGCGGCGTCCGTTGAGGCGGAGAATGGTATCAACGCTGCCGGTAATGACGACGCCATTCACGGAGACGATGCGTCCGTTATTGTTGATGCGAACGACGCCAGTCGAGTTAAGCGCTTGTGCGATGCTCATGCCCGGGAAGTGTCTTACGCGGTATGAGTTCGTAATCCACGGGAAGAAACGTCCGCCGTTGATGAAGACCGTTACGAAGCCGGGGAACGGTCCAGGCGGGAACGGTCCAGGGCCAGGCGGGAATGGGATTGGAATGGGTATCGGGATCGGGAACGGTCCGGGCGGGAATGGGCCGGGACCTGGGAACGGTGGAGGCGGGAATCCGCCAGGACCGCCGGGACCTGGGAATGGCGGAGGCGGGAATCCGCCGGGACCGCCGGGACCGCCAGGGAAACCGCCGGGACCGCCGGGACCACCAGGGAATCCACCGGGACCGCCGGGACCAGGGCCGCCAGGGCCTCCTGGTCCACCAGGGAATCCGCCGGGTCCGCCCGGCATACCAGGGAATCCGGGACCGCCAGGGCCGCCAGGGCCTCCTGGTCCACCAGGGAATCCGCCGGGACCGCCCGGCATGCCAGGGAATCCGGGACCGCCAGGGCCGCCAGGGCCTCCTGGTCCACCAGGGAATCCACCGGGACCGCCCGGCATACCAGGGAATCCGGGACCGCCAGGGCCGCCAGGGCCTCCTGGTCCACCAGGGAATCCGCCGGGTCCGCCTGGCATACCGCCGGGACCGCCCGGCATGCCCATGCCGCCGCCTGGCAAGCCTGGGAACATACGCGGACCACCGCATCCACAATCGCGCGAGTAGCCTTCAGGCATGCCTGGAATATAAGCGTAAGTACTCATGAATCGATCTCCTTTACCGAAAACATGATTAGGTAAATGTCTCGGTTCAGTGTATGCGCCTATTCTCCAGGGTGTGTTTAATAAAAAAAGACCTCGCGATCATGGACTGATCGCGAGGTCTATTCTTTATTAACGCTTGCGTGCATCGCTAAGCTGGAACTGTCCTACAAGCTGTTGAAGGAACGCCGTAATGGCTTCAACATGATTGGATGTGTGGCGAACGTTTACGAAGTCTCCAAGCAGATCCTGCACATTGCTTTCCACCTCGGTTGAAATAATGCGGTTCTGCTTGCTCACCTCCGCGATTTTCTCCATAATGACGACCACCTCATCGATGATTTGCAATTTCAAAGTGTCATTATCTTGGCTGCTGCTTAAGAGCTCGGAGGCAGCTGCGACGAGGAGAGTTCCTTCCGTTACGACTTTGGTGCCTTCGGCCATCGTCTCTGTAGCTTGTTTAGCGTTGACATAGATGTGGTGGACGATGTCGTGCACCTGTTCCGTTGACTGCTTGGTATGGTCGGCCAATTTGCGGATTTCAGCCGCGACGACGGCAAAGCCTTTACCTTGCTCGCCGACCCGCGCAGCTTCAATGGAGGCGTTCAGCGCCAGCAGCTGCGTCCGTGACGATATTTCCTCAATGACACGAAGGACATTGCGAATTTCATTCGTAGTGACCATAAACGCTTCGACAGACCGGTTCGTTTCCGCAACGTGCGCTGCAATCTGCTCCATTTTATCGCCGATTCGAACAAGCTCGTCTTGCGCGACATTGATATTGGCAGATGCCTTGTCCTCCAGCATGCGCAGTGTCACACGCATCTCGCCTGCGACATCCTTGGCGATGTCGATATCCTTCAACTGGCTTCGAATGCTGAGGATCATATCGCTGACTCGGCTGCTGACCCGCTCGGTCGTGCCGGCTGTCGCTCCGGTTGTCTCGAGCAGCGTGCGTTGGTTGGTCAACACGTCGCTGGAAGCAAGCTTCACCTGAAGCATAATGCCTTCGATCGAATCGATCATATTGTTAATCCATTTCGCAAGCTCGCGCGTTTCGTTGTTTGGAAAAGAGCTCGTATCCAGCCGCTGGGTGAGGTCGCCCTTGCCTTCGGCATTAATGCGGATAAATTGATTCAGTCTGCGCATTTGACGAACCGTCACTTTGTTCCCTTTATGATCAAGAGCGCGCATCATGGCGAGGCCAAATAAGAAACTGAAGCCGCCAACGAGAAGTGAGCCGACAACAGGGGCGGTGATGGCGAAGAGATAATAAGCGAGTATAGCGCTAAGGACGCCGAGACAGGCGAGCCATCCCGTCACCAGCTTGAACTGCGTATACCGGATGCTGCGGATGCGGTAGACTTCCTCCAAGTCCCCTTCGCACATCATCCCCCATAGATCGGGACTGTGCGGAAGCTGGAAGGTGACGCCTTTGCCAATGACGGGAATGTGCCGGTAATCCGAATAGCCGGGAAATTGGACGAACAGATTGGAGCCGTTTCGAATGGTGTTCGCAACACCGGGATGAAGCTGCCTTGTAGCGGGATCAGTAAAGATAAGCTCAAGCTCTGTATGCTCCTTAACGGATACGGTGCCAAAGTCCGTGGATACGCCGTCCTTCAAATTGTCGCCATGCGTAAAGGTCCGATCCTCGAAACGGCTGCGTGACAAGGCGGTGCCCGGCGCGATGTGCGTGGCAAGCCCGGGGCGAGCCATAAACAGATAGTTGTCGCCGGAATCGGGATAGACATGGCCGGATTCTCGCTGAATGAGATCGCCAATCACGTCGTTCGGTACACGGCCGCACAGGGCGCCTTGCCAGTTGCCGTCGCGCACAATCGGGGAAATAAACAGAAGCGTCATTTTATCATGAAAAGAAGACGAGCTCGGCCCGATGGTAAGCGTCCAAGGATCGGCATAAGGCCCAAACAAACATTTGCGACCGCCGGACGGTTGATCTTGGGAATACGTTAATCCAGGCGCCAGCACACTTCCTGCGCCATATAGCTCTCCGACATGACGTGGCTCAGTCGAGAAACTAACGCGGTTCTTCTCGTCAAGCAGGAAGAGTTCGGAGAAATCCGAGGCTCTCGCCCGGGTTCCGGCAAACAAACCCTCCAAAGAGGCGGTTGCGTTCGAAGCTATAACAGCATCAATAGGCTGCTTTAGGGTCATTTGATGAAGCAAACGGTCAAGATGATCCCAGTATTCGGCTGCCCATGCCTGAAGGATGTCCATCCTTGTTTCTGCGATGCCTTCGAAAATGTCCTCAACATCCTCTTTCATCGCAGCATTGAGCTTGTACGACCGCCATAACGGCAGTCCCTTGCGAAATCCCAACCAATCGAACATCAAGTACCCCTTCTCTCTCTTCTTGGATATCATGGGAGGAATTATAACATGTCGTCTGGGAAAAAGGTTGGAACTTGTTGAAAAAAAGCTTGGATTTCGAAGATGTGTTAGGTATTTAGACATAAACACAGCGTCAAATGCCTATCCGGTGCCTATCTCGAAGCATCGATGCTATCTTCCAGCCATGCTGTATACATATAAGATGGGCGAAAGGTGGTTGATCAGAATGGGGCACTACGTGGAAGTGGAGAAGGGCGTAAAGCTGTATGTCGAGGATATCGGATCAGGGAAGCCGGTCATATTCGTCCAGGGTTGGCCGGTCAATCACAAGATGTTCGAATACCAGTACAATGTGCTGCCGAAGCGCGGTTACCGTTGTATCGGCATTGATCTGCGCGGCTATGGCAGGTCGGATGCACCTTGGAGCGGCTATGACTACAATCGCATGTCAGACGATATTGCCATCGTGGCGGATACGCTTGGGCTTCGGCACGCGATGTTCGTCGGCTTCTCGATGGGAGGTGCGCTGGCGATCCGTTACGCCGCCCGGCATTGTGGGAGAAGGCTATGCGGACTCGTGCTCGCGGCGGCGGCGGCGCCGGTGTTTACACAGCGGCCGGACTTCCCATATGGGACACCTGTAGAGCAAGTCAATACGACCATCGCCGGACTGTACGTCGATCGGCCCAAGACAGTTGCAGATTTCGGCGTAACCTTCTTCGCGAAGCCGATCAGCGATCCGTTCCGCATCTGGTTTAACGGGCTTAGCTTCGAAGCCTCTTCCTACGGAACGATAAAAGGACTCGAATCGCTGCGCGATGAAGATTTGCGCGAGGACCTCGCCAAAGTACAACTCCCCACAACGATCCTTCATGGCAAGCTCGATGCTATCGCGCCCTATGCGCTGGCAGAGCAAATGAACAAGGGCATTCAAGGCTCCAAGCTCGTTCCATTCGAGGAGAGCGGACACGGGCTCTTCTACGACGAGCGCGAGAAGTTCAATCAAGAGCTGCTGAATGCCTTGGACGGCAAATAAACAAAGAGGACCTCAGCGCAATGATGCGCTAAGGTCCTCTTCTTCATAAACCGCGAATTACTTCGCAGCGTCGTAGCGTTTGCCAACCTCAGACCAATTTACAACGTTCCAGAACGCTGCAATGTAGTCAGGGCGTTTGTTTTGGTATTTCAGGTAGTAAGCGTGCTCCCATACGTCCAGACCAAGAAGCGGCGTTTCGCCTTCCATGATCGGGCTGTCTTGGTTCGGAAGGCTGTACACTTTCAGCTTGCCGTCTTTGCTAAGTGCAAGGAACGCCCAGCCGCTGCCGAAACGAGTTGTTGCTGCTTTCGCGAAGTCCGCTTTGAACTGCTCAAGGCCGCCCAGCTCGCTAGCGATTGCATCAGCCAAAGCGCCAGTAGGCTCGCCGCCAGCGTCTGGTCCGATTGTTTCCCAGAACAGGGAGTGGTTCGCATGGCCGCCGCCGTTGTTGCGGACAGCTGTGCGGATTGCTTCAGGAACGCTGTTCAGATCAGCGATCAAATCTTCGATCGATTTGTCTTGCAGCTCAGGAGCGGACTCCAGCGCAGCGTTCAGGTTTGTTACATAAGCGTTATGATGACGGTCGTGGTGAATCATCATCGTTGTCTCATCGATATGCGGCTCAAGCGCATTGTTTGCGTAAGGCAATGCAGGCAATTGGTGTGCCATTGTTCAAAAACCTCCTATATTATGTATCAATTTTTTCTTTTCCATTATGCTCCTTCCGGGCACATAAATCAACATAATTGTTTGTAAAGTAGCCCGTGATGCCAGCAGCCGGAAGAACATCTTCTAGCATGAACCAAACCTTCATTTCCCATACAAAATAATCCGGAATCGAACCAAAATGGGCACCTGCGGAATATACATAAAGTAACATCATGGGAAGCAAGGTGAGCGCACATGACGGCGAAGGAAAGAGCATTGCGGGTTATTGTAACAGGTGCGGAAGGGGAGCTTGGGCTTACGCTTGTCTATGGCATGAACGAGCCTGGAATCGCGGTTCTCGGCTTCAGTCGAGGCGGGATGGATGTCGATGATCTGGAGCATTGCCGCCAGGTTGTGAAACGGTATCAGCCGGACGCGGTTATTCACTGCGAGCCGGCATTGTCAATTCGCAATGTCGCGCTTGCGGCCAATGAGTTCAGCGCCAAGCTTGTCTATGTTATTCAAGGCGAAGCAAGCGAGGCGGAGAAGGAGATCGGGCCTCTTGCGCGCCGTGCGTATGTTGTGCAGCTCGATTCGGAGCTGTATGAGAGCCAAGGAATGAATAAAGAGCTGGCAGCCTTCTTGCTTCACCTCGTACAGACGGATAACTACGGACTCTATCAGCTATCTGCTAGCGGCGAGCTCACATGGCACGCATTCAAACAGCAGAAAGCCTGGCGATCCAGCGTACGGTAGCAATACCTATATCAAAATATTTTCATGAACATATACTAGTTTAGAATGTTGGTGGACTAGCGCGGACATGAAAGCATGAAGCGCGAAAATAGAGACTAGGAGGAGGCGAAGGCGGATTGAAAGTGACGAGTATTGTTCTGCCGGGCGTTAAGCTGATTGAACCGGATGTTCACGGAGATAACCGTGGTTTCTTCTCGGAGAGCTATAACGAGCAGAAGCTGCAAGAGCATGGGATCTGCCATCGCTTCGTGCAGGATAACCATTCGTTATCTGTAGAAGCGGGCGTGCTGCGCGGCCTGCATTATCAGCTTGCGCCGATGGCGCAGACGAAGCTCGTTCGGTGTACGAGCGGCGCAATCTATGATGTGGTCGTCGATATTCGGCAAGGCTCCAAGACTTACGCGAAGTGGCAGGGATTTATTTTATCAGCATCAAACTTCCGTCAGCTGCTCGTTCCGCAAGGGTTCGCGCATGGCTTCTGCACGCTCGTACCGAACTGTGAAGTGCAATACAAGGTCGATCAGTTCTATTCGGCAGAGCATGACCGAGGCATTGCTTGGAATGATCCGGCGCTTGCTATCGATTGGCCGACAGCTAAACCTATTCTGTCCAGTAAAGATGCGGGGCATCCCGTCTTGCTGCGCGCAGAGACGAACTTCATATTCGAGGGTGATCAAGGATGAAAATCATCGTAACAGGCGGATCAGGCTTTATCGGCAGCAACTTTATTCTCTATATGGCGCAGAATCACCCCGAATACGCAATCATCAACGTCGATGCTCTCACCTATGCAGGAAATCCACACAATCTGCGCGCGGTGGAGAATCATCCAAGCTATCGGTTCGTGCAAGCCGATATTGCTGACCGTACGGCGCTTGAGCCGGTATTCGCAGCGGAAAATGCAGACGCGGTCATTAACTTCGCGGCGGAATCGCATGTGGATCGCAGCATCGTGCAGCCGGATATTTTCGTGCGGACGAATGTGCTGGGGACTCAAACGCTTCTTGATCTATCGAAACAATATGGCGTTGCCAAGTTCGTGCAGGTGTCCACGGACGAGGTGTACGGTACGCTCGGCGCTACCGGATTGTTCACCGAATTAACGCCGCTTGCGCCGAATAGCCCTTACTCCGCAAGCAAAGCAGGGTCGGATATGCTCGTCCGCGCCTATTACGAAACCTATGGCATGAACGCGAATATTACCCGCTGCTCCAACAACTATGGACCTTATCAGTTTCCGGAGAAGCTCATTCCGCTCATGATTCAGAATGCCCTTGAAGATAAACCGCTGCCCGTCTATGGGGACGGTCTTAATGTGCGCGATTGGCTCTATGTCGAAGACCACTGCCGCGCCATCGATCTCGTGCTGCACCGCGGCGCGCCAGGTGAAATCTACAATGTCGGGGGCACGAATGAGCGGACAAATATAGAAGTGGTTCGCCGAATCGTTGCCGAGCTTGGCAAGCCGGAATCGCTCATTACGTACGTGCAGGACCGTCTTGGCCATGACCGCAGATATGCCATTGACGCTTCGAAGATCCGGGAAGAGCTTGGTTGGACGCCGATGTATGATTACGAGTCAGGGATCAAATCGACCATCGAATGGTACTTGAACCATACAGAATGGCTGGAAAATGTGCGTACAGGCGCATACAGAGGGGGACGTTCTTGATGAAGCTATTCGTAACCGGTGCTGGCGGTCAGCTTGGAATGGAGCTTATGCGGCTCGAACTCCCGCCCGACATCCAGATTCTCGGAGCGGGACGTGATCAGCTGGATATTACGAACGCCGAGCAGTGCCGGGAGGTGCTCGCTGCCTATGCGCCGGATGCGGTCATTCACTGCGCTGCGTATACGGCCGTCGATAAGGCGGAATCCGAGCCGGATGCAGCCTTCCTTGTTAACGAGGAGGGAACGCGCAACATCGCGCTTGCAGCTGCTGCTTGCGGTGCCAAGCTTTGCTACATTAGCACGGACTATGTTTTTGACGGAAAAGCGAGTGAGCCATACGAAGAGCAAGATCCCGTTCATCCGCAGACTGTCTATGGTAAGTCCAAGCTGGCAGGTGAGCAGGCGGTACAGGCGATTCTGGACCGCTTCTTCATTGTGCGCACGTCTTGGGTTTTCGGAAAATACGGCAATAATTTCGTTCGTACGATATTAAAGCTTGCCGGCGAGCGCAGCGAGCTTCAAGTGGTGAGCGATCAGATCGGCTCGCCGACGTATACGCTCGATCTGGCACGCTTTCTAGTTGAACTTGTGCAAACAGAGCACTACGGCATCTATCATGCTTCCAATCAAGGCATATGCTCGTGGTACGATTTTGCCCAGGAGATTCTGAATGAGAGCGGCATGCAAGCAGTGAAGCTTGTCCCATGCGCGACCTCAGCGTTTCCTCGCCCCGCAGCCCGTCCGGCGTACTCTGTGATGTCCCATGCGGTGATTAAGAGAAATGGACTAACCGATCTAAGACCATGGCAGGAGGCGTTACACCACTATTTAAGCGACAAAGCGTGAGTCTCAATGGATGAAAACGCTTTAATTTAAGCGCTTTCAACAGAAAACGGTAGATTTAATATATTTTTTAAGGAATTTTAAAGATTTCAGCAGGAATTTGAACAAATTTGTCGTATTATTAATTTTACCTAAAAATTTAGCACTGCCGTTCTCATATTGCGTTTGAAGAGGAGCTTAAAGAAATGGACGTTCGATCCTTCCAATTAGCTGATTATCGGCCTGTTACTGAACTGCTGGAAACTGTTTTGACGGAGCAATGCTACGATCAAACGATGGAAGCTTTTGCCCGCCAGTTGTCTTGGGACAGCGAGCTTGTGCTTGTCGCTGCTGACGGTGAAGAAATCGTTGGCATTATTATCGGGACGATTGATAATGGCCGTGGCTATTATTATCGACTTGCCGTACATCCGAACTATCAACGTCAAGGAATCGGCAAGAAGCTGATCGGTTCGCTTCGCGGAAAGTTTGAAGGGCGTAATGTTTCGAAAATTTTAGTAACAGCGGATGAGCACAACGAGCCAATACTCTCACTCTATGAATCGCTTGGATACGCGGCTACTGATTTCTTCCGTTCTTTCCAGAAATTAAGCATTGTGACCGGCTAATTACTAATAGTCATATGTGAAATGGACAAGCATATCTGATGCGTCATTGATTTTGGCGAACAGATATGCTTTTCTTATAGTAAGAAAGTACCTCTCTAGGAGTAATACGCTTATGACAATGTATCGTCCCTGTGTAATCAAGAGCTTCAAAAATAATGGACATCTTCACCGCATGTGGCTGGAGAATTGGCAGGTGCCGGGCGAGCTGCTCGCGCCGGAGCATTCTGCCGAGGGAATGCATGTCTTCATCAATCGCCAGACCCCGATTCAGGAAGCAGACGGAAAGCAATGGATCAGCAGGGTCCCGGCGGTTTCTTTTTTTATCCCGGGCGAGTGGTTTAATGTGGTCGGTCTGCTGGAGGAGCATGGCGTCCGTTATTACTGCAACGTCGCTTCGCCACTGTTCTTCCAGAACGATGTGCTCACCTATATTGATTATGACCTCGACGTCATTGTGCCTCGCGGCGGTAAGCCTCAAATCGTCGATCAAGAGGAATACGAGCTGCATAAGATAGCCTATCATTATTCGGAGGAAGTTAACCGAAAAGTAATGGAAGGGCTTCAGGCGCTGCTTAGCCGTATTGAGAGTGGACTTGCTCCGTTCAACGACGAGCTAATTTTGGCCTATTTTGAAGCGTGGAACAAACAAATAGGCGAGGTGTAGCAATTAGATGGTTGAAGGTCCGCGATTGGATACGAATTCGCCTCATGCTGTAGAGGATGCACCGATTGGGCCGCGTACACGGAAAGGTTCGCCTGCCAAGCGGCAGAAGCCGGCAATGGAACAAGGTAAGAAGGACAAGGTCGGAATGGAACAAGGCAAGATGGACAAGCCGCTTCGCGCTGCCAAAGAGGAGCGGAACAGTCCGCCATGGATTGCCGAGCTGCGGAGCTGGCTGTTAACGCTTGCAATTGCGGTGCTTATTGTCTTTGGCATGCATGTTTTTGTATTTAATCTTTCTACGGTGAAAGGACAGTCGATGGAACCGACGTTGTACGAGTCGGAATGGCTGTTCATTAATAAATTCGCGTTTCTGACCGGTTCGCCTGCCATTGGCGATGTTGTCATTTTGAAGGATCCGGCAGAAGGAGAAGGGCGCAAAGAGTTTCTGGTGAAGCGCATCGTCGGCTTGCCTGGAGATACGATTGAAATTCGTCAAGGTCAGCTGTACCGAAACGGCCAGCTTGTCGTCGAGTCATACACCGATACGGAAATTGAGGATCTCGATTACGGTCCGGATAAAATTAGCAGCGACCATTATTTCGTGATGGGCGATAATCGGCATGCGAAAGCGAGCAGAGACAGTCGTTCGTTCCATGCAGTGCCTCGCTCTTCGATTATCGGACGGGCAGATTTGATTATTTGGCCGATCGCGAGGTTAAACCATTTGTAACAGGAGGCTTCTTGCTTGGACAGCAGCATAGATTGGAATCAGTTAAAAGAGGATATGAAGGCTGCTGCAGCGGAGCTTGGCATAGATAAGATCGGCGTTGCATCTGCCGCGCCATTCATCGAGCTGCGAGAGCGGCTCGAGCGGCATCGGGAGCTTGGCTATGAGTCTGGCTTCGAGGAGCCGGATCTCGCGAAACGGACGGAGCCGGAGCTGTTATTTGACGATCCGCAATCAATAATTGCGATTGCGATAGCTTATCCGTCGAAGCTGCAGGACCCGCCGAAGTCGGAGCCAGGTGCGAGAAGGGGCATTATTTCGCGCTCCGCATGGGGCGAGGATTATCATTCGGTGCTGCGAGAGCGTCTGCGCCGATTGGAAGCATGGCTGCTCGAACGCGTACCGGAAGGGCGCTTCCTTAGCATGGTTGATACGGGAGCGCTATCGGACCGTGCCGTAGCAGAGCGTGCTGGCATTGGATGGATTGGCAGCAACTGCTCGATTATTACGCCGGAATGGGGTTCTTATGTCTACCTTGGCGAAATGATAACGAACCTGCCGATTCCACCGGATGCACCAGTCACCGAGAGCTGCGGAAGCTGCACGGCGTGCATCGACGCGTGTCCGACGGATGCGCTCGTCGCGCCGGGGCAGCTCAATTCGCAGCGGTGCATCTCCTACGTCACGCAGACGAAGGGGATCGTATCCGATGAGCTGATGCGCAAGATCGGCAACCGGCTGTACGGCTGCGATACGTGCCAGGTCGTCTGTCCGGAGAACAAGGGTAAGAATGCGACGCATCAGCCCGAGCTTGCGCCGGACAACGAGAAGGTGAAGCCGCTGCTTGTGCCTTTACTTGCGATGGGGAACCGCGAGTTCAAGGAGCGCTACGGCGCGAGCTCCTCGGCGTGGCGCGGGCGCAAGCCGATTCAGCGCAACGCCGTTATCGCGCTGGGGAATTTCAAGGATGCAAGCGCCATTCCTGCGCTTGCGGATGTGCTGCAAGGCGACCCGCGCTTCGAGCTGCGGGCGACAGCGGCTTGGTCGCTTGGCCGCATTGGCGGCGAAGGGGCGAATGCGCTGCTTCGCTCCGCGCGGCAGCGCGAGCGAGATGAGGCGGTCATAGAAGCGATTGATAGCGCGCTGGCGACAGGCGGCGATACTACTTCGATATAACCATCTTTGGGGAGAAGGTCTACAACATGAAATATGTCGATATGGAAGCAGTAGAGTCCGGCGATATTCTTGGCAAGACGATCTATGCGGTCAACGGCCAGGTGCTGCTGTCGGCGAATGTTCAGCTGACCGTTTATATGATTAGTACGCTCAAACGTATCGGCATCACGAATATCTATATAAAAGATGCCAACATGCCGGATATCGAAGAGCAGGAAGAAATTTTGTCTGATGAGACGAAACGGGCAATCATCAAACAAATGTCGGAGACGATGGATGCTATTCGCTCTGGCAAAGACTTCAATTCTCGTTCTGTCAGCCTGGTCATCGACGACTTGTTGGATGATGTTATCCGCAACAAGGAAGTTCTCATTCATTTGAACGATATTCGGACACGCGACAATATGGAATATTTGCATGCGATGAACGTATGCATGATGTCGACGCTGCTCGGTGTCGGTCTGTATCTGAACCAGATTCAGCTGAAGGAGCTGGCGATCGGCGCGTTGCTGCATGACGTGGGCAAGCCGGATCTTGAACCGACTGAAGGCGATGTTGAACCGAAACGCCATACGTGGCGGGGCTTTGAACTGCTGAAGTCGAAGCGAGAATTCAGCCTGCTTATCGCGCATGTGGCGTTCCAGCATCATGAGCATGTCGATGGCACTGGCGTGCCGCGAGCCCTTGCCGGGGAGCAAATTCATCTATACTCTCGCATCGTAGCGGTTACGAATATGTACGACAATTTGCTGCAAACCGGAAGCGCGGAAGGCGGTCCGCTGCTGCCGCATGAGGCGTGCGAGCGGATGATGGCGATGTCCGGGACGATTCTGGATCACGAGATATTGACGCAGTTTTTGCGTGCGGTATCGATCTATCCGAACGGCGTGTCGGTGAAGCTGTCGACGAAGGAAACAGGCATCGTTGTCGGTCAGCATCGCGGCTTGCCGGGCAGACCGATCGTCCGCGTTCTTGAGCGCGAGAGCTCGCGGGAGAATGACAATTTTGCAAGCCGCGAGATTGATCTGGCTAAGCATACAACGGTGTTTATTGAGCAGGTGCTCGGCTAGAGTTGCGAGCTTACGCTGCTGCGCTAAGGGGTGAACGCTATCGCATTCGGAATTAAGCGAGAAGAGCTGAACTTGTGGAAGAAGCGGGTCGCGAGCGGAGATATCGCGTTCATCACGCATTATTGGCATGAGCCGCGGTGGGATGGCATCACAACCGTCACGAAGGTCGGCTGCAGTGACGTAGCGAAGCTCGAAGAATGGTGCCGCAGCCAGGGGCTCGATCCGGCGTACATCCACCGGAGGCAGCCGTTCCCGCACTATGACCTTATCGGCCGCAAGCAGCTCGAGATTCTGCGACGCGAAGGGTATGAGGATCAGATAACGCGGTTCAAGCTGGACGAATAGATGAATATGGCGCGCGTCGCAGCACAGCGGAGGTTACATCCGCTGTGCTGCTTTTTTGTTGTAGCGGAAGGGGAGGTGAAGTGAAGCCGGAGCAAGAGTATCCCCCAGGGATTCACATCGGCGGAAATGAGGCGAAATTGGAGAAAGAGTGTCCTCTAGGGATACACATAGAGGAAAAGTAGCGGGAATTTGCTAAAGAGTGTCCCCTAGGGATACTCATTGGTGCGAAGTCAGTGGAATGAGCAAAAGAGAGTCCTCCAGGCACCTACTGTCGATGCCGGTTGGCGGAGGCGGTCATACTTCGCATAGCCGCAAGGGCTCGCGAACGCTCGGACAGGATGAGAAGTCATCCGTCGTATATGGAATGCCGAAGGCGGCGTTCGAAGCGGGCGCGGTCGAGAGGCAGGTGCATCTTGCCGGCATGGCAGAGCGCTGCGCTCGCTGCTATACTGCACTATCATGTTGACCCTGCCGGCGGCAGGAGCTTTGTTCTTTTGCGGCGGATATGCCTTATTCGTCCAAGCAGCAAAGCTTGTTTGCGAACATGTGGTCCTACATGATATGATAGGTTGCAAAATGAACATTTTCAGATGAGGCTAGGTGATAGAACGATGTGGACGGCTATAATTTCGATCATTACGCTTATAGTTGGCGCTGTTGGCGGTTTCTTCGTCGGCGTATACTACTTGCGCAAGCAACTGGAGAAAATGCAGAACGATCCAGAAGCGTTGAAGAAAATGGCGAAGCAAATGGGCTACAATTTGAATAATAATCAGATGCAGAAAGCACAGCAGATGATGAAGAATCAACAACAACATCCCGGTAAGCGGCGGAGATAAGGTTAACGCCTTGCGGGCTCATGGAAAGGAGACGGTGGTAACGATGGCGGGCAAGAAGGATTACGTCAATTCCCTCGTTTCGGATAATCGGGAAAAAATAGAGCACCACGTTCGGGAGATTTTACGCCTGATCGGTGAAGATGTCGACCGCGAAGGGCTGCTGGAGACGCCGGCGCGCGTGACGCGAATGTATGAAGAAATCTTCGCGGGCTACGAAGTCGACCCTCGCGACGTGCTCGGAGTGACGTTTGATGAGCAGCATGAGGAGCTTGTTATCGTGCGTGACATTGTCTACTACAGTCAGTGCGAGCACCATATGGCGCCGTTCTTCGGCAAAGCGCATATCGGCTACATCCCGAGCGGCAAGATCGCAGGGCTGAGCAAGCTGGCGCGCCTCGTGGAGGCGATTACTCGCCGCCTGCAGGTGCAAGAGCGCATCACCTCGCAGATTGCGGACATCATGGATGAAGTGCTTCAGCCGCACGGTGTTATGGTTGTCGTCGAAGGCGAGCATCTTTGCATGTGCGCACGCGGCGTGAAGAAGACGGGCAGCAAGACGGTGACGTCTGCTGTTCGCGGCGAATTCCGCACAAGCGCGGCGCTCCGTTCGGAGTTCTTGTCGCTGCTGAAGCAATAGCTTTACAAGAGAAGAGGCTCTCCATGCGGAGAGCCTCTTTCCTTAGAGAAACCGGCGTTCAGTGAAACGTCGGTTTTTTGCTATAGTGGTAAATCTGCAAATGTAGATCCCAGGGGGATACACAATAAAATCGACTATAAAGTGGGGCCATATTACTTGGACAGCTGCACTGAGAGCATGTATCTGTGCTTTTAGCACCGAACTTGGTAATTGAGCAGTTTACAATTTTGCGAGAGAGGAAAAAGCCGCTCTCAACGCACGAAATGATGGGAATGGTGACCCGTGCTGGAAAGGCCTGCCCTACACGGCACAGAAGCCAAGCCGTTCAAATATGGACAGAGACAGAAAGAGGCTCTCCAATCGGAGAGCCTCTTCAATGAATGTGGATAGCTGTGCAAGTGTGAGTTAGACCGCGAGCGGCCTATACAGCCTCCGTCGACTTGCGCGCAGCATCGACCTGGCTTAAGAACAGCGCGGCGCGCTGGATATACTCCTTCGGCTTCGTACGGAACAGCAGCTCGTGAATGGCGCCTTCGACATACCATTCGCGTGAGAGCGAATTATACTGGCTTGCGGCGATTTTCTCAGCGGTCTCGATCGGCGCAATAGCGTCTTCGGTGCCGTGCATAATGAAGATCGGCATCGTGTAATTGGTGCTGAGCACCTGTTTAACCGGCAGCTGGTTGAAGCTCGATCCGGTGAAGAATGGCAGCATCCATTCGATGAGCGGAACGGATGGATAGCGCGGCAAATCCATGTACTGCTTCAGATTGTTGTAGAGCGAATCTGAGCTCGGCAGGAACAAGCTGTCGAGAATCATGGCGTCGATGCCATCGGTTTTGTCGGTTTGAAGCGCTGCCTGGAGCGCCGTTCCGGCACCCATTGAGAAGCCCCAGACGACGACTTCGTCAGCACCTTGCGAGCGTACATACTGGACGGCGGCGAGCAGCTGTTTCGATTCTTCCCGCCCGCCTGTGGCAGCCGTCCGTTTACCGGACGAAGCGTAGCCGTAATCAAACATAAACACATTATAGTGGAGGCCATGCAGCAGCGAAGCGAGCTCATACATCGGTACCCACGTTTCCTCGCGGTTCGCGCCGTAGCCGTGGCTGAAGACGACCGTCCGGTCGGAGGCTGCGCCAGAAGGAATATACCAGCCATGCACAGTGGTACGCCCGCTCTTGCTCGGGAAGGAGACATCGCTGTAAGCGAGCCCTTTCTCCGTCTGCGGGTTGGAGTAGAGCGCAGGCACGTAAGGATGGGCAATGACCCACGCGGCATACCCGTGAAAAGCAACAACGGCAAGCAGCAGCATCGCTGCAAGTGCTGATACGACGGCAAGCGCAGTATGCTTAAGTCGTGCTCCGACTAAATCAGGCGATTGCGGAGCGGGGAGAAGCGGAGGGAGTAAGCCGGGCGCGAAGCCTCCGGCAGCAGGTAACGACGGTGTCAACGATGTGCTCATGATAGAAGCCCCCCTCTTCGTATGAAATGGCGAACGAGCCGCCAGTAAATGTAAGCGCTTTATTAGTTCTCTATACCTATCCTATGGCGCATCGTAGCGGCCTGTCAATGCATGTCGAGAACTTGTTAAACTTCTGTAATCTGTCTGTAAAATAAGTCTAATAATACCCATATGCTTTACCCGCAGCACCCAGTTACGATATACTGGCTGTAACCAAGTTTCACTGAGTGAAACTTTTGAAAGAGGGATCGAGCTTATGGCGGAGGATGGAAAGTCGACTGTACGTGCCGTCGAACGAGCACTTGATATATTGCTTTGCTTCACCGCCAAGAAAGAATGGGCGATGACGGAGCTTGCGGATAATGTCGGACTGCATAAGAGCACCGTTCACCGGATGCTGAGCACGTTAGAGGAACGCAGCTTCGTCGTGCGTGACCCGGCATCGGAACGGTACCGGCTGGGCTTGCGAATTTGGGAACTGTCGGCGAATATGTCGGGCGCTGACGATCCGGCTGTTATTGGCCTGCCGGAGATGGAGCGGCTGCGAGACATGCTCGGTGAGACGATTAGTCTGTATCTGCGCGATGGCAACGAGCGGATTCGTATTCAAGCGGTGCAGAGCGTGCAGGCAATCCGCCGCGTAGCTCCGATCGGTGTGAGGCTGCCTCTCTATGTCGGAGCCTCCAGTAAAGTGCTTATCGCCTTCGAGGAACTGACAAAGCGTGAAGAGCTGCTTCAGGATCCATCCTGGCCGTCGAACTTTGACCGGCAGCTGTACCGTGAGCAGCTGGAGGATTGGCGTCGTCTCGGCTACGCGACGAGCGTCGAGGAGCGTGAGCAGGGAGCTGCGGCAGTCGCAGCGCCAGTCTTCTCGCGCACAGGCAAGCTCGTTGCCGCGCTGTCCGTCTCGGGACCGGCGAACCGATTCACGCAGGAGATTATGCGCTCGCAAGCGCCGGCTGTCATGGAGGCTGCGCGCCGCCTGGGCGTCATGCTTAAATAAAAACATGAAAGAGCCGAGCTTCTAGCCTCAGGCATATGCGTGCAAGCATACGTCTCACCGAGCAAACAACCATAATTGCATTCCTAAGCATAAAGCCGCCAGCAGTTTCAACCTGTTGGCGGCTTTTTTTTTGCATTCTCCTGCATGGACTACGGAGTGATGATTACGTCGGAGTAACCTGCGAAGATACAGAACGTACCTGGAGACGTATCCATCCATACACCGATGTAGCCGCCGGGAGGGACGCTAACGATATCAATATAGTCGCCGATGAGTGGAACAGGAGTTGGACTGCTGGCGTTGGGGTTGAACGAGGCGTTCGTAATTCGTGTGTTCGTGAAGGTAGCGCCGCCGTTAATCGACCTCGCTACATACACGTCGAGGAGCGTTTGCGTAATTTGGTTGCTGTAATAGATGATATTGACGACCCCCGTCAGCGGATCGACATCAATGGCTGGGAAGAAGTTTTGCGTTCCGGCTGGAGCGCCTGTAATGCTGACAGGCGTCGACCAGCTATTCGTGTCAGGAGCGCGCTTCGACATGAAGATATCGGCGTAGCCAAGCCGGTTATCCTGCCAAACAGCGTAAGCTTGATTCGTGAATGGACCTACAGACCGGTCAGTGGAAATATTAGCGAAGGTGAGTACGCGGAAATCCCATCCTGGTACGGGAAGCGGTGAAGGAACGGGAACGACGTTGGAGACGACGACGCCGTTGACGAATGTTGATCCGCCGTCCATGGATTGCCGAACGATGAAGTTGAAGCTCGGATCGACCGTGACATAGGCGACATCAACAACACCGGCGAGATCGACTGTAATATCGGGCCGCTCTACTTGATCAGCCTCGCTCGACAGCAGTACGGTCTGATCCCAAGTCGCGCCATTGTCTCTGGAACGGTTAAGCATAGCTGTGGAGTTTCCTCCATTATCTACGTTGAACTGATGGTTATATGTGACGTACATGTTGCCGAGATATGGGCTGGATTGCGAGGTGTCGATGGTGCAGTTCGTTTCATCATTGTTGATATAGGTGCCATAGCCTGATGCTACGATCTGAGGTGCGCTGAAGGTTGCGCCATTGTCAAACGATTTGTAGACGACCGTCGTACCGGAATCCTCGCCTGGGAAGACATGAGCCGATACGATAAAGATATTCGGGAATCCATACGCAACGACTGCTGCTTCCGCTCCGTTAAAGCCAGCTGGCAATGGAAGCAGACTATTTGCCCAGCTAAACCCTCCGTCTATCGAACGGTAAAGACCAATCAACGGGGGACCTGACGTCGTATCGACGGCAACCGAAATCATGATGCCGGGAATAAGCAGATTAACAGCTACGCTGGGTTCAAATTTAGGCGGCCCTGCAGGTGTCACCTGAAAGTTGAAGTTGGTCAAATCGAGAACCCTCCTATTTAGTCTGTTATACGATATTCTACGAAGCTACCTATGGAATAGCGTGTACTCCTATCTGTTTGATAGAAAAATAGGCTGAGTAAGAAGAAGATTAATCCCGAACTTCGAGAATTATTTGGAATAAAATGTAATTACTCTATTATGTAGGAGGTGAAGAATATGCCCTTTACAACGGGATTAATTACGAATACGCGCGCGATCGGTACGGCTGCATCGACTGTCGTCGTAAATACGCGTAACATTACCTCAACTCCGATTCTTGTACTGTTGGAAGTCTATGTTGTTCCGCCAGCTACAAATACGTTGACTCTTATTTATGTGACTGGTTTTAATCTGGCAGGTCACTCAAGCGATACTCGTGAGTTTAGTGTTGCAGGTGACATTGCTTGGGAAGTGCAGCTTGATCAATCAGGGATTCTTTCAGAGGTTGCTTTCTCTGTATTCGGATTGGACGAGTTCGGAAACCTTGTTCACGGACAGGATATTAAAGTTGAAGATTGGATGCCGATTACAGCCTTCTCATCACCGATTGTTTAGTTGATGGAGCCCTCGAGAAACGAAGGAGCTTAACGGAATGCCGTTAGCTCCTTTTTTTCACGAAAAGGCATGCGCCTCAAGGGATAGCCGCACAAGCAAACTCCTGCCATGCCAATACAATAGTACTAGGGTGGAGCAGCGGAAGGAGTGACAGTATGGTCGATTTAGGAGTTGTTATGCCTGTATATAAACAGAAGCCGGCTTTCCTTACGGCAGCGTTGGAATCCGTTCTGGGGCAGACGTTCCAGAAATTCAAGCTGATTATTGTCATCGACGGCGCGCCGGAGATGGAGCCGTTAATTAGGGAGCTCATTCAAAGCGACAGCCGCGTCCAAATCGTTTCGCATACCTTCAACCAAGGCGTCGCAACGGCGCTGAATACGGGCTTTGCGCAGCTGTACAGCATGCCAGGCATTGAATATCTAACATGGGTTTCCAGCGACAACATTTACTACCCGAGGTTTCTGGAGACACTGCGGAATGCGCTGGCCAAAGGGCCATCCGAGCTTGGACTTGTGTATAGCTCTTTCCAATCGATTGATAACGAGGGTCGGCCGCTGAACAGTGAACAGCAGCTAGCGACTCAGCGGCAGTATCAATCGCAGCCGAAAGTGAAGCTGCTCGACACGTCCATTGTCGGTGTATCCTTCATGTACAAGGCAGCATGCGCCAAGCAAATTGACGGCTATGGGCTTGCGCCTGTAGAGGATTACGACTATTGGCTTCGCCTTACGGAGCACTGTGAGATGAAGTATATCCCGGTAGAGCTTATGGACTACCGTGTCAATTCAACGTTCAGCGTGTCAGCTGCTCTGCAAGACACCGCTGCGCACCGCAAGTGGCGGTATGCGTATCATCTGGCCAGACATAAGGCCCGGATGCGCAGAGGTATTTCTCCATCCATTACCGTGCTATTGCCGTTGAAGGAATCTGGCGCGAAGGTGATCGAGCGTCTCGAGAACCTGTATGAGCAGACCTTCAGTAACTATACATGCTACATTATTGATCTGTCGGCGGATATGCGGGTGACTGCGGATTTGTCCAGCATTTCGCATCCGTCGACGGACTTCAAATGGTTCCCGTATGCAGCGGTAGAGACAGCCCTTTTCCATGCCGTCCAAATGGTGCAGACCCCGTACTGCTTCGTGCCCGGCGATCTATTATTCCTGGACGCCATGGATCTTACGGTTCTGTTTAATGAACTGGAGAAGGCGCCGCCGCTTGTCATGTCCAACTACTATACGGCAGATCACAGCCAGCTGGGATACCGCTTCGTCAGCTCGTTTAACCCGAAAGAAGGCTTGCACGATGAATTGTTCCGCACGCAGAGCCTCGTGAATTATTTGAAGGAGCATTTTGCAGGGGTGATGGGTTCGGGATGAAGCTACTATTCACCTTCTACAATCCAAGCGGCGGCATGGAGACACTGAACCGGATACGGTGCAAAGCGCTGATGCATATCGGGGTAGAGTGCCATTTGCTCTACAATTACGACGGCGAAGGGCGCAAGAACATTAAAGATATTCCGAACTTTGTCATCAGCGACGAAGCGGAGATTGGGCGGCATGTCATGCGGCATAACTACGATGCCATCATCGTATGTACGGATGTCCTCATGCTGCTCACAATCCGTAAGGCTGGCTACAGAGGGCATATGATATTCGAGATTCAAGGTCTCGGCACGATGCAGACAGCGAACGCTGTGCTGAAGGATATTTCGCCTCGTGTGCTGCAGAACGCGGACGCCTTGCTCTATCCGAAGACGAACCATCTACAGGAGCTGCTGACGAAGCACATGAACGACATCCCGCACTACTCCTTCGATGATCCGCTCGATACGGAGAGCTTCGGTTATAGTTCTTATCCAGCGAAGCCGTTTCCGATTATCGGCTGGGTCGGGCGTATTGAAGCGAACAAGAACTGGCGGGAGTTTCTGCTCATCGGCTCGAGGCTGCTGAACAAATTTCCGGAGAGCTACTTGTGGATTTTCGGAGATGCTACACTGAATGATCCAGATGAGAAGGAGCACTTCGACAGATGGGTGAACGGGCTGCAGCTGCAAAATAAACTCATCACCTACTCCAACATCCCCCACGAGCAGATTGCGGACTATTTCTCTATGATCGGCGACTCGGGAGGACTGCTCTGTTCCACCTCCATTCTGGAAGGGTTCGGCTATGCTGTCGCGGAAGCGATGCTCTGCCGCTGCCCGGTGCTCACCACAGATTCTGACGGTATCCGCAGATTTATGATCCATAACGTAACCGGTAAGCTGTATACCCGCGGCAATCTGGATCAAGCCGTCAAGGAAGCGGAGTCGCTCATGCACGATGCGCCACTGCGCAAATTAATTCGCAAAAATGCTGAGCGGCATATGAAGCTGAACTTCTCCGCTGATAAATACACCACGAACTTTATGAAGATGCTGGTAAGCTTGGCGAAGCTGCGTCCGAAGCCGGAACAGCATATTTGAATATATACCGTGTAAACGGCCGAAACCGTTCTCTGGCGGTGGAGGCTTACGTTTCACGGAGATGTACAAAAAAAGGCGGGCCTCCAAAGTGGGGACCCGCTTTTTTTTTTGTTACTTACTGTTTGCTGTGATGATATTACTTGCTCGCATTCGCTGCGATCATTTGGCGAAGAACCGTTTGGAGGATACCGCTGTTACGGTAGTAGTCCACGTCCACCATCGAATCAAGACGTACAGCCGCCGAGAACTCGAACGATGTGCCGTCTTCGCGAGTTGCGATGACTTTCACGACTTGGCCCGGCCCAACATCGTTGCTTAGGCCTACAATGTCGAATGTTTCACGGCCAGTGATGTTAAGGGACTTCCAGCTTTGACCCTCTGTGAATTGCAGAGGCAGTACGCCCATACCAACAAGGTTGGAACGGTGAATACGCTCGAAGCTCTCAGCAATAACAGCTTTAACGCCGAGAAGGAACGTTCCTTTAGCAGCCCAGTCACGGGAGCTGCCTGTTCCGTACTCTTTGCCTGCGATTACGACAAGGTTCTTGCCGTTCTCTTGGTACTTCATCGAAGCGTCGTAGATGGACTCAACTTCGCCAGTTGGCAGGTAAGTCGTTACGCCGCCTTCCGTGCCAGGAGCCACTTGGTTCCGGATACGGATGTTCGCGAACGTACCGCGCATCATGACTTCGTGGTTACCACGGCGGGAACCGTAGGAGTTGAAGTCTACTTTATCTACGCCATGCTTGATCAAGTATTCGCCAGCTGGGCTGTCAGTCTTGATGTTGCCGGCAGGCGAGATATGGTCAGTCGTAACGGAATCGCCAAGAAGCGCGAGTACGCTCGAGCCTTTGATATCAGCGATATCGCCAATGTCAGCGCCAAGACCTTCGAAGAACGGCGGGTTCTGAATGTAAGTGGATTTGTCATCCCACTCGTAGCTCTCGCCAGTTGGTACATCGATTGCGTTCCAACGCTCGTTCTGCGTGAACACGTTCGCGTATTTGTCGCGGAACATGTCAGGACCCATTGCAGTTGCAATTGTGTCCGCAATTTCTTTGGACGTAGGCCAGATGTCTTTCAGGTATACAGGCTCGTTCTTGCTGTCATAGCCGATTGGATCCGTGGACAGGTCGATGTTCACGGTTCCTGCCAATGCGTATGCAACGACAAGCGGTGGCGATGCCAGGTAGTTTGCTTTTACTTGTGCGTGAACGCGGCCTTCGAAGTTACGGTTACCGGACAGAACTGCTGCCACCGTCATATCGTTGTCTGCGATCGCTTTGCTTACTTCGTCTGGAAGCGGACCGGAGTTACCGATACATGTTGCGCAGCCGTAGCCTGCAACGTGGAAGCCAAGTGCTTCAAGCGATTCAAGCAGGTTTGCACGTTTCAAGTACTCTGTAACGACCAGGGAACCTGGCGTCAGGGAGCTCTTCACGTAAGCCGGCTTCTTAAGGCCGCGCTCTACCGCTTTCTTCGCAACAAGCGCTGCGCCGAGCATTACGCTTGGGTTCGACGTATTCGTACACGAAGTGATTGCCGCGATTACAACCGCGCCAGTACCCATCTTCGTTACTTCGCCGTTCGCGTGTTTCACTTCAACCTGCTCGGCGATTTTCTCGTCGGACAAGCCGTAGCCGCCTTTGTCGATCGGTGTGCGCGTGATGCTGTTGAAAGCTTCTTTCATGTTCGTCAGCTCAACGCGGTCTTGCGGACGCTTCGGACCAGCAAGGGATGGAACGATTGTCGACAGATCCAGCTCAACGATATCAGAGAATACAGGCTCTGGCGTATCGTCTGTGCGGAACATGTCTTGTGCTTTATAGTATGCTTCAACAAGCGCGATTTGGTCTGCGTCGCGGCCTGTTTGGTGAAGGAAGTTGATCGTTTCGCTGTCAACCGGGAAGAAGCCGACAGTTGCGCCGTACTCAGGAGCCATGTTGGCAACTGTTGCACGGTCAGCAAGGCTGATGTTGGAGAGGCCAGGGCCGAAGAACTCGACGAACTTGCCGACAACGCCTTTCTTACGAAGCAATTGTGTAACTGTCAGTGCAAGGTCAGTTGCAGTTGAGCCTTCTGCAAGGCTGCCAGTCAGACGGAAGCCGATAACTTCAGGCATTACGAAGTAAAGCGGTTGGCCAAGCATACCTGCTTCTGCCTCGATACCGCCAACGCCCCAGCCAACTACGCCAAGACCGTTGATCATTGTTGTATGGGAGTCCGTACCTACGAGGGAATCCGGATATACAACAGTTTCGCCGTCAGTCGTCTTCGTAGCTGCAACGGAAGCAAGGTACTCCAGGTTAACTTGGTGAACGATACCTGTGCCCGGTGGAACCGCGCGGAAGTTATCGAACGCTGTTTGTGCCCAGCGAAGGAAACGGTAACGCTCTTCGTTACGTTTGAATTCGATGTCCATGTTGTACTCAAGCGCTTCTGGTGTGCCGAAAGCATCAACCATAACGGAGTGGTCGATGACAAGGTCAACCGGTACGAGCGGGTTGATTTGTTTCGGGTCGCCGCCGGATTTCTTCACCGTATCGCGCATTGCAGCAAGGTCAACGACAACCGGTACGCCTGTAAAATCTTGAAGAACGATACGTGCTGGGATGAAAGGAATTTCTTTGTCTTCGCGGCCGTCAGCCCAAGTTGCAAGCTGCTTCACATGTTCTTTCGTAATTGCGCGGCCGTCGAATTGACGGACTGCAGCTTCGAGCAGCACCTTAATGGAATAAGGGAGCTTCGAGATCTTACCCAGGCCTTGCTCTTCCAATCCGCCCAGACGGTAGTAAGCAAATTGCTTACCGCCAACTGTAAGCGATTCGCGGACGGAGTATTCGTTTTGTTTAGTCATTGCGTGCGCGCCTCCTTGGCAATCTGTAATGTGCTTCATGCAGTAGGTTTCACAGAGTGAAACACAATTTCAAAAACCATTCAATACCCTAAGTATAGCTTTTTTTTGCTCATTTAGAAAGTGCAAATATCACCTATGGACAAGAAAAATAATGCCCAAATAACATGTCAGGCTGCTTCCTAACCCCTGTAAACGAAGCTTAAACTTTCGTATCCGCATGAAACGAACGGTTTGCTCATATAATGAACCAATTTTCCACTTATTTGGGCATTCCACATTTCTGTGACACACCCTGCACGCCTCTTACGATGAAGCGGCGGATGCCGCCCATTTTCGATAGAAGATTTCTATTGTGCTTAAGGAACAAAACCATGGCAGGAGGGATTGCAAGTGCCGCGATCGCGAGTACGTGTCGGAACAAGCAAGGCAGGCATGCGAAAAATAACGGAACATACGCCATCTGGCCGAGCGGCTGTCAGCGCGGCTGTCCCCAGAAGCAGCAGTTCGGTTACTGGCAGCGGCAAGCAGCGAAACGCTCCGCAAGAGTCTCTGCCTCTGCTAGGCTGGAAGGCCATCGTCCACAAGTACGTGAAGCTGTACAATCAGGCCGAAATCGACCGCTTTGCGCCGCCTTTCGAAGAAATTATTAGCGATACGGACCATCTCGTTCGCTTCACCGGGCGGCTTGCTCGGCTGCGCGAGCATGAGCTGCTGCGCGGCATCCTTCCTTCACGCAGTGAAACGAATGCGGAGCTCGTCCGTGTTAGCGAATCATCAGGCTCGCTCGGCGAAGTCGCCGTCTTGATTGAGCTGCGCGTCAAACGGACCATTGATCAGAACGGACGCACATATATCGAGGAGCGCTGCGACCGCGAACGGCTATGGCTGACAGCGGATGACGGCACGTATACGATCTCGCGCATCGAACCGATTGTGCTCGAGCGTCGTCCGAGGTACAGCTCGTCCGATCTGCATGAAGAGCTGGAGCCGACCCTTCCTGCAGCGAAGCCGCAATCCATACCTTATATAAATTATGATGTTTTGCCGAATTTCAAACATAGCCGCGCTGGTATAAGGTACCGCAGAGATTTGGTCGCTGCCTATGCCGACCGCTGGTGGAACGAACCGAATCCGGCTTATGAGAATTTCGAGGTAAACTGCACCAACTACGTCTCCCAATGCGTCTTTGCAGGGGGAGCGCCGATGGACTATACTGGTAGGAGGGATACCGGCTGGTGGTACCGCGGCTATAGCGGAGGCCGGGAAAATTGGAGTTATAGCTGGGCAGTGGCTAATGCGCTCAAAAATTATTTATCGGCGTCGCACAAAACGGGGCTGCGGGCAACAATCGTTGATTCCGCTGATCAGCTCGCGCTTGGCGATGTCATTATTTATGATTGGAGCGGCGACAACCGCTATCAGCACAGCACAGTCGTGACCGCATTCGATGCGGCGGGCATGCCGCTTGTGAATGCCAATACGGTTCCAAGCCGTCACCGCTACTGGGATTATCAAGATTCCTATGCATGGACGGAGAATACCAAATACCGGTTTTTTCACATTGCGGATGAGTTTTAATGTGCGCTTCAAGCCCAGATACGTATGAAGACCCACCTAGAGTGGGAAACTAACCTAACCGGAGGATTAACCATGGGGGAGATAGTGCGCGTAGGACTTGTTTACGGCGGGCGCTCAGGCGAGCATGAGGTTTCGCTGCAAACCGCACTGGCAGTTATGAAAGCTTTTGATTACAGCAAATACGAAATTAAACCTTTCTATATTTCCAAGACAGGCGAATGGCGTGCGGGCGATATGCTGCTTGCGGCTCCGACAGGGCTTGATCAGCTCCGCCTTGCTGGCAGCTCTGCTATCATTGGCACGGAAGCGCTCATGCCGGTGTTCGGCAGCAGTCAAGCGGCGGACGATCAGACTGCAGCGCCGGCAACGATTTCTTCGGTGCCTGCTGAAGTGACGATTTCTGCAGTATCTGCTGGCGTTCCAGCACCCGAAGCAGAAGCGCCGATTGATGTCGTATTCCCGCTGCTTCACGGCACATTCGGTGAAGACGGGACGATTCAAGGGCTGTTCGAGATGGCGAACATTCCGTATGTTGGCGCAGGTGTGCTTGCATCGGCAGTCGGGATGGACAAAATCACGATGAAGAAAGTATTCGCGCAAGAAGGATTGCCGCAGTGCATCTACCGGCATTTCAACCGGACGCAGTGGCAGAAGGATTCCTCGTACTTCATCATGGAAATTGAAGTGGCTCTCGGCTACCCTTGTTTCGTCAAACCAGCTAACCTGGGGTCGAGCGTCGGCATTTCCAAGGCACGCAACCGCGATGAGCTTATCCAAGCTGTCGAGTACGCGCTGCGCTTTGACCGCAAGGTCATCGTCGAAGAGTTCGTGGATGCCCGCGAGATCGAAGTGAGCGTGCTTGGCAATGACGAGCCGAGAGCTTCCGTTGTCGGCGAAATCACGTCCTCGAGCGAGTTCTACGATTATAAGGCAAAGTACATCGACGGCAAGTCGATGATGCATATTCCGGCGAACATTACGCAGGAGCAATCCGATTCCGTTCGCGAGATGGCGCTTCGTGCCTTCCTTGCAATTGACGGCTCGGGGCTGTCGCGTATCGACTTCTTCCTGCGCAAGGAAGATGGTCAAATCTTCATTAACGAAGTGAATACGATGCCGGGCTTCACGCCTTACAGCATGTATCCGCTCATGTGGAAAGAGAGCGGCATGCCGTACACCGAGCTGCTGGATAACCTCATTCAGCTGGCGATTGAACGCCATGCCGAGAAACAAACGATTGATTATAGCGGAGGCAGCCCGGCTTAATTGCCGGGTTCCTAGCTTTTTTTACATTTGGTACATAAAATTGCTGGCGAGAGGCTGGTCTTATAAATGGGTTTTCAATCTGAGTTTAATTCCGTATGCAAGTTCAAGTCGAAACAAGAATTGTACGAGCTGCTCGAGTACGGCCGCGGCAAAATGGTCAAAAGCGGCTTCCGTGTCTACCCAACCGGCCAGAAGGTGATTGCTTACACGCCTGACAATGAAGCGATTGCGATTGTGAAGATTCTCGTATCGATTGCGGAAATTAATTTCCAGGGCGAGGAAGTAACGCAAGTGGAGATGGAGCTCGTTCGCAAGCTGACGGAGGAAGAAGCGCGGATTCAGACTGCGCTTGCACATGAAATGTTCTTCGGAGAGCAAGCATGATTGTCCGTTTCGGCTTCGTTGCGATGAGTACGCTGCTGGAGAAGAATGTGTCCCCATCCCGTACAATGACCTATGCCACTTTCTCGAAGCTTGATGATCGTGAAGCGGGTCTGCGTAGGCTTGAGCGAATAGCGGAGGAGAATCTGCGCACGACGCTGCGGCTAATGAAGCACTGCGTCGGGCATGACGTATACGTGTACCGGATGACGTCGAAGATCATTCCTCTTGTGACGCATGATGCGCTGCAGGGATGGGACCCTTATCCAGCGCTTACGGAAGCATTCGCAGATATTGGGCGGTTTGCGAAGGAGAAGGGCATGAGGCTCTCCTTCCATCCCGATCATTTCTGCGTATTCAGCACGCCGAGACCGGAGGTGCTGGCGAAGTCGAAGGAAGACTTGAATTACCATGTCACGATGCTGGAGCATATGGGGCTCCCCGAGTCTTCTGCAAAATGCAATATTCACGTTGGCGGCGCGTATGGCGACAAAGTTGTTTCGGCAGAGCGGTTCGTGCAGCAGTTCAGCGAGCTTGAGCCGCGGCTGCGGAATCGGGTTACGCTCGAGAACGATGATAAGACGTTCACGACGCGCGAGACATTGGCGGCAGCCGAGGCTGTGGGTCTACCGATGGTGCTCGACATTCACCATCATGCCGTCAACGACGGCGGCGAGACGGATGCTGCGCTGTATGGCGAGCTGTGGCCGCGCATTCTGCGCACATGGACAAGCGCCAGCGGCGAGCCGGTGAGCGTGCCGCCGAAGCTGCATGTGTCGAGCCCGAAGAGCGAGAAGGATCCGCGCGGTCACGCCGACTTCGTTGATGTGGCGCCGCTGCTTCGATTTCTGCGCGGAATCGCCGGATCTACTTCACTGCTGGACGTCATGATCGAAGCGAAGCAGAAGGATGCGGCGCTGCTGCAGCTGATGGCGGATATGCGCAAGCTGGAGCTCGAAGGCGAAAGCATTCATGTTATCGACGGCGGCAGCATCGAAATTCGTTAAGATAGAAATTGTAACGAACTCCGGCTAACGAATCGTATAGCGTCGGCTAACGAACTGAGGACGCGCTATTGACCCGATTTTGCCACTCCAATGGCTCAAATGCGCGGAATAGCCTTGCCTGAGTGCGTTAGAATATCAAACCTGCCCAATTTGCTCCAATAACGCCTCCTGAGTTCGTTACAGGGAAGCAGGGCTGGGGAGAGCCTCAAATCATGAACCGGTTTGTTTGAAGGATCGGGACATACGAAGGGACAGGAAAAGCTTGATCTTTTCTGTCCCTTCGTTTATTTTTGGTTAAGGAAGCGCTATCATAAGACCTTCATCATGGATCACAAATACTTTTGTAGAGAGGATTGTGAAACAATGAACGGATTATTAACCGGTAAGAACATGCTTGTGATGGGGGTTGCGAATGATCGCAGCATCGCTTGGGCGATCGCACAGTCGCTTGCTGCGCAAGGCGCTCGGCTAGCTTTCACATATGAGAATGAAAGGGTGGAAGAGCGCGTCCGCAAGCTGGCGGAGACGATTCCCGGTTCCCTGCTGCTGCAGTGCAATATTACCGTCGATGAAGAGATAGATGCTCTTGTTCATCAGCTGAAGGAATCGTTCGGCGTACTGCACGGGCTGGTGCACAGCATCGCTTTCGCCAAGACAGAAGAGCTCGACGGTATGTTCGTGGATACGTCGCGCGCAGGCTTCGCGCTTGCACACGACATTAGTGCATATTCGCTAACAGCAGTCGCGCAGCGTGTCTATCCGCTTATGACTGAAGGCGGCAGCATTATGACGATGACTTATCTAGGTTCTGAGCGCGCTCTTCCGAACTACAATGTCATGGGCGTTGCGAAGGCGGCGTTGGAAGCGTCCGTCCGTTATTTAGCAGCTGATCTTGGCCCGCATAACGTGCGGGTGAATGCAATCTCGGCTGGTCCGATCCGCACGCTCGCGGCAAAGGGAATCAAAGATTTCAATTCGATTCTCCGCCAAGTCGAGGCAAAGGCGCCGCTGCGCCGGACGACCGATGCGTCAGAAGTGGGAGACACGGCGATGTTCCTTATGAGCCGACTGTCGCGCGGTATTACTGGCGAGATCATATATGTGGATAATGGCTACAATATTGTAGGTTAGCTTTTGGTGCGAAGAGAATGAGCGAGCGTTCCTAAGGGTTTGCCGGGAAACCGGACAAGCTTAGAGGAGCGCTTTTTTTGTGCTTATAATGGGGCATTTCGATACAAAAACACCGGACAATAATGGAACGGTTGCCTCAAATTCAGTTAATCCGACGGATCAACTGCCGATCATTTTTCAACCAGATGAATCGCTGGAAACGACTGCAGATGTAGCGATGATTACAGCAGCTGACAATACGTACCAAGGCTCCAAGGTAACGGCTGCGATATCGTCACTGGGCAACAAGTAATCCAGCCGTAAGCGGCTAGAGCCTCAAACAAGCGTGATAAATTTTAACCAGCGGGCACCGGATATCCGGTGCCCGCTTTTTGTTTCCGGCAAAAAGTAGCAATCGTTCCGTCAATTGGAGTAAAATAGGTATCACTGCTGCGAGCAAGTCTGGAACTTTGCGGTTCGTGCTACGTATAGTAGGTAAGCAATTATGAACTCATAGGAAAGTAGTGTGATTAACCGTGAGTGAGCACATTATTGGAGGCAAGAGCTTTACCGCTGTTGCAATCAATTGCGCAGCCAAAGCTGGAGAGTGGATTAAGACGAAGCTAGGCAACCACACGACCTTGTCGTTAAAATATTCTGCGCAGGATCTTGTGACCGAAGTCGATAAAGGCGCGGAGATGATGATTCGCAATTTGGTGCAAACGCATTTTCCCGATCATTCGTTTCTCGGTGAAGAAGGTGTTGAACCGGGGCCGGAAGCATCGACTCGTGCACTGCAATCCGTAAGAGATGCCGAGTATTTGTGGGTTGTGGATCCTCTTGATGGAACGACCAACTTCGTCCACAGCTTCCCGTTCTTCTCCGTTTCGATAGCGCTTGCGCATCGGGGAGAGATTATCGTCGGCGTCGTTTATGACCCGATTCGTGACGAGCTGTTCGTGGCTGAGAAGGGTAAAGGGGCTTATGTTCGTGGCCGGCGGATGGGCGTGTCCTCCGAACAGAGCCTGAGGGAGAGCTTGATCGCAACGGGCTTCCCGGCGGATCAGAACTACGCGCTTCCGCTGAATATGAAGGGGCTGCAGTCGCTTGTGCCTCAAGTGCGCAATATTCGCTCAGGCGGATCGGCTGCGTTACATATGGCCTATGTGGCGGCGGGACGGCTTAGCGGGTTCTGGGAGATCGGTCTGAATTCATGGGATTTGGCGGCAGGCTCGCTGCTGATCTCCGAATCGGGCGGACGCATTACCGATGTGAAAGGCAATCCGTATGACCTTGGTGTACGCCATGTCGCAGCGACGAATGGGCATATCCATGATGAGTTTCTGCATGTTCTCCAGCAGGCGGAATCGGGCAGCTAGAACTTTTTGATGTGAGGAACGTCTCTTGAACCGTCCAGGACCGGATGGGAGAAGAGGCGTTCTTTTGCATAGAATAGTGTATGGAGCTTCATGGAGAGGGGGCTGACAGCATGTTGTATATTGAGCTGGAAATACAAGGCGATGTGCCGATGCATGAGCAGATTGCGCAGCAAATTATTGCCGGAATCGCTTCCGGTTCCATTCAGCCGGGCAAAACGCTGCCTTCCGCGAGGCGGCTCGCTTCCGCGTTGCGGGTCAAATCGCAGGTCGTGAATAGAGCCTATCATTCGCTGATCACGGAGGGGTTTCTGTTAGAGCGTTATGACGGCAAATTAGGTGTGCTCGTACCTTCACCTGCGGAGATGCCAAGGGTGACTGAAGGGTATATGAATCGCTTGCAAAAGCAGCTTCGATCATTGGCGGCAGAAGGTCGAGCAAGGGGCATGACTGAGGCCGAATTCAGCAAAGCATGCGTGAAAATATATCGCAGCGACTTAACAAGGATGGGAGACGCTTTAGAATGACGGTTGGCATAAGCAGGCGGGGGCAAGCGAAAATCCCGGCAAGCTGGTATTTGATCCATTTCATCATCATCGCGGCATCCGTAATTGCGGCGGTGCTCATGTGGGATCGGATACCGGAGCGGCTGGCGGTTCATTATGACATTAGGTTTCATCCAGATCGGTATGATGATAAGAGCGGCGGCACCGTGTTTATTTTGAATGCGATTCAGCTGTTCCTCCTCGCACTGCTTATGGGTGCGGAACGTGTAGTTGCTTCTGGCGCAGCTGCGCTGGGAAAAGGGATGCCGCAGGAGAAGCAAGAGCAGTATCGCTATATGAATGGGCTGTTCTTATATGTCCTGTCGCTCCTGCTCGTCGTATTCTTCAGTTATGTACAAGCGACGATGTTGTACGGCTGGCCGGTTGTAGGCGCTATGGTGGCGACGATTGCGCTTATTGTTCTGATCATCGCAGGGATTGTTGCGCTAATCGTTTATGTAAGAAGGCTGGGACTGGGTGCGGTGGCGGACTTTGGCGATGGTGACGCAGAGGGCAAGTGGATCGCAGGCGCCATTTATTACAACCCGCAGGACCCCGCACTATTCGTGCCAAAGCGGTACTGCATCGGCTGGACCGTGAACTTCGGCAGACCACTCGGCTGGGTGATTCTGCTCGGTATATTGGCGATACCGTTTGTTATTGTTGGAATTGCGGCTTGGGTGAAATAATGCAAAAAGACGCGGCCACCTCAGGTGTGCCGCGTCTTTTATTTAAGCTCTATCGAGCCATCTGAGCAAAAGCCTTCTCCGCCGCCGTGATCGTAGCGGCGATATCCTCGCTCGTATGCGCTGTGGTGAGGAACCACGCTTCATACTTGGATGGCGCGAGGCAGATGCCTTGATCGAGCATCAATCGGAAGAACTGCGCGAAGCGCTCGCCATCCGTGTCCTGCGCCTCATCGTAGTTCGTTATCGGATGATCGCAGAAGTGGGCCGAGAACGAGCCGCGGATGCGGTTGATCGTCAGCGGAATGCCGTGCTTGTCCGCTGATTGCTGAAGCGCGTCAGCGAGCTCCGCGGCGAGCTCATTCATCCGCCCGTACACGCCCGGCTGCTGGAGCACTTCCAGACAGGCGATGCCGGCCGAGATCGAGGCTGGATTGCCGGCCATCGTGCCCGCCTGATAGGCGGGGCCGAGCGGTGCGACTTGCTCCATCACATGCTTGCGGCCGCCGTAGGCGCCGATCGGCAGGCCTCCGCCGATGATTTTGCCAAGCGCCGTCAGATCCGGCTCGATTGCGGCATGGTCCGGGAACGCGCTATACGTCTGCGCGCTGCCATAGTGGAAGCGGAAGGCGCTTATGACTTCGTCGTAGATGACGAGAGCGCCGGCTTCACGCGTCATGCGGCATAAGCCTTCAAGGAAGCCGGGCTCCGGCATCACCATGCCGAAGTTGCCGACAATCGGCTCAACCATTACGGCGGCGACATCGGCGCCGAATGTCTCGAGTGCGATGCGCAATCCGTCCAGGTCATTGAACGGGACGGTGATTACTTCGCTCGCGATGCTGGCTGGAACGCCAGCGCTGTCCGGGATGCCGAGCGTCGAAGGGCCGGAGCCTGCCGCAACGAGCACAAGATCAGAGTGGCCGTGGTAGCAGCCAGCGAACTTAATGATCTTGCTGCGCTTCGTATAGGCGCGAGCGACACGGATCGTCGTCATAACTGCCTCTGTGCCGGAGTTGACGAAGCGAACCTTATCCATCGAAGGGATCGCTTCCTTCAGCATGCGAGCGAGTGTGATCTCAAGCTCCGTTGGCGTTCCATACAGCGTGCCGTTCGAAGCAGCGCGTGTAATGGCTTCTGTAATATGCGGATGTGCATGGCCGGTAATGATCGGACCGTATGCGCATAAGTAGTCGATATAGCGGTTATCGTCGACGTCCCAGAAATGAGCGCCACTAGCGCGTTTCATGAAGACAGGCGCGCCGCCGCCAACCGCCTTGAAGGAACGGGACGGGCTATTGACGCCGCCGACAATATGTTCGAGCGCTTCCGCATACAACTGCTCGGAGCGCGGCCTTAGAATAGACATAAACGTTAGAAACCTCCTGATCAAATAATATTCCTTATTGTACCGCTACGAATGCGGCGACACAACAAAGGAGAGGCATGCAGCCTCTCCTTAAAAGAGCTTATTTACTTGTGCCGTTCGCCGTGTTGCCGTTCGTATCTGACGAGTTGCTGCCAGTGTCTGTGTCAGTGCTGCCGTTACTGCCGTTACTGCCGTTCGTGCTTGTATTGCCCTCGCCCGAACCTGCCACAGCCGGCGCTGCATCTTTTGCAAGCTCATCCTGTACAAAAGTAAGCAGCTCGCTTGAGTCTCTTACAGCAAGCACGGATGCGCCGCCGACTTTCTTGCCGCCAAGCAGCTCCATCGGAGGTACTTGCGTTTGACCAGCTACGCTTGTTTTAACGCCAAGCTCGGCCAGCTTCATCATATCTGTAACTTCAATGTTAGACTCCACATACGGCTGAATGCTGTCCACAATCTTCTTCATCTTCAGAAGGTTCCAGCCGCTCTTCAGCTCATCGGATACCGCGGAGAGCAGCTTGCGCTGACGCTCTGTACGCGTGAAGTCGCTCATCGCATCATGACGGAAACGCACATATTGCAGTGCTTTCGTGCCATCAAGGTCTTGAACGCCTTTCTTCAAGTGAATATCGTAACGGTTGCCGTCGGCATTATCGACGTAGTTCATATCCTTCTCAACTTCAAAATTCTTAATGCCGCCGAGTGCATCAATTAGAGACTTGAATCCTTCGAAGTCCGTATACACATAATATTGAATATTAAGGCCAAGCAGGTCACCGATTGTCTTCATTGCAAGGTTAGGGCCGCCAAGCGCAAGCGCTGTGTTAATCCGGCCATCTCCATGTCCGTCAATGTCTACATACGTATCACGCAATACGGAGAATAAGTGCGCTTTTTTCGTTACCGGATCAACGGAAACGACCATCATCGAGTCGGATCGTGCGGTTTCATTCTTCTTCAGGCCGCGGTTGTCGCCGCCCATAATGAGAATGTTAACACGTTCAGTTCCTTGCCATTCAGGGGGCTTCTCAGCTGGCTTATCTTCGAATTGCCCGAACATGGAATCATCTTTTGACTTACTGAAGCCATCTAAGCCTTTCACGACTCCGACACCTTGATAAATAAAGAAGCCTGCAACTAACAGGACGGCTACGCCTAATCCAAGCAGCGCCCATTTCCAAGGCTTTTTCTTTTTCGGTTCTTTCGTACGTGCACGTGCCATTTTCGTTACTTTCCTCCTAGGACCGAATTTTATTTTTTGTATAGTCGAGTACAACGCGGCGACATTTTTGGAGAACACTATAGCATTACATATCATAAAATTATAAAATGGTTTGTCGTAGAGAAGCAAGTTTTATCTGAAAATATAAGAAAGTAGCGAATTTTGCTAGACTAGCTTACATTTTTCCGCGAAACGCTTGCTTTTGCACGGGGCTGCGACAGTCGGTTGCCCTTTATAGCAGCGAAAATAGTTGATATTTCCCAGGAAATGTCGAGAAAAGAGAGGAGCTGAGCATAACCATATGCTAGCAATAGATGTAAGAGATTTACGCAAGCAGTTTCAGGTTCAGAAGAACCGAGTAGGTGTCGGCGGTGCGCTCAAAGACCTGTTTAAGCGTGAGTACAACGACATAACGGCAGTCAAAGACATTTCGTTCCAAATCCCGCAAGGTGAAATCTGTGGTTACATAGGCGAGAACGGAGCGGGCAAATCGACGACGATCAAAATGCTGACAGGCATTCTGGTTCCTACATCCGGCCATCTGCAGGTTAATGGATACGTGCCGTACAAGGAGCGGGAGAAGTTCGTGCGCGGCATCGGCGTCGTATTCGGTCAAAGAAGCCAGCTGTGGTGGGATATCGGCGTTATCGAATCGTTCCAGCTGCTGCGTAAAGTTTACCGAGTGCCGGAGGCGGAATTCCGGGGTAGGCTGGATGAGCTGGTGGAGCGGCTTCAGCTTGGCGATCTACTGAATCGTCCCGTGCGCAAGCTAAGTCTAGGCCAGCGGATGCGGTGCGAGCTTGTGGCGTCGCTGCTGCATAACCCGTCCATTCTGTTTTTGGATGAGCCAACAATCGGCCTCGATATCGTCGTGAAGACCGAAATCCGTGAATTTCTGAAAAAAATCAACCGGGAGCACGGCACGACGATTCTGCTCACAACACACGATCTGCAGGACATCGAAGCGCTCTGCTCGCGCGTCATTATGCTCGATGACGGACGCATTATCTACGACGGCAGCCTTGACGAGCTGAAGGCGAGATGGAGCAAAGGTCGCGAGCTGCAGTTCCAATTCGGCGAGCTGCCGCCGCTGGATGTGCTGAAACAGCTGACTGAAGGACTAGCCGGCGTGACGTGGACAATGGACAACGAGCTGACAGCGACGATGTGGCTGCCGCATGAAGTGAACGTGTCTGATGCGCTAGCACGCGTCGTGGGCAGCCGAGCGGACATTCGCGATATTAAGATTATGGAGACGAACACCGACGAGATCGTTCGTGAAATTTATCAATCCGGTTCTGCTTCGAGCGAAGCTGCGGATAAGCTGAGCCAGTCCTCTAGTATAGAGGAAGCGGTCAGTGAGACTAAGAGCGGCCTTGCAACAACAGCCGCCGCGTCTGACGAGGAGAAGGTGCCGCAATCATGAATAGCGCCTATCTCGAGCTGATCCGCATCCGGTTTCTCATGATGCTCGCATACCGCGTGAATTACTATAGCGGTATCGTCATCTACACGATCAACATCGGTGCGTACTATTTTCTATGGGCAGCGATCTTCGGCGATCAGAAAGTGCTTGCCGGCTTCACGCTTGCCCAGATGACCACTTACGTCGCGGTGTCCTGGATGGCGAGGGCATTCTACTTTAACAACTTAGACCGTGAAATCGCTAATGAAATTAGGGACGGCAGCGTAGCCGTCCAGTTCATCCGCCCATACAACTACTTGTTCGTGAAGCTGATGCAAGGCTTCGGAGAAGGGCTGTTCCGGCTCTTACTGTTTATGGGGCCGGGGCTTGCGCTTGTTTGCCTGATCTTCCCGGTGAAGCTGCCGACGGACCTTGGCACGTGGTGCATTTACTTTGTCATGCTGCTTTTCAGTTTCTTAATAAATACACAAATTAATATGCTGGTCGGCTTGTTTGCATTCTTCGTGGAGAACAATGAGGGAATGCTTCGCATGAAGCGAGTCGTCGTTGACTTGTTCTCAGGCGTTATTGTGCCGGTATCGTTCTTCCCGGGATGGCTTGCCGTAACGATGAAATGGCTTCCGTTCCAAGCGATTACGTACCTGCCGAGCTCCGTCTTCACAGGCCGGACGACAGGCGATGATGTGCTGCGAGTGTTCGGAATCCAACTGATCTGGTTCCTCGTGCTAATCGTTCCGATCACGTTAATATGGCGTCAGGCACGGACCCGGCTGTTCGTGCAAGGAGGTTAAGGCAGATGTTTTATTGGTCGCTTGCGATGGAATATATGAAAAATTATGCGAAGACAAAGCTGACGTATCGTGCGGATTTCTGGGTGGAGCTGCTGTCGGACTTGCTGTTTCAAGGGGTTAACCTGATCTTCATCCTGATCGTGTTCCAGCATACGCCTGCGCTTGGAGGCTGGTCGGAGGCTGAGGTTGTGTTCGTTTACGGCTACTTCATGGTGCCAGCGGGTATCTTCGGCGCGTTCTTCAACATTTGGAATTTCAGCGATCGTTATATTGTCAAAGGCGAGTTCGACCGCGTGCTTACGCGTCCAGCGTACAATCTGTATCAGGTGCTGCTGGAAAATCTCGATCCGCCGTCTCTATTCGGCTCGCTTGTCGGGCTTATTATTATGGTGCTTGGCTGGGGCGATCTCGGACTTACTTTCAACGTACTGGATATTCTGATGATGATTATTTTCACAATCGGGTCCGTCATGATCTATGCGGGGCTGTTCACTGCGCTAACGGCGATTTCGTTCTACTCGGATGCGCCGACAGGCATTTTGCCGCTTATGTACAACATTTCAAACTACGGACGTTATCCGGTTAATATTTATAACAAAATCATCCGGTTCATGCTGACGTGGCTGCTTCCGTTCGCTTTTGTCGGCGTCATTCCAGCTTCGTATTTCCTGGATACGGACCATGAGGGACTGTCGAAGCTCGCGCTGCTTACACCGGTTATGGGGATCGTTGTCTTCGGAATCGGCATTGGGATATGGAACGTCGGCGTGAAGAAGTATCGGGGAGCGGGATCGTAACAATAAGGGTTAAGGTTAGGGGATGAGTGAGATAGCTAGAGCGATTAAGGCAAAAGCGGTTGTAGGCAAAAAGGCACCAGATTTCACATTGCCGGGCAGAGAAGGACGCGAGGTTACCCTCAGTCAGTTCGTCGGGCGCAAGGTCGTCCTCTTCTTCTATCCGAAGGATTTGACGCCAGCTTGCACGCAGGAATCTTGCGACTTCCGCGATTCCTACTCGGCATTCGGGGAAAGCAATACGGTGCTGCTCGGGATCAGCATTGACGATGTAGCGACACATGAGCGGTTCAGGACGAAGTATGAGCTGCCCTTCGAGCTGCTGGCTGATCCGGACCATCGCGTATGCGAGCTGTATGGCGTCTGGCAGCTGAAGAAGCTGTATGGCCGTGAGTATATGGGGCTTGTGCGCTCCACGTTCCTGATTGACGAGAAAGGCAAGCTGGTTCAAGAGTGGCGCAATCTGCGTGTGAAAGGCCATGTGGAGGCAGTGCTGGAAGCGGCAAAAGCGTTATAAGGTGAGGAGGGGCAGGCGAGAGCTTGCTCCTTTTTTTAAAATGTCAGGGGGTGCACATGGTGGGGAAAAAGCTTGCATGCTTGCATGCGCACTATTCCAATATCGCTTATATCGAGCAGGCTTTTCCTGCTTCCGGGGAGGTTCAGTCAGTTCACTATGTAGACCCCGGGCTGATGAGCCGATTATCTCTAGACAGCGGGTTCCATGACGTGCAGGCACGCGAAAAAGTAGCAGAGCAGATCGAGTGGATCGCGGGTACGAAGGTAGACGCGATTCTCATTACATGCACGAACTATATTGCGCTGCTGGACGAAAATCGGCTTAGCACGACGACGCCCATTATCAAGATCGACGAGCCGTTCTTCGCCGCCATCTGCAGCTCGGACGGGCCACAGACGGTACTGTTCACGAATCCGGCGACGGTGGAAGGAACGATGAACCGGCTGTATGATTTTGCGGCTTCACGTGGTATAACGCTTGAGCAGGTTGACGTTCAGGTCGTCCCGAATACGTTCGAATTGATCATGCAGGGAAAGAAAGAAGCGTATATGGACGAGCTGACGAGCAGCATGAGAGCGTTCTTCGAAGTGAAAGGCAATAGCGCAAAGCTGTCAGTCGCTCAACTGTCTATGGTAGATGCAGCGCAACAGGTGGAACATGAGCTAGGTGTTCAAATCGTGAATCCGCTTCAGACACTGGCTGCTGCTTGGAATGGGAACGAGCCGAAATCATAGATGACCGAAATAATAGATACAAGTACAATCGCTCTTCCGCGCCGGAAGGGCGATTTTGTTATGCACGGGGGAGGTGTAAACGCGGCGTTTGCTGGCGAAACTAGTACAACCAGCCATTCATAGATTGCAAGAATAGGAGTTGAAACTAGTGATACCTAGACAAACGATACAGCAGGAGGAAACGATCGTTCCAGATATGTGGCCAGAGGCGGCGCAGCAGTCGCTGCGGCTGATGATGGCGCGGGTGAACAGCGTTCTGCTAGGGAAGAGCGATGTCGTGTCGCGAGTGTTTAGCGCTTTGCTCGCAGGAGGGCATGTGCTGCTCGAAGATGTACCCGGCGTGGGCAAAACATTGCTCGTTCGAGCTATCGCAAGAGTAATGGGCGGGGATTTCCGCCGCATTCAATTTACGTCGGATATGCAGCCGGCAGACGTCATCGGAGGCATGGTGTGGGACGGGAAGCGGGGCGAGCTCGTTTGGCGGGAAGGACCGCTCATGGCGAACGTCGTGCTTGCCGACGAGATTAACCGGACGCCGCCGCGTACGCAATCCGCGCTGCTCGAGGCCATGGAGGAGAAGAGCGTAACGGCAGACGGCGTCACGCGGAAGCTGCCGCAGCCATTCATGCTGCTCGCGACGCAAAATCCGCTGCGCGACGATGGAACCTACCCGCTGCCGGAAGCGCAGCTGGATCGGTTCATTATGCGGCTGTCCGTCGGCTATCCGTCTCCAGCGGACGAGATCAGCATGCTGGAGGCGAAGACGGCGCAGCGTCTCGTGCCCGAATCGCTCCGTCCGGTCATTATTCCGGAGGAGTGGCTGCGGATGCAGCGTGATGCGCAATCGGTGCATATCCACCCTGCGCTGATGGCTTATGCTGTGCATATCGTAGGGCAGACACGATCGGCGAAAGAGCTGCTGCTCGGCGCAAGTCCGCGGGCGACGCTCGACTGGGTCCGTGCGGCGCAGGCGACGGCATATATTGCCGGACGGCGGTTCATCGTGCCGGATGATTTGAAGGAGACGGCGGAGCCGGTGCTGGCTCACCGATTTATTTTGCAGGATGAGGCTGTAATTGGCGGGAAGAGCGCGCAAGCGGTGTTGGGGGAGATTCTATCCGCTTCTCCGGTTCCAATTCCGGCGTCTGACGGCGGGCGGCGCAGATGAAGCGTGCTGGAGCGGTGGGGAAAGCGGGACGGACGAGTGTTGAATCAGGGAAGCAAGGCAGTGCTGGGAAGAGCGATGAAGCTAGGAAGAAGGGCAAGGCTGTGAAGAGCGGTGAAGCGGGTATTCCTGACAAGGCTGGGAAGAGCGGCGTAGATCAGCCTAAGCTGCGCAGCAGGCATATGGCGCGCGCAGTTGTGCTGCTCATGCTCGCTATCTGTATAGCAGCGCTTTATGAACGAAGCGGGGCGGTCGAATGGCTGCTCGTAGTTGTGGTGGGGACGATCGCTTTTGGAAGCATTATTTTGCCGTATGCGGCGGTCGGAAAGATCGCGGTGGAGCGTTCCGTAGCGGAAACGTCGCAGCTCGCGGATGGCGGCGAGATGCAGGTCACGCTTGTGCTGCGATTAAGCGGACTGCTTCCGTTTATGTGGGTAGGCGTAAGGGAAGAGCTTGTACCTGCGGAGAAGGTCGGTGAAGCTCGGGTTGAGGGGAAGGCAGTTAAGGCAGATAAGACAGTGACGGCAGGTAAGGTGGGAAATCAAGATCAAGCTGGCGGCGCTGTGCTGGTTCAGCATGTGTTCTTGCCTGGATTTGGACGGCTGTTCCAGTTGAGCTATACCGTCAAAGGGCTGCGTCGCGGGGAAATGCTTTTTCAGCCGGTGCAGGTGTCGATGGGAGATATGTTCGGGCTCACGGTGCGAACCTTCGCCATGGATTGCGCTGGCGTTGTGCTAGTGAAGGCTGCGCCTCCGGCAGGCGAGATGATTGCGGACTTACCGGGTCACAAGCCCGGCATGCAGACGAGCGGCAAGCATGTGGTTGCTGCTTTGGGCGGTCAGATGCAGACCTCAGCGGCACGTTTTGGCCGGCATGGGGCAGGACCGGATGTGCGTTCCTATATGCCCGGCGACCCGCTCGGACGCGTCGATTGGCGTGCAATGGCGAGAGGGCTCGGTCTCCAGACCCGAACTAGCAATGCAGAATACAGCACCGAATTATTCGTCCTGCTGGAGACGAGCGAGCAGGCTTACGGCGGGGATATCCGTTTGTTTGACGCGCATGTCGGTCGTGCCGCTCAGCTGATCAAACAAGCGCACCGAGAAGGTCGAAGCGTCCTGCTGCTGACGAACGCTGTGGATGATTTAGGGCTGCAAGCTGATGCAGGCGATCGTGCCGCAATAAGAAGAGCGGAAGAACAATTAGCCAGACTTCGGTGGGGAAAGACTGGTTCGATGCCGCTGCGACTATCGGACGCGGTAGCGGGATTGTCACGCGGGGCGTCGCTCATATGCCTGACAGCTGGGGAGCTGCATGGCGATGAGTTAGGGGAAGCGGGTACGGTTCTGTACAGCGCGAAGCTTGCTGCTGTTCGAGGCGTGGAGCTGGTTGTGCTGCTGTCGGCGAGGGACACGCAGGCTGGTCAATCTGAGCGGCAATGGCGGGATCGGCTGCAAGCGGCGAAGTGCACGGTGCGAACGATGCCTGTGCCGCTGAGCTATTGCAGCATAGGGCCAGGCGTGGTGGAACTCGCGGTGACCACAGGCGAGGAAGGAGGCGTTATCCATGTCGGCAGTGCACGGAGCTGACGGCTCGCAGGGAACGCAGCCGAGGCGACAGCGAGAACGGGAGAGCTTGCATTTCTTCAGCATCTTGTCGCGGCGGCTGGTAACTAGCCTATTGTTATATGGGCTTATTGTGGAGTGGCTGCTGCCTCTTGCGCAGGTGAAAGATTTTACAGAGCTGGGTGAGCTTCGCCCGCTGATCATAGCCGTCGGCCTCTTTATGGCCGTCGGTTTGTTCGTGCCGCCGACCTGGGCTGCAGTGCTGCTGAATGCTGTCATTACAGCAGGTACTGTGCTTGTGATGTTCAGTGTCCACTACGCCTCTTGGCATGACAGTGTGACCGGGCTTATCGAGGGGCTGAAGCATGATGCGATTAATATGGCGAACGGCAAAATGACCCTTAGCGGTGAAACGCGAACCTTGCTCCTTGTCAGCGGGCTTGGGATGATGACTGTCGCTGTGCAATCGCTGATTTGGCTGCGACAGTGGGGACTTGGGCTAGCGGGACTGACTGCGCTCTATTTGCTGCTGCTTTATAGCTTCCTGGGGCTGGATGTGCTGCCGGGATTGAAGCGTGCTTGTGCAGAAGGGATTTTGCTAGGGGCTCTCGTAACGGTTCCGCGACTGGAGCGGCTGCTCGGCAGTTCAACGTTATTTGATGGCCGTGCGGTTAAAAAATCGCTGGCAGGTTGGGCTGTGAACTGGTGGAACGGTGCAGCATGGCTCGCTGTTATCGTGCTTGGTGCGGCGATTGTTGCTTCATGGAGCTTTGCGACGAAGCAGGTGTCGTCCGAGCCTGCCCCTTGGGCGGCTGAAGCTATCGAGTGGGGGCAGCACCGACTGCTGGAGAAACAGGGCGGTCATGGCAATCCGATCGGTCAAAGAGCGGTAGCGGAGGAAGCGATGGCTGCTACGGGCTTAGGGGTGCCTGGTATGACAGGCTACGGCTTCGATGATTCAGCGCTCGGGGGTTCGATCACGCCGGATCATACAGCCGTTTTTACCGTGTATGCGAAGGAGAATGCTTATTTGCGGGGGGAGAGCAAGTCATTCTATACCGGCAAAGGCTGGGAGCAGGTTGAGCATGCGTGGCATACGGTAAGCGTCTCGGATACGCAGGCTGAGCATCGCGATGTGTTGGGGAGTGGGAGTGCTTCCGGGAGCCAAGGGGCTGACAGCACTGAGGATGAGCAGCAGAGTAAGAGTGCGGGGGACGTTCAGGGCAAGGAAGAGCAACAGGGTGGCAGTTCGGCAGCGGTGGGTGAGCCGGGTAGCGGTAGTGGCGGTTCGGGAGCGGTGGGTGAGCAGGGTAGCGGGAGTGGCGACTTGGGAGCATTGAGTAAGCAAAATCTCGCGGGAGCTGCTGGAGGCGAGATTGACGATGGATCGGCCGGCGATGTGTTTGTGCAGACGATTACAGCGGCCTATCCGGCTGCCGGCTGGCCGCTGTTTGCTGGCAGCGCGGATGCGAAGGTGACCGATATCCGCGCGGTGAACGGGTCAGGCGATACAGCTTCGTATCGGCAGGACGCCGAGACTGGGGCGCTCTATCCGTCATCGGAGGAGGACCGCATAGTCCGTTACACGGTGGCGTCCGTTATGCCTGACGAAGCGTTAAAGCGGCTGCGGCAAGTGGAGTCTTCGGTTGACGCGTCGGCGGGAGTGGAGGATGGCGCTGGAGCAGGTGCGGGTGCTGGGGAAAGTGCTGGTGAAAGTGAAAGGGCAAGTGCTGGCGAAAGTGCGAGAGCAAATACGAATGCAAATGCAGATGCAGATGCTGCTGATGATGGAACAGATGCTGATGCGGGTGCAAATGTAGGGGCAAGTGCAAGTGCAAGTGCAAGTGCAAGCACGAGTGCCGGCAGCTCTGCTGGGGAACTTGATGGTTCTCAGTCTGCTTATGTTGAAACGGCTGCGTTGGATGATTCCTATACGCAGCTACCCGATAAGTTGCCTGCACGGATCGGCACATTGACTGCGGAAATATTAGCCGCAGCCGGGAATCCGATGAGCCGCTACGAGCAGGTGAAAGCGGTGGAAGGGTATCTCCGCAGCAACTACAAGTACACGCTGCATCCTAAGGTACTTGCATCTAACAGCGACTTCGTCGATGATTTTTTGTTTAATCAGCGTGAAGGCTATTGCGTTCATTTCGCTTCTGCGATGGCAATTATGCTGCGGACGCAGGGGATCCCTGCACGGTATGTGAAGGGCTTTGCGCCGGGTGAGCCAGCAGAAGGGCAGGCAGCAGGCGGAGCTGGGCTGTACACCGTTCGTGCAAGTGATGCGCACGCTTGGGTGGAGGTGTTCTTCCCTAGCGTCGGCTGGGTGGCATTCGAGCCGACGCCGGGCTTTGCGGCACCGGGCAGCGGTGCCGCTAGCGATGCCTTATCGGCTGCAGCAGCAGGCGATGGGGCGAAGCCGGCACTTGCCGCGGGCGACGCTGCGGCTGGCGGCGAAGCCGCGCGCGCCCGCACGCTGGCGGGGCGCGCGGCAGCGCAGCTGCGGGCGGCGGCGCTGCAAGCCGCCGCTGCCGCGCAGCGCGGGGCGCACGCCCTCGCGCAGGCGGCGCAAGGCGCCATGGCGGCTCCGCCGTGGGCCATGGCTGCCATCGCCGCAGGCGCTACCGGCGCTGCCGGGCTCGCGCTGGCAGCGCGGCGGCGCAGCGAACGCTTCGCGTTCGCAACGGCGCTGCACCGCTATGGCAGCGCCCTCCAAGCGGGCCGGCAAACCGCGGCCCGCAAGCAGTTCCTCCAGCTCGCGGACGCCTGCTGGCGCGAGCTGTACAAGCGGTGCGGCGCGAAGCCGATGCACCGCACGGCGCGGGAGTATGCGGCAGAGCTTAGCCTGCCGCCGCATACCGCGCAGCTAGTCGCGGATTTGGTGCGCTGGGATGAAGCAGCGCGCTTCGACGTCAGCTGGCAGAACCAGCCGACGAAGGAGCAATTGAGCGAGCTGGTCGCGAAGCTCCAGTCGAACGAGTGATCATTGCCTTAATCGCTAACGGTTGCCACGAATGCTATTACATCTCAATTGGCTCTTTTAGAATGTTAACGGTTGTCAGAGACGCTATTTGTCGATTGTGGCATCACAATGCATGCGATTTGACTAAATAACCTCTCCAGCAACCGTTAGATTTGAAGAATGGTTGTTTTGGTGCAAATAAGCGTTGTAGCAACCGTTACATGATGAAGGTGCTTGTTTGTAGGCAATAGTTGACCTAAAGCTACTCTACAAAAGCAAAAGAAAAGAGGGTGCAGACTCCAAGTCTGCACCCTCTTCTCCTATTACCAATTTCTAAGCAAAGCTGCGGCATCCGCAGCGTTTCGGTCATTTATCGAGTTACGATCCTGATGCTCCGGATTACTCGCGGGCTCGCTGCCATTCGCGCGGCTCTCGAACCCATAGTGATATACGTTGTTGGATTGCGGCTCGGTAACAATAGTCCTCGTGCTCTCTATCACCGGTTGAACCACTGTCTCAACCGCATCAGCATTCACGCTCGAAGTAGTTTCACCAGCTATCTCAACTACTTCCGAATTCCCGCTCACAACCGCATCCGCATTCAAGCCCTCATCGACTTCATTTGCATTCGTAACCGCATTCGCCTGCTGAATAGCAGCCGCCTCAACTGTCTCATCGCGCTCAACGCCTTCAGCTGTCTCAACGATTTCAACCGCTTCAACGGCTTCAACCGCTTCATCGCCAACAACGCCTTCAGCCGTTTCATCGATTTCAACATCAACCACACTGGCATCTGTGCTTTCTTCAATTGCAGCAGCCGCACTCGCCTCCGCAACAAGAATACCGCTCAGCACTGCTCGTTCCTCTGCATTCAACCCTTCGTTCAGCCGCTTGCTCGCCAAGTTCGATGCTGCTGCATTCCCGCCGAATTCTTTCGCGCCTTCAGCCATCCCACTGGATTCCTTCGTACTTCCAGCAATGCTATGTACAAAAGCTCTGCCGCTTTCTCTTAGCGGATCAGTTACGTTAATCACTTTACTCTCTTTGCTCTCTTTGCTCTCTCTGATCTCTCTGATCTCTTTAGCAGTCCCTGTCGACTCCAATTCTTCGGTACCATTAGCCTCGTCAGCCGCTGGCTTCTCGATCGCGCGATAGCTAATCTTCTTCGGAATGGCGGGTACTTCACCTACTGCCAAATCGCGGCGGTCCAACCCGCTGCGGCGTTCCTCGCCCGAATAGGGGAGGTTCGCCACTCGGCGGTCTGTGCCGGCGCGGCGCTCCAGCGGATACAAGGCATTAGGCTCAGCTTGATCCATCGCGCTGCTGCCTTGCAGCAAGCCGCCTTCTTCAATCGTTAGCGACGCTGCCGTCATATTGCCGTAAAGCTTGCCTGTCGACATGATCGTCAGCTTCCCTGTAATCGTCACATTGCCGTTCACTTGACCGGCAAGTACCACGTTATTGGCTGTAATATTCGAGACGGCAAAGCCGCTCTCCCCAAGAATGACGTCGCCCTCGCACGAAATATCGCCGCGAAGCTGGCCTTCCAGACGCAGACTGCCTGCCGAACGAATGGTACCTTCTACGATGGTGCCTTCACCGATAAAGGTATCAGTCATTTTGGAACTAACCTTGTCCTTTTTCCATTTGAACATTCGCTGAACTCCCCTTTATCGCCATTTTTAAATAAGGTCTTGGATCGACAGATACGCCATGCTTCACGACTTCAAAATGAAGATGAGGCCCTGTGCTTCTCCCCGTAGAACCGATTTCGCCGATGACATCACCTTGCTGAACGTGGTCTCCGGTGTGCGCTATTATTTTGCTGAGATGAAAATATCTTGTCGTAAGTCCCATCGCATGCGTAATCGTCACATAATTGCCGCGCTCGCTCATGGTGCCGGTATCTACGACGCGGCCGTCGGCTGCCGCAAACACGGAATCTCCTCTGTGTCCGGCAATATCAATTCCTTTATGTACGCCAGCTTCACCGGAGAATGGATCCATCCGAACGCCGAAGAATGAAGTAATCCGCTGGGATTGCGTAGGCCAGTATGTCGGTGTGACGCGAAGCGTTTGTAGACGTTTCTGTGCTTGCTCTCTCGTCGAAGTGAGCCGTTCCTTCAGGTCAGTAATGTCATCCCCAACCGAATCGAAGATCATCTCTGTATTGTGAGCCAGCCCTGCGATGTCGTCATCTTTAATTTCCACGAATTCACCGCCGACGCCATTGTCGTCCGACTTGGCAGCATCGTCTTCCTTCGGCAAGCCGACAAGCGATTTGACATCGGATTCTAGCTTGTTCAGCTCCTCGATGCGCAATTCCACCGACTCCGCCTGCTGTGCAAGCTGGGCCAGTTCACCTTGTAGCTGCTTAATCGTTCCTTCTTTCTTGGCTAGCTGCAACGTATATGCTTCGTTCGTGGAGGTAAGCTTACTGTGAAGTTGATCCAGCTGCCCGCGCGCACGGTCATGCAGCAGGTACAGCGTTGATGCTATAGCAATCAGCAATACGATGATGATCGGAAGCATAACCAGAAGGTAGGCGTTTACCCGAAAACGCAGTACAGGACTTGCGCCGTCCGGCAAGACAAGAAAAGTGAAATGCTTGTTACGAGGGACTACAGATTTTTTCATGTCTACCTCCTAAAAAATGTTTGAAGAGTGATTCATTCCCGCTCAATAAAGCATACACCGATATTCATCGGCAACTGTGGGGAAAAAACTTAGATTTCGTAAAAAAACGTCGAAAAAAAGGATTCTGTGCCGATATAGCGAATTGAATCAACTAACATTGCTAGCTTTACGTAAACGAACGGGGGATATTTGGTGATTAAACTCGCAGGCATAGATATAGGGAACGATAGTGTGAAACTGGTTGTAGACGGCTCTTCCGAGCCGATTGTAGTACCGAGCATCCTCTCTCCCGGCTATGAGAGACATGTGTTCCAGGAAGAAGATTCTCCGCTTAAGGCGCTTGACGTTCGGGTATACAGCCCGAAGCTGAAGAAGAACAATCAGCGCTATTTCGTCGGTCTCCTGGCGATGGAGGATCAAGATAATTCCGAGCTGGAAGAAACGGATAATAAAGCGACTAGCGATCAGGCGTTGATCGTCGCATTGACGGCGCTTGCTTATGCAGGTCTGACAAGCCAGAACTATGAGACGGCTGAAGGCCAGTCCACGCAAGTGGTGGAGTACATTATCGGCACAGGTCTTCCAGTGCGTACCTATGCAGGCTTCCATAAAAGCTTCGAAGAGCGTCTTGTCGGCGAGCATGAGGTGTCTTTCCTATCGACGCCAAAGCTGCGCGGCCGCTCGATTCGCGTCATCATTAAACGTGCAGTTATATCCATCGAAGGTGCTGCGGCACTGTTCCACATGGCGACACACGACAACCTGTCGGTTCGCAACGAAGAGCTGTATTACGGCTGCATCGGTATTTGCGAGATGGGCGCGCTCACGACCGATTTTCCAGTCATTAGACGGATGAGCATCGACAATCAGCACAGCACGGGCGAGCAGTTCGGCCTTGCCAGCTACCTCGATAACATTATCCGCGACGTCGAAGATGAGTTCGGCCACCGGTTCCAAAGCCGGACGAAGCTCATTCAGCGGATTAAAGCACGCGATTATGTCATCCAGCGTATTGGCGAAGGGCAGGCGGACATCCGTCCAATCGTCGACAACTACTTCACTCGTGCAGCGAACAAGGTTGTTGATCTGATTCTGAAGCGCTGGAAGAAGAATCCGGACATTCAATGCTTCTACGTACTCGGCGGCGGCGCAATCGCGCTGCGCGATTACATCAACGAAGCAGCGGGCAATGTGCGTCTCCGCTTCGTAACGGAGAGCGAATTCCAGAACGTTTACGGTTATTTGAAGCTTGCGCGCAATAAGCAGAACCAGGCGCTTGCAGCGCAGCAGCAAACAGCTGCATCGAGCGAGCAGCCGCAATAATTATACGAAATCAAAGAAGAAGCATGGGGCCTGGAGTCCCATGCTTTTTTTGTTCTGTAGCAGCTACTCTTCACCTTCCAAACAATATGAAACGTTTACATTTTTAAGAAGTTGCTGAAATGTCATCTCCTGTCCTTTTCTAAAGCTTCGAGCCGCCTTGACTGTCCCATACCGCCTATATATAATTGACACAATGATTTGAGGGAGGCCTCCGACAAAGTGAATAAGCCAAATGAAATGATCGTCGTCCTTGATTTCGGCGGACAGTACAACCAGTTGATTGCAAGACGTATCCGGGATTTAGGCGTATACAGTGAATTGCTGCCTTATAATACCTCGGTAGAACGAATCCGTGAGCTGCAGCCGAAAGGCATCGTGTTCTCGGGTGGACCGGCAAGTGTATATGAGGAGAAATCGCCGCTCGTAGATCCTGCGATTTATGAGCTTGGATTGCCAATCTTCGGTATTTGCTACGGCATGCAGTTGATTGCCCACCAGCTTGACGGTAAAGTTGAGCGTGCAGGCAAGCGTGAATACGGCAAAGCTGACGTTGCATTCGCAGCTGGCAGCGAGCTTGTGCAAGGCTTGGATTCGAACCAAACGGTATGGATGAGCCACGGCGACCACGTAACTGAATTGCCAGCAGGCTTCCGCGTAGATGCGAGTACGGACCATGCGCCAATTGCGGCGATGAGCCATCCGGACCGCAAGCTATTCGCGGTACAATTCCACCCAGAGGTTCGTCACTCCGTTCAAGGTAACGAAATGATCCGCAACTTCCTCTACAATGTGTGCGGTTGTGAAGGCAATTGGAGCATGAGCACATTTATCGACGATACGATTCGCGATATCCGTGCACAAGTCGGCAACGGCAAAGTGCTTTGCGCATTGTCCGGCGGCGTTGATTCGTCCGTTGTTGCGATCTTGCTTCACAAAGCGATCGGCGACCAGCTGACTTGTATGTTCATCGATCACGGCTTGCTGCGTAAAGACGAGGCGGAAGGCGTTATGGAGACGTTCGTCGGCAAGTTCGATATGAAAGTGGTTAAAATCGACGCGCGCGACCGATTCCTTGGCAAGCTGAAGGGCGTCGAAGATCCGGAACAGAAGCGTAAAATCATCGGCAACGAGTTTATTTACGTGTTCCAAGAAGAGTCCGCGAAGTTCGATGACTTCGAATTCCTCGCGCAAGGTACGCTATACACGGACATCGTTGAGAGCGGCACGGCTACAGCTCAAACGATCAAGTCGCATCACAACGTTGGCGGCTTGCCTGAAGATATTAAATTCAAGCTTGTTGAGCCGCTCAAGGCGCTCTTCAAGGATGAAGTTCGTAAAGTCGGCGAAGAGTGCGGACTTCCAGAAGCAATCGTATGGCGTCAGCCGTTCCCGGGTCCGGGACTTGCGATCCGCGTGCTTGGCGAAGTGACGGAGGACAAGCTGACGATCGTTCGTGAATCCGATGCTATTCTTCGCGATGAGATTGCTAAAGCAGGTCTTGACCGCGAAATTTGGCAATACTTCACAGCGCTGCCGAATATGAAGAGCGTTGGCGTTATGGGCGATGCGCGTACGTACTCGTACACAGTCGGCATCCGCGCAGTAACGTCCATCGACGGAATGACAGCTGACTGGGCTCGTATTCCGTGGGACGTGCTGGAGAAAATCTCCGTACGTATCGTCAACGAGGTCGACAACGTCAACCGTATCGTTTATGACGTAACATCGAAGCCGCCAGCTACAATCGAGTGGGAATAGGCTGAACTAAATCAATGCAAACAAATGACTCTCTTCTATGTGCGATAATTCGCATACGGAAGGGAGTTTTTTTATGACCATTTTTGCCCCATTCCAAACCAAATGGTTTATGTTTACAGACTATTGATATAGAATCCTAGTATGAAATCATTAAACGTCGTCAGAATAGCAGGAGGTTTATTAGGTGATTAATCGTAAAAGCATTCTATCTCGTAAAGTCGGAATAGCTTCGCTTATCGTAGTGGGATTGGCGCTTGCGGCAGGTGCGGGGGCATACGCTGCGACGAAAATGACGTTAATTGTAAATGGTCAGAAATCAACGGTAGAGCCTGTATCCATTAAAGGCGTTACCTACGTTCCGCTCCGCTCAGCCGCTGAGATGCTCGGTGCAAGCATCAACTACAATGCGACTTCCAATTCAGTCACGATTGCCAGCAAGCCGGACAAGTCTCCACTAGGCGATCGCGGCAATGAAGCGGTTGGATCGGTGAATGGCACAGCCATTACAAAGAACGAGCTGTACAATGCGATGGCTGCACTTGGCGGAGCGCAAACGCTAGACAACTTGATTCAAGACAAGCTTATTGACCAAGAGGCGAAGAAGAAGGGGATTGTCGTCACCGACAAGGATGTGGAAGCCGAAATCGCGCGAATCAAGAAGCAGTTCTCGTCTGAAAAGGAATTTGAGGCTGCCTTGCAGCAGGCGAGCATGACGCTCGAAGATTTGGAGAAGCAATCGTCGAAGCAGCTTCGCATTCGCAAATTAATTGAACCGCTTGCGAAAGTGACTGACGCAGATGTGAAACAATATTTTGAGCAGAATCGAGCGATGTTCGATCAGCCTGAGCAGGTGGAAGCATCGCATATTTTGGTCGCAACGAAAGCGGAAGCTGACGAAATTATGAAGCAGCTGATGGCAGGCTCGGACTTTGCGAAGCTGGCGAAAGAGAAGTCATTAGACACAGGCAGTAAGGATGCTGGAGGCGATCTCGGTTACTTTGGCAAAGGAGTAATGGTTGCTGAGTTTGAGAAAGCAGCATTCGCGATTAAGGTTGGCGAGCTTGGCGGACCGATCAAGACACAGTTTGGTTATCACATCATCAAAGTGACCGACCATAAGGCAGCGAAGGCGGCGAAGTTTGAGGAGCATCAGGCTGAAATTAAAGAGATGCTCATTAGTCAGAAGGTTTCGGAGCTTTCTGCTTCTTGGCTGGAAGAACTGAAGGCAAGGGCGCAAATTACGAACACGCTTAAAAAAGGGTAATTCAGGGAATCGTATCAGATAAACGGTCAAGGGCAATTTTTTTTTACGTTATGTCAGCTATTCTTTCATTTGTGACAAGCTTTGCCATTGACAGCTTAATCAGTTAGTCGCTATTATGTTCATTGAATCGTTACACAACAAACACAAACAGCATATGTTTTCGTATAATCTCAAGAATCGGCTTGAGAGTCTCTACGAGGTCACCGTAAATGACCTGTCTACGAAAAAGCAAGACTATTGAACGCGCGAACGGTCCATTCGCCCTGCGTTACGTCTTGTTTTGCGTGGAACCTAGATAGAGCAAATGCCGATCATATTTTTATGATCGGCATTTTTTTATTCTAAGTTCCTGTTTGTTCTGACACATTTTTTGGGGAGGGTATTTCAAAAATGGATAGTTTCTTTCGACTGAAGGAACGCGGAACAAATGTAAGGACAGAGATTATGGCGGGCCTTACAACTTTTATGACGATGGCATACATACTCGCCGTCAACCCAGGTATTCTGGGCAATGCAGGACTTGATGCTTACTCGGTATTTTTGGCAACAGCGCTCGCAGGCGGTATTTTCACAGCTGCAATGGGCTTGTTCGCGAACTTCCCGGTAGCGCTGGCTCCTGGTATGGGACTCAACGCTTACTTCGCAGCGACAGTACTCGCTTCGAAAGCAACGAACACGCCGATTTCACCATCGGTTGGTTTAACGGCTGTATTCATTTCCGGTATTATTTTCTTCATCCTCACGATTACGCAAATTCGTCAACTGCTCATCGTTGCTGTTCCTGACAGCTTGAAGCACTCGATTACAGTTGGTATCGGTCTGTTCATTACGATCATCGGTCTGAAGAACAGCGGCATCATGACAGTCGGCATAGAGAATACAGTTACCGACGTTCCTAAAGGTGTATTCACCGATGTGCTCGGTTTTGAATCCGTGTTCCACATGGGCAGCTTGGAAAACCCAAGCGTGTACCTGACGCTGATCGGCGTTCTGCTCATCGCGATTCTGCTCGTGCTTCGCGTGCCAGGCGCAATCTTGTTCGGTATTATCGGCGTTACGATCATCGCAATCATCACAGGCAACGTTGATGTTTCTGCAACATTGGAAGGCCAGAAGTGGACACCAGACTTCAGCAAAGGCAACTTCTGGGACTTCGACTTCAAAGGCGCTTTCGATACAGGGTTGATCTCCATCATCGCAACGTTCACATTCGTTGAGTTGTTCGATACATTCGGTACGCTCGTTGGTACAGCGAATCGCGCTGGCTACATGAAAGACCCTGAGAAGGGCAAGAAGCTGATCGGTAAAGCAATGCTCGTTGATGCTGTTGGCGTCAGCGGCGGTGCGGTACTCGGTACGAGCACAGTTACGGCATTTGTTGAGAGCTCCGCAGGTATTGCGCAAGGCGGACGTACAGGTCTTACTGCGGTAACGACTGGCGTAGCGTTCCTGGCAGCATTGTTCCTGTGGCCGCTAATCTCCTTGATCCCAGGCTCTGCTACAGCAGCGGCGCTGATCATCGTAGGCGTGTTGATGGTTCAGTCGATCAAAGAAATCGACTTCCAAGACATGGTGTATGCAATCCCTTCGTTCCTGACAATTGCTATGATGCCTTTCACGTACAACATCGCTAACGGTGTTTCGTTCGGTATCGTTGCATACGTCGTGCTTGCAACTGCTGCGAATGTAGCGGGCAAGAAGGGCGGCTACAAAGTGCATTGGCTCATGTGGGTGCTTGCGATTCTTATCGTCGCGCGTTACGCATTCATCGGCAGCCAAGGCTAAGGCTTATAGAGAGAATATAACAAAAGGACAGCGCTGGACCGGCGCTGTCCTTTTTATTTTGCGCATATGCGCTAAACGCGATAAACTCCGTACTTGATCATATCGAGGTAATCGTCAATTTCCTTCATGAGCTTCTCTTCCGCGCCGATGAGAGGATGAGCCTGCCCTTTGTGCAGCTGCAAATACTTCATCGACAACGCATTTAAGGTAAGTGTAACGAGGCCGAATACCTTCTCAGGTGTGAGACCATCCCGCAGTGGGACCGATTTGAGCAAATCGCCTCGATAGATCGACTCCAGCATGAAGGGGGTCGTGAACTTCGTCTGATAGTCGGCGATGAGCTTCTCGACTTCCGCTTCTACAGCCTTAGGCGGATGGCTGATGACGCGCGTTACAATCTCGGTCTCGTGAAAGTGCTGCAGCGTTACGCGCTGCTTCGCGAGCACCATCTCTTTGATGCGAACGAAGAAGTCTGTCGTCTCAATCGCTTCGACGGCTTGCAGCGTCTTCTCAATCAACACCTCCATCGCGTGATGAACGACGGCGAGATAGAGGTTCTTTTTGCTTTTGAAATAATGAAACAATATGCCTTTCGATATGCCGGCTCGTGCCGTTATCGTATCTGTCGACGTATTATTGTAGCCATTCTTGGCGAATTCCTCGATACAGATCGTTAAGATGAGCTCCTGCTTCTGTTCAGGCAGCTTCGCGAAGGCGGGATACACAGCATGCAACTCCTTTAAGAAACGCGACCGGCTAGACCGTAATGTCTTTTCTACTATAATACCAGTGCGACGTCATTACGCAACCGACGATGACTACGGCCATGGTCGCGGCGTATTGCGGATTGAAATAACGTTCGGTTATTATCGCTGCCGCTTCGGCATACTTAAAGGGACTGACATATTTCAGGAAGCTGAAGGTGTCCGATACGCCGGCAATAATGCTGAAGAAGTACATAATAAACACAAGGCCGAGCGACATAGATACGACAGTCCGGGTCCGTTTGACGATAGCGGAGATAAGAAAAGAGATGCTTGCAAACGTCAGATGCATAAGGACAACCGCCGATTCCAGCAGGAAGAAGGTGGAGTAGGAGACGTCGGCGCCTTTCGTGAACTGGAAGCCGATGACGCTCGCTGCCACGATGACGAGATTGAAAATAACTACGTTTGTGAATACTGCTGCCCATTTCTCCGTCATAATCTGTTGTCTTGTGAACGGCTTTGCAAGCAGGAACTCAATCGTCTTCTCGCCTTGTTCTTTAGCAACGATATTGGATGCAAGCATGGCGGCGTAGATGCTGCCGAGGAGCGTCGTCATCAGATGAATCTCAATCCCATAGAAGCCGAGCGCCGTGCTCATCGTAAGTCGGTCCATGCCGAATGCTTTCTTCATTCCCTCAGGCATGGAGCTCATCATCTCATCCAGACTGTGCTGCTGCTTTGCCATCTCGGGGAAGATGCTCAAATATAACAAAATAATGGCGGCTATTATAATGCTCCAGATGATCAGGCTCCTAAGGTTCCTTTTAAATTCTCTTCTAAACAGCATCGGTTATAACCCCCTTATTCTTTCTCATAATAATGAATGAAAATCTCTTCAAGCGACGGTTCTTCAATAAGGATATCGCTAAAAGGAGCATCCGCGAGCGCAGTAACCAACCTCTTCATATCGCCGCCGTACAGCAGCTTCAGATGCGTTCCGGCAGCTTCCTGCTTGATGACGCCGCTTAGCGCAGAAAGGTCGATTGCTGCTGGATTGGCAGCAGTCAGCGTCACGTTCTTCAGGTTGTTTTTGAGCAAATTATCGACGGATTCGACTTTGATGAGCGAACCTTCTTTAATGATTGCAACGCGGTCGCACAGCTTCTGCACCTCGCTAAGAATATGGGAGGAGAAGAAGATTGTCGTCCCTTTGCTCCGCTCCTCCTTCAGCAGCTCGAAGAAATGGTTCTGCATAAGCGGGTCTAGTCCGCCTGTCGGTTCGTCGAGAATGAGCAGCTTCGGCTCATGCAGCAGTGCCTGAACGATGCCGACCTTCTTGCGGTTGCCGAAGGAGAGGTCTTCGATTTTGCGGGATGTATCGAGATCGAGCCGCTGCGCCAGCTCATGAATCCGGCCGAGGTTCGTATAGTGATGGAAGGATGCCGAGTAGCGAAGCAGGTCGATCACCTTCATGTCGTCGTAGTAGAAGATTTCCGATGGCAGGTAGCCAATCTGCTGCCGAATCGCCTTCGCATGTTTCACGATATCTTTGCCGAAGATCGTCGCGCTTCCGGAAGTCGGGAAGATAAAGTTAAGCAAGGTTCGGATCGTCGTGCTTTTGCCAGCGCCGTTCGGTCCGATAAAGCCGAATACTTCCCCTTCTTCGATGGAGAAGGTGATATTCGAGATGCCGCGGCTTTTGCCATAGGTCTTGGTTAACTGTTGAATGTCCACGATAGGTTGCAACACGTTGGTAAGCCTCCTTAAATAATTCGATTGACTACCGGGTCAGTGTGATTGTAATCCTGGTTGACTGGCCAGTCAATAGTGATTTTTGTTTAAGGAACAGGTTAAAAGCTCCGTTAATTCCGATAGGAATTAGATTGTGTGCGAGTGAAAATACGAACTTTTTAAGTCAAATATAATTTAATGTTCGTGTTTTTGCGTTGACATTTGGCGTGAGCCTTGTTAAACTACTAATAGTTAATACGATAAACAAAGCTAAAAAATGAAATCCATACACACTCGTATATACTTGGGGATTAGGCCCGAGAGTATCTACCCGAGAACCTTAATTTTCGGACTACGAGCCTACGCTGGAAAGAACAGGTTGCCGCTAATATGGGGCAGCCTGATGTTGTCTTACTGCCCGTGTTTGCCAATATTTAGTTATAAATATTCGGTGCCGGGGAGAGGCTGCTTTCCGCTATGGTCTTGAAAGTCCCGAAGCCTTCCAATATTGGAATGTGTGCTTAGGGACTTTTTTTATAAACAGCTTAGTTGTGTGCGAGAATCATATTTCTTCTTAAAGCAAAGGTGGTCATTGGCAAATGTCAGTTGAAGTGGGCGTCATCATGGGCAGCAAGTCGGATTGGGAGACAATGAAACTAGCCTGCGACGTTCTGGATGAATTGCAAATCCCTTACGAGAAGAAGGTCGTCTCGGCTCACCGGACACCTGATCTGATGTTCGAATACGCAGAAACTGCCGCAGCCCGCGGCTTGAAGGTCATTATCGCGGGAGCAGGCGGCGCTGCACATCTACCCGGCATGGTCGCTGCGAAGACGATTCTGCCGGTTATTGGCGTTCCCGTTAAGTCTTCGAATTTGAACGGGCTGGATTCGCTGCTGTCGATCGTTCAAATGCCGGGCGGCATTCCGGTTGCGACAGTTGCGATTGGCAATGCAGGTGGAACGAACGCGGGGTTGCTTGCAGCGCAAATGATTGGCGCTTTTAATCCGGACGTTCAAGCGCGTGTACAAGCTCGCCGTGATCGCATTCAGCGTGAAGTGCTGGAAAGCAGTGAGACGCTATGAGTTCAGCCGCGAGTAAAGGGGCAGGTCAAGGGCGAGTTATTCTTCCAGGCGCAACGGTCGGCATACTAGGCGGCGGTCAGCTTGGCCGGATGATGGCGAATGCGGGCAGCGCGATGGGGTATCGCTTCGTCGCGCTGGATCCGACGCCGGATGCACCAACAGGGCAAGTCGCGCAGCAGATTGTAGCGGCATACGATGACCGCGATGCTGCTCGGGAGCTGGCGCAGCGCGCAGATGTCATCACGTACGAGTTCGAGAACGTCGACGCTGGTGTTGCAGCGATGCTGATGGAAGAGTCGTACGTGCCGCAAGGCAGCGAGCTGCTCTATACGACGCAGCACCGCTTGCGCGAGAAGCGTGCGATTGAAGCGGCTGGCGTGAAGGTCGCGCCTTACGCGGAAGTGCGCAGCGTGGACGAGCTTCGCGAAGCAGTAGGCCGATTCGGACTTCCATGCGTGCTGAAGACAGCAACTGGCGGCTACGATGGCAAAGGCCAGTGGGTCATCCGCAGCGCGGACGAGATTGATGAAGCGTTCGAGACATTGAAACGCGCCGGCGTGGATCTGGTGCTGGAGCAGTTCATCCGCTTCAGCAAGGAGCTGTCCGTCATTGCGGCAAGAAGCACGCAAGGCGAGATTCGCACATTCCCGGCAGCGGAGAATGTCCATGTCGATAATATCCTGCATCTGTCGATTGTGCCCGCTCGTATCGACGAGGCGCTGCAGCGCGAAGCAGAACGGCTTGCGGCTCGCATCGCTGAAGGGCTCGGCGCCGTCGGCTTGATCGCGGTCGAGCTGTTCTTGACCGAGGATGGCGAGCTGCTCGTGAACGAGCTTGCGCCGCGTCCGCACAACAGCGGACACTACACGATGGAAGCGTGCCGGACATCGCAGTTCGAGCAGCATGTGCGCGCGATATGCGGCTTGCCGCTCGGCGACACGTCGCTGCTGACGCCAGTTGTCATGGTGAATGTGCTCGGCGAGCATGTCGAGCCGCTGCTGGATCTGGCGGCTAAGCCGGATGAGAGCGCAGAACGCCTCGGCGTCGCGCCTAAAATTCATTTATATGGGAAACATGAAGCCAAACATAAACGGAAAATGGGTCATGTCAACGTGCTTGCAGCGAATGTCGATGAGGCGTTGGCGTGGATTTCCGAAACGAACATATGGAGGGTTTAAACTAGATGTTAGAACGTTACAGCAGACCGGAAATGAGAGCAATTTGGACGGAAGAGAACAAATTCAAAGCATGGCTCGAGGTTGAACTTTGCGCATGCGAGGCTTGGGTAGAGCTTGGCATTATCCCGCGCGAGGATGTTGAAGCGCTTCGCGAGAAGGCAACTTTCAGCATCGACCGCATCAACGAGATCGAGTTGGAGACTCGCCATGACGTTATCGCGTTTACGCGTGCGGTGTCCGAGACAGTCGGTCCTGAGCGTAAATGGGTACATTACGGTCTGACGTCTACTGATGTAGTAGACACAGCGATGGGATATCTGCTTCGCCAAGCGAACGAGATTCTTGTGAAGGACATCACGAACTTCATTGAGATCCTTCGTAGTCAAGCAGTTGTCTATAAAGATACAGCGATGATGGGCCGTACTCACGGCGTTCATGCCGAGCCAACGACTTTCGGTCTGAAGCTTGCTCTGTGGTACGAGGAAATGAAACGTAATTTGGAGCGCTTCCACCATGCGGCAAACGGCGTTCAATTCGGTAAAATCTCCGGTGCAGTTGGCACGTACGCTAACATCGACCCGTTCGTTGAAGAGTTTACTTGCAAGAAGCTCGGCATTTCGCCAGCTCCAATCTCGACGCAGACGCTTCAGCGTGACCGTCACGCGGAGTATGTCGGCACTTTGGCACTGATCGCAACATCGCTCGATAAATTCGCTACTGAAATTCGCGCTTTGCAGAAAAGCGAATTCCGTGAAGTGGAAGAGCCGTTCGCGAAGGGTCAAAAAGGCTCGTCGGCTATGCCGCACAAGCGCAACCCGATCGGCTGCGAGAACATCTCCGGTCTGTCCCGCGTTATCCGCGGTCACATGCTGACAGCTTACGAGAACGTAACGCTGTGGCATGAGCGCGACATCAGCCACTCGTCGGCTGAGCGCGTCATTCTGCCAGATTCGACGATGCTGCTCAACTACATGCTGAATCGTCTGGGCAACATCATCAAGAACCTGCAAGTGTTCCCTGAGAACATGAAACGCAATATGCAGCGCACGTTCGGCGTACCGTTCTCCGGCCGCGTCATGACGAAGCTGATCGATAAAGGCCTTAGCCGCGAGCAAGCATACGACACTGTACAGCCGCGCGCGATGCAAGCTTGGGAAGAGCAGCGCCAATTCCGCGACATTATTGAAGCGACGCCGGAAATTACGGCTCATCTGTCGGCGGATGAAATCGCAGATGCGTTTAACCCGGCTTGGCATCTGAAGCATGTGGATACGATTTTCAAGCGTTTGGAATTGATTTAAGGGCATGACTGCGCATGAGAAAACGTCTTCCGATCGCTGTTGTACATTGGATTTCTTTGAACTGTAGGAGACTAGAGGTAGAAATCCATGTACAAAGGCGAACGCTACGCTTCTACAGACTGTTTTCTCCTGCTCCGTCACAAACCCTAAAGATCAAAACCAAACTTTGAAAAAAAAGGAGAGGGACAGGAATGACACAAGCGTTGTCCACGGCTGTGGAGATTGTGAAAGCGCCGCTGCTGTATAAAGGCAAAGTGCGTGAGCTGTACGATCTTGGCGAGCATTATTTGATCGTCGTTACTGACCGCATTAGCGCGTTCGATTATGTACTGGACCCGGCGGTGCCGGAGAAGGGGAACGTGCTGAACCGGTTGTCGACGTTCTGGTTTGAACAGACGGCCGAGATGATGCCGAACCATATTGTGCACACCGATGTGTACAAGCTTGGCGATCTCGTTACAGAGCCTGAGCTGCTCAAGAATCGCATCATGGTTTCGAAGAAAGCCGAACGTATTGATATCGAATGTGTCGTTCGCGGCTATATCACGGGCGGTGGCTGGAGACAATATACGAAAACTTCGGCAATTAACGGCATCGGGCTTCCTGAAGGCCTGCGCAAGAACGAGCGTTTCGAGAAGCCGATCTTCACGCCTGCTGCGAAGAACGATGTTGGTCATGACGAAGATATTCCTTTCGAACGGATGCAAGAGATGGTCGGTGCTGAGCTGGCTGAAGAGCTTCGCGACAAGAGCATTGCGCTTTACGAATTCGCTCGGGCGCGCTGCGAAGAGCGCGGCATTATTCTAGCGGATTGCAAATTCGAGTTCGGACTTATTGAAGGCAAAGTCATTCTAATCGACGAAATCTTCACCCCGGATTCCTCGCGTTTCTGGGCGAAAGACAAGTACGCGTTCGACATCGAGATCGACAGCATGGATAAAGAACCGGTGCGCACTTATCTTCTCGGCTCCGACTGGGACCGCGACAGTAAACCGGCTCCACTGCCTCAATCGGTCGTAGATGAAACAACGAACCGCTACCTGGCAATCTACAAGGCTCTAACAGGCGAAGACCTGGTTTAAGATATGTCTAATCACGCGGGCCAAGCAAAGATGGCTCGCACCAAATAAAGGGCTCGCTCAGCGACGGTGGCGGAAGCCACCCCGCAAGCGGTGCCTGGATGCTCCCAGAGCATCCTGCACTAATGTTTTGCTTTTCACCCGGGATCAGGGTGGAGCAGAAAAGTGGTTTATCGAGACGGAGAGCGATAGCGATCGCCTTTGAACTTGGGAAACATCCGCAGGATACTAGTTCAAAGTTTCCCAAAGTTCAACAGCGACGAAGTCCGATAAATCCACGTTCTGCGAAAACACTCCCATCCCAATAATCAAACATCTCGCAGGAGGCGACCCCCCAATGAAGGCTAAAGTCTACGTAACAATCAAACAGAACGTGCTCGACCCGCAAGGCAGCGCAGTACAAGGCGCATTGCATTCCATGGGCTTCGATGAAGTCGGCAAAGTTCGTATCGGCAAGTTCCTGGAGCTCAACCTGAGCACATCGGATCGCACGGAAGCAGAAGCGCGCCTTACGGCAATGTGTGAGAAGCTGCTGGCGAACACGGTTATTGAAGACTACCGTTTTGAATTGGAGGGATAACCGATGAAGTTCGCGGTACTCGTATTTCCAGGTTCCAACTGCGATATTGACTGCTACAAAGCAGTAGAAGATACAATTGGCCAATCCGTTGATTACGTATGGCACACAGCGACAGACTTGTCTGCATACGATGCCATTCTTGTTCCTGGCGGCTTCTCTTACGGCGACTACCTGCGCTGCGGCGCAATCGCTCGTTTTGCCCCAGTAATGAGTGAAGTAGTCAAAGCAGCCGAGCAAGGCAAGTTCATTCTCGGCATCTGCAACGGCTTCCAAATCTTGACTGAAGCAGGCCTGCTGCCTGGCGCACTTCGCCGCAACAGTGGCATGAAGTTCATCTGCGCACAAACGCAGCTTGAGGTCGTTAACCATACAACAGCTTTCACAAGCGAGTACAACGCGGGTGAAATGATTGATATTCCAATCGCTCACGGCGAAGGCAACTACTTCTGCGACGAAGAGACGCTTGCACAGCTGAAAGCGAACAACCAAATCGTGTTCCGTTACGCGGGCGATACGAACCCGAACGGCTCGATTGAGAACATTGCAGGGATCTGCAACGAGCGCGGCAACGTTGTTGGCATGATGCCTCACCCCGAGCGTGCTGTAGATGAAATTCTCGGCTCCGCGGACGGCAAACGGATGTTTACATCGATTTTGAATGCATGGAGGGAACAACATGGCGCAGCAGTTAACGGCTAAGGAGCCAACAGCAGAACAAATCGCGGATCAGCGCATCTATACGCAGTTCGGCGTTACAGATTATGAATATGAGCTCGTTTGCGGTTTTCTAGGCCGTAAGCCGAACTATACCGAGATCGGCGTGTTCAGCGTCATGTGGTCGGAGCACTGCTCCTACAAGAATTCGAAGAAGATTCTGAAGAAATTCCCGATCACGGGACCGAAGGTTCTGATGGGACCGGGCGAAGGCGCGGGCATTGTCGACATCGGCGATAACCAAGCAGTCGTGTTCAAAATCGAATCGCATAACCATCCTTCCGCAGTTGAGCCGTATCAAGGCGCAGCAACAGGCGTGGGCGGCATTATCCGTGACATTTTCTCGATGGGCGCTCGTCCAGTAGCTTTGCTGAACAGCTTGCGTTTCGGAAACCTGGAAAATTCGCGTGTAAAATATTTGTTCGAGAACGTAGTTAGCGGTATCGCGGGCTATGGTAACTGTATCGGTATTCCGACGGTTGCAGGCGAAGTGATGTTCGACGAGAGCTATGAAGGTAACCCGCTCGTTAACGCAATGTGCGTCGGTCTGATCGATCATGACAAGATCCAACGCGGCGTTGCAAAAGGTGTAGGCAACCCGGTGTTCTACGTAGGTCCAGCAACCGGCCGCGACGGTATCCATGGTGCGACTTTCGCATCGGTTGAACTGTCTGAAGAGTCCGAAGAGAAGCGTACGGCGGTGCAAGTGGGCGATCCGTTCATGGAGAAGCTCGTTATGGAAGCAACGCTTGAGCTGATTAACTCCGGCATCGTTGTCGGTATTCAAGATATGGGCGCAGCAGGTCTTACTTGCTCGAGCGCCGAGATGGCATCCAAAGCCGGCAACGGCCTTGAGCTGTACCTCGACGAAGTGCCACAGCGTGAAGAAGGCATGACGCCTTACGAAATGATGCTTTCTGAGTCGCAAGAGCGGATGCTGTTCGTCGTTGAGCCGCATCATGAAGCGCAAGCTCAAGAGATTTTTGACCGTTGGGGCATTATCTGCGTGAAGGTCGGTAAAGTAACGGACGACGGCCGTCTGCGCCTGTTCCATCAAGGCGAAGAAGTGGCGAACATGCCGGTAAAAGCGCTCGTTGACGAGTGCCCGATGTATGACAAACCATCCGCTGAGCCGGCTTATTACGCGGCTAACGGTGCAATTGATACAGCAGCTTATCCAGAGGTTACAGACCTGACTGGTGCGCTTAAACAAGTGTTAGGTTCGCCTACAGTAGCGAGCAAAGAATGGATCTACAACCAATACGATTACATGGTGCGTACGAGCACAGCGGTTCAACCGGGCTCCGATGCTGCGGTTGTAACGATTCGCGGCACACGCAAGGCGCTTGCGATGACTACGGACTGTAACGGCCGTTACGTGTACCTCGATCCAGAGGTTGGCGGACGTATCGCGGTTGCGGAAGCAGCGCGTAACATCGTTTGCTCCGGCGCTGAGCCGCTTGCAATTACGGACAACCTGAACTTCGGTAACCCGGAGAAGCCGGAAGTGTTCTGGCAAATCGAGAAGGCGGCTGACGGTATTTCCGAAGCTTGCCGTACGCTCGAGACACCGGTTATCGGCGGCAACGTTAGTTTGTATAACGAAAATGCAAAAGGCGCGATCTACCCAACGCCGGTTATCGGTATGGTTGGTCTCGTGCACGACGTTGATCATATTACGACACAAGGCTTCAAGGCTGAGGGCGATGTTATCATCCTCGCGGGCGAAACGAAGCATGAGTTTGGCGGCAGCGAGCTTCAATATGTGCTGCACGGCAAGAGCGAAGGACGTCCTCCGGAAATCGACCTGGCAACAGAGAAGACGCTTCTTGACGGCGTGCTTGGCGCAATTCGTGAAGGTTATGTCGCTTCGGCGCATGACTTGTCCGAGGGCGGTCTTGCAGTAGCGCTTGCGGAATCCGCAATTAGCGGCAAGCTTGGCGCAGAAGTGAATGTAGAGACAAGCCTGCGCGCGGATGCAGCGCTGTTCAGCGAATCGCAATCCCGTATCCTGCTTTCGGCGAAGCCGGAGCATGCAGAAGAACTGACTAAGTATTTGACGGCGGCAAACGTACCAAACGTAGTTATCGGTACGGTTCGCGGCAACGAAGTTGTTGCATCGGTTAACGGCAAACCGGGCATTAACGCTAGCATTGCAGAACTGGAGAAGGTTTGGAAGGATGCGATTCCATGTCTGATGAAATAAAACAGCTGCCGAAGCTGTGGACAGGCGATCACTATAACGAAGGCATTGGCCGGGACGATATTTTTGATAAATTGCGTGAAGAGTGCGGTGTATTCGGGGTGTTCGGCATACCGGATGCGTGCTCGCTCGGCTACTACGGGTTACATGCGCTGCAGCATCGCGGCGAAGAGAGTGCCGGAATGGCAGCTGTCGAGTCTGCTACCGGCAAGTTCACGCATTACCGCGGCATGGGTCTTGTGAAGGAAGTGTTTGACCAGCAGAAGCTGGACGGACTTCCTGGTGACCGCGTTATCGGTCACGTTCGTTACTCGACCGCAGGTGAGAGCAAGCTGGCGAATGCGCAGCCGCTCATCTTCAAATACCGCGATGGCGATCTCGCCGTTGCAACGAACGGCAATATCGTGAACGCGCCGTCGATTCGCAAGGAGCTGGAGAGCCAAGGCTCGATCTTCCAAACATCGAGCGACACGGAAGTGATTGCCCACTTGATTGCACGCTCGAGCAAGGATTTTGTCAGTGCGGCAAAAGACGCGCTGCAGCGGCTCATTGGCGGCTTTGCTTTCCTTCTGATGACCAACGACAAGCTCGTTGTCGCATCGGACCCGTACGGCTTGCGTCCGCTCGTAATGGGCAGACTTGCCGGCGGATACGTGTTCGCGTCGGAAACATGCGCACTAGAGACTTGCGGTGCTGAATACGAGCGCGATGTACAGCCTGGTGAAATGTTAATTCTTGATCGTGACGGACTCCGTCAGGATCGCTTCGACAAACTAGAGCGCCGCGCGACTTGCGCGATGGAATATATCTATTTTGCCCGCCCGGATAGCGATATCAACGGTATTAACCTCCACTCGGCTCGCAAAAGAATGGGTCAGCGCTTGGCGCTTGAAGCCTTCATCGATGCGGACGTTGTTACAGGGGTGCCGGATTCGTCGATTTCGGCGGCAATCGGTTACGCGGAGCAGACGGGTATCCCGTACGAGCTCGGCCTAATCAAGAACAAGTACACCGGCCGGACGTTCATCCAGCCTTCGCAAGAGCTTCGTGAGAAGGGTGTCAAGATGAAGCTGTCCGCCGTGCGTAAAGTCGTCGAAGGCAAGCGCGTCGTTATGATCGATGACTCGATCGTGCGCGGTACGACGAGCCTTCGCATCGTGAACCTGCTTCGCGAAGTAGGTGCGACTGAGGTGCATGTGTGCATCACGTCGCCTCCGTTCAAGAACCCTTGCTACTACGGCATCGATACGCCGGACCGCAAGGAATTGATCGCTTCGCAGAAGACAGTGGAGGAGATTCGCTTAGCCATTAACGCGGATTCGCTGCACTTCCTAAGCCATGATGGCTTCATCGAGGCAGTTGGCGGTAACGACGGGGAGTACAACCGCGGCATGTGCCTCGCGTGTTTCGATAATGATTATCCGACGCCGGTTGATCCGACTTCGGAGAAGAGCTGCAGCTGCTAGAGGGATAGGTGAGAGTGGGTCGCCTTCGGCTGATATGAGTCTACGCTCGCTGTTGTAGATTGGGTTTCTTCGGATTATATAAGACATTTAGCGGTCGAAACCCAACTACAAAGGCGACCACTATCGTTGCTTCGACTTCATATCAGCCTTCGGCTTACTCCATCACCTGAGGTGAGAGAGCAATTTACCAATCGTCGTTAACCCGACTGGTTGGCAGTATAGAAGCAATAGGCGAGGCGGGACCTTGCAAAACATTTTAAGGAGTGACTATCGTGTCAGAAGCTTATAAACAAGCCGGCGTCGATATTGCGGCGGGTAATGAAGCAGTCGAACGGATGAAAAAGCACGTGAAGAAAACGTTCCGTCCGGAAGTGCTGACGGATCTTGGCGGTTTCGGTGCGCTGTTCGGTCTGAACAAAGACAAGTATGAGGAGCCGGTGCTTGTTTCGGGTACTGACGGTGTAGGCACGAAGCTGAAAATCGCTTTTGCGATGGATAAACACGATACGATTGGAATCGACGCGGTTGCAATGTGCGTGAACGACATCGTCGTTCAAGGAGCAGAGCCGCTCTTCTTCCTTGACTACCTCGCATGTGCAAAGGTAGAGCCTGAGAAGATCGAAGCAATTATCAAAGGAATCTCCGATGGCTGCTTGCAATCCGGCTGCGCATTGATTGGCGGCGAAACGGCAGAGATGCCTGGCATGTACCAAGGCGATGAGTACGATATTGCTGGCTTCACAGTCGGCATTGTAGATAAGAAGAAGATCATCGACGGCAAGAGCATCCAGCCGGGTGACGTGGTGCTAGGTCTTGCATCGAGCGGCATTCACAGCAACGGCTTCTCGCTCGTTCGCCGTTTGCTGCTTGAGCAAGCTGGCTATAGCCTGAACGACACGCTGTCTGAGCTTGACGGCAAGAAGCTTGGCGATGTCGTTATCGAACCGACTCGCATCTACGTGAAATCGGTACTGGAGCTTATCAACCGTGTAACGGTGAAGGGTATGGCGCACATTACGGGCGGCGGCTTCATCGAGAACATTCCGCGGGTGCTTCCAGAAGGCGTTAATGTAGACATCGAGATGGGCTCGTGGCCGATCCAACCTATCTTCAAATTGATGCAGGCAAAAGGCAGCATCTCTGACCGTGACATGTTCACGACGTTCAACATGGGTGTAGGTATGGTCGTTGTCGTAATCGCTGAGCAAGCTGAGGAAGCTCTTCGTACGGCGAAAGAGCTTGGCGAAGATGCATATATCATCGGCAAAGTGACTTCGGGAAGCAAGATCGTCACATTCGGAGGCGCCGAGCTGTAATGACGGACGGGAACTCGCCGCTGCGCATCGCCGTATTTGCTTCCGGCAACGGAGGCAATTTCCAGGCGCTTGCTGAAGCGGTCCGCGAGGAAGCGTTCCCAGCGGAAATCGCGCTGCTCGTGTGCGACAAGCCGGCAGCCGCGGTTGTGCAGCGCGCTGAGTCGCTGGGCGTCAAGACATATCTTTTCGACCCGAAGTCGTACGCTTCACGGGAAGCTTGCGAAGAAGAGATAGTCGGCCTCCTGCGGCGGGAAGGCATCGATCTGATCGTGCTTGCAGGTTATATGCGAATTATTACCGACGTGCTCGTGAAGCCCTATTATGGGCGCATTATCAATGTGCACCCGGCGCTGCTGCCCGCATTTCCGGGCGTGCGGGGCATTCGCCAAGCGCTGGAATACGGCGTCAAGCTGACAGGGGTAACGGTCCATTTCGTCGACGGCGGTATGGACTCGGGACCGGTCATCATGCAGCAGGCGGTTGAAATTCATGATGGCGATACGGAAGAGACGCTGGCTGAGCGAATCCATGCGGTAGAGCACGAGCTGCTGCCGCTTGCGGTCCGCCGAATTGCCGAAGGACGCGTTGTGCTGGACGGACGCAAGGTTACGGTACAAAGCGGCGAATAGGATGCATACCCGAGCAGTGAGCGTAGCTCGCGACCGGGGTAGCGCGAAGATGGGATACGAGAAAGGACGAAGAACGAACTTATGAGCGATATTAAAGAAATTGCTTTGCGATACGGTATGAACCCTCACCAGAAGGAAGCGAAAATCTACTCCGCGGACGGCCAAGCGCTTCCGCTAACTGTCGTTAACGGCGACCCTGGCTTCATTAACTTGCTCGATGCGCTGAACGCGTACCAGCTTGTGCGCGAGCTGCGTCAAGCAACAGGTCTTCCGGCGGCAGCTTCGTTCAAGCATGTAAGCCCAGCGGGCGTGGCTGTATATTCGCCGATTTCGCCAGAGCTGGCGAAGGCTTATTTCGTCGATGGCATGGAGCTGTCGGAGCTGGCTACCGCGTATGCGCGCGCTCGCGGCGCAGACCGTATGTCTTCGTTCGGAGACGCTGCTGCGCTTAGCGACATCGTTGACGCTTCGACCGCGCAGCTGCTTAAGCGCGAAGTGTCCGACCTCGTCGTGGCGCCAGGCTATACGCCGGAAGCGCTCGACATCCTCAAGCAGAAGAAGGGGGGCAAGTACCTCATTCTTCAGATCGATCCTGACTATGTAGCTGATCCGGTGGAGACGCGTACATTGTTCGGCATGAAAATGCAGCAAGAACGCAACAGCGCTGTTCCAGACGCTTCGGTGTTCGATAAAGTCGTTACAGCTAACAAAGAAGTGACGGACAACGCAAAACGCGACATGCTCGTTGCACTCGTTACGCTGAAATATACACAATCCAACTCGATCTGCTATACGCTTGATGGCCAGACAATCGGCATCGGCGCAGGTCAGCAATCGCGTATTCACTGCACGCGCCTTGCCGGCGACAAGGCAGACCGTTGGTACCTCCGTCAGCACCCTGCTGCGCTGAACATGAAGTTCCGCGAAGGCGTGTCGCGCGCAGAGCAGAACAACGCGATCGATCTGTGGCTCGAAGACGAAGTAACGCCGGTCGAACAAGCGGCATGGGAGCGTTGCTTCGAAGAAGTGCCAGCGCGTTTGACGCGTGAGCAGAAGCGCGAGTGGCTGAACGGCCTGCAAGGCGTTTCTTATGGCTCCGATGCATTCCTTCCGTTCCGCGACAATCTCGACCGGGCAAGCCGCAGCGGCGTGAAATACGTCATTCAAGCAGGCAGCTCGCTTCGTGACGAAGAAGTCGTGGAAGCGGCGAACGATTACGGCATGGTCATGGTTTACTCGGGCGTACGCCTGTTTCATCACTGATAGGAGGCGACGAGGATGTCCACGAACACAACGACAAAATGGAAGACGCTGGCGGATGCAACCGTTCAACGTTTGCAAGAGAATAGTTATCCAGGGCGCGGCATCGTTATCGGCTTAACGCCGGATGCGACGCGTTACGTGCAAGTGTATTGGATCATGGGACGCAGCGAGAACAGCCGCAACCGCGTATTCATTCCGGAGGAGAACGGCTTCCTCCGTACGGAAGCAGCCGATCCTGCGAAACTGACTGACCCATCGCTTATTATTTATTATCCGCTTCGCCACGAAGGCGGCGCGCATATTGTAACGAACGGTGACCAGACGGATACAATCTGGGAAACGATCAAATCTGGCGGCACGTTCGAGGGAGCGCTCGCGACGCGCACATACGAGCCGGATCCGCCGAATTTCACGCCGCGCATCTCGGGTATTGTTGATTTGAACGATGCACAGAACGCGTACAAGCTGTCGATTCTAAAATCGAACGAGAACGACGAATCGCAGACGAAACGCCAATATTTCCACTACGAGCAAGCGATTGCGGGTTACGGACACTTCATCTCCACCTATGTGGGTGATGGCAATCCGCTGCCTTCGTTCGCTGGCGAGCCTCAAGTGGCTCCGCTGTTCGACGATAGCCACGAGACAGCACGCTTCTATTGGGATCTGCTAGACGCGGACAACAAAATCTCGCTGCTCGTCAAAACGATTCGCATTGAGGACGGCGAGACGACGCTGACGGTTGTGAACCGTCCGGCTGAAGGAGGCGCGTAAGCGATGCGGATTATGGTTATCGGCGGCGGCGGACGTGAGCATGCGATCGTCTGGGCGCTGAACAAGAGCGATAAAGTAAGCAAAATCTTCTGCGCACCTGGCAACGCAGGCATTGCGGAGCTGGCAGAATGCGCGCCGATCCCGGTTAACCGGTTCGACGAGCTTATCCAGTTCGCTTGCGACAACGAGGTCGATCTCGTTGTGGTAGGACCGGATGATCCGCTCGCGGACGGCATCGTGGATGCGTTCGAAGCACGCAGCATTCCGATCTACGGACCTCGGAAGAATGCGGCTGAGATTGAAGGCAGCAAAATCTTCATGAAGGATCTGCTCAAGAAGTACAGCATCCCGACAGCCAAGTACGAGACGTTCACTGACTACGAGACAGCACTTTCCTACTTGCGCGAGCAAGCGATTCCGGTTGTTGTCAAAGCAGACGGCCTCGCGGCAGGCAAAGGCGTTACCGTTGCTTATTCGATGAAAGAAGCAGAAGAAGCGCTGCATGGCATGATGGTAGGCAAAGTGTTCGGCGAGTCCGGTGGACGCGTCGTGATCGAGGAATTCCTTGAGGGACAAGAGATGTCGATCCTCGCTTTCGTTGATGGCGAGACCGTTCGCGCGATGGTTCCAGCACAAGACCATAAACCGGTCTTCGACAATGACAAAGGCCCGAATACAGGCGGAATGGGTACGTACTCCCCGCTGCCTCACATCGATCCGGCGCTTGTAGAAGATGCGATCGAGAACATCATCAAGCCGACTGCACGTGCGATGGTCAGTGAAGGTCGCCCGTTCCGCGGCGTGCTCTTCGCAGGTTTGATGATTACAAAAGCTGGCGTTAAGACAATCGAGTTCAATGCGCGTATGGGCGATCCAGAGACGCAAGTTGTGCTCCCTCGCCTCAATACCGATCTGCTCGATATTATTCTCGCTTCGATGAACGGCCGACTCGATCAGCTTCAGATCGAGTGGAGCGACGAGGCAGCGGTGTGCGTCATCGCCGCATCGGAAAACTACCCGGCATCGTATCCGAAAGGCCGCGTTATCACTGGCCTTGACGCTGCTCGGGCGCAAGGCGCGCTCGTGTTCCACGCGGGCACAGCGCTAGCTGACGGCAATATCGTAACGAATGGCGGACGAGTGCTCGGCATCGTCGGCCGCGGCCGCGATATTGCGGAAGCTCGTGCGAGAGCGTACGAAGCGGTAAGCGCGATTCATTTTGAAGGTATGCATAGCCGTACCGATATCGCCGCGAAAGCTTTGCGATAATTCTAGTAGACATAGAGAAACCGCAGCCTGATGAGGGCTGCGGTTTTTTGTGTTGGCTACCCCAACGAACTTTGTATAAGTTGCTTAAGTGCAATAATCCGATTATTTTCGGCTGATGGAGTCCGATTCATGAAATAAATGCGAAAATCAGCTTATTTGCTAGTATTTCTGCTGTCATTGAGAAAAATGGCTTCGATAAGCCGATATTTACATCTATTTCACTAATAGCGGAGAGGCGTCGAGAAATAAGTGTATATATGCAGTTATGCTCGCGACCGCAGCCCCAGAAGGCTGCGGTCTTTGTGTGCTGTACAACCGTCTTCCAGCGTTGTGGTTAGCTTTCCCAGCCTCGTGTTACCTCTTTGTAACTACATATCACCCTCAACTCTATTAAGATAAGGTATAGTAGGTTCATAGAGTATTGTGAAAGTGTGGGGATTAAATATGCGGTTGCCGATTCGATTGGGAAGCAGAAGTAGAATAGCCGCAATGATTGTGGCAACCCTGATGATAGGAGCGCTGACGACCGGCTGCGGTAACGAGGCGCATTCGATAAAGCATGCATCCATTATTGATGTGAATATGCCGTTGAAGCAAGGCGATGGAAAAGCGAGTACAGAGCTGGCTCCTAATAAAACGCGGACAAGCGATGTGGTCACAGCGGATGTTGGGGCGAATGCTGGCGGCGGGGTTGCTCTCGTGACGGCAGCGCCTGCGAAACCGAGCAGCGCACAGGAGAAACCGGAGGCGACTCCGGCAAAAGGAAAAGCAGTGACCGGCGCAGATGCAGCTGCGAAGAAGCCGAGTACAACAGGCACAGGATCAGCGAGTCAGGCAGGTGCTGCTGCGGGTAGCGTGAAGAATACAGCCACAGCGTCCACGCAGAAGAAACCTCTGCAGACAAAGCCGCCACAGCTGATTCTGCTGCAGAAGCCAACCGAGCCGGCGGTGAACTATATACAGAAGCAGGGTGCGAAGCTTGTTGCGTTGACGTTTGACGACGGGCCGGATTCGCATTTTACACCTGCGATTCTGTCGATTCTCAAAGCCAGCAAGGTCCATGGCACCTTCTTTACGGTCGGCATTCAAGTGAACCGCTATGGCACGATGATGAAACGCATTAAAGCGGATGGCAATGAAATCGGCAACCATAGCTATTCACATAAGGACTTAAGCAAGCTTAATCGCAACCAGATTCTTAGCCAAATCAAGCAGGCTGACGGGCTTATTAGCAAACAGACTGGCTATGTGCCGCGTATTGTCCGTGCGCCGTACGGTGCGGTCTCGCCGCTGGTGCGGACGATAATGAAAGAAAATCACCGCGATCTGATCGGCTGGTCGGTGGATACGCGGGACTGGGCGGGCAGCTCGGTGGCTGCGATGCGGGCCAATGTGAACAAGAACACGCATCCAGGCGGCATTATTCTGATGCATTCATTCGGGAGCAAGCTCGACAACACGGTTCAGCTGCTGCCGCTCATTATTAAGGATTTGAAGAACAAGGGCTACACGTTCGTCACCGTAAGTGAACTGCTGGCTGCCAAAGCGGGTCATCAAAAGGCGAAAAAATAGCACTTGCACCGCAAGGAGGGAAGGAAGGCGATGAAACGAAAGTACAGCTTACGGCGAGGCGCGCTCTTCCTTAGCGGGCTGCTGATGTTGATCGTATTAGCGGGCTGCCAGTTTACGGCGACACCGGCCGATCTGCTGCAAGGTCCGCGCTCATCGCCGGATAGCGCCGCGCTTGCTGCGGCTGTCCAGCGCGAGCTTCCCGCAAGGGCAAAGCTGTCGCTCGCATTGCAGGAGTCGACCAATACAGCAGTGCTGAAGATGGATGCCGACGGCGACGAGCGACTGGAAGCTTTCGTCACCTATGCCGATGAGGGTGCCAATCAGCATGTGATGGTGCTGCGTAATGTGAATGGGACATGGCGCAAATGGTTTATTTTCGCGGAGACGTCGAGCTACGGAATTGATGTGCTTCGCACAGCCGATCTTGATCGGGATGGCCAGCCAGAACTGCTCATCGGATGGAATCAATACGGAGAGCCGAAGCATATGCTCACGTTGTATCATGTTGCTGTCAATGCTGACGAGGTGAACGTGCCGAAGCCGATCGCGGAGCTGCCTTACGACACGATGGGGATTGGCGATGGGCAGGGCGACGGCCGGCCGGAGCTTGCGCTCATTAAGCTGCAGCGGGATAAAATGCAGGCGTCCATCGGAATTTATCAATTCGCTGCCAATCATGTGCAGAAGGTCGGCGCGGCTGAGCTGGATGGGTCGGTGAACGATTATTTGCAGGTGAAACTGGGCAAGGTGTCGCCAGATCGTTACGGCATCGTTGCTGATGCTTCCATCGGTGCGAATTCATCGACGACGACGATGCTTGCTTGGGAAGCAGGAAAGCTCGTTCAAGTGTATCCGCCGCGTGCAACAGGTAATGATCAGGTGCAAATTAATGCGAGGACGCAGCTGAGCGGCGACCGCAATGGCGATGGCATACTCGATCTGACCATGCTTCGTGAAGCGCCTGGACAATCCGAAGGCGTGGCCTATAGCGATCTGCTCTGGATTGAGCAGTATAGACAATGGGACGGCCACAGCTATTTCTCGGTTGTCGGTCAACAGTATGTCGATCCAGGACAGACGTACGCAATTACGATTCCAGAGTCATGGAGCAACTATACGTTTAGCCGGTTGAAGGATGGCAGCGACAATGATGCTGCTCTGGATGCTTTTGACCCTATCAAAGGGCTGCATAAGGAAGTGCTGGCGCTGCGCGTCATTCCGATTGCGGATTGGAGCAAAGAAGAGAATCAGCTAAGCGAGGATGGCAGCCGATATCTGGAGTTAGACACTCGGGATGGACTTGTTTATGTCGCGATCTGGAATGAGAAGCCAGCGGCAGGTGCGGACAACGCGGACTCGGATTCCAAATCAGATGGGGATGAACAGAGGTCGCGCAAATTGACCGGCGTGTTCCCGCCTGATGAGGCAGAGATGAAACAGCTGTTCAGGCTGCTGCCAGAAGCATAAAGTTCGAGGAAGAGAGAAGGGGGGAGAAGAAGCCTTGCGTATTCTATTCGTTGAGGATGAAGAGGCAATTCGCGGCTTCGTCCGCATTAATTTGCGCCGGGGCGGCATGGAAGTGACGGAGGCGGAGGACGGAGAGAGCGCGCTTGCGCTCGCGCAAACGGCTTCTCCGCCTTTTGACGTCGCTCTGCTTGACGTGATGCTGCCGAAGATGAGCGGGTTTGAAGTATGCGAGCAGCTGCGTCAGCAGTTTCCGCGCATGGGCATTATTATGCTGACCGCAAAGTCGCAGGAGGAAGATAAAATTCGCGGCCTTGAGCTTGGAGCTGACGATTACGTGCAGAAGCCGTTCAGCCCCGGCGAATTGGTCGCGCGGCTTCATGCGCTGAGGCGACGTATGCTGCCGCTTGAAGACGCTGGCGCAAGCGCAGCTGGCCAAGGGCCAAGCGCTGCGGCGAGCGGCGGTGCCGCAGCGGGACCGAGCGCTGGCGGCAGCGGGGCAGCAGGAGCGGGCATCGCGGCGAGCGAAAGCGGAAGCGGTGCGGCTGGAAGTGCAGGTGCGGGTGCGCCATTCAGCACGGCAAGCGAGAGCGGCGGTGCCGCAGCGGGAGCCGGTGCTAGCGGTAGTGCCGCGGCAGGAGCAAGCGCCGCCGCGGGCGATTCGCCGCCGCTTGACGCGTTCCCGGCGCCGGCAGCCGCGCTTAGCAGGCAGCCGGCGGCACAAGCGCGCCGGTCTTCGGAGCTTCGCTCCGGCCCATTCCGCCTCTCATCGGCGGAGCGCAAGCTGTGGAAGGAAGGCGTCGAGATCGTGCTCACGCCGACGGAATGGACGCTTGTGAAGCTGCTTATGGAGCGGGAAGGCGAAGGTTTGAGCCGCGATGATATTTTGAACTCGGTATGGGGCCGCCATTACGTCGGCGATTTGAAGATCGTTGACGTCAATATTCGCCGCATCCGGCAGAAGATCGAGATCACCCCTTCCGAGCCGCACCATATTGAGACGCTGTGGGGCTTCGGCTACCGATGGAAGAGGGGCGGGGAGCAATGAGCCGCAGCCTTCGAACCCGTATCGTTCGAAGCTACGGCATACTGATCGTTCTTGTTGTCGTTATGCTTGGCACGATGTTCGGCACGCTTGTATGGAACTACTATTACAGCAGCGCAGTCGGCTCCGTCCTTCAACGGGCGGAGACCGAGGCGGCGATACATACTCGCACGATTGCGTATGAGCCGATGAAGGCGAAAGCCAAATATATGCTGCAAAATATGTCCGAAGGGACGACGCACCTGCAGCTGCTCACAAGCTCCGGCGCTCTCGTCGTGGACAGCAACGGGCTCGGCAGCAGCGCAGATGAAAGCGAAGTAGAACAGACGCCTGATGTCGATCAAGCGATGAAGGGCAAGAAAGGGATTTGGCGCGGTGCCGATCCGGTGACCGGCGAGCGAATCGCAGCCGTGACTTTGCCCGTGATGCAAGGACCGCGAGTCGTCGCGATGTTCCGTTATACGGCGTCGCTTGAAGAGGTCGATATGACCGTCCGCAACATCCTATGGATTACGGTGCTGGTCGGCTCATTCGTCGTACTGCTCTTTTTTACGATGAGTGTGCTCATGGCGAACCGGATTGCGAGGCCGATCCGAAACCTGACGCGCGTTGCAGAGAAGATGGCGGAGGGAGACTGGACCCGCCGCGCCGTTCACCTCCATGACCGTGATGAGATCGGGCGGCTTGCTGAGACGCTGAATACGATGGCATCCGAGCTGACCCGGAGGGAGAAGCTGAAGGAGGACTTCATCTCCTCCATCTCGCATGAGCTGCGGACGCCGCTTACTTCCATTAGAGGCTGGAGCGAGACGCTCGCTTCCGGCGATCCTGGCGACGTTGAGGAGCTGAATCAGGGGCTTGCGATTATCGGGCGAGAGACAGAGCGGCTGTCCGGCCTTGTCGAGGATTTGCTCGACTTCTCCAAGCTGTATGCCAAGAGCATCGTGCTTCATCCTGAGACGCTCGACATTCGCCGAACAATTGGAGAGACGCTGCGGCAGTTCGTTGCCCGCGGACATCGCGAGTCCATTCGAATTATTGGCAAATACAGCGATGAACCGCTCGTAGCGAAGGTGGATGCGAACCGGCTCAAGCAGGTGTTCATCAACGTGCTTGATAATGCGCTGAAGTTCACTCCTAGCGGCGGAACGGTGACGGTGACCGGTGAAAGCAAGTCCGGTGAGGCACAAATTACGATTCAAGATACAGGTCCAGGCATCCCGCCTGAGGATCTACCGCATGTGACGGAGAAGTTCTACAAAGGGACAAGCCAGCGGTCAGGAAGCGGTCTCGGCCTTGCGATATGCAAAGAAATTGTCGAGCTGCACGGCGGACGGTTTCAAGTGAGCAGCGCGGAGTCCGAAGGAACGATTGTGCTGATCTCGATCCCGCTGCTGCCTGAGGAAGAGAGGCAGGAGCCAGCTTCTGGCCACAGTTGAACATACCTAATAACCCGATCCGCAAAGTGCTGTCTGTCGCACTACGCGAATCGGGTTATCTTTTTGCTAAGCTTCCTTTATTCCTTATAGAACAGCGACTTATGATTCTTGATGACGAAGAAGACGGCAATCGCCAAGAGCACAACGATGGTAATGGAAAACCAATGGTTCGAAATCCAATGTAGAAAGGTTGGCATCGTACGAATAGCCTCCTGACCGCTTATGCGAGAGCTTTCATTTATGGCTATTATGCTATAGATGAGGTCTTTCAATTCCATCCAAGGATGGAAGACAACGCTACCGCTTCTATGGTGTAATGAAGTATAATCCTCGTACAGCGACAAAATTATCCAGAAAGCGGGTAGGCAGATGATAAAAGCGAATCAGAATCGAACAAAGCGTACGATTGGCTATGGCGCCACTTTGCTGCTGCTTGCAGCGTTCATGCTCACCGGCTGCAGCGATGATAAGAAGTTGAACGCAAATTCGTCGGAGGCTGTAATCGCTCCAGCGACAAATACGAACGCAGATCAGCCAGCTGATACGGCTCCGATTGATCCGCCTGCCGTCGACCCGCCTCAATATATCGCACCGCTAACAGGGCTCGCTGAAGACAGTGAAGCGAAGAACCGTCCAATCGCGGTTATGGTGAATAACTTTGCCAGTGCCCGCCCGCAATCAGGGCTGCCGAACGCAGACGTGGTATGGGAAGTGCTCGCAGAAGGCGGCATTACGCGGCTCGTAGCCATCTACCAGAGCTATACGGGGAGCGACCCCATCGGCCCGATCCGCAGCAATCGTCCGTATCTTATTCGCATCGGTGACGGGTATCACGCGATACTCGCTCATGCTGGGGCAAGCCAGCAGGGCTACGATATTTTGCAGCATCATGGGAAGGATTATCTCGACGAGATCTCGAACGCCGGCGCTTATTTCTACCGCGAATCGTTCCGGAAGGCGCCGCACAATCTCTATTCGAACTTGGAGAAGCTTCGTGCAGGAGCTGCAAAGAAGAAATATGACGAGACGGTGGACATTCCTACGTTCCAATGGTCGGAGGCGGGGGCGACAGCGAGCGGTGATTCGGCTTCGAAGGTCATCATTCATTTTCTGCTGAAGGACTACAAGCTCTCCTATCTGTACAATTCGAGCACGAAGCTATACGACCGTTTCATCAACGATAAGCCGCACACGGACCTCACGACGAACAAGCAGCTGACCGCAACTAATCTTGTTGTCATTGGCGCGAAGCATAAGACGTACGATGATTATGGCCGGCTTGAGATTGACCTTGAATCAGGCGGGCCTGCAATGCTGTTCCAGCTAGGCAAGAAGATCGACTGTACGTGGGAGCGCGGAAGCGACGGTGCGATCCACATTATGAAGGACGGTCAGGAGCTGCCGTTCGTGGCGGGGCATACGTTCTATCACATTGTACCGATGACGCCGACGTTTGAAGGCCATGTCCAGATCGTGGCTGAATAGAAGAATGCGATTAAGGAGGGGAGCTGTGAACCTAATGGTTCTCGGCTTCTTTTTTTGCAGGGAAGGGGGTTAAAATGAGGTGTGCCGGAAAAGACTAGGAGGGCGTGAAAGTTATCCGCTCAAAATAAATTGCGGTTTTTGAAATAAAGTCATAAAACCTTTACAATCCCTTAACAATTAGAAGGTAAACTATGTTAAGATATTGTCGGTTTCCTGTGGATTTCAGCGAAAAATATCAGGGACGATGGTGTGAATCAAGTACGCTATAACGAAGGGGATAATTATGTTTAAGAAAAAAGACGACGTTTTCTTTACAACGCTTGAATCGATGGCGGACACGATCCTGGAAGCTGTGCACTACTTCGAGCAGAACGTTTCGAAGATCAAGGATGCGACGCAGTTCGCGAAGTCGATGAAAGAGTATGAAAGCAAGTGCGATCGCTATGTACATAAAATTCTGACAGAACTGAATAAAACGTTTATCACGCCGATTGAACGCGAAGATATCCTCAAGCTGACGACGTCGCTGGACGATGTGCTTGACGGCATCGAAGCATGCGCATCCCGTTTCGAGATGTATAACGTTACGGAGCCGGACGAGTATGTCACTCTGTTTGCGGAGAACATCCTTCGCTGCGCGCAGCAAATCAAGAAAGCCATCTATCTCTTGTCCGAGAAGAAGCTGCTTGCGATGCGCGAGCCTGCCATTCACATTAACGAATTGGAGAACCAAGCCGATGATCTGCTTCGCGTCAGCGTGAAGAGCTTGTTCACGAACGTGAAAGACCCGATCGAGCTGATCAAGCGCAAAGAAATCTATGAGCGTCTTGAGCAAACGACCGACTACTGTGAGGATGTCGCCAACACACTCGAAACCATTATTATGCGCAACAGCTAAGGAGCGGGACGAGTAGGATGGACACCATTTACATTTGGGTTGGTATCGTAATTTTTCTAGCACTCGCATTCGACTTTATCAATGGTTTCCACGATACGGCCAATGCGATTGCGACGTCCGTATCGACACGGGCGCTGTCGCCGCGCATGGCCATTATTCTAGCGTCGCTGATGAACTTCGTCGGCGCGGTTATGTTTACGGGCGTCGCCAAAACAATCGGGGGCAAGGTTGCAAATCCGGCAACGCTTGACCACGGCGTACAGGTTGTCGTCGCGACGCTGATCGGCGCCATTGCGTGGAACTTGCTCACGTGGTGGCTTGGTATTCCTTCATCGTCATCGCATGCGCTCATCGGCGCGTTGACAGGTGCGGTAATCAGCTCCGCTGGCTTCGATGCGATTAATTCAAAAGGCTTTGTCGATATCGTGAAAGCACTTATTTTCTCGCCGTTAATTGCATTCGCTGGCGGTTTCATCGTGATGTGGATCTTGAAGCAAATATTCGCCAGATCCAATCCGCATCTTATCAATAGAGGCTTCCGTTCCGGACAGATATTGACGGCTGCGTTCCAGTCATTCACGCATGGTACGAACGATGCGCAGAAAGCGATGGGTATTATTACGTTCGCGCTCGTCGCAGCAGGCATCCAAGATAATACGGATCATATCCCGTTGTGGGTTAAGATCTCTGCGGCAGTGGCGATGGCGCTTGGTACGTCAATCGGCGGCTGGAAGATCATTAAGACGATGGGTACGAAAATTTTCAAGATCGAGCCGATCAACGGTTTCGCGGCGGATATCGTATCTGCGAGCATTATCTTCTCGGCTACGAGTATTCACCTGCCCGTTAGTACGACGCATGTCATCACGTCTTCCATTCTCGGCGTGGGCAGCGCGAAGCGCTTCTCCGCTGTGAAGTGGGATCTCGCTGGACGAATCATTTTATCGTGGATCATTACGATTCCGATTGCGGCGATTCTGTCGGCGCTGATCTATCAAGTGATTGCTTTGTTTATCTAAAAGGTTGAAAAAAGCCGGAATCCTCAAGGTGAGCTCGTTTGATGAGCAGCACTGGGGGTTCCGGCTTTGTTGTTTGTATGGAGCATTAAGAGCTAGCGGCTTGGCGGGCGGCGTTTCCGGCGTGGACGTGAACCACCTGGTGTTACGGTGCTCATGCCTTTGCCTTTTACGGACTTGTGTCCCTTCTTCTTGCGGCGGCGTTTTACTGGTGGGTCATCGTCATCGTCCTCTGCAATCTTGGCGCCTTTCTTGCCTGGCGTGAAGGAGGTGGCAAGCACTTTGATGAGCGGCGCCATCTGCGTAATGCTGCCGACGACCTTCTGCACTTTGCCCATCGTCGTCACGATACCGTCGATGCCGCCCATCCGGTCGACGACACTCTTCAGATCGTTCAGACTGTTCGCGAGATTGAAGCCGGTCTTCTCGGTTTTGGCATCTTCCGCTGCTGCTGGAAGGATGGATGTATTGGACTCGGGAAGCGGGACAATCTGCATATTCGATGCGGGTTGAATTGAAAACGTAGGGACACCGCCGGAGAATTCATTCGACACTTCGGTCGTGTTGAATGGAACGGGCGAGGTGAGCCCGACGCTTTTATTTTTGCCGAGGAAAGGGTCGGAGATGCCCGGGAATTGGCTCTGCCCCTGATTTTGCAGGCCTTGACCTGGCCCTGGACCGCCGTGGGGCTGCGGCGTGTTGCGGCCTGACGGATCGTAGCGGTAGTTCACGGGAGATCACACCTTTGTGCCTTATTTGTATACGTTAGTCTATGGTGTAGGCGAACATACGGATTGGACGATAGCCCGCATGCGCGGAATTAATTTCCGCGTTTGTCTTGAGGGGGATGGGGCGGGAAGCGTTGGAAGCGCTAGTCGCGGTGGCAAGGTAGGGCGGAGCAGCAATAGGCTGGGATGCGCTAGACGCGGCTTTGCGTCCTTCTATTCTGTAAAGCGGTGACGCTTGAAAATTCTACTAGAAAGGACTACAATGAGCATATTATTAGTTCTGGTAGGGGTGAGCGGACGATGCAATTGAAGAAGCTGAATGATAAATCAATCGACCAGCTGTTCGAGGCGGTTTTAACGCTGAAGACGGTGGAAGAGTGCTATATTTTCTTTGACGATCTTTGTACGGTGAATGAAATCCAGTCGCTGTCCCAGCGGCTTGAAGTAGCGCGTATGCTAGGCAAAGGCGCGACATATAATCAGATTGAAGCGGAGACAGGCGCAAGCACGGCGACGATCTCGCGTGTGAAGCGTTGCCTCAACTACGGCAATGACGGTTACAAAATGGCGCTGGAGCGTTCAGGGCGCTAGGTGCCTGCACGGGATGATGATCGAATGACGCTAGATATGAACCAAGGAACAAATCCAGGATTAAACCCAGGGACAAAACCAGGAGTATTAGTGGTAAGCCACGGCTCGCGTGAAGCGGATTGGGTGCGGCTCGTGGACGATGCGGTGGCAGCTTGCGCTGACCTAATGGGCAGCGAGGTGCCGGTAGTATCTTCGTTTCTCGAGCTCGTCGAGGGGCGGCTCATCCAGGACGGTGTGCATGTATTGGAAGCGGAAGGTGTGACGGATCTCTACGTCCTTCCGCTTTTTGTGTCGTCCGGGAGCACGCATGTGGACGACATTGCACAGGCTTTTGGGATGGAGCCGGTGTCGGCGGTTCGCGAAGGAGAGCTAGAGCCGTTCGCGGTGCAAAGCAGCATGCGTGTGCGGTTCGGCGTGCCGATCGACGACGACGGAGATATTGCGGAGCTGCTGCTTCGCAATATTGCTGGGTTGTCGGTGGAGGCTTCGGCGACGCTGGAAAGTGAGCCGAGCGAAGGTGCGGGAGCGGAGCAGCTGCCTGCGGCGGGGCGGCGGCGCGAGCGGCTGCTACTTGTCGCGCATGGTTCGCGCGAAGCGGTGTTTCACGGCCGCTGGCGCGATGGCATGGCGGCGCTGGCGGAGCGGGTGCGCGAGCTCGGCGGATTCGCGGGCGCGCATAGCGCGATGCTGCTGCCGAATCAGGCGGCGTGCAAGCTCGGGGCTTTGCAGCGGCGGTATCCGGATGATGCGTTCATCGTGGTGCCGCTTTTTCTTAGTGAGGGTTATTTTACGCGTACGGTCATTCCGACTCGTCTTGCCGGTCTGAACTATCGGTATAATGGGCGGGCGCTGCTGCCGTCGCCGCAGATTGCGCGCTGGATGGAGCGGCAGATTCGGAAGTGGCTTTCTACGATGTGATGGCGGGGGACTGCTGGAAAAGGCAGTTTGGGAAGTTAGCCGTTAATCGTGTATAGTAGAAGGTAGTGCAAAAGTGCGGATTGGTTGTTGGAGTTTGGGAGGTGTGCGGCAGTGAAAATTAAGCGGGCAAGGCTGATTTATAACCCGACATCGGGACGCGAGGAGATCAAGAAGCGGCTCCCCGATATTCTTCAGCGGCTGGAACGCGGCGGCATTGAAACGAGCTGCCATGCGACATCCGGTGAAGGTGACGCAACGATCGCGGCTGCCGAAGCGGCGGATCGGGGCTTCGATTTGATTATTGCAGCGGGCGGTGACGGTACGCTGTATGAGGTCATTAACGGCTTGGCGGAGAAGGACGTGCGGCCTCCTATCGGGATATTGCCTCTTGGGACGACGAATGATTTTGCAAGGGCGCTTGGCATTCCGAAGCATTGGGAGTACGCATGCGATCTCATTATCCAGCAGTACTCGCGGCCGATTGACCTTGGTCGGGCGAACCAGCGGTATTTTATCAACATTGCCGGCGGGGGCTCGCTTACAGAGCTGACCTATGAGGTGCCGAGCAAGCTGAAGACGATGATCGGCCAGTTGGCCTATTATATGAAGGGTCTGGAGAAAATGACCCGCCTCCGTCCAACGGAGCTTCGCCTGCGTGCGAAGGAAATTGACGAGATTCATGAGGAGATTATGCTGTTCCTCATCTGCAACAGCAACTCGGTCGGCGGCTTCGAGAAGCTGGCCCCAGAGGCGAGTCTCGACGACGGCTTGTTCGATGTCGTGGTGCTGAAGAGGTGCAACCTCGGCGAGTTCATCCGCTTGGCGTCGCTGGCGCTGCGCGGGGAGCACTTGAACGATCCGCATGTCGTGCATTTCCGCACGAGCGAGCTTGTGGTGACGACACCGGATTATGTGCAGCTGAACCTGGACGGTGAGTATGGCGGCACGCTGCCATGCACGTTCACGGCGCTGCCGTCGCATTTGAACATTTTTGTCGATGAAGCGGGCAATTCTACTTATAAATAAGGGTAAGAGCATAGAAGTAAAGGTGGGGCAAAAGCAAGATCAATTGCTATACACCTGAGGAAAACGGAGCGGGTAGGAACGATGAAGGGCAAAGCAGTGCAAGCGCCAGTGGCGAAAAATGAAGAGGTCGTCGTCGACATTGTCGGCTTGACGCATGAAGGCGAAGGGGTAGGCCGCACAGATGGCTTTACCCTTTTTATACAGGGAGCACTTCCCGGCGAGCGCGTGCGCGCGAAGGTGTTGAAGTTGAAGAAGACGTATGGTTACGCGAAGCTGGTGGAGTTGCTCGTGGAGAGCCCGGATCGCGTCGAAGCGCCTTGCGCGATCTATAAACAGTGCGGCGGCTGCCAGCTGCAGCATCTTAGCTACGAGGCGCAGCTTGCATGGAAGCGCCAGCACGTTGTGGACAACCTGGAGCGGATTGGAAAGCTGCGGGTTGCGGGTTCTGAGGGCGAAGGAGTGATAGTACATCCGACGCTAGGCATGTCCGAGCCTTGGCGTTATCGGAACAAGGCAGCTGTGCCGATGGGCATGGCGGCTGCTGTTACAGGCGGCGATGGCGATGGGTTGGTGTTGCCGGAGCGGTTGATCGGAGGCTTCTACGCGCGCGGAAGCCACCGCATCATTGACATGGACGAGTGCATGATTCAGCACTCGCGTAATGATGAGATCGTAGCTCGCGTCAAGGAGATTGGACGCGAGCTTGGCATCACGGCCTACAATGAAGAGACTGGCCGCGGTCTGCTGCGCCATGTGATGATACGCGTTGGCTTCGTCTCCGGCGAAGCGATGATCGTGCTCATCACGAACGGCGAGCGGATTCCGCAAGTAGAGCGCTGGATCGAGTTGATTTGTGCGGCTGTGCCTGGTGTGAAGAGCATTGTGCAGAACGTGAACACGCGCGACACGAACGTAATCTTCGGCGACAAAACCCGCGTCCTCTGGGGCAGCGAGGTTATCTACGATGAGCTCGACGGCATCCGCTTCGCGATCTCGGCGCGCTCGTTCTATCAAGTGAACCCGGTGCAGACGGTGGAGCTCTACCGCCGGGCGGTCGAATACGCCGCGCTTAGTGGTGGCGAGCGAGTTATTGATGCCTACTGCGGCATCGGGACGATTTCTTTGTTCTTGGCCCGCGCGGCTGGCTACGTCTACGGCGTGGAGATCGTGCCGGAAGCGATCGAGGATGCGAAGCGCAATGCTGAGTTGAATGGTATTACGAATGCTTCTTTCGAAGCAGGCCCAGCCGAAGTTGTCATCCCTCGCTGGCGCAAGGAAGGCATTGTTGCAGACGTTATCGTCGTCGATCCGCCGCGCAAAGGCTGCGACGAAGCGCTGCTTGAGACGATCCTGGCGATGCGGCCGGAGCGTGTGGTGTACGTGTCGTGTAATCCATCGACATTGGCGCGCGATCTTCGGGTGTTGGAGGATGGTGGCTACCGGACGGTAGAAGTGCAGCCGGTGGATATGTTCCCGCATACGGTACATGTGGGATGTGTGGCGTGGTTGGTGCGAAATGAATCTGTATATTCTTTAAAATATAAGACCGAAGCAATTTAGAGATGTATCAAAGTAGTTATCCGTATTTTCAAAGCGATGTCAGATCTGACATCGCTTTTTTCTTTTATGGAGTAAGAAAAAGGAATATACTGTAACCCTATTGAATTACTAATTTTGTCGTAGGGCAATATTGTTATTAACTCCAAATCGAGGTGCCTCATGAAGCTAGGCCTTTACGAACAACTGATCAATAAACTCACTAGAGATCAGCTATCTGCACTAGACCCATCATTGTTCCAAATTGGCAAAGAGCCACTTGATCCGGAAGAAGCCAGGAAGCTCCTGTCAACTTATATCTCAGCAGTAACTCGAAGAGCTCTAAAGATGGTTAGAGAAATGGCAGACGATGATGAAGTTGTATTGGCACAAGTTCGAGCGTGTAATGAGATTATTGCGACATTAAAAAACAACCTAGATGATGATGAACTAGATAACTGGAAGCTCGACGAAGAAGGCGAAGTACTTACCTTCGTCTATTCGAAGCTTAATAACATCAGAGGAATTAAAGATGACAAGGTATTACGACCGGCTACGCCATTGTCTCAAAGCTCCCTGTTCACTGGTGCTCACTCCGAACCGAATATGATGAATGAGCTTCAGCATGAAATTGTAACTTCTAATCGCATTGATCTACTAGTCTCCTTTATTAAGTGGAGCGGGCTTCGCATTCTGATGGAACAACTGGAGCAGTTCACTGAGAACGGCGGACACCTTCGTGTTATTACAACTACATATATGGAAGCAACCGACTACAAGGCAGTTGCAGAGCTGAGTCGGTTGAAAAATACGGAAATCAAAATATCCTATGATACGGATCGTACTCGTTTGCACGCCAAGGCATATATGTTTAAGCGTGACACTGGCTTTACAACAGCTTACGTGGGGTCCTCGAATTTATCTAACCCTGCCTTAACAAGCGGCTTGGAGTGGAATATCAAGGTCGCGGAGAAAGACTCCTACGATGTCCTGAAGAAAATAGAAGCGACCTTCGAGAGCTATTGGAATGACCGTGAGTTCAAAGTCTTTACAGCAGAAAATGAGGAGCATCAGTTGCAGTTAAAGGAAGCTCTCGGTCGAAAGAAGCTGCAAGAACAAGAAAAACTGCTCTTCCGTTTCGATATCCAACCGTATGATTATCAGAAAGAGGTATTAGAGAAGCTAGAAGCACAACGGACGTTGTACGGAAAGCACCACAACCTGGTGGTCGCTGCAACTGGTGTGGGCAAGACAGTTATTTCAGCTTTTGACTATAAGCGCTTTGCTCAGAAGAACCCTAATGCAAGACTTCTATTTGTCGCGCATCGTGAAGAGATATTAAAGCAGAGCCGAGATACATTCCGTTTTATTATGAAGGATTTGAACTTTGGTGAGCTTCATGTCGGTGGGGATCGAGCCGGATCCATTGATCATCTTTTTATTAGTATTCAAAGCTTTAATTCGATAAAGCTGGCTCAGATCACAACTCAGGATTTTTACGATTTCATCATCGTAGATGAGTTCCACCATGCCGCAGCACCATCGTATCAGGCGTTGCTCTCGCATTACAAACCTCGGATTCTACTTGGATTAACTGCGACACCGGAACGAATGGATGGCAAGGATATTCTGAGCTACTTTGAGCATACGATCGCAGCAGAAATCCGACTAACAGATGCCATTGATCGAAAACTCCTTAGTCCTTTTCATTATTTCGGTGTAACCGACAGTGTCGACTTGTCGCAAGTAAAATGGTCCCGTCGAGGTTACGATTTGAAAGAGCTTGAGAATCTCTACTCGAACAACAAGATTCGTGTGACGCAAATTCTGAACAGCATGCGAAAGTATGTCACTGATATGGAAGGAGTTAAAGGACTAGGTTTCTGCGTTGGTGTCGATCATGCGGAATATATGGCGAAGGTGTTTAACGATGCGGGGATTCCCTCAATAGCGCTGCACGGTAATTCGAAGGATCAAGAACGCGACCAGGCCAAGTATAGGTTGATTACCGGCGAGATCCGGATGATCTTTGTAGTTGATCTCTATAATGAAGGGGTAGATATACCTGAAGTTAATACGGTCCTGTTCCTTCGCCCAACCGAAAGTCTGACAGTGTTTCTGCAGCAACTCGGCCGGGGCTTGCGTTTGGCTGAGGGCAAGGAATGTTTGACTGTTCTTGATTTCATTGGACAAGCACACAAAGAGTACAATTTCTCCGACAAGTTCCGGGCATTGATTGGCAGGTCAAAGCATTCGATTCAACACTATGTTGAGAATGGGTTTTTTACGTTGCCTCGTGGAAGCTTTATTCAACTCGAGAAACAGTCGAAGGAGTATATTCTTAGGAGCTTGAAACAAGCGACAATAAATCGCAGAAGCTTAATTGGGAAAATGAAATATTTTCAGGAAGATACGGGATTGCCACTATCACTGGAGAATTTTGTCCGACATCATAATCTAAGCTTGCAAGAATTTTATGGAGGTCGGACGGGAAATCGTACATTCTATGGACTGATGGTGGAGGCAGGGTTGATCGCTCCGTTTGAGTTTCAGAACGGTGATTACTTAACAAAACGAATCCCTGCTTTGCTTGGACTGAATTCACGCAGGCTTCTTAGATTCCTCATATCCTACATAGAAAATGGTCAAAAGCCGAACTCTGAAGAAGAGCTACTTATGCTAAACATATTGTATTACACTTTCTATCGTTCAGAGCCTGTTAAGCAAGGGTTTGAGGATATCGTGGAAGGTATTCAATCTGCTGTTTCTTGTCTTGAATTCCGGGACGAACTGCTCCAAATCATGGAGTATAATTATGCTCATATTGATTTTGTTGATAAGAAGAATTCTTTCTCCTATGCTTGTCCGCTCGACGTACACTGTAATTACTCCATGGATCAGATTCTAGCGGCATTTGGATTTTGGAACGCTGAGAAGGCGCCGGCATTTCGTGAGGGCGTTAAGTATTTTGAAGACAAGAAGACCGATATCTTCTTCATTACTTTGAACAAGTCAGATAAAGACTTCTCACCATCGACGTTATATGAGGATTTTGCGATTAATGAACGCTTGTTTCACTGGCAGACGCAAAGCCGTATTAGTGAAGAGACCAACACGGCCCAAAGATATATTCATCACCGGCAAAGGGGCAGTCGAATTGCTTTGTTTGTGCGTGAATACAAAGAGGAAAGTAACTACACGTCTCCTTTTGTATTTTTAGGTGAAGCAGAGTACATCAAGCATGAAGGAAGTAAACCAATGAGTTTCGTCTGGCGCTTGAAGGAAGACATGCCACCATCTCTTGTCCCAGCAGCAAATAAGGTAATTGTATAGGATGTGATTATGCGTGATACACGTAGCGGCAGCAATAATCGAGGATAAGCAGGGAAAGATTTTGATTGCAAGGCGTAAGGAGGGGAAGTCGCAGGGAGGATTGTGGGAGTTCCCTGGCGGTAAGATTGAACCCAATGAGACAGTTGAAGAGTGTCTGCGCAGAGAACTACGGGAAGAGATGAATATTGAGATTGATCCATATGAATTTTTCGGGGAAAATGATCATTTCTATGGAGATTTACATATTAGGTTAATCGCGTATAAGGCAAGGTTTCTGGGCGGTGAGATTAAGCTGGTTGATCATGATAATTATATCTGGGTCAACCTTAGCGGGCTGTCGGAATATGATTTTGCGCCGGCTGATATTAAGTTTGTAGAGATGCTTACAATATAAATCGCATTTATGAGATGCAAAGTGAAAGACCTTATATAATTAGAGAAACTCCAATAGGGCGAAGTGCAATTCTCACAGCTAGTCGCATCAGAAAAGTCTACTTTATTGTTGCGAGTTTCTACGACTGGATTTCTTTTCAAAATTAACCTGTTGTCGTGCTAAAGTTATCGATTTGCAAATGTGATCAATTATTAGAGTGAAATTAGACTTAAGATCATGTTCCCAGACGCGGACTAATATCCATTGTTTTTGGGTGTAATATTGTGTAACTTCCAAATCTCTCTCGATGTTACGGTTAATTTTTTTTAACCAGTAATCTTGATTCTTTGATGGCAACTTGAAATGGATACTACATCCATGCCAGAAACAAGAATCAATAAAAATGGCTACATTGTACTTTTTTATAGCAATATCCGGCTTTCCGTATAATGAAATAACGTTTTTTCGAAATCTAATGCCATGTTTCCAGATTTCTTTAGAGACGGATTGTTCCAATTTGGTGTTTTTCCCTTTTATTTTACTCATAAACTTGTTTCTGTGATCATTATCGCTAATCTTCGCGACCTCCAAGTAAAAAGAATAAGAACATATGTTCTACACACGTATTTTACACTGAGATGCTAACAATAATCAATGGTGTGTATGTGTTCGTACATAATGCTAAAATATACAACAAAGGACTACTCACATGACTCAACAATACATCTATGTACTCCGCCTACTCCCATATCTACAAAACGAAGCAAACTGGACCGAAGAAACCAGTGCCATCGTAAGCAAGCACTTTCAGTACCTCAAGCAGCATCTCGAGCAGGGCACGCTGATTATGGCAGGAAGAACGTCGCCACTGGATGAAACGACATTCGGCATAGTCATTTTCAAGGCAATAAACGAAGAAGAAGCCCGTGCATTCATGCAGCAGGATCCAGCTGTCGCTGAGGGCGTAATGACAGCGGAACTGTTTCCTTTTCATGTTGCACTGTCTCCAATTGAGCTATAGATGAATCAAGCGACAAAAGCCCGAGCGATAACCAATCGTTTGGGCTTTTTGCGTCCTTGCCTCAAACTCTCAACCTCGGAGGCAATCCACCAGTTTTCATGAATACAGATAGTACAGCCGAACCTCCTTCGTTGACGCCCCCGCAAAACCTAAGTTAAACTAATCAAGCAACTTGCAACCGATTACAGCAGGAGTAAGGAGGCACAATGATGTCCAACAACCAACACGACTCAAATCCATATTCCCTTGAATATGCGCAGGAGCTCGACAAGCAAGATGAGCTTGCCCACTTCCGCAACGAATTTTACTTAAGCCCAGACTCCATCTACATGGACGGCAACTCGCTCGGCCTATTATCCAAGCGGGCAGAGCAGTCGCTGCTTGACATACTTGCAGCTTGGAAAATCCAAGGTATCGACGGATGGACGCAGGGCAAGTACCCGTGGTTCTACCTCTCGGAGAAGCTGGCAGCCATGAGCGCGCCGCTCGTTGGAGCTGACGCTGATGAAGTGATCGTAACAGGTTCGACAACCGTGAACCTCCACCAATTAGTCGCTACCTTCTATAAGCCGCAAGGCACTCGCACGAAGATTCTCGCCGATGAGCTGAATTTCCCTTCAGACATCTATGCGCTGCAAAGCCAGCTCAAGCTGCCTGGCTACGACCCGGATGAGCATCTCATTCGAGTGGCAAGCCGCGATGGACGTTTCCTCCACGAAGATGACATTATCGCTGCTATGACAGATGAGATTGCTCTAATCGTACTGCCGGCTGTGCTGTACCGGAGCGGGCAGGTGCTCGATATGAAGCGCCTGACGGCTGAAGCACATGCGCGCGGCATCCTCATTGGCTTTGACGGCTGCCATTCGGTCGGCTCGATTCCGCATTCGTTCAGCGAGTGGGGGGTTGATTTTGCCTTCTGGTGCAATTATAAATACTTGAACAGTGGACCGGGCGGGACAGCGAGCCTGTACGTCAACCGCAAGCACCACGGGACTTCCCCTGGCCTTGCAGGGTGGTTCGGTTCACGCAAAGATAAGCAGTTCGATATGGAGCATCAATTCCACCAAGCGGAGTCTGCGGGCGCTTTCCAGATCGGGACGCCGAACATTCTAAGCATGGCGCCGCTAATCGGTTCGCTCGAGCTGTTCGCTGAAGCGACGCTTGAGAAGCTTCGCCAGAAGTCGCTGCACATCACGCGTTATATGATGGAGCTGATTGAGCACGAACTAGGCGGGTTCGGCTTCACGATCGGCAATCCGCTAGAGGATGAACGCAGAAGCGGTCATGTGAGCCTCGAGCACCAGGATGCGGCGCGGATCTGCAAAGCGCTCAAGGAGATGCAGCACATTGTGCCGGACTTCCGCGCTCCGAACATCATTCGTCTAGCGCCTGTTCCGCTCTACACAAGCTACAGTGACGTATGGGAAACGGTGCAGCGACTGAAAACCATCATGGCGGATAAGCAATACGAGAAATTCGCCAATAAGCGCGATGTTGTCGCATAAGATGGAGAGAGGAGCGCTTGAGAGATGACCTTGATCGATATTTCTCGTCCATTGATGAATGGGGTGCCGACTTGGCCAGGGGATACGGCTTTCAACTATGAAGTGAGCTGGTCCAAGGAGCAAAGCGGCTCGGTGAACGTAGGCAAGCTGACGATGAGCATTCATACGGGGACGCATGTGGATTCTCCGTTTCATTTTGACAATGATGGCCGCAAAATCATGGATCTCGACTTGCAGCTCTACATCGGGCCGGCACGGATGATTGATGTATCTGGCCGAGCGAGCATTGGTGCAGAGGATCTGGCTGCGTCTGACCTCGAAGGGGTTACACGTCTGCTGCTGCGCACAGGCTCATGGACCAACGCCGATGAATTCCCGTCACAAATCACATATCTGAGAGCGGATCTGGCTCCATTTCTACATTCCCGAGGCATTCGTCTCATCGGTGTCGATGTCCCTTCAGTCGATCCCTTGGACAGCAAAGAGCTTGCGGCCCACCACGGTCTGCACACTCATGACATTCACATCCTGGAAGGACTCGACTTAGATCATGTCGCCCCAGGAGATTACGAACTCATCGCGCTACCGCTACCGCTTGCAGAAGCAGATGGCAGTCCCGTACGAGCCGTGCTTCGACCATACACACCATAGACAAAAGGAGCTAAGAACAGATGGCCGACACGCCTACGCCGCAAAACAATAACAATGAGAATCTCGTCTCCGACTTCTCCAAGTCCATGTCTTACGGCGATTACCTTCACCTCGACCAAATTCTGTCCAGCCAGCATCGGCTGTCTGGTCATCATGATGAAATGCTGTTCATCATCATCCACCAAGCGAGCGAGCTATGGATGAAGCTGATCTTGCACGAGCTGAACGCCGCACGCAGCAGCGTACAGCAGAACAACTTGGAGCCTGCTTTCAAAATGCTTGCCCGCGTATCCAGAATCCAGCAGCAGCTCATCCAGTCTTGGGATGTATTATCTACGCTGACGCCTGCGGAGTACATGGAGTTCCGGCATGCGCTCGGCAGCTCCTCCGGCTTCCAGTCTTATCAGAATCGCCTGATCGAATTCGTGCTGGGCCTCAAGAAGCCGAGCGTGCTTGCGGTCTATGAGCATCAGGAAGAGCTGCATAAGCAGCTAACCGATGCGATGAATGAGCCGAGCATCTACGATGCGGCGATCGGAGCACTTGCCAAGCGCGGACTGCCAATCGACGCAGAGTACTTGCAGCGCGACTGGTCGCAGCCATATGTGGAGAACGACAGCGTAAGAGAAGCTTGGCTGACGGTGTACCGCGATGTCGAGCAATACTGGGATCTGTACGAGCTCGCTGAGAAGCTCGTCGATATCGACAGCCGCCAGCAGCAGTGGCGCTTCAACCATATGGGAACGGTGGAGCGGGTCATTGGCTTCAAACGCGGAACCGGCGGTTCGTCTGGCGTTGATTATTTGAAGCATATCGTTAGCCAGCGGCATTTTCCGGAATTGTGGAGCCTGCGCACGGTATTGTAATGGTATGTACGGTTACAGGGCCGCCTATTGCGATAGGCGGTCTTTTTTAAAACTAGGGAGGCAGCAATCATGAACGATGATGTCCTAACGAGCTTACAGCGAGATCAACTGACGAAGCAGGTGGCCAGCGAGTATGGCTTTGAGGAGGTACGCATCTCGTCCTTCTTGGAAGGCTATGGCTCGCAGTTCGTTGCTCTGCTTCACACGAGTGAAGGCAAGTTTGTGTTAAAAGCTAACGATCGCAAGGCAGTGCATACCAAGGTTGTTCCCGCTTATGAGCATCTGCGCGCAAACGACTTTGACGGCATGATTAATCTGCGAAGCACTGTCACCGGCAGCTTGTGTATGGCGATCAACGACGATACGGTCTGCTATCTGTATCCGTTTATTGAAGGGACAAGCCTTAGCGGGGGATCGGAGCTGTTCGCCGGCGTCGGCCATACGCTTGGACGGCTTCATCGGATCGAAGCAGCATCGGAATTGCCGGAATGGGATTTGAATTCGCTAATCGGAGATATTGTCAACGACAGGCTGCCGAGCGTCCCCGAGCCGCATCGGTCGAACCTGCTGGAGCTAACGCCAGGCTTCTCTAAGCTGTCCTCCCTTCCGAAAGCAATCATCCACGGTGATGTAGGCGAAAGCAACGGAGTTTATGATGCTGCCAGCAACCGCGTCATTCTGATCGATTGGGACGGCTGCGGCATCGCACCGCGGATTATTGACGCGGCTTATCCGCTGTTCGGTCTGCTGGACGATCAGCTGCAGTTTCACTGGGAGAAGGCGGCAGCCTACGCCGCAGCGTATGCCGAGTCGATCAAGCTGACGAGCGAGGAGCTGGAGCTGTTGCACTACGCGGCGCTGCTGCTGCCGTGCAATCATATTTTGCACGGTCATCTAGGTACGAAGCTGGCACGAATTCAGTGGTTTATCGACAATCGGGAGCAGGTGGCAAGGCTGTTCGAGCTGTAATTATTCATCCCTAAACGAAAACGAAAACGAAAAATCCCCCAATCTCACGCGGAGATCGGGGGATTTTATTTACACAGACGCTTCCATCTTCTGCGCCGAATGCAGCTTGTAGTACCTGCCGCGCTTCGCGAGAAGCTCGTCATGCGAGCCGCTCTCGGCGATGCCTTTGTCAGAGATGTACATGATCCGGTCGCAGTTCTTCACCGTCGAGAGTCGATGCGCGATGATGAACGACGTCCGCCCCTTAAGCAGCTCATTAAGCCCCTTCTGGAGCAACCGCTCGGTCTGAGCGTCGATAGACGAAGTTGCTTCATCGAGAATGAGAATGCTCGGATTCGCGAGCAGCGTTCTGGCGAATGAGATCAGCTGCTTCTGCCCTTGGGACAGCTTCGAGCCGCGCTCGTTCACCTCGGTCATGTACCCATTCTCGAATTCGCGGATGAAATCGTCAGCGCATACGGTCTTCGCAGCCGCGATGATTTCTTCTTCCGTAGCATCGAGCTTGCCGTAGCGGATATTGTCCATAATCGTCCCTGAGAAAATAAAGCTGTCCTGCAGCATAATGCCCATCTGACTACGTAATGATCTCAGCTGGATTTCGGAGAGATCATGGCCGTCGATGAGGATTTTGCCGCCAGTGATGTTGTAGAACCGCGAGATCAGGTTGACGACTGTCGTTTTGCCGGCACCTGTCGGGCCGACAAGTGCAACGCTCTCGCCTGCTTTAATGTCGAACGTCAGCTTCTCCAGAATGTTAACGCCTGGATCGTATGCGAAAGTAACATCATCAAAGGTCACACGGCCTTTAATCGGAGGAAGCTCCTTTGCGCCAGGCTTATCATTGACGGTAACCGGTTCGTCCAACGTCTCGAAGATACGCTCCAGATAAGACACGGCGTTGATGAAGCTGTTATATAGGTTTGAAATGTTCAGAATCGGCTGCCAGAAGCGCGCTGCATAGCTGCTCATCGCTAGTATGACGCCGAAGGTGGCTTCTTCCGGTCCAATCGCCAGCAAGCCTACAAAATAGATCGCTGCCGTAACGAGCGTCGCCAAATTATCGACCGAGAACGGCATCAAGAAGTTGTAATACATCGTCTTCATCCAAGCGGAACGGTAATTCGTCGACAGCCGCGTGAAGGTTTCTTCGTTATGCTGCTCACGGGTGAAGATCTGCGTGACGCGAATGCCGCTAATGCTTTCTTGCAGATAAGCGTTCAGGTTGGAGCTTTTGTTAGAGATGTTCTGCCATCCCCGGCGCTGCTTCTTCTTGATCATCAGGACGATGCCCAAGAAGATAGGCAGCCCCGCTAGAATAACGAGCGACAGCTTCACATCAACGGCGAACATGAAGATCGCGATGAAGAGGAGGTTCAAGATTTCCAAAATCAGGTTGATGATCCCGTTGGACAGTACGTCCGATACGGAGTTAACGTAGTTGACGACGCGGATGAGGATTTTGCCCTGTGGGCGGTCGTCATAATATTGGAACGGCAGCTTCTGCAAATGCTTGAACAGATCCATCCGAATATCGTAGATAATATCTTGCCCGACACGGGTCATCATCCGTGATCGGATTGTGGCGAATATAACGCTGACGACAATCGTTGCAAGCATGAGCAGCGAATACCAGAACAGTGACTGCTTCTCCTTCGCAGGAATCGTAACGTCAACGATATGCTGCATAATGAGCGGCGCGGAGAGCGAGATGCCAGCTGACAAGGCGCTAAGCACGAACGCGATAATCATTGGCTTCTGCTGCCGCCTAATGTAGACGAGTGCCCGGCGGAAGTGCTTTATATTAAACGGTGATTCCAGGTTCTCATCGATATCGAATTTATTTCTTGCCATACTTCACCATTGCCTCCCTTCCAATGCCCTCGTTCTGCAGCATGAATACATCGTAGTAGTAACCGCGTTTCTCCAGAAGCTCCGCGTGCGTACCTTCCTCAATAATGCGGCCGCCTTCGAGAATCAGGATACGGTCAGCCTGCGCTGTTGTGGATACACGCTGTGCAATGATGATCTTCGTGCATGGGAAGTCGAGCTCCCGCAAGCTGCGCTGAATATGCTCCTCGGTCTCCAGATCGACGGCGGACGTCGTATCGTCGAGAATCAGAATCGGCGGCTGAACAGCTAATGCCCGTGCCAATGCGATACGCTGCTTCTGACCGCCCGACAGGCCGACGCCGCGCTCGCCGACAATCGTATTGTAGCTCTCAGGCATTTTGCCAATGAAGTCATGCGCTGCAGCAAGCTTCGCGAACTTCGTCACGTCCTCCTCCGGCATCTCCGGGTCGCCGAACGCGATATTGCCGTCGATCGTATCGGAGAACAGCAGAACGTCCTGTGTCGCCACGCCGATATTGCTGCGCAGCTCGTCGAGCTCTAGCTTGCGCACGTCGATGCCATCGACGAGGACGCGTCCACGCGTGACATCATAGAAGCGGGGAATGAGGTTAATGAGCGTTGTTTTGCCCGCGCCTGTTGCCCCCATGATGGCGATCGTCTCGCCGGGGTCCACGCTGAAGTTAATATTTTCGAGCACCGTTGCACTGTCGTACTTGAAGCTCACATTCTCGAATTGAATATAGCCGCGGTAACGCTTCTTCACGGTTGCGTTATGCTCATTAACGATTTCGGGATGCGCGTAGTAGACGTCGATGATTTTACTTAAAGAGGCGAAGAAGCGCTGAATATCGTTGATGACGATACCGATGGTGCGCATCGGGTTAGATAGACCCCAGATCAGTGCGGAAAAAGCGGAAAATTCACCGAACGTTATCCGATCATCCATGACGAACAAACCGCCGGCCAGCATGAGGATGACGAGGAACGCTTGAGAAAATATTTCTAAGTAAGGGAAGTAGTCTAGCCAGACAAGAGCTGCGGCTTTGTTGGCTTTGGAGTAATTAACGTTCTTCTCGGTGAACTTCTCGATTTCGAAGTCCTCGCGCGCGAACGCTTTGACGACCCGATTGCCGGCGATGTTCTCCTGCGTTGTCGTATTCAGCTGGGAGAGCTTCTCCCGCAGTTCGACATACATGGGGCGCACGCGCCGTGCGAAGATGAACGCAACGATACAAATTGGAGGCGACAGCACGAGCAGCCATAACGTTAGCTCAGCGTCGATGAAGAAGAAGTAGACGACCGCCGCTGCAAACACCGTCAGCGATTCAATGATCGTCTTAATAATCCATGCCAAGGAGTGACGCACCATCTCGAGGTCGCCGGTCATCTTGGTCATAAGATCGCCAGTGCGGTTCCGGTCATAGTACCGCATGTCTTGGCCTTGGATTTTGTTATACAGGTACACCCGGATACGGAACAGCATGTTCTGTGAGGCGCGCTCATACGTCAGCGTCGTGAAATAAGACAGGCTTGTTCTTAACAGGGAGAAGCCGACCATGCCGAGCACAAGGCCGATTAAGAGCCCGCGTTCCGTGCTCAGATGCTGCGCAGCGCCTTCCCCTGCAATGAAGTGGTCCACGATGCGCTGACCGATGTACGGATTAATGATGGTAAGCGAGGAGCCTACAACGGACAAGAATAGTGCGATAATGTACCTTACCCGATCCCCTTTCAGATTGTGCCATAGCCATTTGAACTGAAACATGTCATCACCGATTTCTGTTTTAGTCTGAATTGCCCTTTGAAAAACTAAAGGAAATTATAGCACAAATGCGCAGGGAAGAAGTGGGAAAGTTGTAAAATGACAAAAGTCTTATGCTTTCTCGCGGTGCTTTTGTCCTTTTTATATCCCATGCAGGGTTTTGTCGGATAAGGTCGAAACTGTCTAGAGCTTATTCTTTCAATTAAGGAGAAACATCAATGCCGTTCGCACGAATGGATCAACAAAATTTGCATTACGAATATCATCAAGTGAGCGGAAGTGATCAGCCTGCAGATACGATCGTGATGATCCACAGCTTAGGAACGGATCTGAGCATCTGGAACTGGACGATCCCTTATCTTCAAGCTCGTTATAATATTCTCGTATACGACGTCAGAGGCCATGGCGGGAGCCAGCAGGCGAGCGAAGTAGATATTACAATTACATGGCGTCTGTTGTGCGACGATCTTGCCGCCCTATTGGCACATTTGCAGCTTGAACGCTATCATCTCGTCGGTCATGGGCTAGGCGGCTACATCGGACTAGAGTTCGTTCGCGAATATCCGGGCAGGGCGTTAACGCTCTGTTTGCTGTCCGTACCGCTGTATTACCCGGTGAAGGTGATGCCGCTTTTATCTGGTGATCGACAGCAGGAAGTGCAACAGAGTAACTCGATCATGCCGGTCGCCGAGCGATTGCTGAGCGCTGCTTGCCATCAAGTCACTCCGGACAAAGAAGAACTGCTCTATGCAGCTTATCGTAAGGTTAACTTCCCCCTCTATGTGAAAATTCGCGATCGAATTACCGCATATATCGCCGCGCAACAGATAGGAAATGTTGATCTTCCCGTGCTGTTCCTAGGCGGGGAGTATGATAGGCTATTCCCGCCGAGCGTGCTGGCGCTTGGGACGATATTGCTTCAAAACTACCGGTTTCTCGTCGTTTCCGATGCTGCTAATGCGGTTCAGCTGGATCAGCCGGCTATGGTGGCGCAGTGGATTGACGAGCATATTCGGAAATCAGTCGAAGCTCCTGAAGTCCCTGTGGTAGAGAAGCTGTCTGCCCATATGCAGGATCAAATCAAAAATTTTGTAGAGCAGGTTCGCCAGCAGAATGATTCAATACATACGCTTGAAGTAGAGGTCATGGGTAATTTTCGCGTTATGGTCAATCGGCAGGTTGTCACCGGAGAATGGAATCAGCGCTACGCCAAGCGACTCCTCGTCTACCTGCTATTCCATCCTACCGTCACGCGAGAGCAGCTATGCGACGTCTTGTGGCCGGAAGCGGAGCTGTCCAAAGCAAAGAACAGGCTTCGCGTATCGCTCAGCTATCTAAAGAGCTTGCTGGACAAACATACCGACGGGAATAACCCTCTCATCGTCGCTGACCGAGAGTGCGTCTACTTGCGCGGCAACATCAAATGCGATTTGCAGGATTTGCTGGGTAAGCTTCAAGCGACGGCATCCGAACAGGACGCGATGCGAAAAGCGCTGCTCAGCCGGGACATTCTCGATAAGACCGCGTACCCGCTTGCTACGGGGATTTTCGACAATTGGCTGCTTGCCATTATTGAGAAGGTGGACCATAAGCTGGAGGAGCTGGCGCGCTGGACAGTGGAGTACTATCGGCAGCATAACGACCTCAGGCAATCGGAGAGATATACGAAATTTGTTGAGCGATTTACATCATCGTAACTTAACCCTCGATTTCCACTCTGAAATCGAGGTTTTTTCATTTTGACCGCATGCCAGATTAATGATAGTGTAACGGTCGGTTTGCTAGAATATGTGAGTCGAAAGGTAGAGCTACAGAGTCCGCCTGGAAAGGAATTACATCCATGATGCTAGAGCAAATAGAATTATTTCATGGGTTATCCCATGTCGATCAAGCGAGATTAATAGGGAAGCTTGTAACGGAGCATTACGAAGCGGGGGCAACCGTATTCGAGCATGGCGACTCCGGAGATTGCATGTACTTCATTCGAAGCGGTCGAATTGAGCTGTTCACTGTTGCCTCGGACGGCCGCAAGCATTCGCTCACGGTGCTCGGGGAAGCGAGCGCTTTAGGCGAAATGGCTTTGCTGACAGGAGAGCCTCGCTCGGCGTCGGCGATTGCGGTAAGCAGTGCTGTATTGCTGCGGATGAACATAGACACTTTTAAAGAACTGATCGACGACTATCCGTCAATCGCGACTTATTTTATCCGGCTGCTGTCACAGCGTCTTGTACGGACGAATCGTGATTTGGAAGCGACCAAACAAGATAAACAGAAGCATTTGCTTGAAGAGCTAAGCACTCTCCCGGAAGCACTCCGCCGGTGTCTGCTCTCTGCATCGCTTGTTCCTGCATTCCATAAACAATGGGCGGAGCGGGAATATGGCATTGCCTCTATTAATGAAGCGCTGGCAGATCGTCCTCTCTGGCAGGCGTACGTCCAGACGCTGGAGAACGATTCGGATTGGTTTGCCATTCATAGCTCTGTTAGAAGCGCATTATCGGAAGTATACGTAAGCAGCTATGGGGTTAAGGCGAAGAGAGCGCTGTTGAGCAGGATAACTGAGCGGTATCTGAATGGTGATAAAAGGTACGACTACGCCGCGCAGCTCTACGTGGAGCAAGAAGACTGGGTGTCTGTTCTGGAGCTTATGCGCGGTTTGGGCGTAGAAGGGACCGGCTATAGCGGGTCCGATGACGATTATCTACTATTCAGGCTGCTCGAATCCTGCCCGAACGACATGATTTTTCGCGAGTACGAGCTTTTCATTCATTATCTGAAAGCTAGTCTGGAAGTCGAGGCGAGGGAGAGCGAGCTTGCAAAACTTGAGCAGGCGTTAAGCCAGAGCTCGGTATACTTTACCGGTACTCAGACCGCCCAGTTGTACGAGCTGGCAGCGGAGCTGTGCCATCGGCTTCAACATCATCAGAGGGCACTGGAGTACCTGCAGCTCGCAGCGGCGGCGTCAGCTTCACCTAAGCAGCAGGAAGAGGAGCGAAGCTTCCTTCTCGCCAAGCAAAATCTAGACCTGCTCCGATTGGCAGGCAAGGCGGAGAAAGCGGGTAAATGGTGGAGCCGAAGCCGATTCGCAGGATGGATTGCAATCGCTCTCTCTATCGCCAGCATCGGGTTCTTCCAATGGATGCAGCCTTTTGGAGGCTTATCGCATGAGGGCATGATGTTCATCGGCGTTGCGCTTGCCGCCGTTGTGCTCTGGATCGTCAACATCGTCCCGGATTACATCGTGGCCTTATTCATGGCGATGTACTGGGTGCTAGCGAAGCTGGTCCCGCCGGAGATCGCCTTATCGGGCTACGCTTCCCCAACATGGATATACATGCTGTGCATACTCGCGCTTGGCGCCGCAATCTCCAAGTCAGGCATTCTGTACCGGGTGTCGCTCTATGCGTTAAAAGCATTCCCGAAGCACTATCAAGGACAGCTCTGGGGGATGATGGCAAGCGGTCTGCTGCTTAATCCGCTTATTCCGTCTTCGTCTGCCAAAGTCGCGCTCGGCGTACCCATTGCAGGGACGGTGTCGGAAGCGATGGGGTTTGCGCCTAGGAGCAAAGGAGCGGCAGGTCTGGGACTTGCAGGCATGATCTTCTTCGGGTTTACAGCGCCGTTCTTCATGACCGGCTCCTATACGAATGTGATGGCTTATAGTCTTGTTGGCGATGGCGAAACATTGACATGGCTCAATTGGTTCGTGTACGCGTTCCCTGCGCTGCTCGTCTTTCTAGTCGGTATGCGGCTGTGGATTTCGCTGCGATATAAGCCTGAGAAAGGCGCGAAGCCTACCGTGTCCGAAGAGGTGCTTGAGGCGCAGCTTCTCATTCTCGGCAAGCTGACCAAGGAAGAGAAAGTGACGGCTGTCGTTACGCTTGGCTGCGTCGCGCTTCTTGTGCTTCAGCCCGTTCATCATCTGGATAACGCATGGGTAATGCTGCTGGGCTTCGCGGCGCTTGTCATTAGCGGTGTGCTCGATACGAAGACGATGATGAACCGAATTGACTGGACGTTCTTGCTGTTCATCGGCATTGCTTTTAGCTTCGCGGCGGTTGCGTCCCAGCTCGGTATTACGGAAGTAACGACTGCCTGGGTAGGTTCGTTTATGAAACCGTTTATGGCGAGCCCTGCATTGTTCCTCGTTGCGGTCATCGTCATTTCGTCCATCGTTACGCTGGTCGTGCGGGATGATCCGGCCGTTATTTTGCTCGTCATCTCCATGCTGCCGTTAGCCAAAGAAGTCGGTATTCATCCGTGGGTGCTCATTTTCGTTATTTTGCTAGCCACAGATCCGTTCTTCTTTGCTTATCAGTCACCGACTTATTTGACAGCGTACTACAGCACGAACGGGAAGCTGTTCAGTCATCGGCAGGCGCAGCTGGTCGCTATAGGATACATCATTGTGCTCATTGCGCTTTCGGTAGCGTGCATCCCGTACTGGAAGTGGCTCGGACTTATTCAATAGCTTGGGATCAACAGGCGCTCATGGCCGCGGCCGACCCTAATACTAAATAGAGAAACCCACGTTTATTAAAAACGTGGGTTTCTCTCATTATCCTTACATCCACCTCAAAGCCGCACTACCTAATCCCATAGCTTGGCGTTGCCGACTTAACCGCTGTCGCCTTGCTCTCGCTGCCACCCGCGTTCACGGCAGCCACCTTGTAATAGTATGTTGTGCCAATAGAGGCTGTCGTATCGGTGAAGGTCGTAGCGGTAATTTTGGTGCCGATCGTCTCGTATGTCCCGTCCGCAGAGGTAGAACGCATGACGTTATAACCTGCTGCATTTTTAACCGCATTCCAAGTGAGGATCACTCTGCCGCTGCCCACATCGGTATGGGCATTGAAATTGCCAGGGGTAGGCAGAATGATGACTTGGCCGAGATCTATATTCGGATTAATAGGCGTTATAATCGTAATGTCTGCCTTATTCACAAACACGGCATTGCTAGGACCGCTCTCGCCAGTGTCATCCACTGCTGTAACGATATAGGTGTAAGTTTTTAACAGACCGGCCGTTGTATCCGTGAACGTCGTTCCGCTAACTTTAGCGCCAACCGTCACATAGGCACCGCTGGAGCCGTCGGCACGCTTCACATTATAGGCGACGAAGCCGCCAACCTTATTCCAGTTAAGGGCGACGCCTGTGCCACTACGTACTGCTGTTAAATTCTGGGGTGGTGGCGGTGGCAGCTCGACGACATTCACGGGCAGAACCCGGGAAGGCGCGCTTTCTCCATAGGAGTTCACAGCTGTTACTTCATAATAGTACGTCTTTCCTTTGGCAGCAGTCGTATCGGTATAGGTCATAGCTGTAACACCAGATCGTTTCGTCGTAAACGGACCGCCAGGCGATTCCGAACGTTTCACGTTGTAGCTCGTGGCATCTTTAACGGCATCCCAGCTCAGCTGAACGTCGGTTCGATCCATGATGATTTCATTAAACTTCCCTACTTCTAGCCGCACGCTATTCAGTTTGGCTGCCAAGTTGTTAGGCGGCTGCGGCGCTGGGCAATGGAAGTCCAGCTGATAGAGCGGATAGCGCAAATCGAGCAGATTTAGCCTGACTTGATCGTCGGCAACCCATATATCATAGCCTGCGATGGCATCCAGTTTGAGAAACGCATTGACATTGATAGAGTCGCAGCGCCCTTGTTCATAGTAACGGTTATAGCCTGCCTGTATGCCCGGATTCAGATCAATTCCCGCATAGGCAATATCGAGTAAGGTGAGTGTCAGTTGAAAATCCGGACCAGCCGTCAGACTCGCATCCACCTTGGAATCTACATTCAGCGATGCGGTGTTTGTGGTGTTATGAATGAGCCGGAAGCCATTGCTAAGCGAGAAATCAAATCCTTCCTCGAGATGGAATTTATTGTCGAAGGTGATCGTCAAGGATGCTCGGAAGTTCGGATCAATCTTCAAGAAGAGCTGCCCTTTGACGAAAACGCCTGTGAAGACGGGCACATAGAATGGAGTCGTCAGCGGAATGAATTTGGGCTCGGTTAACGCTCCTTTTCCGGTATCGGCTTTCACCGTTACATTCGTCGTTATATCGCCTGTAAGAACCAGCTTGGAATAGAAATCAAGATCGACATCAAACCAATCAATATCCACATCAAGGCCAATATCGGCAAGTACCCCCAGATTACAGAAGTTCATGCGAGCATCAAGAATGACACCTCCGTAATTGGCATTGTTCAAACCGATGTTAAAGCAAGGCAAAGTCAAGTTCGCGCTCTGTACCGCCACATTGTTCGTATTAATTTGCACCGAAGAATTGATCGGCGTGAGCAGCTTCGGATTAATCGCTTCTGTCGTATGGATGTCGAGCTTGGAGAAGACCTCCTTCAGCTTAGGGACGGAGGTTTTGACGACAAGCGCGCCATTCTCCTTGCGAACGGATACGACCTTCTTTGCAATTCCCCCATAATAGGTGGAGGTTGGAGGCAGGACAAACACATCGCCGACCTTCAGATTCAGACTCGGATCATGGATCACCCATGTATCTTTATCCCGCATCGAATAATTGGTACTGGTGCTCTTCTTCACTTCTGGCTTGTACTGGACGATTTTGCGAGTAGGCTCTGGCGTAGGCGCCGGGGGAGGATCTACGGGTGAATAGTGCAGCGCGCGTACTAGCATCACCGCTGCTTCCGCTCTGGTAGAGGAATTGCTGCCTTTGAACTTGCCGTCAGGGTAGCCTTGAATGATGCCTGTTTCGAGCGCTTCTTCAATGAGGTCTCGATTCGTCTTTATATCCGCTTGGTCCTTCAGTTTCCCCAGCAGCTTCTCATTCTTCTGAGACGAAGACCCCAGCTGGAGTGCTCTTACGATCCAAATCGCCATCTCATAACGCGTAATAGGCTGGCTCGGTTTAAAGCTGCCATTCGAATAGTCGGCGAGTTGTAGAATACCGCTCATTAGACCAGCCGCTATGTAAGGCACAGACCAACGCGACGCTTCAATGTCCTTGAACGGCACGTATGCGGAATCCTTCGGCAATTTCCTCAGCTCGACAAGCATTTTCAGAAACTGCTCCCGTGTTACTTTGCCTGCGGGCTGAAACGTTCCATCCTCGAAACCGGCCACAATACTTGCTGCCGCCAGCTCCATAATTTCCTTGTTCGCCCAGTGCGTCTGAATATCGCTGAATGCAGCGGGCTGCCCTTGCGTGGTTCCGTTGCTCTCACCCTCAGCGGCGGTAAGCGTCGGACTTATGATGCCAAATAACAGTAGGAAGACGGATGCCAGGATGAGTGATTTGTACGCTCTTCTCAACACAATTACACCTCTCATTTCGCCCCTCATGGTTACTTACGAGTTAAAAATACTAAATTGCAACCGAGAAGGGGGTCGAATGGTAGGAGCTGATTAAATATTTTTTACCGGGATCATTGACCGTGTACGCAGCAGAAGCTGGGACTTTTCCCCTGTAGCCTCTAAACAGAGTTAAGGACCATCTATTCCCTACCGAAGAACCCATGCTTTGTTCGTTCGGCAGCTTTTCTCCGTCTATTGGATTAATTTACTAAAATACGGAGCGAATAAGAAGGAATCTTGACGAAGCAAGGCGAATGCTCTGAGCCGCAAAATTATACATACGGGCAGAAGGGTGATTATCGTTGAGCAAGCAGTCAAAGTGGGTACTTGGTATCGTTTTATTAGTTATGCTATTTACTAGCCGTCCGGATCTAGCGAATGCGCTCGCAGAAATGGACTCCTCTATTCAGGTTTCATATAGTATCAAACCGGGGGATACGTTATACGGGATTGCGAAGAAGTTCTACCTGACCAGTGATTATGAGCGGGTAGCGAAGACGAACGGGCTGGATCCGAAGCAAAGCCTGAAAGCGGGATCGACGCTGCAGCTATCGAATCCGCTCGTGCTGGACCAATATTCGGTGAAGCTCGGGGATACGTTGTATTCGATTACGAACCATTACTTTAATCGTGGTCAGTATTTGGATATGCTCATGGCCTATAATCAGATCACGGACCCAAACACGGGACTGAAGCTTGGCATGGAGCTGCGCATACCGCTTCCTTCCGGAGAGAAGAGACATACCGTCGCGAAGGGCGATACGTTGTACAGCCTTGTGGCGCAGTATATGAAGCTTCAAGACTACCAGCAGGCAATCGCTCGCTACAACGGCATGCTGGAAACGGTCAATTCCATTAAGGCAGGACAAGTGCTGCAAATTCCGAACCTATATTACTTGTCGGAGCCGGTCGTAACGACACCTTTTGCAGACAAGGCGACAACAGCGGTAAAGCAATCGAAGAGCGTCTCGATTGAGATTAACGTGACGCGGAACAAACTGTATGTCTACACCGGCAGCGCTATTGTGAAGAGCTTCGACATCGCTAGTGGGAAGCGGCTGGGGCTCACGCCAATCGGTAGCTTCGAGATCGTGACGAAGCTTAAGAATCCGTGGTATCTGGCTAAGGAAATTCCAGGCGGCGACCCGAAGAATCCGCTTGGCAGCAGATGGCTGGGCTTAAGCGTGCCGAATACGACGGGAACCAAGTATGGCATCCACGGCACGAATGCTCCTTCCTCGATTGGCACGAATGCGAGCGGTGGGTGCATTCGGATGAATAATAAGGACGTAGAATGGTTGTTCGATACGATTCCGACAGGAACCAAAGTAAAGATTCACGCTTAGTGGTGGACGGGCGTTAATGCGTAAATGGAAGCTCGATCCAAAAAGTAGCGTTAAGAATCATGTAAGCCTAAATTTTAATTCATAGTTGACACATCGGAATTATCTGTACATTATAAACCCATAAGATGAAACGAACTTACCGGACCACCGGAAGTTTCCTTTACTAATACTCCTGCGATGGAGCTTGGCATAGGAAACTTCCGGTTTTTGTGTTGTCCAATTATGACGATCGAGGTGGCAGCCTCAAGCGGCGTCCCGGAGCTTCCACCAAGGGGCTGCAGATCGACGTGCGGGATGCGGTCGTGCAATTCGGCGACCTGACAAGCATCGCAAGGAACGGTAGCCATTGGCGGTGCGGCATCGTCCGGGCTCAGACCGGATGTGCGGGTCATGTTCCAGGATGCCCGGCTGCTCCCGTGGAAAAGCGTGCTGGCTAACGTTCGGATCGGTGTAGAAGGCGGCGATCGCGCCAAAGCGCTAGATGCGCTGGAGCTCGTTGGCCTTGCCGACCGCGCGAAGGAATGGCCTTCCGTGCTTTCCGGAGGACAGCGGCAGCGGGTCGCGCTTGCCCGTGCGCTTGTCAGCAATCCGAGCCTCCTGCTGTTAGACGAACCCGCTAGGCGCGCTCGATGCGCTGACTCGCATTGAGATGCAGCAGCTCATTGAGCGATTATGGCTAGAGCGGGGGTTCACCGCCGTGCTCGTCACTCACGACGTGAGCGAAGCGGTAGCGCTTGGCGATCGTGTCGTGCTGGTCGAGAACGGAACGATCTCGCAGGATAGTGCCATTGCGCTGGCGAGACCACGCGAGAAGGATAATGGATTTGCGCATTATGAGAACAGCATTCTGAATCGGGTATTGGGCAGACGCTCCATTAGCGCCAACCAGGACGGGTTTACGATCTAGCATAGTTGGTAAAAGTAGAAGTAGAACCGAGTCTCCTTGTTCGCTGGAGGGGATTCGGTTCTTTTTTACATTATAGAAAGTCGCGAAACGTAAGCTTTTGCCGTAAGTACAATACAGCCGTTTTCACTTGTTCCAGCCAGTTAACCAGGTTAATGATGCGAGCGCTTACTTCTGCTATCATTTTTGTATACACTTACGCTCATAGGTATCTTCTTTGTCGACTTCATACTACTGCTTAAAGGAGTGAGTTGATGAGAAAATTCGCAAGTGCGGCGACGGCCATGCTTCTAGGGGCAACGATCTTTGCTCCATACGTTCTGGCAGCGGACAAGCAGGTGACGGCTCAAAGTCCAGCAGCTCAGATTGAACCGGCGGTTGATGGGAAACGGATCGTGTGGGCGGATAAGCGCAGTGGGAATTACGATATTTATATGAGGGATATGAGCACAGGCCAAGAATGGCAAATTACGTCGGACAGCTCGAAGCAGGTGGACCCTGCTATCTCCGGGAACCGTATTGTATGGACCGATTATCGGAATGGGAACGCGGATATTTATATGATCGATCTTGCTACGTGGGAACAATTCCAGCTTACAACGAGTGATGCAGGCCAGTGGGACCCGGCAATTGATGGCGATACAATCGTCTGGGAAGACAGCAGGAACAGCAACTTGGATATTTATAGCTTTAACCTGAAGACGAATCGGGAGAGCCGAGTGACGACGAATAGCGCAGATCAGTACGCTCCGGCTATCGCGGGCGACAACATCGTGTGGCAGGATGACCGCAGCGGCAATTCGGATATCTACCGGTACAATTCGAGCACTGGGCTGGAGAGCCGGCTGTCGACAGGGGATAATGGCGATCAATCCTCGCCTTCCATTAGCGGCAACACGGTCGTTTGGCTGGATAGCCGGAACGATCAGGATCAGATTGTAGCTTACGATTTGAGCTCCGGGATCGAGCGTCCGATATCAAGCGGCACGACGCCGGATGCGAAGAGATGGAGCCCAGCGGTTGCGGGAGACAACGTCGTTTGGGTCGATACACGGGATGGGAACTGGAACATCTACCATTACAACCTCGAAACTGAGCTAGAGAGCCGGATAACCATGGATAACGCGAAGCATTACGAGCCTGCGATCAGCGGCAGCCAGGTCGTCTGGGAGGACAACCGCAGCGGCAGCATAGCGCTATACACGATAGAGTTGAACGAGAATAATACCGAAGGCGAGTAGACAAGCGAACGATCCATAAGCAGACCGCAAATCGTTACGGATGTAACGGTATGCGGTCTGTTTTGCTTGTGCCGCGCCATACAATGTACTATCACGACAATTATGCAAGCAAGCAGCGCGAGCGCAAAAGGAGGATCGAATGCGAACAATACGTATTGGAGCGGGGCAAGGCTTCTACGGCGATTCGATCATCCCCGCGATAGAAGCGGCAAGGCGCGGCAATGTCGATTATCTCTGTTTTGACTCCTTGGCTGAGCTTACGCTTGCCATTCTGCAGAAGGACCGGCAGCGGGACCCGGCCAAAGGCTATGCGTCAGATATTTCCCAGAATATGAGGGAGCTGCTCCCGCTAGTAAGAGCAAAAGGGCTGAAGCTGATAACGAATGCGGGCGGCATGAATCCGCTCGGCGCGCTGCGTGAGATTGAGCGTGCAGCTCGCGAGCTCGGCGGTTTGCAAGGTTTGAAAATAGCCGTTGTAACAGGCGATGATGTGTTGCCGCAGCTGTCCGCGTTCGCGGCGGAAGGCGTATCGCTCGCGCATATGGAAGACGGGCGCGAATTCGCTGCCGTTCAGAATCGTATCGGATTTGCCAACGCCTATCTCGGAGCAGAGCCCATTGTGGAAGCGCTTCGGCAAGGCGCGGATATCGTCATTACGGGCCGGGTATCGGATTCGGCTCTCTTTCTTGCACCGCTTATTCATGAATTCGGCTGGAATGCAAAGCAGGATTGGGAGCGGCTGGCTCAAGGCGTGCTTATGGGCCATTTGCTGGAATGCTCGGGTCAAGCGAGCGGCGGGAACTTTAGCGGCGATTGGCAGTCGGTCGAGTCGCTGGAGCGCATCGGATTTCCAATTGCGGAAGTGCGCGAGGATGGCGAGTTCGTCATGACGAAGACGGAAGGGACCGGCGGACTTGTGTCCGTTGCCACAGTGAAGGAGCAGCTGCTCTATGAAATCCACGATCCGTCCTCCTACAAGACGCCGGATGTCGTGCTCGATCTAATGAATGTGCAGCTGCAAGATATCGGTCCGAATCGGGTGCGGGTGACCGGTGCGCGTGGAGCGGCAAGACCAGATACGTTCAAGGTTGTGATGGGCTACGCGGACGGCTGGCTCGGGCAGGCCATATGGGGCTACTCCTGGCCGGATGCGGTGGCGAAAGCGCAAACGGCAGATCGGATTATCAGGAAGCAGATTGAAGCGCTCTGTCTGCATTACGAAGAGATTCGCTCGGATTATATCGGCCTCAATTCTTTACATGGCGGCGTATTGGCTAAGCCTCCCTCGGAGGAGCTGAACGAGGTTTACTTGCGTATGGCAGTACGGACGCAAAGCCGGGACGCAGCGGCGAAGCTTGGACGGCTCGTTCCGCCGCTGATGCTGAGCGGCCCGCCGGCGATGGGAGCTTTTCTCGGCGTAATGAAGCCGCGTGAGCTGCTCGGCATGTGGTCGTGCCTCGTGCCGCGTGAGATTATCGAGCGCGGAATCCGCGTGACCGTGCAGGAGGTGGTATAAGCGATGGCGATCATTCGCAAGCAGCTCCGGCATCTTGTGCAGGCACGCTCCGGCGACAAAGGCAATACGATTAACATCGCCGTATTCGCGCCAAACGCGGAAGTGTACGCCGTGCTGCTCCGGGAAGTGACGGCCGAGCGGGTGAAGGGACATTTTCAAGGTATGGTAAGCGGTGAAGTGAAGCGATATGAGCTCCCCGGCCTCCATGCGATGAATTTCGTATGCAGGGAAGCGCTTGGCGGGGGCGGCTCCGCAACGCTGCGCATGGATAATCTCGGAAAATGCTATGCAGCGAATCTGATGAGGCTTGAAATCGAAATCGACGACACCATACTAGTTAGCGCCAAGTCATAAGCGTAAAGAGAGGTGTTCGAATAATGAATTTCGACTTAACGGCAGAGCAGGCGATGATTCGAACGCTCATCCGCGATTTTGCGGAAGCGGAAGTAGCCCCTGGGGCAATTGAACGTGATCGGACCGGCGCGTTTCCGGCGGAGGTCTTCGAGAAGCTGGCGAAGCTCGGGCTGATGGGGCTTCCTTTTCCCGAGCAGTACGATGGCGGCGGGGCGGATACGATCTGCTTCGCAATCGTGGTGGAAGAATTAAGCCGAGTTTGCGCCTCGACGGGTATCACCTATTCGGCGCATGTATCGCTTGGCGGTTCGCCGCTCTACCTCTTCGGGACGGAGGAGCAGAAGCGGGACTATCTCGCTCCGCTATGCCGAGGCGAATATCTAGGCGCGTTCGGCTTGACTGAGCCGGATGCCGGATCTGACGCGGGCGGGACCAGAACGACGGCGGTTCAGAGTGACAACGGCTGGGTCATCAGCGGCTCGAAGTGCTTCATCACGAATGCCAGCTATGCGAAGCATCTTGCGCTCACGGCGGTCACCGACCGTTCGAAGGGAACGAGCGGCATAAGCGCGTTTATTGTGCCGACGGATGCGCCCGGCTTCAGCATCATAGATAACTATGAAAAAATGGGGCTGCACGCCTCCAACACTACCGAGCTCGTGCTCGATCAGGTCGAAGTGCCGCGCGATAATTTGCTCGGCGTGGCAGGCAATGGGTTCAAGCAGTTTCTCGCCGTGCTCGACGGCGGACGCATCGGCATCGGCGCGATGGCGGTCGGCATAGCGCAAGGCGCATTCGAGAAGGCGCTTCGGTATGCGAAGCAGCGCAAGCAGTTCGGGAGATCGCTGTCTTCGTTCCAAGCGATTCAGTTCAAGCTCGCAGACATGGCGACGCAGATTGAGGCGGCGCGCACGATGGTGTACCGTGCCGGATGGCTGAAGGATCAAGGCAGGCCGTTCAAGAAAGAAGCGGCTATGGCGAAGCTGCTCGCGTCGGAGATTTGTATGAAGGTGTGCGATCAAGCCGTGCAAATTCACGGCGGCTATGGCTATATGCGCGAGTACGAGGTGGAGCGGTTCATGCGCGATGCGAAGCTGCTCGAGATCGGCGAAGGGACCTCGGAGATTCAGAGGATGGTCATCGCTGCGCAGCTCGGCTGTTGATGCGGGGTATGCGCAGAAGGTGCCGGCAAGAGGGGGGCGCGGTAGCAAATGGAGCATGAACATGATGATGCGGAATCGGTAAAAGACCGGCTGCAGGAACAGATCGACGAGATCAAACAAGGCGGCGCTGCCAAATATCATGCGAAGAATGCCGAGCAGGGCAAGCTATTCGTCCGAGATCGGCTCTCGTTGTTGTTCGACGCAGATGTGGAGCTGGAGGACGCGATGTTCGCCAGCTGCGCAGAGTATGGGCTGCCTGCTGACGGCGTCGTTACGGCCATCGGCCGTATTCATGGAAAGCCGGTTGCGGTCATTGCGAACGATTCAACGGTGAAGGCAGGCTCTTGGGGAGCACGCACCGTGGAGAAAATCATTCGTATGCAAGAAACCGCGGATAAGCTGCGCATCCCGCTCTTGTACCTCGTCGATTCGGCAGGCGCGCGAATTACCGATCAGGCGCTCATGTATCCGGGCCGGCGTGGAGCGGGGAGGATATTCTACAACGAAGTGAAGCTCTCGGGTCGAATTCCGCAGGTGTGCGTCCTCTTCGGCCCGTCCGCGGCAGGCGGAGCGTACATCCCGGCATTCTGCGATATCGTCATTATGGTGGAGGGGAACGGGTCGATGTATCTCGGCTCTCCGCGAATTGTCGAGATGGTGACAGGGGAGAAAGCGACGCTGGAGGCGCTCGGCGGCGCTCGCATGCACTGCTCGGTTTCCGGTTGCGGCGACGTTCTGGCGAAGAACGAGGAGGAAGCCATTGCGTTGACCCGTACGTACCTGGGCTACTTCCCGGCGAACTTCACGGAGCAACCGCCAACGCGTGGGGCTGAGCCGCCTGCCGATCTCAAAGTGCCGCTGGACAGCATCATTCCTGACAATCAATACACGGCGTTTGATATGTATCAGCTCATTGATGGGCTGATTGATGAGCACTCCTTCTTCGAAATTAAGCGATTGTTTGCACGGGAGCTAATAACGGGGTTGGCGCGACTGAACGGGAAGCCGATCGGTATAATCGCCAATCAGCCAAAGACGAAGGGCGGCATCCTGTTCCACGATTCGGCGGACAAAGCGGCGAAGTTCATCAACCTTTGCGACGCCTTCCACATTCCGCTGCTTTTCCTCGCCGATGTTCCAGGCTTCATGGTTGGCACGGCTGTTGAGCAGGCAGGCATCATCCGTCACGGGGCGAAAATGATCGCAGCAGTGTCAGAGGCGACCGTGCCGAAAATATCCGTTATCGTCCGCAAAGCGTACGGGGCGGGGCTTTATGCGATGGCCGGTCCAGCGTTTGAACCGGACTGCTGCCTAGCGCTGCCTTCGGCGCAGATCGCCGTCATGGGACCGGAAGCGGCGGTGAACGCGGTGTACGCGAACAAGATCGCGGAGCTGCCGGAGGCGGAGAGAGCCGGCTTCATTACGGGCAAACGCGAGGAATATAGCAGAGATATCGACCTCTATCAGCTTGCATCCGATATGGTCATTGACGGAATCGTCCCGGCGCATGGGTTACGCCGCGAGCTTATTAAGCGTTTCGACGTGTATGCGTCGAAGAGCGTTGTGTTCACCGAGCGCAAGCATCCGGTTTATCCGGTATAAAACAAAGGGGGCGGAGCTGATGTCTGATGAGCAGGAGCGGGAGCGGGGGCAGGGGCAGGGGCAGGGGCAGGGGGAGGATTCTGCGTCATGGTCGGAGCAAGTACCGGGGGCATCGGCATCAGAACCGGCATCAACGCCGGCGCCGGTCCTCTGGGAGCAGCGGGGGCATATCGGATATATCCGGCTGAACCGCCCGGAGCAGCTGAACGCGATCAACCGGGCGATGCTGGATGCTCTTGGCGCGCTGATCGAGCAGATCGGGAACAATCCGCGCGATATCCGCGTCGTTGTCATCGAAGGCGCGGGTCGCGCGTTCAGCGCAGGCGCTGATCTGAAGGAGCGCCAGACGATGGGCTCGCCGGAGGACATCCGGCACAGCATCCATCGCATCAAAGCGGTGCTCGCAGCGCTGGAGCAGCTGCCGCAGCCGACCATTGCTGCGCTCAGCGGGCTCGCCTTCGGCGGCGGGCTGGAGCTCGCGCTCGCCTGCGACTTCCGCTACGCCATGCGCGGGGTGAAGCTCGGCCTCACCGAGGTCGGCCTCGGCATTATCCCCGGCGGCGGCGGCACGCAGCGGCTGCCGCGGCTCATCGGCGCAGCGCGCGCGAAGGAGCTCATCCTGACCGCGCGGCGCATCACGGCAGAGCAGGCCTATGAGTTTGGCCTGCTGAGCGGCGTTGCCGATGACATGGCGCTGCTGCACGCGGCCGTCTGGCAATTGGCGGCGGAGCTGCTGCGGGCCGCTCCGATTGCCGTCTATCAGGCGAAGATAGCCATTAATAGAGGGCAGGACGTGGACCTGCAAGCGGGGATGGAAATCGAGACTGCCGCCTACGAAGTCACCATTCCGACGAAGGACAGACAAGAAGCCCTCGAAGCATTCCGCGCGAAGCGAGCGCCTCATTTTAGAGGGGAGTAGCACTCTGAATTACGCTCACCAATCGTCTCGCTCAATTGCCCGCCTGCCTCTCCGCACCGTTTCGCTTAACACCGCATCCCATCACTCCGCTCCCCACCCCCTCCGACTTGACATGCAGCCATTTGGTTGCCTATTATATGGCTATGGACAACCTATTCAAAGCGCTCGCGGATTCCAGCCGCAGACAGCTGCTCGACGAGCTTTTCAAACACAATGGACAAACCTTGACCGAGCTCTGCGAGCATCTCGACATGACGAGGCAATCGGTAACGAAGCATCTCTCTATCCTAGAAGAGGCCCAGCTTGTCGTAACCGAGCGGCAGGGGCGCAATAAGCTGCATTACCTCAACGCCGCGCCGCTTGGAGACATTTATGACCGCTGGATCAGCAAATTCGACCAACACCGGGTAAACATTTTGCAGCAGCTGAAAAGAAAACTTGAGGAGGATCATGTTCAAAGCCATGACAACGACTAAATCCTTTGTTTACACGACGTACATTGCGACCTCGCCGGAGAAGCTGTGGGAGGCGCTGACGAGCAGCGAGTTTACAGAGCAGTACTTTTTCGGAAGTCGTATTGAGTCTGATTGGAAGGAAGGGTCTTCGGTGACCTACTCGCGTGATGGGGAAGTGACGGATTACGGGACAATCATCAAATGCGAGCCTTACCGGGTGCTGTCGTTCACTTGGAACTATGTGACGGACAAGTCCGGGCGCGCAGAGCCATCGCAAGTAACGTTCCTGCTCGTGCCGATGAACGGCACCGTGAAGCTGACGCTGAAGCACGAGAATCTAATTCCTTCGGATATCGTTGAACGCGACGACACCTTCGAAGGACTCAACAATGGTTGGCCAGCGATTCTTAGCAACCTGAAGACTCTGCTCGAAACCGGAAGCATATTGCCGCCTGTATCCCTATAATCCTGTTAAAGAAAGCGAGTGTTCCGCGACAATGACGAATAACTTAACCAACGTAACCAAGATACGCATCAACAAGTCTGCTGCAGACGTCTTCGATGCGTTCGCCGACCCGGACAAGCTCGTTCAGTTCTGGTTCGCAGGGTCAGGCCGATTAGAACAAGGCAAGACGTTCATCTGGCGCTACGAGGAATACAATGCCGAGGTGCCGATTTACGTTGCCGAGCTCGTGGAGAACGAGCGAATCGTATACCGCTGGGGCGGCGAAGACGGAGGAAATCTCGTTACGATAAAGCTGCATCCGGAGCAATCGTCCACCACCGTAGTCGAGGTTACCGAAGAAGGCTTCGACGCGAGTACAGACAGCGATCAGCTTCGCCAAGACATGATTGGCAACAAAGAAGGCTGGACCTATATGCTCACTTGCCTCAAAGGCTATCTCGAGTACGGTGTGAAGCTCCGCGCTTCGCTTGTGTTTTAGTCCATAATCGTCCATTACTCACCGGAATCTCCCATGCTATACTAGTAGAAGCAGTATGTTGCATAGCACAAGCATTCCAAATTACCGTGTTTCCGGCGAGAGGATGAAGATTTTCATGGCAAGCTGGCTTCAGCAAGGGTTAGGGATTAAATGGTTCACGCAGCATCAATGGAACAGTCATAAGCTCGTACGTACAAGCACTGATGATTCATCCGAGACAGCAAGCTATACAGCCGATCTACCTGAGGTGCGGATCGAGCTCTCCATTCAGCCTCATGCGGCTTCGCAGACAACAAGCTGCTATAAAGCTGAAGTGCGAATCACACCTAAGCAAGCTGAGCTCGCGATAAGCGGCGTCCAGTTTACGATGCCGATTGCAGCGGATCAGACCTGCGTGTGGAAACCGCAGCTTGCGCCTAAGGATAATATGGTTATCGGGGACAACATGTTCCGTTCACCCGCAATTATCTTCGAGAACGCTGAGCGAATGGCCGCATTCGTGCCAGATCTGACGGCAATTGAGCAGGACCGCCGCATCCCGCATGTGATGGATTATACGCTGCAGGATCACTCGCTCATGTATGGCCTTTGCAGCTATGAGGAAACAGGGCATGTATATCACAACCTGACCCCAACATCGATTTTGATAAAAGAACCGCTCGTATTCCGATTCTATCTCGCGGAGTGGGCGAAACAAGCAGACGCTAGAGACAAAGACTACCGCTGCGTGGAGCAGTTTTTATGGAATACTTTTGCCGTCGAAGCCAAGATGCCTGCCGAGCAGGAGCTTGATGTCATCGAAGGGCTCAAACCTTACGCGGAATACGCCTATAGCTGGGCACTCGACCGTTGGAAGGACGTCACTTGGCAAGAGTTTACGCTCAGCAGCGGCGAAGAGGTCGGCGGTGTCGTATTTATCGTCCGTGCCCGGCAGAAGCCAGGACTTGGCGAGGAAGACCAGTGGCGAGAGCCGAAGAGCCTCTGGAATCAAGCGTGGTTCTGCGGTCTGCGAACTGCGTACGGCTACGCGCAATGGGGGCGAACTCACAGCCGCGAGGACTGGGTAGCGAAATCGGAGAAAGCGCTTAACTTCGCGCTGAGTGCTCCGCAGGAGAACGGACTTTTCCCGAGTTATTTCAAAGCAGGGGAAGACAACAGCTGGGAGTCCGGCCGCTGGTACATGTCCGCGCCTCGTCGTCCGGATGGACATGATGGCTTCGTGCATCTGCTCGATGCATCTTGGACGTGCTATTGGATGCTGAAGTGGTACCAAGATGTATACGCGGATGAGCGGATTTTGCCTTATGTGCGTAATTATGTGAACCGCCTGCTTGAGCTTCAGCTTGAAAGCGGCGGCTTCCCGGCATGGGTGAATCCGGTCACCTCGGACATCTCCCCTTACTTGCTGGAGAGTCCCGAGACTTCCATGCACATCATGCTTCTGACCCTGCTGCACGGCATAGAAGCAGATGCTCGCTACATTGCTGCTGCCGAGCAGGCGGCGGAGATGGTGCTGCGCGACGTCGTTCAGAAGGGACGCTGGGAGGACTTCGAGACATACTGGTCCTGCTCGAGGCAATGGGAAGGCAAGCAGTTCGGCGTGCTGGATGCGCGAAGCGGGCTTTACAACCAGTGTAATTTCGGCATGTACTGGACGGCGGAAGCGTTCAAGGATTTGTATGAAGCAACGGGCACGGCGCGTTGGCTGGATGCTGGAGAGCAGGTGCTCGCCGAAGCATCGTTCTTCCAGCAGATCTGGCAGCCGCCGTTCATCGAGGTGCCGGCAATCGGCGGATTCGGGGTCATGACTTCGGATGACGAGTGGAATGATGCGCGGCAAAGCCTCTTTGCGCTTACTTATCTCGATTATTACCGCGTAACGGGCAACAGCAGATACAAGGCGAGAGCGCTCTGGGCGATGAAGTCCTCCTTCTATATGATGTACTGCCCGCTCAATCCGGTTGTAAAGGCGAAGTACGAACGCGTTCATCCGCAGTTAGACGAGCGAGATTACGGTTTCCATATGGAGAACTTCAACCATCATGACGGATCGGCGGTTGAAGGGCTGGGCGAATTTACGATCTTCGATTGGGGCTGCGGCGCTGCAGCCGCTTCGCTTGTCGAATTCGAGCGCAAGCTGCGTCAGTTGACGCCCTCGCTAACTTAACACAAAAAAGACTCAGTACCCTTATCGCAAAAGGGTCTGAGTCTTTTTATTATTCTTCTTCCGTTAAGCGCAGCACTTCGATCAGCTTCAGGAACAAGCTAAGCACGATAGCGGCAACTGTCGCCAGCGCCATCCCTTTCAGCTCGAAATTGCCCATTTTCAGCGTAGCGCCGCTCAGTCCGATCACAAGCACAATCGTCGTCAGCATCAAATTCGCCGGCTTCGAATAATTAACCTTCGTCTCAACAAGCATCCGCAGACCGGAAGCGGCGATAACGCCGAACAAGAGCAGAGACACGCCGCCCATAACCGGCTGTGGAATCGTTTGAATGAGTGCAGACAGCTTCCCGACAAAAGAAAGCACGATCGCTAGGCAAGCCGCGCCACCCACGACCCATACCGAGTACACTCGGCTGATCGCCATAACGCCGATATTTTCGCCATACGTCGTGTTCGGCGTAGAGCCTGCGAAGCCGGAAATAATGGTCGAGATGCCATTGCCGAGCAGCGATTTGCTGAGACCCGGATCCTTCGTGAGATCCTTCTCGACAATATTGCTGGTAACGATGAGATGCCCGATATGCTCAGCGACAACGACAAGCGCGGCAGGCGCAATAATGGCGATGCTGGTCCAGTCGAAGGTCGGCTTATAAAACGTAGGAGCGCTGAACCAAGGTGCTGCGCTGAGCGCTGCTTTCACATCAACGACGCCGAGAATACAAGCAAGCACATAACCGACGATGATTGCGATCAGAATCGGAATTACCCGAAGGAAGCCGCGGAACAGGACGGAACCGACAACTCCAATACTGAGTGTAACGATGGATACAGTCAGTGTCGTCGCATCAGGCGACCAATCTGCAGGAGCATCGGAGCTGGCGATGAAGCCTGCCATCTGCGCAGCGACCGGCACGAGCTCAAGCCCGATAACTGCAACGATTGCGCCCATCGCAGCAGGGGGAAAGACGACGTCGATCCAGCTTGTTCCGGCCACTTTAATAAGGAGAGCGATTAGTGTAAAAATAATCCCGACAATAATAAAGCCGCCAAGCGCAGCAGAATAACCGCCTTTGGAGTTCAGCACAACGAATACCGGGGAGAGAAAGGCGAAGCTTGAGCCCAGGTAAGCGGGTATTTTGAAGTTCGTAATGAGCAGATAGAGCAGCGTTCCGATCCCGTTCATAAGCAGAATGGTCGACGGATCGACTTTGAACAGAATAGGTACGAGCACTGTGGAGCCGAACATCGCGAAGAGATGCTGCAGGCTGAGCGGGACGCTGGCAAGCAGCGATGGTCGTTCATGGACTTGGATGATTTTGGACAACGGTATAGAGCCTCCTGATGTAGATAATATGCATTTTTGCCAAACGTAATCGTAACATACTTGCCCTAGGCATATAAGCGCTTGACAAAACTTTTAATAATGTCATAATGACAATATAAGAAAAACGAGCAGGTAAGGTGATCCCACTTGAACGAACCGCTAGACGACGCAGCTACGTATTCACCAAGCAAATATCGGACGCCGGACGGCGCGCCTGCCGATATCGTCATCTTTACAATTACATCTCAGGTCCGCAATAGAGTGAAGAAGTCGCTTCCGACGAGGCAGCTCGAAGTGCTGCTGATTGAGCGCAAAGGATGGCCATTCGCAGGGCAATGGGCGCTGCCAGGCGGATTCTCCAAAGATACCGAGACGATTATGGAAAGCGCGAAGCGGGAGCTGCAAGAAGAGACGGGCGTTGAAGACGTTCATATCGAGTACTTGAACGTTTACAGCGAGCCGGGGCGTGATCCGCGGGGCTGGATTATTTCACATGCGTTCGTGGCACTCGTGCACGAGAGCTATCTTGCGGGCCGCAGAGCCGCCGATGATGCTGCTGACGTACGGCTGTTTCCGGTGAGTGAGGCGCTCGCCATGAATCTTGCTTTTGACCACGAGCTTATTTTGCAAGATGCGCTGAACCGAATTCGGCATCAGATGCTGACCACGACGATTGCCCGCGAGTTTCTCCCTGAGGAGTTTACGATTGGCGAGCTGTATCAAGTAATCGAGGCTGTCGTGCCAGAGTTCGTGGAACGCAACTTTATCCGCAAAATCACATCAACGCAGAGCCGCAAGGGCATCATTGAAGAAGTGCGAGATTCACGCGGTGAGCTGAAGCTATCGAACCGCTACTCGCAGCGCGCAGCCCAACTGTACCGTTTCACGGATTTTCTGCCTCAGCTGTCTATATACAGCTAGGCATTCTTTTATCCAGTTTAATAATGTCATAGTGACATGATTATTAAAATGAGGATGGTGGGCACGATGAAAGCATTGATCGTCATTGATTACACGGTTGATTTTGTAACGGGGAAGCTGCCTTGCGGGGAGCCTGCAATTGCCATTGAAGACCGCATTGCCGAGCTGACGCAGCTGTTTGTCCGGCAAGGGGATTTTGTCGTGATGGCGGTTGACCTTCATTATGAGCATGAGGCGTTGCATCCTGAGCACAAGCTGTTTCCTCCCCACAATATCGAAGGCACGCCGGGGCGGGAACTGTTCGGCAAGCTGAGCGATGTTTACGAAGCGGAGCATGAAAGTATCTATTGGATGGACAAAACTAGATATAGCGCATTTTGCGGAACAGATTTGGAGCTGCAGCTTCGGATGCGAGGAATAACGGAGCTTCACCTCGTCGGCGTATGTACGGATATATGTGTGCTGCACACGGCGGTGGATGCCTATAACCGCAGCTTTCAAATTGCTGTTCATGCTGATAGCGTTGCCTCGTTTAATCCGCAGGGCCATGAATGGGCGCTGCAGCATTTTACCGGCTCACTTGGCGCAGTGCTTCTGAAGAACAATCAACCTATTTCGTGATATGAAGGAGATGTAAGTAACGATGGCTACGACGATGCAGAAACAAATCATAGCGGATCTCAAAGTAAAGCCTCAAATTCATGCAGCCGAGGAAGCGCGCAATCGAGTGGAGTTTATGAAAGCATATTTGAAGCGTACGAAGGCTCGAGGCTTCGTGCTAGGCATCTCCGGCGGGCAAGATTCCACGCTTGCGGGCAAGCTCGCGCAGCTGGCGGTAGAGGAGTGGAATGCAGAACATACGGATCAAGTGAGCTTCATAGCGGTGCGGCTGCCTTATGGCGTGCAGCAGGATGAATCGGACGCGCAGGATGCCATTACGTTTATCGCCCCGACTCGTACGGTGACTGTAAATGTGAAGCCAGCGGTGGACGCGGCGGTTGAGCAGTTTGCCGTAGCTACGGGCGAGAAGCTTGGAGACTTCCACAAAGGAAACGTGAAAGCGCGGGAGCGAATGAAAGCGCAGTATGATATCGCTGCCCACTATGGGCTGCTGGTGCTCGGAACCGACCATGCGGCCGAGGCGATCACAGGATTCTATACGAAGCATGGCGACGGCGCCTGCGATATGGCTCCGATCTTTGGACTTAATAAACGGCAGGGCAGGGCGGTGCTGAAGTCGCTGGGATGCCCGGAGCATCTTTATATGAAGAAGCCAACTGCCGATCTGGAAGATCTGAAGCCAGGCTTGCCGGATGAAGAGGCGCTCGGCATGAGCTATGAGAATCTGGATGACTACTTGGAAGGCGTGACATTGCCTGAGGAACTGAGCGATCGAATCGAAGCGCGCTATAGAGCGACGGAACACAAACGGCGCGGGCCGGTTACCGTCTATGACGAGTGGTGGAAGGGGTAAGGTGGATGGGCTACGATAATCTGACTCTTCACACGGATAAATATCAGATCAATATGATGTACGCGCATTGGATGCTAGACTCGCTTAATGATCGTGCAGTGTTCGAGCTATACTTCCGCAAGCTGCCATTTGGCAACGGCTTCGCGGTAGCAGCAGGGCTTGCGCGTGCGATTGCCTATATTGAAGGGCTCCATTTCGGTGAAGAGGAGATCGCCTACCTGAGGGAGCAAGAGGAGAATTACAAGGAAGAGTTTCTACAGCTGCTCCGCGAGTTCAAGTTTACGGGTAACTTGGACGCCGTCCCGGAAGGGACGATTGTCTTCCCGAATGAACCGCTAATTCGCGTTGAGGCGAGGGTATTCGAGGCGCAACTGATTGAGACGGCGCTGCTTAATTTCGTCAACTTCCAAACGCTGATCGCGACAAAAGCTTCGCGAATTAAGCAGGTTGTAGGCGATGATGTGCTGCTCGAATTCGGCACACGGCGGGCGCAGGAAGCGGATGCAGCGATCTGGGGCGCGCGGGCAGCTTATATAGCTGGCTTTCACGCGACTTCCAATATGCGTGCTGGCATGCTGTTTCATATACCAACCAAAGGCACGCATGCGCACGCTTGGGTGCAAGGCCACGAGACTGAAGAGGAAGCCTTCCGCAAATATGCGGAGGTGCTTCCCGATCAAGTAACGCTGCTCGTCGATACGTACGATACTCTGCGAAGCGGTGTGCCGAATGCCATTCGCATCGGACATATGCTGGAGCAGCAGGGCAAGCGGATGAATGCCATCCGGCTGGACAGCGGCGACTTGACGTATCTGTCTCAGCGCGCACGGGCGATGCTGGATGAAGCGGGTTTGCCGTATGTGAAGATTGTCGCATCGAATGACTTGGACGAAAATATTATATTCAACTTAAAAGCGCAAGGAGCGCGGATAGATGTATGGGGTGTCGGGACGCAGCTCATCACGGCAGGCGATCAGCCTTCGCTCGGCGGAGTTTATAAGCTTGTCGCTCGGGAGCAAGATGGAGCATTCATACCGGTTATTAAGATTTCAGGCAATCCCGAGAAAGTAAGCACCCCCGGCATCAAGGAAGTGTACCGCATCATCAACCGAGAGAGTGGAATGGCTGACGGCGACTATATTACACTCCGCGAGGAACTGGCGGTGGGACGCGGCGAGCCCATTCAGCTTTATGATCCTCTTCATCCCTATATGCCAACCGTTATTGATAAGTATGAGGCTGTTCCTCTGCTGCGGAGTATCTTCCAGGGCGGTGAGCTTGTTTATGATGTGCCGGAGCTAGATGCTGTTCGAGCTTATCACAAGCAACAGTTAAGCCAGTTCTGGCCGCAGTATCTCCGCAAGCTGAATCCAGAGATGTATCGCGTGAATATTAGCGTTGCAGCATGGCAGTTGAAGTTAGACTTGATTAAGCAGCATAGGGAGCAATAGGAGGTGCCTAAGGCGCCTCCAAACTTTTTTGAGAAAAGGCTTGCCAAGTCGAATCAAGTCGTGTTATATTCTATTTCTGCCGCTGAGACATACACGATGACGCGGTGGTCGAAACGAAAACAAGTTGAAAAATAAAGCTTGCAATTAAGTTTCGATGTATGATATATTCTAATTCCGGCCGAGAGGCTGGGACGAGAAATAAGCAAGTTTGTTCCTTGA